>WOYV01000095.1 GCA_011620585.1 Draconibacterium sp.
GTTGTGGAGCAGTCTCTATCAAATAAAATTCATTTAAGGGTGTTCGTTGGAGGGGGGTTGAGTTTTCGGCTGACGTTTTATCGAGAGAATGGCCTCCTTTGGTCGAGAGCTTATTCAAAGCAAAACCTTAGAGAAAGCGGGAAGCTCCGACGATTGGAGGAGATCACCCGCTTGAACTTAGGTTTTGAGATAGTTAAACTCCACAAGAATTTAAAGTGTTCCCTATTTAAGTTTACAAAGCATCAGTACCGGGTTACCGCTTGCTGCTATTTTCTCCTGCAAACGTGCAAAATGTCTTTCTTTCTTATTCGAGATTTTATGTCCGCCTATTTTGTAGGCCGATAGAGGAATTACCAGTTCGTTTTTGGAAGTAAGAAAAAGAGGCCTTTCCCAAATCCCGCCGTCGATGTCATTCACACCAATCCCTAAATACCTGGTTTCGCTTGTCTTTTTATTCAAAATAGCAGTAGTCGAATACGAGCCAACCCAGTATGTCAGGTAGATATAATCCTGGTTCTCGAGGTATTTCCGAACAATAACATGCTCTGATTCGCGAAGAAACTTTATGGTTTCCAATTCATCCATATCTTTTGCTTTTTCTAAAACATCGGCAAAAGTAGGAAGCTCGCCGCCCGACAACATTACCACCGGTTCGGCATTTTTATTTTCAAGAGCATATACCTTATCACTTAAAGTCGAGAAAAAATGAACCTGGTTTTTACCCGCATCCTGCACCGAAGTGTACATCATCCGTTGAACCCGATCAGGTAAATTTTCCGCTGATCTACTGCTGTTACCTGCTTTTTCAAAAATTTCTCCTTCTTTCAATTCATTCAGAATATAAAACTGATTGCGGTCTTCGAAGAAACAAGATCCCGAACTGGCGCCTTTTACAAGTTGTTTGATGTATTTGCCATCTTTTGCCACTTCATGAATACCGTTTCCGGCTAAAATAGCATAGCCGTTTTTATATTCGATAATATCCAGCGGGGTTTGAATTTCCTTATTTTTTTTGCCCGCAAGTTCAATTATAAACGCACCATTTTTATTCAATCGCAAAAAACTGCTGCTACCCGACTGTCGATGTTTAATTAACCAGTCGTCGCCAATTTTCTTTACCGCTTCCACTTCACCCAATGAAATACCTGCTTCGTTCAGCTTCAATTCAATATATTCCACCGAAGAAACAAAACCGGAAATCGGAATAACATCGGTTGATTGTTTCAAGCTGATTTCCAAAGGCCCTTTGTGACCTGTTTCTGCCTGATTACACGCCAACAAGACTGTAAGCAAGGCAAGAGCTAAAAATTTGATTTTCCGCATAAATTATTCTGAACTTGTAATAAAAAAGAAAATCAGGGAATTCAAAAATCGTGCCCTGATTTTGGGCCACAAGATACGCAAACAAGTTGCAGGGCATATAAAAACCGTTCGATTAATTTGGAAATGTGCCCGAAGGATTTCAATTTTGAAGTGCGTGAGAAAACGCGAAACTTTTATATCAATAAAACAGGGTAAAATGAAAAAACTGATCATCTTCACTTTTATGCTGGCAATTGTAGCCGGTAGTTTTAATGCCTCGGCAAAGGTTCGCCACAAAGATATTGTTGGCGACTGGAAATATGAAGTTCCTACAGCCCCCTATGGTTTTGAAAAAGGAACTCTTTCGTTTTCTGAAAAAGACGGCAAACTTGCCGGAATGCTGATACTGATCGACGGATCGAAAATGCAGCTTGAAGGGGTAATTCTTGAAAAAGTAACACTCAGCTTTAGTGTGTATATCGAGGGCGGTTATGTAACCGTTACTTCCACCGTTGACGGAGAATCGCTTTCCGGTATGGTTAAATCACCCGTAGGTGACATGAAACTCACCGCTAAAAAAGAAAAAAAAGCATAGCAAAAGAAAAGGCTCCATAAAGGAGCCTTTTTTATTGTTTTAATTTTAATTTTATTACTTCGCTGCCTGCCAGTAAAAATGCACCGGTACCGAATACTTCCCAGCTTTCGTTGCTAAAGTTCTTCCTGGGATCGGCCCCAATGGGCTGACACCAACCTACCCTGTCATCTTTCTGTATCAATCCGTTTAAACCGATCCAGGCTTTTTTCACCACTGGCAAATAGGTTTCACTGTCAAGTATTCCATTATTGATTCCCCAGGCCAACGCGTAGGTATAAAAACCCGAACCACTGGCTTCGCCACCTGGGTACGAGTCGGGATCGAGCAAGCTCGCGCGCCACAATCCATCTTCCTGCTGCAGTTCAACAATACGTGCCGCCATTTCCTTGTAGTTCTGAATATAAAAATCCCGATTCGGATAGTCCTGTGGTAGTTCTTTTAAGATCCGGACCAGTCCACCTATAACCCAGGCATTTCCGCGCGACCAGAATATTTTTTCACCGTTGGCTTCTTTCTTCGGATCCTGATTATCAGCTGTCCAAACATAACTTAAATCGCGTGCATACAAATGATTGTCTTCGTCCCAAAGCAGATCGTAGCATTCTTTCCAGAGCTTGTCTGTCATTTCGAGGTAGTCATCTTCTTTCAAAGTCACACCCAATTTTACATAAGCAGCCGGCGCCATAAAAAGGGCATCGCACCACCACCACGTAATTTTCTGAATTCCTTCTGCCTGGAACGGAGTTTCCTTGAATTTCACCATGGTTTCGGCAAATGGCCCGATCATTTTTTTATCCCTGGTTAAACGATACATGTCGATGTAGGTCTGGCAGATAACATGATCGTCGGCATGTTTCAACCGGGGGCCTGGTTTCCATTCGTTGGCTTCTCCCATTTCAATCAGCGCATCCCACACTTTTGGCGAACCTGTTGTTTCGTAGGCTGCGAATACACCGGCATAAAAAGCACCGTTGGTCCAGTCGTACAACTGATGTTTCGGGTGTTTTAACTGCCAGTTCAGCGCTTTCAGCATGGTTTTTTTTATCTGCTTGTCGGCAAAAAGCTTTTTTTCGTTTTTATTGCCCGCAATAGCCATCGAAACAAGCAGCAACATCGCTACAAATGCGAATATAATTTTCTTCATTGGTTTATCAGTTTTTTAACAAAAATAGCCATCCTGCTGAAGTATGCAAATTTTGTTTCGTAAACCGAAGCATCTTCGCTATCAACGAGGCCAGCGGTTTGCCTGCCTGTCGGCACGCGTTCTGCCGAAAATTAACAATGCAATTCCACTGGTAAGAAAAGATGCCAATCGGAATCGGCATCACACTCAGGACCGGCGGATTCCGATCCGCCGTTTAAAAGATGCGGTTCGGAAACCGCATCACCCATTATTTTTTATAAATTGCAGGATCAAGCCAAACACTTATGCAAAAGAAAGAATTCTACAAACACAATCTGCCCCATTTTCAGCAACCCGGACAAGCGTATTTTGTAACCTGGAGTTTAAAAGGTGCAGTGCCCAATAAAGCTTTGAAACGATATACCGATAAACTGGAAATCTTGAAATCGCAGATGAATGCGGCGGTTTCCGAACCGCCGACAAGAAAAGATGCTGATCGGAATCAGCATCACCCGGAATTCAAGACGAGCTTCACCGAAACCGAAAAACTTCGAAAAGAATTTTATACCCTCCGTAAAAAATACATCAAAGCTTACGATGATTTGCAGGATGCTGAAAGAAATCCAAAAATAGATTTATTGAAACCTGAAAATCTTTCAGTTATGATTCATACTTTGATGTTTTGGGAAGGAAAAACGATACAAAATCAAGCCTTTTGTATTATGCCAAATCATGTTCACTGGGTGTTTGAGGTGTTCGAAAAAGATGAAAACGGAAACCCTGTTTATTTGCAGGATATTTTATATTCGGTAAAACGTTTTTCTGCAAGCCATATTAATAAATTGGAAAACCGGCAAGGGCCGCTTTGGCAAAAAGAGAGTTTCGACACAACCATCCGCGATGAAAAACACTTGTATTACGCCATAGAATATACGCTGAATAATCCGGTGAATGCCAGATTCGTGAGTGATTGGCGGCATTGGCCAGGTAGTTGGAGTGCTGAATAAATCGTGGATCGGAGTCCCCGGGTCCCACGGGTACGGCGATGGGTGTGGCAAATTCCCCGGGTGCGGCGAATTCCAATTCGCCGTTTATAAATGATTCCGATCAGAATCGACATCACCCACGTGCCCTTGACTTTTCGAACCGACTTAACTTTAACTTTAAATTAAAAGCCGAACAGGTGCCCCGCTTTAAATTTATAACTATACTTGTCACAAATTAATTGAAATGATAAACAGACTTGCACATCACGGCCATCATGGTATTAACCAACCAACAGGTAGGCTGTAATTGTATTGTCTGATTATAAGATATTCGAAAGGCTTGCCGGAAATGGCAGGCCTTTTTTATTATTTAGCGTTCTTTGCAAATTTTAATAAATACCCCCTATTTCGGAGATGGCCCGGTCCAGCCGTGCCACTTTCCTCAATGTCCTCCTAAATTAGAGGGACAGTTTGAGCCGGAAGCTCTGCCTGACGGAGCTGAAAGTGAAAACAGGGGGTTAAAGAAGATTATTATACTGTAACCAAATAAAATAATGGAAAACAAAATTAAAATCGCGATTCAAACAAAAGGAAGGCTCAACGAAGATTCGATGGGGCTGATTAACGAAGCCGGCATTGGACTGAGCCTTGGAAAAAGAACCCTGGTTTCGGAAGCCAAAAACTTTCCGATGGATGCGCTCTTTCTCCGCGACGACGACATCCCCCAAACCGTGGCCGATGGCGTGGCCGACATTGGAATTGTTGGGGAAAACGAAATGGCAGAGAAAGGCGAGAATGTAATTATTGCCAAACGATTGGGCTTTAGCAAATGCCGGCTGTCGCTGGCCATTCCAAAATCGCTCGATTACCCGGGGCTTTCGTTTTTCGATGGTAAAAAAATTGCCACATCTTACCCGCTAATTCTCAAGAAATTTCTAAAAGAAAATAATATTGAAGCCGAAATTCACGTGATTACCGGTTCGGTGGAAATTGCACCCGGAATCGGCCTCGCCGATGCTATTTTCGATATCGTAAGTTCGGGTTCAACTCTGGTTAGCAACCGTTTGAAAGAAGTGGAAGTGGTGATGAAATCGGAAGCAGTGCTGATCGCCAACCCGAAACTTTCGCCCCAAAAACAGGAAATTCTGGATGAACTTATCTTCCGCATCGAATCGGTGCAACGTGCAGAAGGGAAAAAGTATATCTTGCTAAATATTCCGAACGAAAAAGTGGAAGAGATCACTCAACTGCTTCCCGGAATGAAAGCGCCTACACTGGTCCCGCTGGCAAAACCGGGCTGGAGTTCAATGCATTCGGTAATCTCGGAAGACGATTTTTGGGAAGTAATTGGCAAACTGAAAAAAGCAGGCGCCGAAGGTATTTTGGTGGTCCCGATTGAAAAAATGATATTTTGATAAACTCAATCCAACCGTGACAAAAAGACAATACATACTATTTGCGCCGCCAGCGCTGATTTGGGGATCGACCTGGGTTGCCATTAAATTTCAGCCGCGAACGGTTGGCCCGCTTGCGGTCTCCTATCGTTTTATTCTGGCCAGACTGCTGCTTGCCTTGTCTTGCTACTTCAGCGGGAAAAATATGAAGTTTAGGTTACGCGAACATTCCCTGATGTTTTTACTGGGTTTGAGTCTTTTCGGGATTAATTACTGGTTTGTGTACCAAACCGAAACCATGCTCACCAGTGGAGTTGTGGCTGTTGTTTTTTCGATGATCATTTTCTTTACTATTTTCTTTAATGCCGTTCTGTTAAAAAGAAAAGCCGATCTCATTTTGGCTGCCATCCTGGGAGTTGGCGGGACCGCGCTGCTTTTAAAAAACGAGTGGGGTAGTTTCAATTTTGGGGGGAAGAATTTTATTGTTTTTATGTTTGGTTTGGGAGGCCTGATTTCCGCTTTGCTCGGAAATATTTTATCAGCTCACAATCAACGAAAAAAAATACCTGTTTTGCAGGCCAGTGCTTTTGGCATGTTAAACGGTGTTTTCTCGATGTTCCTGGTCGTTCTGGTCCTGCAAAAACCCTTCATTTTTGATACCGCTGTCACTTATCCGGTCTCCTTAATTTATCCCGCACTGTTTGGATCGATTGTGGCTTTCCCGGGTTACCAGAAACTGCGGGGAGAAATTGGGCCCGACCGTTCGGTTTACGTTACCATCATTACACCGGTAATTGCCCTGATAATCTCAACAATTCACGAAGGATATTACTGGGATGTTTTTGCGTTTCTTGGGCTGATCCTCTTGTTCACCGGCAATTTTCCAGCAATACGGTTTAATACAAAAAAAGCTTTGGCATGAAAACATATATCAATCCGCCCAAAAAAACATGGGCTGAAATACTAAAAAGACCCTTGTTCGACGTTTCCGAACTTTATGGGAAAGTGCAGGAAATTTTGAATGAAATCCGTCGAAACGGTGACAGTGCGCTACGTACTTTCACTTCAAAATTTGATGGAATTGAAATCGATGATTTTATGGTTGGCGAAACCGAAATTTCTGAAGCTGAAAAACTGGTTGATGCCGACCTGAAAAATGCTATCGAAATAGCCCGAAAAAACATCGAAACTTTTCACTCAGCCCAAAAACCTGTGCTCCAAAAAATTGAAACAACACCGGGTGTGGTTTGCTGGCAGAAGGCCGTTCCGATCGAAAAAGTTGGATTGTATATTCCGGGCGGGACAGCTCCCCTTTTCAGTACCGTTTTAATGCTCGCAATTCCGGCCCAAATCGCCGGGTGCAGCAAAATTGTGTTGTGTTCGCCGCCAAATAAAGAAGGGAAAATCCATCCCGCAATTTTGTATGCTGCCAAAGTAGCTGGTGTAACACAAATTTACAAACTGGGTGGGGTACAAGCCATTGGAGCCATGGCTTACGGTACCGAAACCGTTCCAAAAACCGACAAAATTTTTGGTCCCGGAAACCAATATGTAATGGCTGCCAAACAATTGGTCAGCATGAACGATGTTTCGATTGATATGCCCGCCGGGCCTTCTGAAGTGCTGGTAGTTGCCGACGCGACTTCGACACCTGCTTTTGTTGCTTCCGATTTGTTGTCGCAGGCCGAACACGGCGCCGACAGCCAGGTAGTGCTGGTAGCCGACTCGCAACTTACCATCGAAAAGGTCCTGGCCGAAATTGAAATACAGTTGGCCAAGCTGCCAAGGATGCAACTGGCTTCGAAAGCGCTTTCGAACAGTGTTTTAATTGCGCTTTCCGATCAACAACAAAAAATCGATCTGATAAACAAATACGCACCTGAACACCTGATAATTAGCACTAAAAACTATACCGATCTGTCAGAAGAAATAATCAATGCAGGTTCGGTTTTTCTGGGCGAATTTACACCCGAAAGTGCAGGCGATTATGCTTCGGGTACCAATCACACGCTCCCCACCAACGGCTGGTCGCGTTCGTACAGCGGAGTTAATCTCGATAGTTTTCTCAAAAAAATTACATTTCAGGAAATAAGCGCTGAAGGATTGAAGAACATTGGCCCGGCCATTGAAAAGATGGCAGATGCCGAAGAACTGGAAGCACACAAAAATGCAGTAACTTTGCGGTTGAAAAATTTATAAAGTTAAGTACGTCAACCTGAACTGGTTTCAGGTTCTCAATTTTAATCAGGTCAGATACCAAAATAAGTTCGGCATGACACATGAAATACAATGGAAATGAAAATTGAAAAACTTCTCAGAAAAAACATAGCAGCGTTAAAACCATACTCATCGGCACGCGACGAATACACGGGTGAAGCGAGGGTTTTTCTCGATGCCAACGAAAACCCGTTTAACCAGCCCTATAACCGCTATCCCGATCCGTTGCAGCGCGAAGTAAAAGCGAAAGTTTCGAAACTAAAAAATATTGATCCGGGAAAAGTCTTTCTGGGCAACGGCAGCGACGAACCAATCGACTTGCTCATCCGTGCCTTTTGCGAACCGGGAACCGACAATATCGTTACCATCGACCCCACCTACGGTATGTACCAGGTGGCTGCCGAAATTTCGGGAATCGAATTACGAAAAGTACCGCTCACCCCCGATTTTGAGTTTGACCCTAAAGCGCTTCTCGAAACATGCAATGCAAAAACCAAACTTGTTTTTCTGTGTTCGCCCAATAACCCCACAGGAAATAGTCTCGGCAAAAACTCTATAGTTGATGTGCTGCAGAACTTTGGCGGCTTAGTTATAGTAGATGAAGCATACATTGATTTCGCGCCCGGAAAAACGCTGTTAAGTGATCTGGACAACTACTCCAATCTGGTAGTCTTACAAACTTTTTCGAAAGCCTGGGGAATGGCTGGAATACGGTTGGGAATGGCATTTGCTTCGCCTGAAATAATTGCCGTGTTAAACAAAATCAAATACCCGTATAATCTGAATATCCTTACCCAGCAAAAAGCACTTGAATTGCTCAACCAAAATGAACAGGTCGAAGAGTGGGTAGGACTGTTGATCGAAGAGCGCGAAAAGATGGCAAAAAAGCTGCAAAAACTTCCATTTGTAGTTCAGGTCTATCCTTCAGATGCCAATTTCCTGCTTGTGAAAATGTACGATGCAAGAGGTATTTACGAATACCTGGCAGATAATGGAATTATCGTTCGCGACCGCTCGAAGGTAAATTTATGTGATAACAGTTTACGCATTACCATTGGTTCGGAGAGCGAAAACAAAATATTGTTGAAAGCATTGAAAAACCTGATATCATAAGATGAAACGAGCATAATTAAAAGTTCTTAAATACACTGGAATATGATTATGCGAGTTCCATGAGTTACCAAAAAAATGAACAATTGTAAACGAATGAAAAAAGTACTATTTATCGACCGCGACGGAACGCTAAATTTTGAAACCACCGACGAACAGATCGATTCGTTTGAAAAGCTTGGTTTTCTTCCCGGTGTTTTCAGAAACATGCACCAAATAAGTAAAAATCTTGATTACGAACTGGTGATGGTTACCAATCAGGACGGACTGGGGACCGGTTCGTTTCCTGAAGAAACATTCTGGCCCGTTCATAATTTTATTCTGAAAATGTTTGAAAACGAAGGTGTGACTTTTGATGAAATCTGTATCGACCGCAGTTTTCCGCACGAAAACCTGCCCACACGAAAACCCGGAACGGGTATGCTTACAAAATACATCGAAGGCGATTACGATCTGGCCAACAGTTTTGTGATTGGCGACCGGTTGACAGATATTCAACTGGCTAAAAACCTGGGGGCAAAAGGAATCTTTATCAACAATGGCGACCTGGCTGATGAAATTGAAAAACAGGGTTTATCAGACACCTGCGTGCTGATCTCGGATGACTGGGATGATATCTATGCATGTGTGGCAGCCCCGCAACGTACGGCCACTGTGGTAAGGAATACAAAAGAAACCAAAATTAACGTAGAATTGAATCTCGATGGTTCGGGAGTTTGTGATATTTCGACCGGACTGCCCTTTTTTGACCACATGCTAAACCAGATAGGTCGTCATTCCGGAGTAGATCTCAGCATCCACGTGAAAGGCGACCTGGAAGTGGACGAACACCACACTATTGAAGATACAGGGTTGGCATTGGGTGAAGCTTTCAAAATAGCAGTTGGGAACAAACTCGGCATGGAACGTTACGGTTTTTGCCTTCCGATGGATGATTGTTTGGCGATGGCAGCCATCGATTTTGGGGGTCGCCCGTGGTTAATTTGGGAAGCCGATTTTAAACGTGAAAAAGTGGGCGACATGCCCACCGAAATGTTTATGCACTTTTTTAAATCGTTTTCCGATGCGGCTGCCTGCAACCTGAACATCAGGGCTGAAGGGATCAACGAACACCACAAAATAGAAGCCATTTTCAAGGGGGTTGCCAAAGCCATCAAAATGGCGATTAAGCGCGATGTTTTTAATTTTGAACTACCTTCAACTAAAGGGACGTTGTAGCCCCACCTGACCTCCCCAAGGGAAAAGAGTATGAAAACTAACAGTAAAGTTAAATAAACCCGCACCTCCTCGGTAAGTTCCCTTTTGGGGGATTAGGGGGCTGAAAAATGAAAACCATAAAACCTTTGCGAGATAAGAAAAATACAGCCGTGTTATTGATCCACTGCCCTGACCGGCAGGGAATCCTGGCCACAGTAACCGAGTTCATGAACAAGAACAGCGGCAACATTCTTTACCTCGATCAGCATGTCGACCGGCAGGAAAAGATTTTTTATATGCGGGTTGAATGGGAACTCGATAATTTTGCCATTCCTGCTGAAAAGATCGGTGAATATTTTGACACACTGATCGGGAAACCACTACAAATGAACTGGAGAATCTATTTTTCGGACGATGTGCCTCGGATGGCGCTCTTTGTGTCGAAAATGCCACATGCACTCTTCGATATTTTAGGCCGCTACACCTCGGGAGAATGGGACGTCGAAATCCCGATCATCATCAGTAACCACGAAACACTCAAACCCGTAGCCGAACGTTTTGGCATTCCTTTTTACTACTTCCCTGTCACCCGCGAAAACAAGGAAGAACAGGAAGCTGCCGAAATGAAATTAATGAAAGAAAACAATATTGATTTTGTGGTGCTGGCAAGATATATGCAGGTACTTTCGGAGAACTTTGTAAAACAGTTTCCTAACCGCATCATCAACATCCATCACTCTTTTTTACCGGCATTTGCAGGAGCCAAACCTTATCATGCGGCTCACGAACGCGGGGTTAAAATTATAGGGGCTACAAGTCATTACGTGACATCTGAACTTGACGCAGGGCCAATTATCGGGCAGGATGTTACCCGCTGCAGTCATGTCGATACGATTCAAAATTTAATCAGAAAAGGGCGCGATCTAGAAAAAATTGTACTTTCGCAGGCAGTGTACAAACATCTCCAGCGAAAAATCCTGGTGTATAAAAACCGGACCGTTGTTTTCAACTAATTTTTACCGGGTAGCGTACATTGCAACAACCAATAATCGTTTGATTAGCTTGATTAAGAAAAAAGAAAAATTACAATGAAAAAACTACTGTCGATTACATTTTTAACCTTCGTTTGTATGACAACATTTGCACAACTAACCGCCGTTCCTGAAAAGGAAATTCCCAAAGATTACGGGTACATCGTAAAAATTGGTCAACAACTACCTGAAATCAGTATGGAACTGACTGATGGCGCTAAAATTACCACACAGGATTTGAAAGGGAAAGTAGTGATGCTGCAATTCACCGCCAGTTGGTGTTCGGTTTGCCGCAAAGAAATGCCCCACATCGAATCAGATATCTGGATGAAAAACAAAAACAACAAAGATTTTGTGCTGGTAGGAGTAGATATGGATGAACCACGCGACAAAGTGACTCAATTTGCTGAAGACATGAAAATTACCTACCCTCTCGCGCTTGATCCCGGTGCTTCAATCTTCTATACTTTTGCAGCAAAAGGCGCGGGTGTAACCCGAAATGTAATCGTAGACAAAAAAGGAACAATCGTTTACATGACCCGTTTGTACAAAGAAGATGAATTTCAGGAAATGGTCAACGTAATCGACTTTTTGTTAAAACAATAGTCCGCGGGTTGCACCTCTGGACCTTCCTGCGGCAGGCAGGCTTTGAACTTTGAAAACAAAGACATGAATATCGTCATTATTAAATACAATGCCGGCAACATCGAATCGGTGAACAATGCCCTCGGACGACTGGGTGTGAAGGCAGAAATTACAGCCGATCCGGAGAAGATCAGGAACGCCGACAAGGTGATTTTTCCGGGAGTTGGCGAAGCCAGTACTACGATGGCCTATTTACGAAAACACAAACTCGACGAGCTGATCGTTTCACTAAAACAACCGGTGCTTGGCATTTGTCTGGGGCTGCAACTCATGTGTTCGCACTCGGAAGAAAACGATACCAAGTGCCTGGGTATTTTTGATGAGAAAGTGAAACGCTTTATTCCCAAACCCGGCGAAGAATACATTACAAAGGTTCCTCACATGGGATGGAACGCCATCCACGACCTGAAAACCAATTTGATGCTGGGCATAGGCGAAAAAGAATACGTTTATTTTGTACATTCGTATTATGCCGAAAAAAGCGAGCATACCATTGCAACCAGCGATTATATTTTACCTTTCAGTGCAGCTTTACACAAGGGCAATTTTTATGCAACCCAGTTCCACCCCGAAAAAAGCGGCGACATTGGAGCCAGAATTCTCGGGAATTTTTTGAATATTTAGTTGAAAATTATATCATGGACAGACTTACGATCATAAAAGTGGGCGGCAAAGTAGTGGAACAACCCGATGCGTTGGATGCCCTGCTCAACCAGTTCAAGAAAATTTCGGGACACAAGCTACTGGTACACGGTGGTGGAAAAACAGCCACAGTAGTAGCCGAAAAACTTGGCCTCGAAACTAAAATGGTCGATGGCAGACGTATTACCGATTCTGAAATGCTTGAAGTTGTGACCATGGTTTATGGGGGTTTGGTAAATAAAAAAATTGTCGCTGCATTACAAGCTCGCGGCATGAATGCCGTAGGTTTAACCGGAGCCGATTTCAACCTGATAAAAGCGCATAAACGACCGGTAACAGACATAGATTATGGTTTTGTGGGCGATGTTGATGATGTGAACGTTTCGGAACTTTGTTTACTGATCGAAGAAAATGTGGTGCCGGTGATAGCTCCCCTAACCCACGATACGAAAGGACAGCTTCTGAACACCAATGCCGATACCATTGCTTCGGAACTTGCCACAGAGCTTTCGAACTTTTATAAGGTTTTTCTTTTCTTCTGTTTCGAAAAACGAGGGGTACTGCTCAATCCCGACGATGAAGCCAGTGTGGTTTACGACTTGAATCTCTCACAATTCAATGAATACAAAGCCGAAGGAGTTATCAGTGCCGGAATGATCCCTAAACTCGAAAATGGCTTTCGGGCGAAAATGAAAGGTGTTCAGGAAATATTGATCACTAATCCCGAAAATATAAGCACCGGCAGAGGTACGCGTTTGGTTTAATTCTCATTGAAAACCAAAGCCAAATTCATTCAGAAACAATTCCCTAAATATCAACATTATTCCCGACATTTGTTCTGTTAAAAAATAATGAAATCTATCTTTTCTTCTCTTAAAAGATTTTAGTATGTTGAGCTTGGCTTAGTTATTCAGACAGAAGACTAAACAAAAATTTTGTACAACAAGTAAATATCTTATCGACAACGACTTACCATGGCGAAAATTTTAAATTCATCTTGTGATAGTTGTTCGAAATACGGGAATGGTTGCTGTAAAACCTGTATTGCCGAGCATAAATCGAATGTGTTTGCGCCATTAACCGACCCCGAACTTGAATTCCTGGTTGAGGAAAAAAAACAAATTATTTATAACAAAGGTGAAACAATCATCAAACAAAACACCGCTTCAACATATGTAATTTGTATGAACGATGGTTTGGCAAAAGTTTATGTTGAAAGCGATAACGGGAAAAATGTTATTGTCCGGATTGCCAAACCCGGAGATTTTATTACCGGTGGCGGACTTTTTAACGGAAGTGTTCAGCATTTCAGTATTTCAGCCATTACTAAAGTAAAATGTTGTTTGATAGATTCGGCCAAGTTAACCCGTTTATTTGCCGAGAACTCAGATTTCGCAGTTACACTTCTCCGCAACCACATTAAGCAAGGCAACTACCTTTTAAATAAACTCGTGAACCACACCCAAAAATATATGCCGGGAAGGGTTGCGGATACCTTGCTATATCTGAAAAACGATATTTTCAATACCGATTCATTTAATGTTCCTCTCACCCGCCAGGAACTGGCAGAAATGTCGAATATGACAAAAGAAAGTTTTGTGCGCATATTGCACCAGTTCAAAGATTCAAAAGCTATATCTATCAAAGGTGATACTATTAAAATTCTTGACGAAAGTTCACTAAAAACCATTAGCAAGAACGGATAAGTTGATATATATCAATCTTTGCATTGGTTATTATCAATGCCGATGTTTTTTTATATCATGCTCACACCCCTATTTCATAAGCTTTAGGGAAGTACTTTTACAGCAAAATTAAAGAGTAACAATTTCAATTACCTAATCTAGTACGTTATGAAATACAAATCACTTTTAAAACTATTGACTCTCGGTTTTAGTTTCGTTTTCATTTTTGCATCCTGTACCAAGGAAGGCCCTATGGGACCAGCCGGAACTGATGGATCAAACGGTAGCGATGGCCGCGATGGAGTTGATGGAAATGTTACCTGCCTGGTATGCCACTCAGGAACAAACATGGAACAAAAACAAGCCGAATTTGCCATGTCAGAACACAGTGTAGGCGCTATAGCCGTTGATTATGCCGGTGGCCGTGCTTCTTGCGCTCCCTGTCACTCACACGAGCAATTCGTACAAACCATAACCTTAGGAAGTGTTGCCGGTGATATTACCAACCCAAGCGCATGGCAGTGCAGTACCTGCCACGGTATCCATAAATCATTTGAAGGAAAAGATTATGCTTTAAGAGTTTCTGATCCTATTACTTTACTGGTTAATGGGGAAACCACTGATTTGGGCGGAAACTCAAATTTATGTGCCACTTGTCATCAGGCTCGTACAGCAGAACCTAACACTGCCAGCCCGGGTGAGACTTTCAGAATTTCCAGTGCGCACTACGGACCCCACCATGGGCCACAAGCCAATGTTGTGGCGGGAATCGGTTTTGCTGAAATTGAAGGAAGCATTGCTTATCCTGAAGCTGGTAGTTCAATTCACCTGAACCAGGCTTCTTGTACTGGTTGTCATATGGCACCTTTCAGCAACAAACAAGGTGGGCACTCGTACATTCCTAGTTTGGATGCTTGTGTTGAATGCCACGGAGCTGATATGGACGACTACAACTACGGCGGTGTTCAAACCGAAGTGGAAGAAATGTTGGTTGAATTGCGTGACGAACTGATCACTTTGGGAGTAGTTTTCTGGGACGAAGAAGCGTTAGCATACGAACCTGTTGTTGGAACTTACCCAATGCTCCAGGCACAAGCTTTTTACAACTGGATTGGGTTGGAAGAAGACCGCAGTTTAGGTGTACACAACCCTAAGTATGTGAAAGCTCTGCTTCGCAACACAATCGATGCTTTGAACGTAGCTGAAACAACTAATCCTTAATCGTAAAAACATAAGTGAAAAAGACTTCTGTAGCAGAAGTCTTTTTTTTCACAAAATCAAAATACTATGAAATCACTGAGAATTATTTTATCACTGGTTGTAATGGCATTGATTTTTGGTGGCTGTGCATACAATTTCATCGTGGAAGAACAAGTTATTGATCCCAGCGATCCGAATGCACCAGAGGTGTCATTTTCGGGAGAAATCGTTCCGATTTTTACTTCTAAATGTGTTTCCTGTCATACCACAGGTGCACAGCTTCCCGATCTTTCAGCCAACAAAGCATATGCTTCTTTAAATACCAGTCGTTATACAAACACTTCTTCTCCTGAAAGCAGTCTGATTTATACGCATCCCAATCCTGGTACTTCGGAACACGATTGGGCGAAGTATTCAGATGCAGAAGCTGCAAAAGTTCTGACATGGATTACGCAGGGAGTAAAAAATAACTAAAAACCTAAAACGATAATGATGAAAAAAATAATATTGATTCTGCTTATTTTAGGAATTGCGCTAACCAATACTTTTGCACAAGAAGAGGAAGGGTCCCAACCGGTTTACGCTTTTAATAGCGGGATACTGATTGATGCACAAACCTCTTATATACCGGATGCCAAAACCCTGGAGTTTATCATTCAACATAAATTCGGATCACTTGAAAACGGGAAATCTGATTTATGGGGGATCTACGCCCCCGGATCAAACATTCGCCTTGGGCTTAACTATGTCCTGGTAAAAAACCTCCAAATAGGTGCAGGCATCACTAAAAAGAACATGTACACTGACTTAAGCGCAAAATGGACCGCACTTCAGCAAACCACTAAAAATATGCCCATTTCCCTAACACTTTACGGAAACGTGGCAATTGACGGAAGAGATGCTGAGACACTCGGGACAGGGAAAGTAGTTGATACAAAAGGAGAAACGCTTCCTACAAGCATTGGTTTCAATGAACGGTTGGCATATTTCTCTGAGTTAATAGTGAGCCGTAAATTCTGCGACTACTTTTCGTTGCAGGCGGGCGTCAGTTTTACCCATTACAATATGGTAGCCTGGGATTATGACCATGATGTAGTTGGTATCCATGTAAACGGTAAGATTAAATTCTCCCCTCAGGGCTCTCTTATCTTTAACTACGATCAACCGTTAAAGATCGACAAGGTCTCGGAACTAACAAACTGGGACACGCATGCAAAAGAAAACGTTTCTATCGGAGTTGAGTTTTTCACCTATACACATGCTTTCCAGATTTATGTAGGAACTGCCGATGGCATTATCCCTCAGGACATGATGATGAATAACAATAAAGACTGGACTGATAAAGGCCTTGCATTCGGGTTCACCATCACACGGCTCTGGATGTTTTAACCAAGATACTGATAACCAGGTGACAACGAAAGATGGTAATATCTCGGAACGCGATATTACCATTTTTCTTAAAAATTAACTTCAAAGAATAAATAACAACTACCGATTTTAAAGAAACTTCGCCATGAGATTTATAACTTTTGTACTTCTTTTCATTTTAATTCCGGGCCGGACTCAACCACTCGCTGCTCAAAGTTACGATGATCCTAAAAACCATACTTGCCTGCAATGTCATTCACAACAAGCCTACGCGTTTCATAACGATTTGATGGATAAACAGGAAAAAAGATTGATGAACCCGTATTATATTCTCGATACAATAGCGATCCGTAACGGGGTGCATCAAAACTTTGACTGCACCGACTGTCATTCGTTCGAGTATTCAACTTACCCGCACACTGCTACCTTAAAACTGGAACCTATGGCAACTTGCCTGGATTGCCATGGAGGCGACGAAGCCTTTGCCAAATACGAATTTGATAAAATAGACGAAGAATTTC
Organism: Draconibacterium sp.; assembly: GCA_011620585.1. Classification (GTDB taxonomy): domain Bacteria; phylum Bacteroidota; class Bacteroidia; order Bacteroidales; family Prolixibacteraceae; genus Draconibacterium. The sequence continues at coordinate 17,017 of WOYV01000095.1, forward strand.
ATAAAAGTGTGCATTACCAGGTGTATGGCGATAATTTCACCTGTTCGAAATGCCACAGCCAGCATACCTACCACCCTTCGGCCCGTAATAGCAGTAGCATTACCGAAATTGTGGAGAACAGCAACAACATGTGTTTGTCATGTCATAACGATATGCGCAAATTCGAGTTGGTTGCCGATTCAGCGATTGCAACCGTGGTCGATATCCACAGTTGGTTACCAAATCAGGAACTTCACTTCCAGCACGTGCGCTGCATCGAATGCCACACGGCAGTTGAAGACGACCTGATGGTTTCTCACAATATCTTATCAAAAGATCATGCCGTTCGCCGTTGTGCTGAATGCCATTCGGCTAATTCGTTGTTAAAAGCTTCATTGTATAAATATCAAAACCTCCAGGAAAGAGCTGAAGATGGAAGTTTATTGGGGGTATTATCTCATGAGAACTATGTGATTGGTTCGCACCAGATACCAATATTAAAAACCTTAAGCCTGATTATTTTCTTTGCGGTAATCGGCGGAATAATCGTTCACGGAATATTCAGAATAATCCTAAAAAAGTAAGACAATGAGTTCAGAAAATAAAATCTATTTTTATCCAATATGGTTGCGCACCTGGCACGGGATCAATGCGCTTGGAATTATCATCCTGATCATCACCGGTATTACGATGAATTCAGGCATGGAAAAATCACTTATCAGTTTTAACCTGAATATAAAATTACACAACTATACTGGTGCCATAGTTTCACTAAATTACCTTTTGTTTTTTATCGGAAACCTGGTAACCAACAACAAGAAATTTTACATTGTAAAACCAAAGAATTTCCTGAAACGACCAATGAAACAAGCCTATTATTATGCATGGGGAATGTTTCACGGGATGAAAGCCCCTTACCCGCTTTCTGAAAATAGGAAGTTCAATCCACTTCAAAAATATTTCTACATCATTATAATGTACCTTGCTGTTCCTTTGGTAATTATAAGTGGCATTGGTTTAATGTTTCCCGAAGTAATTTTTAATAAAATATACGATATCAGTGGTGTATTAATCACTGCCGTAATACATTCGGCAATGGGATTTTTTATTTCCATTTTCCTGGTTATCCATTTATATGTTGCTTCGATTGGCAAATCGCCACTCGACAACTTCAAGGGAATTCTGAATGGTTGGCACCATATTTAATTCGATTGGGAGGAAACGAACCCGTTAGCGGAATGTCGGCTCACTGATAGCAGGCTAATTTGATACGAACCAAAAATAACCATAGCATGAGCGACAGTCGTAAACTAAATAGTGACGATTACAGATTTGATCTATTCCATATTGGCGCAAAAAGAATTTTGTCTGCACTTCGTGTTGGCACTTTAACTGTATTTCTGATATTTAGCGCCTTAAATCTATGGTCGCAATCGAACGACGACTGTGCCATGTGCCACGACGATCCGGATTTAACGACAACAGTTAACGGACGGGAAGTTTCGCGATACATTCCGGCAAACATTCTGGAACATTCGGTACACAGTTATCTTGAGTGTGTTTCGTGCCACACTGATGCTGCGGTCGAAGATTTTCCACATCCCGAGAAATTGCAACCGGTAAATTGTGGCGAATGTCACGACGATGCGATGTCTAACTTTCTGGGGGGTATTCATGGAACTGCATTTCAAGCCAACGATAAAAACGCACCCAACTGTGCAGAATGTCATGGTACACATGAAATATTAAGTGCAGCCGATCCCAAATCGCGCACCTACAAAATGAATATTCCGGTTCTGTGCGGCAAATGTCACCGCGAAGGGGCTCCCGTAGCCCGTTCGTACAACATTGGCGAGCACAATATTCTGGAAAACTACAGCCAGGGCATTCATGGTAAAGGATTGTTCAGTAGTGGTTTGATTGTGACTGCCACCTGTAACGATTGCCATGGAAACCACCTGATCCTGCCCCACACCAATTTAAATTCTTCGATATCTAATAAGAATATCGCAAGTACCTGTATGAAATGCCATGCACGGATTGAAGATGTTCACGTAAAAGTGATCAATAAAGAATTGTGGGAGAAAAGTCCTGGCGCCATTCCGGCTTGTACCGACTGTCATCCACCGCACAAAGTTGAACTCAAAAATATTTTGGCAACCATTTCGGATAAAACCTGTTTAAAATGCCACGAACAGCCTGATATTCATAAAGTTGTTGATGGAAAGAATATTTCACTGAACATCGATGTAAACGAGTTTGTTGGCTCGGCTCACCAAAATATTACCTGTGTTAAATGCCACTCGGATGTTACGGCGAACATTGCACGCCCCTGCGAAACTGCGGATAAAGTAGATTGCTCGGGCTGCCATGCCGAAGAAGCTGATATTTATTTCCAGAGCGGACACGGGAAGGCCTATTTTGCTAAGGACGAGAACGCTCCTTATTGTACCACTTGTCATGGTTCTCACCGTGTAATTCCATCTGCCAGCGAAAACTCACCAACCTTCCGTTCGGCTGTTCCGAAACTCTGTGGCGAATGTCACCGAAATGACGGCAAAGCAGTCCAAGGGACTAATTTGAAAGAAACCGACGCATACCGCGATTATTCTACCAGTGTACATGGCCGAAGTCTGGAAGAAAAAGGCCTGCTCTCGGTAGCGATTTGTACCGACTGTCATACAACTCACTTCATGTTAAAAGAAGAAGACGAGCGTTCGTCGGTTAATCCTAAAAACCTTGCGAATACCTGTGGTAAGTGCCACAAAGGAATTTACGATGAGTACATTCAGAGCGAACACGGTATTCATGATAACACCAGCAATCTGAAATTCCCTACCTGCGAAACCTGTCACACTGCGCATACTATTTCCGAAGTTCATGAAAGCAAATTCATGTCGGAAATTACCACCCAGTGCGGTCAGTGCCACAAAGAGCTTGCAGAAACTTATCTCGAGACTTACCACGGAAAAGTATATCAGCTGGGATATTTGGAGGCAGCCCGTTGCTCGGATTGTCATGGTGCACATAATATTTACCGGATGGATAATCCAAAATCGACGATCAGTCCAAGGAATATTGTTGGTACTTGTCAGAAATGTCATACCGATGCGAACATGAAATTCACAGGCTACCTTACCCATGCTACGCATTACGACAAGAACAACTTCCCCTGGTTGTACTACACTTTCTGGGCTATGACTGCATTGCTGCTCAGCGTTTTTGCATTCTTTGGTCTCCATACGTTGTTATGGTTGCCACGTTCGCTGGGTGCGATGATCAAAAAAAGGAGCGAACCGCATCCGGTAGGAAAACAAATGTATATCCGCAGATTTACCAGAAAGAACCGGATCACACATGTTTTTGTGATCGTTAGTTTCATCATGCTTGCACTCACCGGAATGATCCTTAAATTTGCATACATGGACTGGGCAAAGTTCCTGTCCGACCAGATTGGCGGCGCCAGGGTTGCCGGTATCATCCACCGAATTGCTGCACTTGTAACCTTTGGATATTTTATTTTCCATGTAGTTTCGATGTTAAAAATCAAATTCAAAAAAGGGATTAAAGTCAGCAAGTTTATTTTTAGCAGTAACTCTCTGATGTTCAACAGAAAAGATATTAGGGATTTTTGGGCCTCAATCCGTTGGTTTATTGGCGTTGGCCCAAGGCCGGAATATGGAAGATGGACTTACTGGGAGAAATTCGACTACTTTGCAGTGTTTTGGGGAGTTATGGTAATTGGCTCGACCGGGTTGATGTTGTGGTTCCCCGAAATTTTTACGAAGTTCTTACCGGGGTGGTTGATTAATGTAGCGCAAATTATCCACAGCGACGAAGCTTTACTGGCAGTTGGTTTTATTTTTACCATTCACTTCTTCAACACTCATTTACGTCCGGAATCGTTCCCGATGGATACGGTTATTTTCACCGGATATGTGCCGGAAGAAGAATACAAAAAAGACCGTCCGTACGAGTACGGACAATTGGTAAAATCGGGTAAGATCAATAATGTTCGGGTTGAAAAAGAATTCAGCAAACAAAAGATGCGCACCATTAAAATTTTTGGGTTTACCGCACTCTTTGCCGGTGTTGTGATGATTGTGCTGATCATTTACTCACTTATCTTTCATTAAAACCGGTTATTTTGCAAAATTCGAATTGCAAATTTTTGATAACTTTACACAAATGGGGGTCCTGCAAAGAACTGAAAGATAACTTGAAAGAAAGTTCTTTGAGTTGGGGGATAATTATTGATCGGAACATAATTTCAGAACAAAACGCCATATATAGAAGACGTATAAATAGCTTGTGATTATTGATTAATTAGTTGATTTTTATAAACTTTCGGGTCTTAAGTTACAGGATGTTTCATTAAAAATATAATCATGAAATTACCTTCATCAATTAGAAACTGGATTTCGATTACCGGAGCAGTTTTAGCTGTCTTTAACCTCGCAAGCATCCTCTCGCTCTTCCTTCTGAATGTTCTATTCGGATTTGGGGGATCGTACATAGGATTGTTTATATACATGGTATTGCCAGGGTTCATGATCGTTGGTTTGCTGATGATCCCTATCGGGATGCGAATCAACCGAAAAAGAGCCCGAAAAGCTGCCAAAGAAGGGAAAGAGCTAAACTGGCCTGTTCTGGATTTCAATAATCTCCCTACCCGAAACGCTGCCACAATTTTTATTATTGGCACGATCTTCTTACTCATCATTTCTTCTGTTGGAAGCTATGAAGCCTTTCATTACACCGAATCGGTTGAATTTTGCGGTAAACTTTGCCACCAGGTGATGGAACCCGAATATACTACCTACCACGGTTCGTCGCACGAGCGGGTGGCTTGTGTCGAATGTCATGTTGGCTCGGGTGCAAGCTGGTATGTAAAAAGTAAACTTTCGGGTTTATACCAGGTATATTCAGTAATGGCCAAGAAATATCCGCAGCCAATCCCTACTCCAATCGCGAACCTGCGCCCTGCCAGGGAAACCTGCGAACAATGTCACTGGCCCGAGAAATTTTACGATCGTAAAATGAAAGTGAAACATTCGTTTTTAACCGACGAAGAAAACACTGAAAGAATTACCCAGTTGCAAATGAAGACCAGTTCGAAAATGATGAACGGTAAACTCGAAAAAGGAATACATCAGCACATTAGCCCTGATGTTGTTATTGAATATAAAACCACTGATGCCAAACGGCAGGTAATTCCCTGGGTAAGATACACCAATAAAAAAACAGGAGAAGTAAGTGTTTTCACCGATGATGAAAATATGTTGTCGCAAAACGAGCTCGATTCGCTCGAAACACGTGTAATGGATTGTCTGGACTGTCACAACCGTCCATCACACAATTACAATGTGCCGCAGAACTTTATCGATCAATCGATGAGCGAAGGAAAGATTTCTACGAGTTTACCCGCTATTAAAATGGTTGCCATGTTGGCCCTCAACCAGGAATATCCAACCCGCGACAGCGCATTTCTTGCTATCGAAACACAAGTAAACGATTGGTACCAATCTTCGTATCCCGATATTTGGGAAAGCAATAAAGCTGAAATCGTCCAGGCGATTAGTGAAATTCAGAACGGTTATGCCAACAATATTTTTCCTTATATGAAAGCAAGTTGGAAAGAATATCCCAACAATATCGGGCATATGGAATCAGATGGATGTTATCGTTGTCATAACGACCGGCATGCCACTGAATCGGGAGTAGTTATTTCAAAAGACTGTACCTTGTGTCACAATATATTAGCCCAGGGACTTGGCGGAGAAATGGAATATTCCGCTAATTTCGAACCGCTTGATTTTAAACATCCGGTTGATATTGGCGAAGAATGGCGTACCGAACCTTGTTCAACTTGTCACTCGGCTTTGTATTAAAAATTGAAAAGAAAGAAAATTTAAATTATATTCGTGTAAACTTTAAAAATTGCAATTATGAACTACAGACGTATTATCTTTTTGTTTGGCTTGATTGTTTTGTTTAGTGTTGGAGCTTCTGCCCAGGACTTTAAGTACATCGGCGCTTCTAAATGTAAAATGTGCCATAACAAACCTGACAAAGGAGCACAATTTGCAAAATGGGAAGCCAGTCCACATGCCAAATCAATGGATGCTTTGAAAGGTGATGAAAAAACCAATGCAACTTGTCTGAAATGCCACTCTACCGCTGGAAGCGTAGATAAAGGCTTATTGGCAGGGATTAAAGTTGAGGAAGGCGTTTCATGCGAATCGTGCCATGGTCCGGGCAGCATGTACAAAACGGCTGCAATCATGAAAAACAAGCAAATGGCTTTATCAAAAGGGATGATCGATCCAACTGAAGAAACTTGCAAAGCATGCCATCTGGGTGAAAAACCAGCAGGTCACGTGGCCGCAAAAAAAGCCTGGAATTTTGCTGAATTTGCCAAGGAAATCGCACACGACGATCCGACAACCAATTAATTAAAATACTTTGCTTTGCATTTTAAGAAAATTCCTTTGTGTAAAAAACAAAGGAATTTTTTTCGTCATTTCATTTTACTACATATAAAGTCATGAAAAAATTACGCTCCTTTATCTTTTCGATGTTCTTTACCGGCATTCTGCTGACCATTTTTGCAATTGCCATCGGCTATGCAACTTTCCTGGAGAATGACTACGGTACCATAACAGCAAAAATTCTTATTTATAATTCCAGATGGTTCGAATTACTCCTGGTTCTGCTGTCCATCAATCTGATTGGCAGTATTTTCGAGTATAAACTAATCGCAAGAAAGAAATGGACTGTACTCCTTTTTCATATCTCTTTTGTGGTAATTCTAATTGGAGCTGCCGTTACCCGCTATTACGGTTACGAAGGAAGCATGCACATCCGCGAAAACCAGTCTTCGAACAGCCTCGTTTCTGATGCTACTTATATTATTGTGGAAGCCAGAAATGGCAATCAAACCGTGCGAACTGAAAAGGAAGTAAAATTTTCGCCCTACACAAAAAACAACTTTTCCGAATCCATTTCAATTGCAGGTCAAAATATCAGCATTGAAAATCAAATATTTATGCCATCAGCGATGGAAAATATTGTGGTCGATCCAAACGGCGAACCCATTGTTTCAGTAATTGCGGTCAACTCTGCTTCACGTCGTCTCGATTTCAATTTAAGAACAGGCGACATGAAGTTGATCGACGGATTCTCGATGGGCTTTGGCAACAACACGCTCACCGATATTCAATTTAAGCTTGAAGGTGGAATTTTAATTCTTGTTGCGAACGACACTCTCGCGATTAATGAAATGACCAACAACGAACCCGAGATTTTGTCGCCTGGAATGTCCACCGAAATCAATACACAAAAGGTGTACACTTACAAGAATGTGAATTTTGCGGTAAAGCAATTCCTTATGAAGGGTTCCACTCAGCTTGTTTATCAGCAGGCCCAACGCGGAATGCCAACAGTCGATGCATTTAAAGCAATTGTATCGGGCAACGGAATAAGCAAGGAACTGGTGGTTTACGGACAAAAAGGGGAAGTAGGTGACTTCTATTCCACTAATCTGAACGGAACGGTTGTTTCGGTTTCGTATGGTTCTAAACTGATCGAACTTCCTTTTTCGATCCAGTTAAAAGACTTTCAACTTGAACGTTACCCCGGTTCTAACAGCCCATCGAGTTACGCCAGCGAAGTGGTGTTAAAAGATGGAACAACAGAACTTCCGTTTCGTATTTTTATGAATAACATTTTGAAATACCAGGGTTATCGTTTCTTTCAATCGTCGTACGATACCGACGAGCGCGGCACCATCCTTTCGGTCAACCACGATGCACTGGGCACCGGGATTACATATTTTGGCTACCTGGTTATGGCCATCGGAATGGTCCTTACATTATTTAATAAAAACAGTCGGTTCGTAGCGCTCATGAAAGTTTCGGGCAAACTTCGTCAACAACGTAAAAAGTTTTTTGCAGTGTTGGTTACAGGGTTGTTGCTGGCGGTTTCGGCTCAAGCACAAACCGTTGGGGATATCGATAAAAACCATGCAAAGGAATTTGAAAAACTTTTGGTTCAGGATAGAAAAGGAAGAGTGGAACCGGTTTCTACGCTGGCATCAGAAATTCTGCGAAAGGTTGCGAAGAAAACCAGTTGGGAAGGAATGTCGTCAACTGAAGTATTCCTTGATATGCAAGCCAATCCCGATAAGTGGAAAAATGTGGCTTTTATAAAAGTTGCCAATCCCGAATTAAGAAAAATACTTGGGACTACCGGTAATTTTGCCTCCTTCAACTCGATTGTGGCACCACGTGAAATGGGCGGATACCGTCTGAGTTCGCTTGTTCAGGAGGCTTACGAAAAAAGCAGCAATCAGCGCAACAAACTCGACAAGGAAATTATGAATGTCGATGAGCGGATCAACATCCTGATGAGCGTTTTCAGAGGAGAGTTCCTAACCATTTTCCCAATTCCCGGCGACGACAACCACAAATGGGTTTCTATTAACGAAGCGAATCAACTCGACGGCCAAAGCGCCCGTTTTGCGGTAGAAACAGTTTCTTCATACTACAACGCGGTACAAAACCGCGATTGGGCAACTGCCAACATCTTACTGAATAACTTAAAACAAAACCAGCAGCAAAACGGGTCTAAAATAATTCCGTCGGCAACAAAAGTTAAACTCGAGGTTTTATACAACGATCTGAACATTTTCGGAAAGCTGGCTAAGATTTTTATGTTTGCGGGTCTTCTTATGCTCATCCTGCAACTGATCACCATTTTCAACCCTCAAATCAAACTGTTTGCCTTTAAAAAATCAGCTATTTATTTCGTATTCCTTTTATTTATTGCCGAAACGGCCGGACTCGGAATTCGCTGGTATATTTCTGACCATGCTCCCTGGAGCAACGGTTACGAATCGATGATATTTATTAGCTGGGCCACTTGTTTGGGTGGGTTAATCTTTGCCAAGCGTTCAGAGATCACCTTGTCGCTCACCTCGGTACTTTCAGGTTTAACGTTGATGGTAGCCGGGATGAGTTGGATGAGCCCCGAAATTACGAACCTGGTTCCTGTTCTGAAATCGTACTGGCTCATCGTTCACGTGGCTATAATTACTGCCAGTTATGGATTTTTGGGGATCAGCGCTCTGCTTGGGTTCCTTAACCTGATTTTAATGATTTTCAGAAACCCGAAAAATATTGACCGGATTAACCACACCATTAAAGAATTGGTAAATATTATTCAAATTGCCTTAATCATTGGTTTATTGATGGTAACGCTGGGGTCATTCCTTGGTGGCGTTTGGGCGAACGAAAGCTGGGGACGCTATTGGGGTTGGGACCCTAAAGAAACCTGGGCGCTGGTAACAGTATTGGTTTATACCTTTATTACCCACATGCACCGCATTCCCGGAATGCGCGGAAGTTTTGCCATGAGCGCTGCCTCGGTGGTTGGTTTTAGTTCGGTGTTAATGACTTACTTTGGAGTAAACTATTATCTATCCGGGCTTCACTCTTATGCACAGGGCGAACCGGCACCTATTCCAACCGGAGTTTACATTGCAGTTGTGGTAGTTGCGTTGGTAGTGGTAGGAGCGTTCGTTTCGGAACGGGCCAAACCAATTGTTGACGAAGATCTTACAGAAGATTAAACCGTAATAACCTTACTACAAATAGGAAATTGCCAGTGGCGACACTGTTTCACAAAGTGTGTAAGTTTAAAAATACCAAGGGTTTAGCTATTTATTGCTGGACCCTTTTTTCAAATATGACTAAGAACTGATCCAGGACAATACCCCAATCTCTGATTGGCATTGACCATTTTTAAGGTTTATAATGAAGTGCAAGGCTTAACTGTCCGTCATCCTGGGAGATTTCAGGTTGGGGAAGAAAACCGTTCTCTTCCAAAAGATCGGTTCTCTCAATTTTAGGTTTTGCTGCTTAACCTTTTCCAAAGTTCCAAACTTTGGAAAAGGTGGTGGAACCCAAAATAAACAAAAGTTTAAAAATCATTATGTTTGGCACAACCTTTTTCTAACTTGAACCATCTTATTTCGTGAATTATGCGTACGATTAATCGAAGTCGACAATTGGGTTATAAACCGGAACGAGTGATTTCATAACCACCCAGCCAATAAGATAGGCAACGGCACAAATCGAGAAGATGATAAAATATCCGGCCTCTTCGCCATTAAAACCAAAAAACGACATTTGAACTCGTGCAGAATAATCAAATAACACCCCCGATCCCTTATTTATAATAACAGAACCTAAACCTCCGGCCAAGCCTCCAATTCCTGTAATTGTAGCAATGGCACTTTTCGGGAACATATCGCCAACCGTTGAAAAAATATTGGCCGACCATGCCTGGTGTGCGGCTGCTGCAATACCGATAATGATAATAGGGAACCAATAAGACAAGCGCCCCAAAGGTTGTGCAGCCAAAGCCAGTAATGGGAAGAAAGCAAAAATAAGCATCGATTTCATTCTTCCGGCGTAGGGGTGCATTCCCTTTTTATCAACGAAATAGCTGGGTAGCCATCCGCCAATTATCGAAAGAAGTGTAATGGCATAAAGTACAAAGATTCCAATCTGGGCTTTCGGATCCGATGATTCGAGGCCATAAACCGAACTCAAATATGCTGGGGTCCAGAAAAGATAAAACCACCAAACACCATCGGTCATAAATTTTCCGAAGGCAAAGGCCCACGTTTGTCTATAGCCAAAGGCTTTTATTAATCCCAATTTCTTAGTACCCTTATTATTGTCAGTATCGCTTTTTACATCATCGTTATCCTGCAGGATATAATCCAGTTCAGCTTTGTTCACCTTAGGATGTAAGGTGGGTTTATTGTAACTAAACTGCCACCACCCCATCCAAATAAAACCAAGGGCACCAATAATAATAAAAGAAGTTTCCCAACCATAGTACTTGGCAATTAACGGGATGGTAATTGGAGCAGCCAGTGCCCCAACTGTAGAACCTGCATTGAAAATACTTGTAGCATAGGCACGATCTTTTTTCGGAAAATATTCGGCTGTAGTTTTAATGGCCGCCGGAAAATTACCAGCCTCGCCTAAAGCCAGTACAAAACGAGCAATTACAAATAAGGTAACACTTACGTTCAACACCCTACCCACATTATCAACTGTACCTATCAATTCGCGGGCCTCCGCAAACCCAACCAACCAATGACCGGTTAGCACTCCCGATGTGGCAATACCACAAAATGCATGTAAAATGGCTCCAAAAGACCAAACGCCAATGGCCCATAAAAATCCCTTTTTTGTATCGAGCCAATCAACAAAGCGACCGGCAAAAAGCAAGCTTATTGCATAAAAAAGTGAAAATAAGGAAGTAATAGTTCCATAATCACTATTTGTCCAGTGAAACTCTGGTGCAATAAAGTCTTTCCATGTTAAGGAAAGTACCTGACGGTCCATGTAATTAACGGTGGTTGCCATAAACAACATGGCAACAATTACCCATCGGTAATTGGTCATTCGTTCTTTGATTGTCGTATTCGTCATTGATTAGTTTTAAATGATTATTTTTTTCGCGATTTATTTCATTTTTTCAGCTTCTTATTTTTTGAATTATGGACAGTGTCTCAGCGCATTTCGACGAAATGAACTCAAAATTCCCAGAGTCGAGTACTTCCTTCGGGAACAGTTGCGATCCCAATCCTACACAAGTCGCTCCGGCCACGAACCATTGCTTCAGGTTGTCTTCATCGGGAGTAACTCCGCCGGTTGGCATAATACTCGTCCAGGGCATCGGGCCTTTTACAGCTTTTATAAAATCAGGCCCGCCTACCTGCGATGCCGGGAAGATCTTTACAACTTCAGCGCCCAGTTCGTGCGCCCTACCGATTTCGCTTACCGAACCGCAACCCGGGCTCCATAATATTTTTCGCTTGTTGCATACTCGGGCCGTACCTTCGTCGATGAGCGGAGAAACCACAAAATTGGCGCCCAATGCGATATACATGGCGGCTGTGCCTTCATCCACGACCGATCCCACGCCCATTATCATTTCAGGAAATTCGTTGATGGCCCAGCGATTAAGTTCAGCAAAAACCAGCGTTGCAAAATCGCCCCGGTTGGTAAATTCAAACAAACGAACACCTCCATCATAACAGGCTTTTACTACCTTTTTGCATATTTTCACATCCTTGTGGTAAAATACCGGGACCATCCCGGTTTCCTGCATTTTTAATGCTACCTGTATTCTTGTAAATCGAGCCATTTCAGTTTTATTTCTTAATTCAGTTAACTTTCCTTCTCAACTTGCCTGTCACCAGATAACGTTTGTCCCCCGAAAGAAGGGGAACAAGATTTTTTGCTTTAAGCAAAAAATCAGGCGGTGATTTCCAGTACCCAATTTTTTAGAATGGTTTTCAAACAAATTCATCTTTCCGGCGCAAACAACTATGCTTTTTCAAACTTCATTCTTAATTCGCCGTTTTTAATTGAACTCACCGGGCTACCCGGCCGGAGGTATCGCCAGCCATTAGTTTTTCGACCTCATCAACACTAACCTGGTTGAAATCGCCCGGTATAGTATGTTTCAAACAGGAAGCGGCCACTGCGAAATTTAATGCCTTCTGGTCGTCATTTTTATAGGTTAATAGTCCGTAAATCAGTCCTCCCATAAACGAGTCGCCCCCGCCTACCCGGTCAACAATGTGCGTGATTTGATACGTGCGCGATTCAAAGAGTTTCGATCCGTCCCAAAGTACTCCTGCCCAACTGTTATGGTTCGCATTTAGCGAACCCCGCAGCGTGGTAATCACTTTCTTTACCCGAGGGAAGCGGGCCATAATTTGTTTCGAAACCGATTCGTAGGCAGCGCCATCCACGTGTCCGCCAGTAACATCTACTCCTTCGGGATGTATCCCAAGCACCATTGCCGCATCTTCTTCGTTGCCTAAAACAATGTCGGTTCCGGCAACCAGTTCAGGCATTACTTCACCTGCCTTTTTTCCGTATTTCCAAAGATTTTTTCTATAGTTGAGATCACACGAAACAGTCACTCCAAGTTTGTTTGCCTTTAAAATTCCTTCCAGACAAACATCGGCGGCACCCTGCGAAATGGCCGGTGTTATACCCGTCCAGTGAAACCATGTTGCTCCTTCAAATACTTTATCCCAATCTATCATTCCGGGTTTGATCCCGGAAATGGAAGAATGAGTACGGTCGTACACCACTTTACTGCCACGGCTTACAGCTCCGGTTTCGAGGAAATAAATTCCCAGGCGTTCGCCACCGTTTATAATTTTATCAGTGCCTACACCATATTTCCTGAGATCCATCCGGCAGGCCCGCGCAATATCGTTATCCGGAATTCGGGTTACAAAATCGACCGGAATGCCATAATTGGCCAGCGAAACGGCAACATTCGCCTCGCCCCCCCCAAATGTAGCTTCATATGCGGTTGCCTGCGAAAACCGAAGGTATCCCGGGGTTGCCAGGCGTAACATGATCTCGCCGAAAGTGATAACTTTATTGTTCATGCCCCAGATTCATTTATTGGTCGATCGAAAACAGTGTGCAAAGTCAAATAAGAACCCTATCGCAGACTGACTTCGAATATACTAAAACTTAAAATACTCTTTTGCGTTGTTAAAACAGATGTTCTCCACCATCGTTCCCAGTAAGTCCATTTCGTTTGGAATTTCACCATTTTCGACATCGTTCCCCAACAGATTGCAGAGCGTTCGGCGGAAATATTCGTGCCGGGTGTACGAAAGGAAACTACGTGAATCGGTGAGCATTCCCACAAAACGGCTCAGCAAACCCTGGTTCGAAAGCGCATTCATTTGTCGTTCCATACCATCTTTCTGATCGAGGAACCACCACCCCGAACCAAACTGCATTTTTCCCGGTACCGAACCATCCTGAAAATTTCCGATCATGGTTGCAATCAATTCATTATCTCCCGGGTTGAGGTTATACAAAATGGTTTTGCTGAGTTGGTTTTCCATATCCAGCCGATTGAGTAGTTTCGACAGCGGCCGGGCAATTTCAAAATCACCGATCGAATCGAAGCCGGTATCAGGCCCCAGTGTGTTAAACAAACGGGTGTTATTATTACGCAAAGCGCCAATGTGGAATTGCTGGGTCCAGCCCCGCGAGTGGTCCATAATTCCAAATTCGTACAACATAGCCGATTGGAATTTCCGAACCTCCCCAATATTCAGATCGCTACCCTGGCGGATTTTTGCAAAAATATTTTCGATTTCTGTTTCTGAATATTCTTCAGCAATTACTGTTTCCAAACCGTGATCACTCAACCGGCAACCGTTGTCATGAAAAAACTGGTGACGATTATCCAAGGCATCCATCAATGCCGAAAATGAATGAATATTTATGCCTGCTGCTGCTTCGAGTTTATCGATGTATTGATTGTAAGTTTTGGCATTTTCTACCCCCATTGCTTTGTCGGGACGCCAGGCCGGTAACACCCTGGTCTCAAAACCATCCGCTTTTATCATCCGGTGATATTCGAGCGGGTCGACCGGGTCGTCGGTAGTACAAATGGTATGTACGTTGGCCTTTTTTATGATTCCGCGACAGGACAATTCCGGCGTTTGTAATTTTTCATTACAGGCTTCCCAAATTTCATCAGCAGTAGATGGACCCAGTAATTTTTCGACGCCAAAGAAACGTCTTAATTCGAGGTGGGTCCAGTGATACAGCGGATTTCGGAGTGTGTACGGAACAGTTTCTGCCCACTTCTCAAATTTCTCGCGGTCGCTGGCATTGCCGGTTATGTAGTGCTCATTAACGCCGTTGGCGCGCATGGCCCTCCACTTGTAATGATCGCCATGTAACCAGATTTCGGTGATATTGTTGAACTGCCGGTCTTCGGCAATCTCTTTTGGATTGATGTGACAGTGGTAGTCGAAAATCGGCATTTTTGCCGCGTGATTGTGGTATAATTCCTTTGCCACATCGGTTTGCAAAAGAAAATCCTTGTCCATAAATGGGTTCATATTCTGTTATTTAGCTGGAAGCTCGAAATCAACTCCCACAATTTAGTTACAAATCGAAAAGTCGTTTTAAATGACGTTCATAAATATTTTCTTCCACACAAGCACCCACAACATCAGCATATTTTTCGAGTAATCCGGTGTAACGCTCCCCCATTTCGGCAGCAACCTTGTAACCTACATGAATAAGCTGACGGAAATTGGGGTTGTAATCCGGATGTCCGGGAATGTGGCGCAAGGTGTTTCCAAATTTCTCGCCCGGCCAGCTTTCCACTTCCTCAGCCGAAGGTAGTTTGCTGTCGTCGATATCGATCACATCGGCATAAGGCGCACACAGTTCTTCTTTGCGTGCCAGCGCTTTGGTGTAAATTTCTTTGGCAACTACCAGACCTTCATCACCTGAAATGGCCAGCCCGATCACTTCTTCGAGCCAGGTAGTTCCGGCGGTTTTTACATGAATACCTTTATCGTGTTTTTTGATAATTTCGGCCATTATCGGGTAAATCGTGAATTTATCGGAACCCGAGTGCACACTGAGCTTCAGATCGGCTGGAAGCCCGAATTGTTTAACCGCATAATCAATCACCAGCACATCCTGTTCAAATTCCCTGGCGAATTGTTCCACATCGCCCACATAATCAACGCCTTTATTAAAACGTCCGGTGAATTTGGGGGCAATTGTTTGTGCCGGAATCTTTTCATCGGCAATCATTTTCAGGATAAAAAAGATGTCGACCGGCGTTTGCGGTGTTTCCACTTCATCCATCGAAACTTCGGTTACAAAATTGCCTTTGCCTTTTATTTCTTCTATATATTGATAGATTTTCCCGGCTTCTTTAATGGCAGCCAGGTATTTTCCTGCAACTTCTTCAAGTAAAGTATCGGTAATTACAATCGGTTCTTCGATTCCGGGAATTACTACCTTATCACCCAGTGAAGCGCAAGAAGCTTTAAAAGCAGCGACATTGGCATCCGGGCTTTCGTTACCGATGTACATGGCCACATCGAGCGTAAAAAAATTACAATATTCGATAAAACGATCCACGTTGCTAAGGTTGATATGGTCGGCATCCACAAAATAAGGGCCTTCCCATCCCTGATTTTTCACCGCATTGTCGGCTTCGATCCGGGTTCCTTCCGGTTCTGAATGTACAATATTATGCTCGCGGTTCGATTTATTCCAAACCGGCGTTACCTCCACGCCTTCTGCGGTGGCCATAATCAATGCACTTAATTGTGCTTCGCCCTGGCGATTGAAGCGGTCGCCCACCCCAAAACTGTATTTCCCTAATTCCATTTTGTTTGATTCGTATTGTTATTTCTTCCGTTTGTTTTGATTTCCGTGTACGCTCACGAAAATAGAATTATATTTTGAACTTGACAAAAACAATAGAAGTTAAATCCGACATGCAGATTTTTTTATATATCTAATATTACCGCCAAGTGTAAAAAGACAGAAACGAACAGACAATTCGTTACTAAAAAAACAATCGTAAATAAACAGCCAACGCACAAAACAGCACAACAACCTGTTGATAATTTTCTGAATTTATTAATGTTTTCTGATTGCTTTTTGTTTATTTTTGACAAACATTTCAAGACAAAATATTCAAGAATATGAAAGAAACATTTTGCGAATACATTCATAAACTTAGGTGTCAAAACGGGATGACTTTAACAAAACTTGCGGCTGCTTTGGACATTGACCAATCTACACTTTCAAAAATTGAAAATGGCAAAAGAAAAATTCCCGTTGAAATACTTCCTAAACTATCTTCCGTTTTTAATATTGATTTGAAAAATTTGGAACATGAATATTTTAGTGAAATAATTGCTGAAATAATTTATCCACAAGATGAACCGAATCAACTGTTAAAAGCTGCGGAAGAAAAAGCAAAATACATGAGAATTAAAAACCAACAGCAAGGAACAATAAACTTTTAGCCATGATAAAATATTCAACAATTCGAGAAAAACTAAAAGTTGAAAGCTTAAATGGGAATGCTGAAGATTTAGCATATTTTACTCATTATCTGCATAATCACAAGAATGGTATATCTCAGTCTTATGAAAAACGAGCTAAAGATTACTACCAAACCATAAAGGAAGAATTAAACATTGTTTCAGAACAAGAATTACAAGCAATGCTTCCAATAAAATGGGACATTCCTTTTCCAGCCCCCGAACAATCTGAATTTACATTTATTGACCTTTTTGCTGGAATAGGAGGTTTTAGAATTGCTTTACAAGAGCTTGGGGGCAATTGCGTTTTTTCTTCAGAATTTAACTATCATGCTCAAAGAGCGTATGAATTGAATTTTGGGGAAGTTCCTTTCGGAGATATTACAAAACTAAATACAGACATAGTCCCCAAACATGATATTCTTTGTGCTGGATTTCCTTGTCAACCTTTTAGTATTTCTGGAAAAATGAAAGGATTTGAGGACACGAGAGGAACTCTAATTTACCACGTTTTTGAAATAATTGAAAAACATCAACCTAAAGTAGTTTTCCTTGAGAACGTAAAGCACTTAGTTTATCACGATAAAAAAAGAACTTTAGCCACTATTGTACAACATTTAGAAGAAATGGGGTATGTCGTTTCAAAAAAAGTATTGAATGCTTCTGATTTTGGTGTTCCACAAAACAGAGAAAGAATTATTATAATTGGTCACAAAGAAAAACGATTTGATTTTTCCAAAATCAAAAAAGTATCTAAACCCATATTAAAAGATTTTTTGGACAATGAAAATGAGTTTGAATTCTTAAATGAACCTTTCACAATTTTGGAAGAGCAAAAAACGCAAGTATCAGGTTTAATTTTTGCAGGTTATAGAAATAAAACAATTCGTAAGGCTGGTGTGAGACCAGGAACTGAACACTTATCAAGAGTACACAAACAACCGAATAGAATTTATTCAACCGAAGGAGTTCATCCTGCATTGCCTTCGCAAGAATCTTCTGGGCGTTTTTGGATATGGCATGATGGAGAAGTAAGAAAATTAACTATCCAAGAATGTTATAGAATAATGGGGTTTCCTCATAAATTTGAATTAATAAATAATAAATCGGAGCTATATAAACAAATCGGAAATTCAGTTGCCATACCAATGATTAAAGCTGTAGCAGAACAAGTTAAAATCCAACTTTTAAAATTGAAATAATAAATGGAACCAACCAAATTTCTTAAAAAAATCTACAAAGAATCAATGCAAATTGTTGGTTCGGATGATAAAATAAAAACGGATTTAAATAAAAATATTGCAAATCAACTTAGTGAGATTCTAAATCGGTCAGAATCGGCAAAAGCTGTTATAACTGTTATTCTGACAAGTGCTGTATACAAGATTCTTAATCCAAATCAGGATATAAGAAATCATCAAACAAGTATTCCTAATGGATATTCAGGAAGAACATTTGACTCAAAATACGTAACTCCTTTTCTAAAAAGTGTGAAATTTCCAGCAATGGCTGAAAGCGGTTGGCTAACTCGTTCATTGGAGCAAAAAGTTCCTTATGATAAAAACTATTCTGGAGCAATCCGCCCAGAATCATTAAAAAAAGCATTCTTAACAACAATTGATTTCATAGAAAAAGGCAAAAACATCGACAAAGTTTTAAGTTTTCTTTTTCAAGGTCTAATAATTCAAAGAAACGCACAGCAAATTGATTTAGCCAAACCTCATAATTTACAAATAGCAACAATTATTGACTTATTAACAAAGCACTTTGATTCAAAGTATTCAGCTGAAGGAGCTTCAAGACTTCCAGTTTTAGCTTTATATGCAGCTTATCAATGTCTTGTAAATGAAACAAAAAGATTTGAAGGCAAAGTATTATTACCCATGGAGAGTCATACATCTGCTGATTCGCGTAGTGGTCGAATTGGTGATATAGACATTGTTGACGAAAAAGACAGGTCTTTTGAAGCCGTGGAAGTAAAACATGATATTTCAATTACAACTCAATTAGTAAAAGATGCATTTGAAAAATTCAAAACAACTCAAGTAAACCGATATTATTTACTTTCAACAGCAAATATTGACCCTGCTCAAAAAGTGGAAATTGACAAGGAAATTGAACGGATTAAAAACATTCATGGCTGTCATGTTATTACAAATGGTTTAATTCCATCTCTGAAATATTATTTAAGACTACTCTCTGACACTTCTGAATTTATAGAGAATTATGTGAATTTGATTGAGATTGATACCGCATTAAAATTTGAACATAAAACTCAGTGGAATAATATTATATCTCAAATGTAGCCATCGCATTTTGTGGCACATTTGCAATTCGCACATGCCAATGCTAACCAAAAATTGCAAAAGAGCCACCAAAGCCAGCCCACGTGCAGACAGAAAAAGTATAGC
Organism: Draconibacterium sp.; assembly: GCA_011620585.1. GTDB lineage: Bacteria > Bacteroidota > Bacteroidia > Bacteroidales > Prolixibacteraceae > Draconibacterium. Next base: position 36,343 of record WOYV01000095.1, read on the forward strand.
GAATTGAAAGGGAAAATGGCTGAAATAAATCAACACCAGGCGGTAACAAAGTTCTACTATCTTTTTTAACAGAATAGTTTCATCGCGTGTGTGCCCTTGAAAAAATTAACTTTGAATTTTCAAATAGATGGACAAGCATAAAATATCGATTATATGAAATGCATTTTCATTCTGTTTACGCTGATTTTTGTTTCGGCGCCGATTTTTAATTTTGCCCAAAAGCCGACTGGGAAAACCCGGCTATGTTCGATTTAAACAAGGAAAAGCCACACGCTACGCTGATGCCTTTCCGAAGCGTGGAAGAAGCGCTGACCCAAAAACGCGATGAATCTGTATTTTACAAAAGCCTGAACGGAACCTGGAAATTTAACTGGGTGCCCCAACCAGCCGACCGGCCCGTTGATTTCTTCGAACCCGGTTTCGATGTTTCGGGCTGGAACGATATTCCGGTACCTTCCAATTGGGAAACTCAAGGTTATGGAAATGCTATTTATGTAAACCACCAGTACGAATTTGCCGATTACAGGACGCCGGTTTCAAAAGAGATCGAATTCAGCGGACGTATTTATCCATCCAACCCCGGGCAGGTTCCGCACGACTACAACCCTGTGGGATCGTACCGGCGCTCGTTTACTGTGCCGGAAAGCTGGAATGACCGCCGTGTGTTTATTCAGTATTGATGCATGGTTTGAACGCGGACCTGACGAACTTCCCGACCTGCCACGTTTTGGGGTACGCTGGGAGATGCCCGTAAATTTCGACAATTTGAAATACTATGGCCGCGGGCCCCATGAAAACTATGCCGGCCGTAATCGCAGCGCTTTTGTTGGTATTTATGAGAGCAAGGTAGCCGACCAGTATTTTAACTATGTTCGCCCACAGGAAAACGGGTACAAAACCGATGTCCGGTTTATGCTGAAACCCGTTTTCTGAAAACCACCCTCGTCAGAATTAAGAGGCGGGTTGAAGATAAAAAACCAGGGGCCGTCTTTTTCGAAACGGCCCCTTTGTCATTCTGTCCCGACAGCAATTGGGATCTTTCAGAATCATTTCCGGCAGAAAGCAGAATCCGGAACTTTCTGCCAAACTAAGACAACTTATAAGACAGCTTTTTTCTTACGAAATTTTAATTTCTTTTGACGGTTTTGGTTTCACTTCCTCGCGTTTTGGCAGTATCACGTGCAAAATACCGTTATCGTATTTAGCCGCTATTTTTTCGGCATTGACAACCGTTTCGGGCACGGTAAACGAGCGCTGGAACGACTGGTAGCTAAACTCGCGGCGGGTAACCACATCACCGTTTTTTTCCTCTTTCTCGTCCTTTTTTTCCGACGAAATAGTCAGACGTCCGTTGTCGTAATTCAGTTTAAAATCCTTCTTATCCATTCCCGGTGCTGCCACATCAATTTTATATTCATTCTCGTTTTCCAGAACATTTACTGCGGGCAGACTTGAGTTGATGCCGGCAAAATTCCGGGAATTCCAATCCATCAGGTTTCCTTCAAAAAAATTGTCGAACAGAGAAGGAAACGATGAATAATCGCTGCTAAATAATCTTGGTAGTGCCATAATTAAATCCTCCATTTTTTTGTTTGACATTTAATCGTTTTCACGCTTTTAAGTTTACAAAGCCAGTGCCACTTTTGGCTTAAAAAGAGCATTAAAATGTATTTTCCTGTAATTCAGAAAAATAGAAAAACCGGCATATCTCAGAAGCTAACCGGCTGTGAAATAATGACATAAATCGAATTCCGGCAAATGAATTTTTGACATTTTTAGCGAAATTATGTCAGAAACTGTATTCAGAACCAAGCAGAGCGCTGATTGGGAATGACAAGCAAAACAACAGCGGAAGCTTTTCGCGGCTTTTGTAAAACATATAGCCCCTGGTTTCTGGTTCACTTTTTATGTGTATTTTAGTACTGAATTAAAACAAGACTAATTGACAACCCTGCCAAGGATAAAGCTCGATAAAGGCGACTATAAACAGCAAGAAGTTGTATTTATCCGTTTTACATATAATCTAAAACTGATGGATATTTTGCGTGCAAATACCGGGGCCAAATGGAGCCGCTCGATGCATTGCTGGGTTATCAATGAAAGCGAGTTTAATTTGGGTGACTTTTTCCAGTTGTTCAGAGACCTGGCCTACATCGATTATAAGGAGCTTTTGCTTGTCAGAAAGGCAGAAACAGTAAATAGTATAAAACGCGATTTTTCTTACCGGAAAGGAATAGAACTTCCAAAAAAATACAACGAATTGTTAAGGCAAAAGCGCTACAGCGAAAGTACCATTCGTACGTATACCGCTTATTTCAAAGACTTTATGCATTACTTTCGAAATTTGGAGCTTGAACAAATTACCGGGGAGCAAATAAACACGTATATTCTTGAATTGATCCAAAAGGATCATATTTCAGGCAGCCAGCAAAATCAAAGGATAAACGCTATAAAATTTTATTACGAAAAAGTGTTGGGTGGCGAGCGACGGTTGTTTTCGATCGAACGGCCACGAAAATCAAGATCGTTGCCCAAGGTTTTAAGCAAAGAAGAAATTCAAAAAATTATTTTACAATGCCATAATTTAAAACATCAATGCATTTTATCGTTAATATATTCGGCAGGTTTGCGAAGAAGCGAACTGATTAATCTGAAATTGAGCGATATTCATTCCGACAGGGGGCTGATTCGGATTGAATCGGCGAAAGGACAAAAAGACAGGTATTCGCTGCTTTCTGTGTCGTTGTTAAAGTTGCTGAGGGTTTACTATAAAAAATACCGCCCTCAACGTTGGTTATTCGAAGGTTCTACTCCCGGGCAAATGTATAGTGGAGGAAGCATTGGCAGGATACTGGCCGAGGCAGCGTATGGGGCGGGAATTCGAAAGCGGGTAACACCGCACATGTTGCGGCACTCGTTTGCGACACATTTGCTGGAGCAGGGAACCGATTTGCGCTATATCCAGGAATTATTGGGCCATGGCTCATCGAAAACGACGGAGATTTACACTCATGTTTCGAAGCGGCATATTGAAGGGATTAAAAATCCGCTGGATGACATTTTTAATAACTCAACATAATAAGTATTGTTACCCCTCCATTTTGGGGGGTATAACAACACATCAAAAAAACGAGATAAACGATATAACAACACAAGTGATGTTACACATACGTTACCAACAAGGCAAAAACATAAATCATACATATGAGCATAATTGATACAGATTTTTCCGCTAAAGAACCATCACTTGGTTATTTCTATCAAATAAAATATGCATTATTGCTATTGTTGACAAATGCTCGTGACCTTGATAATCCTAAAGTGCGAATAGAAAACTTGGATGATGTTGAAATAGAAGATGTTAATTCAGTCCATTTATATCAAACAAAGCTGCATATTAAGAGTAAAGCCAATTTAACAGATTCAAGTGTTGATTTTTGGAAAACTTTACGAGTTTGGTCTGAGAACATTATCAATAAATTAATCGATGTTGAGAACACTGTATTTAGTCTAATCACAACTGAAAATGTACCTAAAACTAGTTTGTTATATCATTTCATTGAAAATAATTATTCTGATGAAGATTTAAATGAAATTATTGAAAAACTTGACCTTATTACCGTTAACTCCTCTAATGCAACAAACACGAAAGCCTATGAGGCATTTCAAAAATTATCCTTTGAAATCAAGAAAAAACTTGTTCGAAATATTCGTATAGTGGATAATTCAATAAGCATTGATGAAATAGATTCTAAAATCAAAAAACAACTTATATTATCCTCATATCCTGACCATTTGGATGCATTCCTAGAAATTTTAGATGGTTGGTGGCTCAAAAAGTCGATTGAGAATTTAACTCTACGAATAGACTTTATAAGTGCGGACGAACTTCAACTTAAGATTGCAAATATTAGAGATTCTTTTAATTCAGATAACTTACCCAACCACTTTCCAGAACCTTTAGAAATAACAGATGAAGATGTCTCTTTACTTAAAGAAAAGAAGTTCTTAAAACAACTGGAAATAATTAAAATAACTACTAATTCCAGAGCTGTAAAACGTGCTATAAGTGATTTCAGAAGAGCATTTGAACAAAGGTCAAAATGGCTAAGACTACATTTGTTAAACCCTGAGGAAGAAGAAGAATATGATAAGAAACTTCAAGATTATTGGCGAAATATTTTTGAAATCATGTGTGATGAAGCTGAAGATAAAGAACAGGAGGAATTAATTGCATTAGGGAAAACTTTCTATTTGGAACAATTTGCTAAAACTTGTCCACAGATAAAGATTAGAGATAAATTCAACGAAGACTATTTAACACGCGGTAGCTATCAAATGCTTTCTGACACAAAGAAAGTAGGCTGGCATCCCAAATTTAAGGACGAAATATGAAAACATCTTGGATAGAAAGAAATACAATTGTAGCAAATCTTTTTAATCCTGCTTTTTGTGGTGAAATAATTAGAATTGTTGCTAATAGTTATAATAAACATACTAATAGTAAATTTCCATTTGCTTTTACTTTCATTGTTTTACCACTGCTACTGCATAATGAAACAAGAAATAGAATGCCAAGAACAGTACGGACTTATTTTTTTGTTTGGGTTGAGGAAAATGATAATTTATTCTTTGATTTTTCTAAAAGGACTAAAAGTATGGTAAAGTACACTAAAGAAGCTTTATCCTTTTTGATAGCCTACAATAAAATTGAAATTACTGAGCAAGGTGAAATTTCAACAAGTGATGAGAAAAATAAGAAAATTAATAAAGATGAATATCTGGAATACAATGAGATTCTTAAAAAAGCTGAAATGTTAGGTAAGTGGCTAGCTACAACA
>WOYV01000013.1 GCA_011620585.1 Draconibacterium sp.
TAACTATCATCATTACAATAAAAAGACTGTATATTATATTATTTCTTTTCATATCTTTTCAATATTAAATATTAAAACTTGTTACCAGCCTGGGTTTTGTTCGTAAACACCATTCGCCAATCTCATTTCTGTTTCCGGAATCGGAACTAATCCCTTGGTCTCCGGTCGGTAAGTAACCGAATAGTTAGCATCAGATCCTGAATTTCTTACACTTATTACTTCGTTAAAAGCCGTATTAACATCTCCCCAACGAACAAGGTCGAACCAACGTAGTGCTTCAAAAGCCAATTCATGCTTTCTTTCTTCTTTAAGTGCTGCTAAAGAGTAAGCAACAGGATCTAAGCCTGCTCTGGCTCTTACGGCATTCATTCCATCTGCAGTTCCGGTAATCTCAGAATGCATTAACAAAACGTCAGCAAAACGCATAAAAATGAAATCCTGAGCGTGCATTAATTGCATATCTGTGTTTCCCCAGTCGTACAACTGAACAAACATGCCAGTAACTGTACCTGCTCCGTTATCGAATTGGATAGCTGTATATTTCTTATTAAAAAGTCCGGTTTCATGATCACCTTTGTCTTGCTGATAACCAGCGGTTCCCTGATCTGCCTGGCCAACCTGAAGAATAGAGCCAAGTTTTCTTGGGTCGTTATCGTCCCATTGACTAAATAACTTAGGATTTATAGTACACCAGCCCCAGCCCTGGCCAAATGGGACCATTGAATTATCACGAATTGCGGTAAACAAACTAAGCCTGTTGGTATAAATATTTCCATTAGACCATCCCCAGTCTCCAAAAGAAAACCTTTGAGCGAACATGGTTTCATAATTTCCTGTTCCAAAAGTAGGTGAATGACCGTCCTGACCAACCCAAGACAGGCCTTCTGTTTCAGCCCATGGCAAAACGGTTTGGCCTGCAGCAATATTCGCATACGAGTAAGGCCACAAGTTTCTGAAATCTTCTGCCAGTGCATAACCACTGTTGTCGATACAGTCTTGAAGATAATTTGCAACATCAGTTGATGACAACGATCCCCCTTCAGCCAAGGGAAGGTCGCTGGTTGCTTGCCCTTCAATATTGGTCATATATCCTGTATAAAACAAATATACTCTTGCCAGGTATGCTTCAGCTACCCATTTGTTTGCATGTCCATATTCAGATTCAGGAATATCAGGAAAAGCAACGGCTGGCATAGTTTCAATAGCGAGTTTAAGATCGGATGCAATTTGAGCAAAAGTTTCAGTATAAGTAGACCTTGGAACGTCTCTTGGAGCATCAAAAGTGATGATCATAGGTACCCCCCCAAAGAATTTACCTAATCTGAAATAGAAAAAAGCCCGCATAAACAAAGCTTCTCCAATCGCCTGATCTTTAAAGCCCTGGGCTTCTTCCGGGCTAGCAAAGTATTTAGAAAAATCGGCTTCTGCTGTTTTTTCAATAATTGCGGTTGCTCTTGAGATACCATTGTAACACTGCACCCACATATCCCTATAAGTATCCTCTGCCGGGTCTTCGAAGTTATCGACCCATTTAGCCGATTTATCATCAGGGCCACCACCGCCAAGCATCAAATCCGACATTAAACTAGCAGCAACCGATTCGTTACTATGTACATTCGGCGTATAAATAGCATTGTAAACCCCCGCCATTGCCTCCGTTATATCCTGAGGAGTGCTGTAAAAAGTCTCTAAACTTTTCCCATAAAGATTATCTGTATCCAAATAATCCTGACAGCTCGTTGCAAGAACCAAGCCTGCAATGACTGTAATATATATTAGTTTCTTCATCTTGATTAATATTAAAAATTAAAATGCAACATTTAATCCAAACATCACTGTTCTGGGTAATGGATATAATCCAAGGTCAATTCCCGAAGCCCAACCAGCATCGTGTCCAAAACGAACTTCCGGGTCCATTCCATCATAGTTTGTAAACGTGTGCAGGTTATTTACGGCAGCATATACTTTTAAAGTTGAAATTGCCTCAAATCTCGTCAGCAATTTTCCAAAATCGTACCCAACTGTTAGGTTATTTATTCTTACATAATCAGCATCATGCATGTAAATGTCTGAAATATACTGTTGATTTCTGTTTGACCCGTAAGTAAGTCGTGGCATCTTGGTTGATGTGCCTTCTCCGTGCCAACGTTCAAAGACACTTGTTGTGTAGTTTTGCGTAAAATTATCAGCAAACGATCGATACGATTGCATTACCTGCATACCAAATTTGCCGGTTAATGTTGAATTCAAATAAAATCCTTTGTATTCAAGATTAATTTGAAGACCCATTTCGAAATCAGGATTTGGATTTCCCAAATATCCTTTATCACCTTCATTAATTACGCCATCCAGGTTTTTGTCTACAAACCGAACGTCACCTGGACGCTGGTCATTAAAATACGGCGTTCCGTCAGGTCCAACATAAGCATCTACTTCATCCTGATTCTGTAGAATTCCATCTGTTTGATAACCATAGAAATATCCGATTGGGAATCCAACCTGAACTCGAGAAACTTCAGAAGTACCTTGTGACAAAACGTGCGAAGGACCGTGAAGGATTCCATCAGTGTTCGCAATTCTTGTAACCTCATTTTTATTATGAGCTCCGCTTAAAGTTATTCCATATCTGAAATCACTGATTTTATCGTTCCAGCTAACCATCAGTTCGACACCAGTATTTTCAATGTCACCACCGTTAATAAATGGTGCTCCGGCACCAGAAGTTCCTAAAACAGGAGCTTCAACCAACCAGTCTTTTGTTGTTTTCTTGTACCAATCAAAGGTAACACCCATTCTTGAATTGAGTAATCGAGCATCAAACCCAATATTCAACTGTTCAGAAGTTTCCCAGGTAACGTCTGGGTTTGGAACTTTCAACGGATATGCTGTTGTTCCGGATACCGGCTTAGTATCGCCAAAGAAATATCCTGGGAAAGCATAGGTTATTTGCGAAGAATAAATAAAATTATCAATCGACTGGTTACCGTTTTGTCCCCAACTTGCTCTGATTTTACCAAAATCAAGTATGGTAGAAGTATTAGCCATAAAATCTTCACTTGTGATTACCCAACCAGCTGACACTGAAGGGAAATATCCCCATCTGTTGCCTTTTGCAAAGTTTGAAGAGCCATCTGCACGCATCGTAACAGAAAGAAGGTATTTTTCAAGATAATTATATTGTGCTCTTGCGATGTAAGACATTATACCGCCTCCACCAGCAGCCCAATCTTGTCCCCATGTGTTGATATCACTAATAGAGGCAGGACTTTGAGTGTTTCTTATGTATGCATAGCGTGGATCACCGGGAAATAATAAATTATTTCTTGAACCACCTACTTCTGCATTTATCTGATTTTGAAGTAACTCATACCCCACCAAGCCAGTTAATGCATGGTCTCCGAATTGGCGGTCATATGAAAGAGTAGTTGTCCATGTCCAGTTGTTACCCAAATACTGACTTTGCTGAGCGCCATCAACAATATCCGTATAAAGTGTTCCTAATGCGTAGGTAGGATTCATTGATCTGTTATGTCCAAACCAGGCATCAATTCCGAAAGAAGACCTTAATCTTAAATTTTTGATTGGTTCAGCTATTCCGAATACATTACCCACAACCCTGTTTCCTTTACCATAATTATAATTACTAGCGTAAAACATGGAAGCAATTGGATTGGTGTGCTGGTTTATTCCGTCCATTGTTGGAGTAAATCCAAATTCATTAACATTATTTTCAATAGCCGGTTGCCAGTAAGCAGGCATCAAAGGATGTTGAACAAGTGCATTGTGCAAGTCATTCCAATATATATTTCCTGTTCTTGCACTTCTATTTTCTGTATTTGTATACGTAAAATTTTCACCAACGGTAATAATCGCATGGTCTTTATTCTTTTTTAAAACCATTTGTGTATTCAACCTTGCCGTCAACCTTTTATATCCGGCATCCGTGATTTCGCTGCCAATTATACTTTTCTGGTCGAGATACGAAACCCCCATTGAATAGGTGATGTCATTACTTCCACCCGTAATATTTAATGCATGGCTTTGAATCGGGACATTTTTACTGGTCATCTCGTCAATCCAATTGGTACCTTCCCAACCGTTTTGAAGTGCACCCCATACTTCTTCGCCTAATTGTGTACCCAAACCATCAAAGTTATTATTGAGCCAGTCATTGTCTTTGATCTTTGATTCCCAGTCCCAAGGAGCAAGACCATCATTTACACGACCTTCATCCATAATATACATATACTCCTGCGCCGTTAACGGATCCAGATTTTTATATATATTTTGAACTCCGTAATAAGCATCATAAGTGATTTTTGCCGGACTATCCTTACTCCCTTTTACTGTTGTTACCAAGACAACACCGTTAGCAGCTCTTGAACCATAAATCGCTGCCGACGCGGCATCTTTTAAAACATCAATAGTTTCAATGTCTGAAGGGTTCAAATAGTCAATATTGCCAACAGCTATACCATCAACTATATATAAAGGATTAGAATTCCCAACGGTACCTAAACCACGTATAGTAACTCTTGTACCTGCCCCAGGCGCTCCATTGTTTCTGGTAATACTAATACCGGCAGCAACACCTTGCAAAGCTTCCATTGCAGAACCTGTATTAAGTTCGGCAATATCTTCACCTTTAACGTTTAAATTTGCACCAGTAGTTAAGGCCTTCTTTTGAACACCATAACCAACAACAACAACCTCGTCAACATCGAAAGCTTGGTTTTCCAACTGAACGTTGATTACGCTTTGTCCGGAAACTGCAACTTCCTGTGTTTTCATTCCAACAAATGAAAACTGAAGGATTGCACCGGACGGAACAGTTAACTGGTAATTACCGTCGAAATCGGTAACGGTACCGTTAGTAGTTCCTTTCACCACCACAGTAACTCCCGGAAGCGGTTGATTATCGTCCGCCGAGGTTACGACACCTTTCAGTACAGTTTCCTGGGCAAAAACACCCAGCGAAAAGATTGTACCCAAAAGTAACATGAGAACTTTTCTCATACATTGTTTTTCTTTCATAGATCAAATTTTGATATTAGTAATTATATAATTGGTTAGCTAACTGAGCTAATGTCAAATAATGACAGTAACAATAATGTGCTACCATTTAAGGCAATTAAACAGATAGGAAATCTTTATTATTAGAAAATTTTAGTTTCATAGTTTCTTTGATTTGATGAACATTACGCTTTATTGTCATTTATACAATATTGCAATCTTAAGAAATTTTACACCATTAACAAAATTTCACGTTTCAAATATCGCCCGTAAAAAGAAAAACAAACAAAAACAAGCTCAACAAAAACGCTACACAGCAAATCATAGAATACATCAAAAACACATCGGGATAAATTTAAAATACTTATAAACAACAATCTGCATTTCAGAAAATAAAACAAACAGTACCTCACATCAGCACATGTTGTACAGCAGAATAAAAAAGTCTTAGACATTAAGCAAGAAAGTGGAAAGGTTAACCTCGCGTGAAATATCCATTTTTTTTCGCAAGCGGTAACGACTGATTTCAACTCCCCGATCAGAAATATTTAGCAACGTTGCTATTTCTTTTGTTGACATATTCATCCTGACATAAGCGCAAAGGCGTAAGTCTTTTGGGGATAACTGGGGGTATTTTTCATTCAATCGGGAGAAAAAATCGGCATGTACTTCTTCAAAATAGCTTTCAAAAATTTTGTTTTGCTGGTGTTCGTCAATTTCTTTATCAATACGCTTTTTAAGAATCGCCATTTTGGTTTTTACCGTGCTGTCGCTGGTATCCTCGCCAATGCGTTTTAGCTCCTGGTTAATTTTAGTCAGAAACTTATTTTTATGGACAATGCTCAAAGTCTGATTTGCCAGTTCTTTATCCAGGTATAACTTTTCAGCTTCGAGTTTTTCATTTTTAAGCCTGATAATTTCCTTATCTGCCAGCAAAGCTTGTTGCAGAAACTCCTTTTCCTTTTTCTGCAATTCCTTTTCGTGTTTTTTTCGCTCGGCGCGTTTAGTTTTCTCGAACCGACGCTGCACAATTAAAGAAACTCCAAGTCCCAGCAATATGAACACCAGAATATATGCATATAAAGCCCAGCGTGAACGAACCCAGGGAGGACTGATTGTAAATGAATAACTTGCCTCTTCGCTAACAACGCCAAAACTATTTCTTGCCCTCACTCTAAAAACATATTCATCCTCAGGCAGGTTATTTAAATCACGGTAGTTATCAGTTGACCACGATGACCATTCTTCAGAATAATTATCGATAAAGTAGCTGAATTCAAGCTGTTCCGGATTCTGATAAAACGGTGCGGCAAAATGAAACCTGAAAGCATTTTTGGAATACGGGAATTCAAGTTCAGTTTTATTTTTATACGGATAAACCACAGTATCGAGATAAGGAACTTCTACCTGTGTTATAAAAGATTTAAATTCTTCGTCGTATGAAGTTGCTATCCGAAAAGAATAATGAACAAAACCATCCTCTGTAGCAAAAAATACATTGTCGCTTCCCTCGACATGTAAAAACTCCCATTCGCGAACAAAAGTGTTTGAAAGCTGACGAAAGGGCGCCGTTAATTTAGTATATGTAGTATCATCATTTTTCAATAATAGCCCGGCCCCCGAATCTGCTATGTACCAAAAGTTTCCTTTCGTATCTTTTTGCAAGTACTTTAACCTTCCATCCAGGTTGAAAACTGAATCCATTTTCTGATCGTCAATAAACCTGTCAGTGTTGTTATCATATCGATAAATTCCCTGAACTGTGGATATTATATTTGTGCTGTCAACAGTCAATAAAATATTCAAATTGTCGCTTGGGAGTCCGTCTTTTGCACCATACAATTTAACATCAACAACCGAGTCAAGCTTTTCATCCAGTTTCACTCTGAATACTCCTTTTGTCCCATGACTCATCCAAATATAACCACCCGAATCTTCTGCCAGGAACCTGCTGGACTCGGTAAATCCTTTCACCTTATTTTTAAATCTCCATTTCTTATTTTCAAGGTGATAAACGGTTAACCCGCTGTAATTTCCACCAATCATGTACGAAGAATTCTCAGTTAATTGAACAAATGTCCAGGCTCCCGGTTCTTCACTTATCTGCTCAGCCTTGTCGTGATCTATAATAAAAGTCCCAAGGTTGTGTCCGCAAATCAGTTGATCACCAACTTGTTTTAACGACCAAACCTGACCTTCTGTTCCGGGTACTAATTCAAAGTTTTGCTTTTTGCGGGAATCCGTATAAAATGGTTTCATAAATAATCCCTGATTGGTGCCCAGGTAGAGATTATCCTTATAAACCGTGCAACAATAACCGGTACTAATTCCTTCCGAACTCGAAATGTAACTTAATGGCGAATTTAACTCTACATAGTCCACCCCGTTATCGAGCCCCAGCCATAAATTTCCGGAATGGTCATTAAAGAGGCTCAAAATCGTATTATTTTCCAAACCTTTCGATCGGTTTAAATGCTGAATGATGCGACCATCCGAATCAGTAATGATAACTCCATTTAAAATAGTTCCTATAGCCAGGTTATTCCCATTCAGTTTAACAGCCGAAAACATGATATCTTTTTCGACCTGTTCATTGGCAGGTACATTCCATTTGGTAAGCTTACCGCTTTTGTATTCGTACCAACCGTTGTGTGCAGTTCCAATCAGAAGATGATTTTCGTAAAAACTAATGATCGATAAAATTACGGTATTGACCAAATCGTCGGCCCATGGAACCTTGCTGATTGAACCATTGATAAGTTCAAACAAACCAACACCTGGCTCATGAATAAACAATCGGTTGTTTACATAAAAAGTATAATAAAATGCCTTTTGTGGCCTGATTACCTTAATCTCATCGTTTTTATAGATAAAAATATACTGATACGACTGAAATACAATTCCATATTGGGTATCGTAAATTTTCCAGATTATATCAGTTTCGGGAATATCGTCGGGAAGTTTATTTTTTAAGCTAATGAAAGTAGGATTACCTGAAGAACCTGTGTCGTAAATGCCAAAATCATCATCGAGCCCTACATAAACAATACCGGCTTTATCAATACATACCGATCTGACCGGGGATGTGCTTGAAACCTGGAACAAATCCCAACTCAAGCCATCAAAACGGAGCAATCCATTATTGTTGGCGAAATACATAAAACCATCCGGATCCTGAGCTATCCCCCAGTTCTGGGTTCCCGCTCTGTAGACCGATTTTGGATAATTCAGGATATTGGGAATGCCTTCCTTTTTTACCTGGGAAAATACCAGTAACGGAAAAATAAAAAGCAATAATAAAACAAATCTTCTCACAATTATATGATGCTACAATGTTCGTTAAAACGAGTTCAAAGTAATAATATAATTAATGCAAATCAAGGGTTGAAAAATAACTAAAAAAAGTTTATTAGATAATTGAAAACCAAGCGATTAAATTTACCTAACCCCTGAAAGCCAATATCTTAGGGCCGGGTTTGGAAAAACAAATAAAGAAAATTTTTAAAGTTGACTATCCCCGCGACAAAGCCGCAGGGAATTCTTCAGATTCAAAAGGCAAGTAACGTCAGGTCAACCAAAGGATTGCTAATTCACGCCTTGGAAGATTGGCTGCCGCTTTTATTAAATCAGCAATTTAACCTTTGATTTGCATACTTTTAAAATCATAACCCACCCTGATTGCGACAACGCCACAATCGTCCCTCTCTTCGCGAAGAGAGGGGATGAAAGTCGGGCAGGGAGAGTTCTATTCACTGAAAACTAGGTTTTGTGGCATCATTTCGGATATACGAATTATATTTTAGTGGTACGTTTACGGAAAAACGAATATTTTTTTAACGATTCGAAAAAAAGTGTAATGCGTAAACAAAATGCGTACTAATAATACGGTTTTAAGTTAACAATTAAAACAGTTATAGTACTGATTGCCACGGTGCCCCCGCGCCGTGGCTTTTCTTTTAAAAAGCATTTGTTATTTGTTTATTTCCGGCATCTGAAAACATTTTCTGATTTTCACCGACTGTTTTTACCTGATTCTTTATCTTTATCAAAAAACATCGATGAAAACATATTTACCAAAATTAGTACAGGACGATCAATGGCTACAGCCATATTCGGGAGTAATTACTGAAAGGATGATAGTTGCTGATCGGAAGGAAAAGGAACTTACGGGCGGGAAAAGTCTGTCGGATTTTGCATCGGGCTACCTGTATTTTGGACTTCATAAGACCAGCCATGGCTGGGCAATCAGGGAGTGGGCGCCCAATGCTACGCACATTTACCTGGTGGGTACCTGTAACAACTGGCAGGAACTTTCGGAATATTCCTTTCACCATCTGGGGAACGGAGCCTGGGAACTTATTTTGGAAGAACAAGCTTTGCATCATGGCGATTTGTACGCTCTGCATGTTCATTGGGCGCTGAATTTCGGGAAACGGATTCCGGCATGGGCAACCCGTGTTGTTCAGGATGAAAATACGCACATGTTCAACGCACAGGTTTGGTCGCCCGAAAATACCTACCAGTGGCAACACCCCAACTTTATCGGGAGTGACGACCCCCCATTGATTTACGAGGGCCATGTTGGAATGGCTGGGGAAGAACCCCGGGTGCACACTTACAACGAATTCCGGGAACAAATGCTGCCGCGCATTAAAGCAAACGCTTACAATACCATCCAGTTGATGGCCATTCCCGAGCATCCTTATTACGGGAGTTTTGGTTATCACGTTTCGAGCTTTTTTGCCGCTTCTTCGCGTTTTGGTACTCCCGACGAATTGAAACAACTGATTGATGAAGCACACGGAATGGGAATTGCCGTGATCATGGACCTCGTACATTCGCATGCCGTGAAAAACGAGATAGAAGGATTGGGAAAATATGACGGCACACGTTTTCAGTTTTTTCACGACGGGCCAAAAGGGGAACATCCTGCATGGGATTCGTACTGTTTTAATTACGGTAAAAATGAAGTGTTGCACTTTTTGCTTTCGAACATTAAATACTGGATGGAGGAATATAAATTCGACGGTTTCCGTTTCGACGGAGTGACCAGCATGTTATATTTTAACCACGGGTTGGAGATTGCTTTTACATCATACGACGATTATTTCAGCGCCAATGTCGATCACGAAGCCACTACCTATTTTAAACTGGCCAATAAACTGATGAAACAGATCAACCCGCATTCGATTTCGATCGCCGAAGACATGAGCGGAATGCCGGGTCTGGCATCGCCGGTTGCAGATGGCGGGTTGGGTTTCGGTTTCAGAATGGCGATGGGAATGCCCGATTTCTGGATCAAACTGATCAAAGAAAAGTCGGATGACCAGTGGGAAGTGGGCGAACTTTTTTACCAGCTGACTTCGAAACGCCTGGAAGAAAAAGTGGTGAGTTACGCCGAATCGCACGACCAGGCGCTGGTAGGCGATAAAACCATCATTTTCCGCCTGATCGACAAGGAAATGTATTTTAGTATGCGCAAGGACCAACCCAATATGATTGTTGACCGCGGAATTGCACTTCATAAAATGATCAGGCTGGCAACCGCAAGTGCCGCTGGTGGTGCGTATCTGAATTTTATGGGAAATGAATTTGGACATCCCGAGTGGATCGATTTTCCGCGCGAAGGAAACAACTGGTCATACAATCATGCACGAAGGATTTGGAGCATCGCCGACGATCCCGTGCTGAAATATCATTGGTTGTATGATTTCGACCGCGAGATGATCAGCCTGATAAACGAAAATAAAATACTAACGGTTCCTTCGGTTGACCTGGTTCTCGAAAATAAGCCCGACAAAGTGCTGGCCTATCATCGCGGACTGTTCCTTTTTGTTTTTAATTTTAACCCCACACAATCGTTTACTGATTACGGGATTCCGCTTGGAGCCGGGAAATACAAAATTGTTTTAAGTACCGATTCAGGCCGTTTTGGGGGATACGACCGCGTAGACGAGGAGATCAGTTATTATACTTTGCCAAGCAGTGGCGTTGGCAGTCAGCATTTTTTAAATCTTTATCTTCCGGCACGGACCGCGCTGGTGTTAAAAAAGATCGACATTCCAAAAGCAAAATAAATGAGCGATTCCAAATTCCGGACCAGTGTTCAGATTCCCGAATTTCGATGGAAGGCATCGTATCAGAAATCGAGCCTTTTTATGGGTTCGTGTTTTACCGAGAATGTGGGCAAGAAAATGGAAAATTTAAAATTCCCGGCCGACATCAACCCATTTGGGATTTTATACAACCCCGTTTCGGTCGCCAATGGTCTTCGCCTGCTTATTCAGCCTAAAACTTTTGCTGAAAGCGATTTGATAGAACACAATGGCGTGTGGCACAGTTTTCTGCATCACGGACGTTTTTCGTCGACTGATGCCAACCAAACCTTGCAGAATATCAACAAACGTCTTGTTAATTCTTCTGAATTTTTAAAGAAAACCGATTTTCTGTTCATCACTTTCGGGACAGCCTGGGTGTATCGGTTTAACAAAACCAAAAAAATCGTTTCGAACTGCCATAAAATTCCGGCGGCTTTCTTTACCCGCGAGCGTCTGACTGTTGATGAAATCGTTGCCCTATACCAGGATCTACTCGCCGAATTGTGGCAGTTAAATCCCGAAATCAAAATAATATTCACTGTAAGCCCGATCAGGCACTGGAAAGACGGCGCTATTGAAAACCAGCGAAGTAAATCGATTCTACTGTTGGCTATTGATTCATTGGTTAAAAAGCATGAAAACTACTGTGCTTATTTTCCCTCATACGAGATAGTAATGGACGAACTGCGCGATTATCGTTTTTATGCTGCCGACATGATCCATCTCAGCGAAGTGGCGATCGATCACATCTGGGAGCGCTTCGCGAACTGCCTGATCGACGAAGAAAGCCGGAAGATTGTTGTGGAAGTAAGAAAGATAGTGAATGCCATGCAACACCGGCCTTTAAATACAACAACACCGGAATTCAGAAAATTCATTGAAAACACTTTAGAAAATCTGAATAATACCGGGATGAAATATCCCTATCTTAACTTAAAGTTAGAAAAAGAATATTTTGTCCGGCATTTAGATGATTTAACAAACTGAGCTGTGAAAAATGGAGTAAATCATATATTTTTGTTCGAGAAGGTTCACACTTTCTCAACAACTTTCTGAGCCAATTTTCTCACGCCAAATTATTTTGTTATGCACTACCTGAGTTTTGACAAGGAGCAGTTGATTAACCTCGAATATTCTTTATACAAAGAGATTCTGAGAACAAACAAAGCCGGTTCGTACCTTTGTACCACGTTAAACGGTTGTAATACGCGTAAATACCACGGTTTGCTGGTTAGCCCGATCGAAAACTTTGGGGGAGAGAAACATGTGCTGTTGTCGTCGCTCGACGAAACACTGGTACAAAACGAAGCAGAGTTTAACCTTGGCATCCACCGTTACCAGGGAGGAACCTACGAACCCAAAGGACACAAATACATCAGCAATGTAGGTTTTGCTGAAGTGCCAAAAATTACGTATCGCGTTGGAAATACGGTGCTGTCGAAAGAGCGTTTGCTGGTTGAAAAAGAAGAGCAGGTATTAATAAAATATACACTGGAAGAAGCTTCAGAACCCTTGGTTTTAAGGCTGAAACCCTTTCTGGCTTTTCGTAATATCCATGCATTGAGCAAGGCCAACATGTTTGTAAATACCAAATTCGAAACCGTTGAGGGCGGAATTTCCATGAGCTTGTACGAAGGTTACCCGAACCTGGCGATGCAGCTAAGCAAAACTGCCGATTTTATTGCGGTCCCCGACTGGTATTACAACATCGAATACCTGAAGGAACTGAACCGTGGCTACGATTATCTCGAAGACCTGTATGTTCCCGGCTATTTCGAAGTGACCTTGGAAGAAGGTGAAACGCTTGTTTTTTCGGCGGGTTTAAATGAAGTGAAAATGCTGTCGCTAAAACAGCGTTTTACTCACGAACTAAAAAAGAAAAACCGTAAGGAAACTTTTATCAGCGCTCTTGAGCACGCTTCCGGGCAATTTGTGCACCACAATAAAAAAACAGCCGAAATTATTGCCGGATTTCCCTGGTATGGCAGCATTACCCGCCAAACTTTTATTTCGATACCGGGCTTGTGCCTTGCGCTAAAAAATCCACAGTTGTGCGAAACCATTCTCGATTCGTATCTGAAATATTTTAACGAAGGTTTTTTCCCCGATCACACCGATCAAAAACCGTTTACTTATCACGCTGCCGATACTTCGCTTTGGTTTATCTGGGTGGTACAGCAACATTATAAAAATAAGGGAAATCCTGAGTTGGCCTGGAAAATTTATGGCCCGGCCATCAAACGGATTCTGGAAGCATACCGCGATTCAAAACACCAATACATTCGGATGACACCCGACGGTTTAATCGAAGCTGAAAAAGAAAAAGTAGCGCTCACCTGGATGGATTCAACCATCAATGGGTTGCCTGTAATTCAACGTGCCGGAAAAACGGTCGAAGTAAATGCTTTGTGGTTCAATGCCATCTGTTTTGGCCTCGACCTTGCGGACATGGCCGGCGACCGCGAGTTTATCGAAAACTGGAAACACATGGTTGAAAAAGTAGCAAAAGCTTTCCTGAATACTTTCTGGAGCGAAGGGCACGCAAGTTTAGCCGATGTGGTAAATAATGGTATTCCCGACTGGTCGGTACGCCCCAATATGGTAATTGCCGTGGCACTCGATTACTGTCCGCTTTCGAAAGATCAGCAAAAGCAAGTGCTGGGTGTAGCCAAGAAAAAGTTACTTACTAACCGCGGCCTCCGCTCACTTTCTCCCGATAACCTTCGGTATAAGGGAACGGTAAAAGGCAACCCTGAAGAACGTGAATCGGCCATCCACATGGGAGCTGTGTGGCCGTGGCTTACACCGTTTTTTGTTGAAGCCTATCTGAAAATTCATAAGAAAGGCGGTTTGCCTTTTGTGAAACAAATTGTAGAAAGTTTCGAAGAAGAGATGACAGAACATTGTGTGGGAACTGTTCCTGAATTATACGACGGGAATCCGCCGCACATGGGGAAAGGAGCTATTTCGCAGGCCTGGAGCGTGGCCGGGGTGGTCAGGGCGCTGCATTTGATCAGGAAATATAACGACGAATAAAGGATTGAAAATGAAAGTTTTAATGTTTGGATGGGAGTTTCCGCCGCACATTTCAGGAGGTCTCGGAACCGCCTGTTACGGGCTCACCCGAGGTCTGTCCGAACTCGACGATGTGGAAGTAACTTTTGTTGTTCCCAAAGCCTTTGGCGACGAAGATCAATCGCGTATGAAACTCATTGGAGCCAACCAGGTTCCAGTCACCAAAACACAAATTCAGTTTGAAGAAAGTGAAAAGCAGATGGACTATTTCGAAGTCGATTCGCTAATTGTCCCCTACATGAATGAAGAAGAGTTCTGGAAAGTAAAGAGCAAAAAACTTCCACGCAAAACCCGTTTTGTTGAAACCGATGAGGGAAACCGGATTGAATTTAGCGGAACCTATGGGTCGAACCTGATTCAGGAAATAAAAAATTATGCCCTGGTTGCCGGGATTATTGCCGAACAGAATAATTTCGACCTGATCCACGCACACGACTGGCTGGCTTATCCGGCTGGCATAGCTGCAAAAAATATTAGTGGCAAACCTTTGGTCGTGCATGTACATGCCACCGATTTCGATCGCAGCGGAGGAAGTGTAAACCCAACAGTTTACGCGATCGAACGTGATGGAATGGAACAAGCCGACCAGGTGATAACCGTAAGTAACCTCACACGCGATACAGTAATCAATAAATACCACATCGACCCGCAAAAGGTAGTAACGGTGCATAACGCTGTGGAACCGATGAGCGCCGAAGGAAGCGAAATTCCCAAAAAAGGCATCAACGAAAAAATCGTAACTTTTTTGGGCCGGATTACTTTACAAAAAGGCCCCGAATATTTTATTGAAGCAGCCAAAATGGTTTTGCAAAAAATGAACAATGTGCGTTTTGTAATGGCGGGAAGCGGCGACTTGCAGGAACAAATGATTGCCCGGGTAGCCAGACTCGGAATTGCCGACCGCTTTCATTTTACCGGTTTTTTAAAAGCCAACGATATTTCATATCTCTTCCACATGACCGATGTTTTTGTAATGCCGTCGGTATCGGAACCTTTTGGAATCGTTCCGCTCGAAGCCATGCAATTCAACGTGCCGGTTATCATTTCAAATCAATCAGGCGTTTCAGAAGTGCTCGAGCATGCTATTAAAATCGATTTCTGGGATACCCATGCCATGGCCGATTCAATTTACGGAATATTGAACTATCCTTCACTTTCGGAGCATTTTAAGCAAGAGGGGAAAACCGAAGTTGATGGATTGAGATGGATCAATTCGGCTAAAAATGTCAGGAAGGTTTACGAATCCGTGTTAACCTAAAACGAATAAGATAAATGAAAACTATATGTCTGTTTTTTCAAGTTCATCAGCCGTTTAGGCACCGCCGCTATCGTTTTTTTGATATTGGGAACGATCATTATTATTACGACGATTATTCGAACGAGGCCATTATGAGCCGGGTGGCAGCAAAAAGCTACCTCCCTGCCAACCGGCTGATTCTCGAACTGATCGAAAAAACCGGGGGGCGCTTTAAGGTGGCATTCTCCTTAACAGGTACCGCGCTCGAACAGTTCGAATTATATGCCCCCGAAGTGATCGGTTCATTTCGGGAACTCGCCAAAACCGGGAGCGTCGAATTTCTGTCAGAAACATATTCGCATTCGCTTTCTTCGTTAAAAGACAATGAAACTTTTAAAGAACAGGTAGCTCGCCATGACGAACTGATTTTTGGCTTGTTTGGCCAAAAGCCGCGCGTATTTCGTAACACCGAAATGATTTACTCCGATGCGCTTGGCGACCAGATCGCAAAAATGGGTTTTGCCGCTATGCTAACTGAGGGGGCCAGGCAGGTACTGGGTTGGAAAAGCCCCAACTTCCTTTACGTGAATGCCATAAACCCGCGGTTAAAAGTGCTGATGCGTAATTTTAAACTCAGCGACGACCTTGCTTTTCGGTTTTCAAACACCAACTGGTCGGAATATCCACTAACTGCTGAAAAGTTTCTTGGATGGATCAACAAGCTTAACGAAAAAGATGAACTGGTTAATTTGTTTTTGAGCTACGAAGCGCTCGGAGAGTGGCAAAAATCGGAGAACGGGATTTTCGATTTTCTGAAAGCCTTTGCTTTGCAGGCCGATCAGCATAAAAAGTTACAATTTGCGACTCCTTCGGAAGTAGTGGCTCAACTTCAACCCATTTCTGCAGTAAGTGTGCCCGAACCGGTTTCGTGGGCCGACGAAGAACGCGACCTGAATCCGTGGCTTGGTAACGAAATGCAAAAAGAAGCCTTCAATAAACTTTACGAGTTGAATGGGCGTATGCTTCGCTGTAACGACAAAGAATTGATACGCGACTGGAATTATTTGCAGGCAAGCGACCATTTTAATTATATGTCGACCAAACATTCTTCAAACGGAAATGTTAATCGTTCAGGAAATCCTTTTGATTCGCCATACGAGGCCTTTATAAATTACATGAATGTACTAAGCGACTTTAAAATCAGGCTGAATTCGGTAATTCCGGAAAATCAGATCGAAAACGAAATTGCAATGCTTCACCAGATTATTGAAGAAAAAGATGCCCGGCTCAAAAAGCTGGAAGCTGATATAGCAAGGCTTCAGAAACCAGGCAAATTTAAAAGGCCCAAATCAAAATAACACAGACATTTGGCAATGGAAACGGAACATTAAATTCGTGTTGAAAACGGGGAATAATATTTACAGTTTTAAACGAAAAAGTATTTTTGCGGTTCCAATTGCACACAGTCAGAATGATTTTTTTGTAAAAAGTCAAAGTATAATTTGAAGCGCTGAGCTTCAGCAAGTGGGATTTAAAAATAAGGAAAATGACAAAAGAAAGAGTACGATTTATACAAGCTCCGGTTGTGGAAGAACCGGATTGGAAAAGAATTAGTGTTGAATCGAATTTGCCGGCGACGTTGGAGCCGCTGCGCAATCTGTCGAAAAACCTATGGTGGGTTTGGAACACTGAAGCGCGTGAATTGTTTCAATACATCGACCCGGAGATCTGGGAAGAATGCGAGCACAACCCGATCGTTTTGTTCGATAAGGTGGGCTATCCACGATTAAAAGAATTAAAAAAGGACGAACAGTTTGTTGCCAAAATGCAACGCGTTTACGACGAATTCAATAAATATCTCGAAGACAGAAAAACACTGAATGGGCCTGAAGTTGCATATTTTAGTATGGAATACGGGTTACACGACAGTCTCAAAATCTTCTCGGGAGGTTTGGGTATTTTGGCTGGCGATTATCTGAAAGAAGCGAGCGACTCGAAAGTAAATCTCGTTGCTGTTGGGTTGTTGTACCGCTACGGATACTTTAAACAAACCCTGAATTTGTATGGCGAACAGATGGCGAACTACGAAGCGCAGCAGTTCACAAAAATACCGGTTCAACCCGCAGTCGACAAAGACGGGAAATGGGTGAAAGTTGAAGTGGAATACCCGGGACGCAATATTGTTGCTCGGGTGTGGCAGGTATATGTGGGAGCCGTTAAACTGTTCCTGCTCGACGCCGACCACATTGGAAACAGCGATGAGGACCGTTTTGTTACTCACCATCTGTATGGCGGCGACAACGAAAACCGACTGAAACAGGAAATGCTGCTCGGCCTGGGGGGTATTAAAGCCTTGAAAAAATTGGGTTACAGTTCGGATATCTACCATTGTAACGAAGGACATTCCGCATTTATCGGGGTTGAACGTATGATGGACATGATTCGTGAAAACGGACTGACCTTTGCCGAAGCAAAAGAAGTAGTTGTAGCTTCAACCATTTTTACCACGCATACTCCGGTACCTGCGGGCCACGATTCATTTTATAACGACATGTTCCGCCACTACATGGTTCCTTTTCCCGAAAGACTTGGATTGAGCTGGGAAGAATTCGACATGCTCGGAAAAGCTTCGAAAGAGGAAGATCATTTTAATATGAGCTATCTTGCCTGCAACCTCTCGCAGGGGATTAACGGGGTAAGCATGCTCCACGGCGACGTGAGTAAAGAAGTATTGAAACACTTATACAAAGGATATCTGGTTGAAGAACTTGAAATAGGATACGTAACCAATGGCGTGCATTATCCAACCTGGACAGCACCCGAATGGAAAAAAATTCATAAAAAATATTTTGGCGAAGAATTCCCGATCAACCAACTCGATTTTGAAGTTTGGAAGAATATTTACAATGTGCCCGATTCTGAAATCTGGGAACTGCGCAAAACACTGCGCTTGAAAATGATCGACTACATTAAGCAGCGGTTTGCCAACAACTGGATCCAACGTCACGAAAACCCAAAACTGATAACCGAAGTACTGGGTAAACTAAATCCGAATGTACTTACCATTGGTTTCGCGCGTAGGTTTGCTACTTACAAAAGAGCACATTTGTTGTTCCGCAACCTCGATCGTTTGGCAAAGATCGTGAATAATCCCGACCGCCCTGTTCAGTTTATTTTTGCGGGCAAAGCACACCCGGCCGACAAAGCTGGCCAGGACCTGATCAAATACATTGTTGAAGTTTCGAAACAACCCGAGTTTCGTGGGAAGATCCTTTTTGTTCAGAATTACGATATGAACCTGGCAAAAATGCTTTTGCAGGGAGTTGATATTTGGATGAACACGCCAACGCGTCCGCTCGAAGCCTCAGGGACCAGTGGTGAAAAAGGGGTGATGAACGGAACGCTTCACTTTTCTGTCCTCGATGGATGGTGGGTTGAAGGTTACCGGAAAAATGCAGGTTGGGCGCTACCTGCCGAACGTGCTTACGATGTCCAGGATTTCCAGGACGAGTTGGATGCCGAAACCATTTACAACATTCTGGAAGAAGAAGTGGTTCCGGCTTATTATGGTCGTAACTCGGAAGATGTACCGGAAAAGTGGGTTGGATTTATAAAAAATACCATTTCGCAGGTGGCGCCTAATTTTACCACAGGGCGCATGATCAAAGATTACCAGGACCGTTACTATTATCCGCAATTCGAGAGAGCAGCAAAAGTGAAAGCCGACGATTTTAAACTGGCCAAAGAACTGGCTGAGTGGAAAAGCTATGTTAGCAGCAAATGGGATGGTATCGAAGTGAAGAAAGTGGAACTGGTTGAAGGGTTCACCACCCACCTGGTGATGGGTAAAGAATACCCCATGAAAGTAACTATCGATTTGAACGGATTAAAGGCTTCTGAGGTTGGACTGGAATTGGTAATAACCGAGAACGATGATGAACAAGGGGATAAAATGTTCGATGCATGGGAATTTCAACCCCGGGGTTGTAACGGCAACCTGTGCGAATATTCGTATGTGGTTCAACCCGATCATCCGGGATCGTTCAAATACAGCTTCCGTTTATTCCCTAAAAACGAAAACCTGCCACACCGCCAGGATTTCAAATACATCAAATGGATTTAATCGATCAAAGACGAATAAAAAGGTGCCCGTGAGGCACCTTTTCTGTTTTATATGTTCAAGAAAATAGTAAATACGCAAAAACAAAAAAGAATGATTCTTTTTGATTCGGGTCAAAGCCTTATTTTTACGTTGATTTAAACAGCCAAATTATTTGGCAGTATTTGGTTCAAACAATTTTAAAACGAACACTGACATGAGAAACCGGAAGACAGTCGGTAAGAAGATCAAGGATTTTCGCGAATTCAGACAAATATCAAGGGAAGACCTGGCTTTGCGTGCCAACCTCGATCCTGCCCAAATAGAAATGATTGAAGAGAAAGGTTCGCTTCCTTCGCTGGGGCACCTGATCCGTATTGCACGGGCTTTTGATGTACGTATAGGAACTTTCCTCGACGACCAGGAAAAAATAGGGCCGGCAGTAGTGCGTAAAGGCAAAGAACAGGCCGGGTTCAGTTTCTCGACCAAGGATGCCAAAGCGCGTGAACACCTCAATTTCTTCTCGTTGGCACAGGACAAGGCAGGCAGGCACATGGAGCCTTTTATTGTTGAAATTGAACCTACCAACGAATCGGATTATAAACTATCGTCGCATGAAGGCGAGGAGTTCATTTTTGTTATGCAAGGGAAAGTGGAAATTAACTACGGGAAAGAAGTTTACTTCATGGAAGAAGGTGATAGCATTTACCTCGATTCAGTAGTGGCTCATAACATCCATGCGGCCAACCAACAACAAGCCAAACTGCTCGCAGTGGTTTATACACCCATTTAACAATACCCCACCATGCAACTACTTGATTTTACACTCGGCCAAATGCTCGAAAAATGGGCTTTCGAAACACCCGGTCAGGAATGCATTGTTTATCCCGACCGCGATTTGCGTTTTACCTATGTAGAGTTTAACGAGCGGGTTAACCAGCTTGCAAAAGGGCTGCTGTTTATCGGTATTCGGCCCGGCGACAAAGTGGGGATTTGGGCAAAAAATGTTCCCGATTGGACCACGCTGATGTTCGCAACCGCCAAAATTGGGGCAGTGTTGGTTACCATTAATACCAATTATAAACTGAGCGAACTCGAGTACCTGCTCCAAAATGCCGATATCCATACCCTATTCCTGGTTGATGGTTACCGCGACAGCGATTATGTGAAAATGGTTTTCGAACTGGTTCCTGAATTAAAATCGCAACCGCGCGGACAATTGCGCAGCGGGCGTTTTCCTGAGCTGCGAAACGTTGGTTTTATTGGCCAGCAAAAACACCGGGGAATGTACAATACCTCGGAACTCATTTTACTGGGAAGCCACGTTGATGATCTGGAACTGGAAAGTGTGAAAGACAGCCTTTCGTGCCACGACGTTATCAATATGCAATATACTTCAGGGACAACCGGATTTCCAAAAGGCGTGATGCTTTCGCATCATAATATTCTTAACAATGGTTTTGCTGCGGGCGAATGTATGAAGTTCACACAAGACGAACGTTTGCTGATTTGCGTTCCCTTGTTTCATTGTTTTGGTACGGTACTGGCAGTTTGTGCTGCCATTTCACACGGTGCAACTATGGTTTTTACCGAAGATTTTGACCCGCTGATGGTGTTGGCATCGGTACAAAAAGAAAAATGCACCGCACTTTATGGTGTTCCCACCATGTTTATCGCCGAGCTGAATCACCCAATGTTCGACATGTTCGACCTGTCTACTTTACGTACCGGAATTATGGCTGGCGCGCTTTGCCCGATTGAAACAATGAACCAGGTGATGGAAAAAATGCACATGAAAGACATCATCATTGTGTACGGTCTTACCGAATCGTCGCCGGGAATGACCGCCACGCGAACCCATAATTCACCAGAAGTCAGGGCTACTACTGTTGGTTTTGAGTTTCCGAATGTGGAAGTAAAGATTGTGGATCCCGAGACCGGAAAAACCTGCAAACCCAGTGAACAAGGCGAAATTTGTTGTCGTGGATACAACATAATGAAAGGCTACTACAAAGACCCGGAAGCAACAGCCAAAGCCATCGATAAAAACGGTTGGTTGCATTCAGGTGATCTTGCGGTTCAAACACCGGACGGCTTTTACAGGATAACCGGCCGCATTAAAGATATGATAATTCGGGGGGGAGAAAATATTTACCCACGTGAGATAGAGAATTTCCTATATCGTTTGCCACAGATCGAAACCGTAGAAGTGGTGGGAGTTCCCAGCAAAAAATATGGCGAAGCTGTTGGGGCTTTTATCAAACTAAAAAAAGGACAGCAACTCACCGAAGAAGAAGTGGTGGATGCATGCCGTGGGAATATCGCGCGATTTAAAATACCGAAATACATCTTTTTTGTAGATGCTTTCCCGATGACAGCCAGCGGTAAAATCCAAAAATATAAACTG
The DNA here is from genome assembly GCA_011620585.1 of Draconibacterium sp. GTDB lineage: Bacteria > Bacteroidota > Bacteroidia > Bacteroidales > Prolixibacteraceae > Draconibacterium. The sequence goes on from WOYV01000013.1 coordinate 21,930, forward strand.
AGTGAGCTAAGTGTTGAGCTTTGCCACCAGAAAGGAGTTGAAATTATATAGCAAGGCAACATAATCTTTTAGACTTTTTGTCTTTTAAACAACAAAGAGTATATGTTCAAAAGTGGCTTAAAGGCTTATAATTACTGACTTTCATCATTTATTGACGAGTCAAAAAGCCGCATTTTTGCTCACCGGGACTAACCCATTTTTTATAGATTTTATAACCCTGTAAACGAAGGGTAATCGTTAGACAGCGCAGAGAGATAAGCCAACCGTCAGAAGACAGTTGGCTTTATTTTCATCAAAAAACTGTGTTATATTTGCACAAGCGAAAATTAATATCATGGCTAAATACAAACGGATCTTATTAAAACTCAGCGGCGAATCTTTGATGGGCGCCCAACAGTATGGCATTGATCAGGAACGGCTTAGTGATTATGCCGAACAAATTGCAGCCCTTGTAAAATCAGGCGTTCAGATTGGAATCGTTATTGGGGGTGGAAATATCTTTCGTGGATTGAGCGGCGCAGCCAAAGGTTTCGATCGTGTAAAAGGCGACCAGATGGGAATGCTGGCTACGGTGATCAACAGTTTGGCGCTTAATTCGGCTTTGTTAAATACCGGTGTAAAATCGAAAGTGTTAACTGCTATTCGAATGGAGCCGATTGGCGAATATTACTCAAAAGACCGCGCAGTAGAGTTACTGGACAAGGGCGAAGTGGTGATTATTTCAGCCGGAACAAGCAACCCTTACTTTACCACCGACACAGCCAGTGCTTTGCGTGGAATCGAAATCGAAGCCGATGTTATGTTAAAAGGAACCCGGGTAGACGGTATTTATAGTGCCGACCCTGAGAAAGATTCTTCAGCTACCAAATTCGCCAGCATTACCTTTGATGAAATTTATTCAATGAACCTTCAGATCATGGATCTCACGGCAACCACTTTGTGTAAAGAAAATAATCTGCCAGTCCTGGTCTTTAATATGGATAAAAAAGGTAATTTACAACGAGTTATGGATGGTGAACCGATTGGAACCTACGTCCATAATTAGGTGAAGGTAATTTGAAAAGGGAATAAATTATTTAAATAATTTTCCTGTATATATATTTTTTCTATATTTGTCAACAGTCCACGGTTGGAAACCCAGTGTTTTAACTCATGCAAGAAGAAGTAGATTTTGTCTTAGACGTATGTAAAGAGAAAATGGGTGCAGCAGTTCAGCACCTCGACAAAGAGTTGATTCACATTAGAGCCGGAAAAGCTTCTCCTTCCATGTTGGACAGCGTTCATGTTGAATATTACGGAAGTTACGTACCTTTAAGCCAGGTGTCCAATGTTAGTACACCCGATGCGCGTACCATCGCGGTTCAACCATGGGAAAAATCTTTGATCCCGGTGATTGAAAAAGCAATTATGGCGGCGAATTTGGGATTTAACCCGGAAAATAACGGCGAAATTATTCGTATTAATATTCCGGTTCTTACTGAAGAAAGAAGGAGAGACTTGGTGAAACAGGCACATCACGAAGGTGAAACTGCAAAAGTCAGTTTAAGGGGTGCTCGAAAAGAAGCAAACGACAACCTGAAGAAATTACAAAAAGATGGTTTGTCGGAAGACCTTGAAAAAGATGCAGAAACCGAAGTGCAAAAAATGACGGACGACTTTACCAAGAAAATTGATTCTTTGGTTGCGGCTAAAGAAAAAGATATTATGACTATTTAATTGTTTCTAGTTTTCTGTTTTCTGAACATTGTTTAATTGTTTTCATGGCTTTGAGGCAGCTTGTAGAAGCTGCCTTTTTTTTGTCCTTTTTTCAGGCTTTTTTCCTCCGGTAATAATAACTTTTCTTCTCTGCCTGCACATCAAAGGTATAAACATCACTTTTTTCTTTTTGATGGAAAACCGAAAGCAGCCCGATATCTCCGGCGCAAAAAAGACTGTGCAGCGCCATCACCATTCCAAATGCAAATACCCAGCCCGAATTCCAACATGCAAGAACTCCGATAAGGGTTAGAACCTGAATGATAATCAGCGGGGCAAGTGCCACAAGTGCGAATTGTTGTTGATTGAGGACATGCCGGTCGGCTTCGGCATAAAAAATGAATTTCCTGAAATATGCCCCGTAATTCACTTTTTTTACTCCAGTGAACTTTAGTGCCAGTCCATGCAATAATTCGTGGACGGGGACCAAAACAGTAAAACCAAAAACCAGTGCACCCAAGCCAAATATCAGGGTTTCGGTATTGCCTCGAATCGTTTGCACAACGCCACGGGTAAGAATAAAAATACCCAAAATAACCATCGCCACCTGGTAATACATATAAACCCTGGCCACATAATTGGTTTCTGTAAATTGCGATACCACAAACGCTTTGATCTGCGTTTGTTCTACCTCCGCAATCAATTCGAATTCATTGCTGTTCTGAAGTTCTTCAATCGTTGGATTGGTCATCTTATTTGCTTCGGATAATTTTATACAAGTCTTTCAGGTTAAACAAACGGAGTAAAATCGCAAACAGAACGGAAACAGCGATCATGGCCAGGTAACCGATAACCCAGTGATCGAGTTGTTTAGAGAAGGTACCCAGCATAGCAACCACTCCGGTAAAAACCAATAACTGGAGAACATAGTTAATACCGGGTTTTAGTTTGAACAAAACCAGGGCAAGAATCAACTGGGCTGCACCTGTGAAAAGCTGTGTGGCCAGGCTCGCATAAGCTGAACCGTGTGCCTGATAACGCGGAATCAGGACCAGGTTGAGGACGATGTTCAACACCATCCCCGAAAAGGCCATGATATTGAGATGTTTCAAGCTTCCGTTCGCGGTAAGCAAAGTTCCAAAAATATAGGTTGTTGCAATCCCGATAAAACCAACCATCAGGATTCCCAGAATATCAGAAGACGATGCGGTGTTCGCGTGGTATAGTATTCCCATAATTTCGCTGCTGTAATAAAGGCTCGAGATGGCAATTATAATCGCAGGAACGATCAACAGCGTGTATGAAAGTTTAACCATTTGCCCAACGTTTTCCTTCTTTTTAATCATTCGTGCAAAGATCGGGAGCAACAAGCCTGCAAACAGAACGCCAAACATCGAAACAGCATCGAGCAAGCGAAAAGCCTGTGCATAAATACCCGCCTGTTCTTTCCCGATCGGTTGGGGCAGCAAACGTTCCAGCATTACCGAGTCGATACGGTTGTAAAACGACATTAATAAAATCAGCAATGCATAAGGATAGGATTTCCGAAGAAAGACCTTGAAGAATACCGGGTCAATCCGCAGTTTGATTCGTCCCGATTTTTTGAGTACGACCAATAAAGTGATCAGCGTTGTTACAGCATAGGCAATACTTTGTGCATAAACAAAAAGGTTGATCGTAAATTCGAAATGAAAAATATTGGTGAATAAAAGCAAACTACAGAGTATAATCATCAGGCTGCGGTCGAGTACCGAAATCAGGCTGTCGGTGCGGAATAAATGCAGTGCACTGATATTTGATCGCAGATATAAGGTAAAAGAGATCAGGAACTGGTTCAGAATAAGAAAAAACAAGAGGTGGAACTGAACCTGGTTGTAGCCGATAAGCGCTGCCACCGAAAGCGTAAAAATGGCATAAATTACCGCCAGCATAAGTTTGAGCCCAATAATGTTCGATAAGTGTTTGGGCAACAAATAATGGTGTTGTGCAATGTTCCTGTTGTTGTAGTTGGTGATACCAACATCGAGCAGAATATTCAGCAACATCGAGAAACTGAAAAGCGAAAAATACAAACCGTAGCTTTCGTCCCCGACCATGTTCTGAACTGTCCGGTCAATCCCGAAAATCCAGAATGGCTTGATCAGCAGGTTCAGAAAAAGCAGTAAAAACAGGTTGGTAATAAATTTGCGCTTCAAAACGTCAGCCTTTCTTTTGATACGAACGCTTAAATGTAAGAAATATTGAAATCTGCAGACACCAAAAATAAGCACATTCTTTGTACATTTACCCAAACAAGAAATCAAAACCCATGGTAATTGCGGTAAATACCCGTTTACTTATTAAAGGAAAGCTCGAAGGGATTGGCTGGTTTACGTATGAAACGCTAAAGCGAATGACGCTCAACCATCCCGAGCACGAGTTTATTTTTATTTTCGACCGGCCTTACAACCAGGATTATATTTTTGCCGAAAATGTAAAACCGGTTGTCATCGGTCCTCCCACGCGACATCCGCTTTTGTGGTACTTTTGGTTCGATTTCCGGATTCCGCGTATTCTGAAAAAATACAAGGCCGATTTGTTTTTATCGCCCGACGGTTATCTATCGCAACGAACGAAAGTGCCTCAACTGGGTGTGATACACGACATTAACTTTGTGCATCGGCCCGACGATTTACCCTGGTTGAAAGCAAAATACTACAATTACTATTTCCCAAAATTTGCCCGTCTTGCCAAACGATTGGCAACGGTTTCGTTTTATTCGAAAGAAGACATCACCCGTTCATTCAAAGTCGATTACGATAAGATTGATGTGGTAAACGACGGGATCAACCAGATTTTTGAACCGATTTCGGAAAAGGAAATTCAGGAGGTCAGGGATGCTTATGCAATGGGCGCCGATTACTTTTTATTTGTGGGAGCGCTGCACCCCAGGAAAAACGTAAGTGGTTTACTTAAAGCTTTCGACGCTTTTAAAAGTGTGCTACACAGCGATACCAAGCTCGTGATAGTAGGGGGAGAAATGCACAAAACCGGCGATATTTTTGAAACCTATGAAAACATGCGCTGCAAAAACGATGTGGTTTTTACCGGCAGGGTAACTACCCGCGAGTTGCATGATATTTTTGGCGGGGCGCTGGCGCTTACTTTCGTTCCTTTTTTCGAAGGATTTGGTATCCCGATTGTGGAAGCGATGAGTGCCGGCATACCTGTAATTTGTTCAAATACTACCTCGATGCCCGAAGTAGGCGGAAACGCGGTTTTATATGCCGACCCGCTAAAAATAGAGCAGATAACCAATGCAATGATCCGTATTTATGAAGATGCCGAATTGCGAAAATCGATGGTAGAAAAAGGTTTTGTGCAGAAGAATAAATTTAGCTGGGACGAAACTGCCCGCCTGCTTTGGATGAGCGTAGAAAAAGCGTTGCAATAAAGCCCCTCCCTGCCTCCCCTTGGGGAGGAGAAATGAAATGATTGAAGATAGGAAGATGACAAAACAAAAACTACTATCCTGCTATAAAGAAAATACAATTGAAGCCGGTTGCGACGAAGCGGGACGTGGTTGTCTGGCCGGGCCCGTGTTTGCGGCAGCCGTAATATTGCCTTCCGATTTTGAAAATAATCTGCTAAACGATTCAAAACAACTTAGCGAAAAACAACGTTATACACTCCGTCCGCTAATCGAAGGACAAGCGCTGGCCTGGGCGGTTGCGATGCTCGATAATCGCGAAATTGATGAGGTCAATATTTTGAATGCCTCGTTTATGGCGATGAACCGCGCTGTTGAAAAACTAAAGATCAGGCCCGAACATTTGTTGATCGATGGAAACCGTTTTCGTACACAAAGCAACATCCCCTATACCTGCATGGTGAAAGGCGATGGGCGTTTTTATTCGATTGCCGCGGCTTCGGTACTCGCCAAAACTTACCGCGACGATTTTATGCAGCAACTTCACTGCGAATTCCCAAATTACAACTGGGCCCAAAATAAGGGATATCCCACCAAAATACACCGCGCAGCCATTCGAGAACACGGGGCTACAAAATATCACCGGATGACGTTTAAGTTGCTGGATGAACAGTTAGAGTTGGATTTTTAAGTGTTTTTCAAATTAGTTGGAAGAATCAATGTGCGATAGTTTCTCCCACCCGAACGGTGGTTTCGAGGCATTTTTCCGTATTCGAAATAAGATCTTTGTCAAACTGGACTTTTCCTTTCTCGAAAAGTAGCACCAACGTCGATCCACCAAAAGCAAAGTAGCCTTTCTCATCACCTTTTTTTACCTGGCCGGGCGAGTAGGTTTGAATAATGCTCCCTACCATGGTAGCTCCCACATCTGCGATAAGCATGTCGCCGTATTCTTTGGTTGCCAGTGTGCAGTATTCGCGTTTGTTTTCGCAAAAGATTTCGAGGCTGCCACGCAAAGCCAATGGCGAAACCGAAAAGTAGTGGCCTCTGATTTTAGTCGGCTCAGAAGCTATTCCGGAAGCCGGAAAATGGTAGCGGTGATAATCGGGCGGGGCCAAACGAACGATTGCCATCGATCCTTCGGCATATCTTATGGCGAGTTCATCGTTTTGTAAAAAGCGGGTAAGGGTAAATTCCGATCCTTTGATAAAAAATGTATTTACATCTTTCAATGTAGCGAAGACCAGGATTTTGCCATCGGCGGGCGAAATAAGGTGCTCTCCCATTACACGCGCATCTTTTTTTAATTTACGGCAGAAAAAATCATTAAAGCTTTTATATTCTTTGGTAGTACTGATTTGAAATTCATTTAAATCGATCCCATGTTCTTCCACAAAAGACGGAATGCGTTTAGCTGAGTGCCGGGTGTTCATGTACCATCCGCCAAGTGCTGAAACCAGTTTACGTTTAAAAAGCAAATGCAGCGCGAGTTTCCCGCTGCCAGTTGCGTACAACCAGTTTAGGATGCCTACGCCGGGGACATTTTCCTGACGCAGTTCGCCATTTTTTCGATCGATATATGAAATACCTGCCATGTTACCCGGGTTGATAGCCGGTATCTTCCAGCAATGTTTCTTTAAACGAGGCAGCCACGGCCAGTTCGTCGCAACGTTCGTTGTATACGTTGTTAGCGTGGCCTTTCACCCACACAAATTTAACGATATGTTTTTTGTAAAGCTCTAAAAAACGCATCCAAAGATCGGGATTCTTCTTTCCTTTAAAACGTTTTTGCACCCACGAAAATACCCAGCCTTTTTCCACCGCATCGGCCACATATTTCGAATCGGTATAAATAGTTACTTCGCTACCCGGTATTTTCAGGGTTTCGAGAGCAACGATAACAGCCAGCAATTCCATCCGGTTGTTGGTGGTCAGTTTAAAACCTTCCGATAGCTCCTTTTTATGCCCACCGGCCATCATTACTACGCCATAGCCACCCGGTCCGGGATTTCCCCGTGCTGCGCCATCGGTGTAGATCGTTATTTTTGGTCGTGCCATTTAAATGTAATAAGTAGGGAGTACAAAGTAGGGAGGATTCTTCGAAATAAGCAAAACAAAAAAAGAAAACCCCGTCAAACCGACGAGGTTTTCAATATTATTTTCTTTTCGAATTATCTTATAATCTCCATTTCATCAACCAGATGACCGGCACCGGCATACACATCGATTACCCACAAAACAAAGCGGATATCAACATTAATACAACGTTGCAGGTTGGGTTCAAAAACAAAGTCACCACTCATGGCTTCCCAGTTTCCGTCGAATGCAATCCCAATCAGTTGTCCTTCGCCATTGATAACAGGGCTACCCGAATTCCCGCCGGTAATATCGTTGTTGGTAATAAATGCGGCATGTAGTTTTCCATCGGTATCGGCATATTGTCCGTAATTTTTCTCCAACAGCAGTTCTTTCATGTGCGCCGGCACATCAAATTCATAGTCGCCCGGAATTTCTTTCTCAAGGTAGCCATCGGTGGTGGTGTAATATTTATAAGTCACACCATCGCGCGGATCGTAATCCATGACTTTTCCGTAGGTCAAACGCATGGTCGAATTCGCATCGGGATAGAATACCTTTTCGGGTTGCATTTCCATTAAACCAGAAACAAACAATCGTCTTCCTTTCGAGAGTTTTTCGCCACCTGCAGCTTGTTGCTTAGCTATTTCGCGATACTTGTTGAAAATAGCCACCGCAGCCTGAAAGGCCATATCTTTCTTCAATGCTTTCAGTGTTGGTTTTTCAAGGAAGGCCTTTAATTCAGCTTCGTTGTCAAAAACCGATTTTTCAAACATTTTGGCGGCATATTTCTCGTAGTCGCCTTTGTATTTTTTCTGAATCTCATCGTAAATCGAAGGATAGAAAGCGGACGAATTCTTTTCGGCATAGATTTTCATTAACGCGGCGGTAATTTTTTGGTCGGTGGCAGCATCATAATCTTTGAAATAGTTTTCGAGCCTGCCTTTCATTCCTTCCACAACACGCTCGATCTTATCTTTATTTTCTTCCGGTTTTTCGAGCAAGTTAATCAACGGGCTGGCGCTATTCGCAAACAGAAAAATTTCGGGACCCATCAACAAGGCTTCTACCATGTAATCGCGGGCTTTATCGTTTTCAATATCGGTGTAGGCTTCCCTGATCAACGGCAACGCTTCACCGTATTTGGCTTTACGGGCCGGGTCGGCATCAACCCATGTTGTAAACTGATCTTCGAGTTCTCTTTTCTGGTCGAGAACATGCAGCTTGGTAAGCGCTTCGTTCTGTCCGATCGCATTTTTGTAGTAGTTGGCGCTGCGGGCATGCTTCGATGCATACTGGATTTTAGCTTTTTGGCTGGTGACCATGTAATCGGCAATAATTTCCAGTTTTTTTGCCCGAACCTCGATACGGGCAGTGTTGGTTACCTTCATGGTATAATCAATGCCGTAAGAAGTTTTGTAACGGTTGGTACGTCCAGGATAACCAAAAACCATAGCAAAGTCGTTTTCCTTAACACCTCTCAGCGAGATTGGGAAGAACTTTTTAGGCTGAAAGGGAACGTTGTCTTCCGAGTATTCGGCAGGGGAACCATCGGGGGCACAATATACGCGAAACATCGAGAAGTCGTTGGTATGACGGGGCCACATCCAATTGTCGGTGTCGCCGCCAAATTTACCCAATGCCTGAGGAGGAGCGCCTACCAAACGCACATCGCGGTAGGTTTCGGCCACAAAAAGGAAATACTGGTTGGCATTGAAAAAGTCGCGAACATATACTTCGTAATGTGTGTCGCCTTTGGCTTCTTTCTCCAAACGGTCGGTAACTTCGTTTATTTTTTTGCTTCTTTCGGCTTCGCTCATGTCTTCGTTAAGCTCGGCTAAAACCTTGTCTGTCACATCTTCCACGCTTAAAAGGAAGGTAACTGTTTTTCCCGGGTTTGGCAGTTCTTCGTCGCGCGACATTGCCCAGAAACCATCCTGCAAATAGTCGTGTTCAACACTCGAATGTGCTTGTATTTCGCCAAAACCACAGTGGTGGTTAGTCAGCAAAAGTCCGTCTTTCGAAATCAGTTCGGCAGTACACGAGCCGTGGTCGAGTGCCACAACGGCGTCTTTCAGGCTGGCATTATTGATGCTGTAAATATCTTCAGCACTAAGTTTGCAGCCCATTTCCTGCATGGTATTTATATTCAGTTTGTAAATCAGCGAAGGAAGCCACATTCCTTCGTCGGCTACTGCTGAACCGAACAGAAATACCGTTAATAGCAGTATCAGGTTTAATTTTCTCATTTTGATTACCATTTGTTACTTATCGTGATTTGCAAATATAATTTTTCCATCGACTTCGGAAAGTGACATTTATCGCCTTTACAAAACGGCATGAAACGTTGTTCCGAAAGACGGAGTTTCATTTTTCTTTTATTTGGTTGAAGGATTGGTAACGCTTTCAGGCTAAAAATTACAAAGCCGTTTTATACAGTTCCGATTAATAACAATCGGGTTATTCGTAAAGATCGTGAATATCGCAGGCAGCCAGTTCAACAAAGTAGGCTGCAATACGTTGACAAACCTCTTCGACAAATACTTTTCCTTTTTCGGCTGTCGATTTTTTGGGATTTCCCACCCCGGTATCTTCCGAAACCTTGTCCCATTGCCGGGGTGCCCACGCAGTTTTATTTCGCATAGCCTGTAGTTTGTGCTGTTTTGCCTTTCCTTCGCCGGCTTCTTCCAGTGGCCGCACCAGTTCGGGAAAATAATGCATAATGATACTGGTCTCCATTTCGTTGGCATGGTCGCCGTCTTCTTCGAAGTATTTGGCCGGATCGGGAATTTTGAACCACTCAACCAAACTCAAAAACATATCGGGAAATTGAGGTTGCAGTTCACGTACAATGGGTTTGAAATCGTTGCCACCGTGTCCGTTCATAATAACCAGTTTATAGATTCCCTGCCGGTTGAGCGAAGTAAGAATATCCTTCAGAATTATAGTTTGTGTTGACGGAGTGATGTGCAGGCAAAACGGCATATCGACTTGCCCCACATTTTGCACGCCCAGCGGGATAGTGGGCAGTACCATAATTTTTGCTCCTTTTTCCCAGGCGATGGCTGCAGCATCGGTAGCAATCTTCCCGGTTTCCAGCGAATCGGTTCCGTAGGGCAGGTGGTAATTGTGTGGCTCGGTTGCACCCCAGGGTAAAATGGCCACATCGTATTTTTGATTTTTTACCTGCTTCCAGTTGGTTTGTTCTAAAATGTATGGTTTCATTGGTTTAATAATATTATGAAATTAGAATTGGACAAGTGTAATCCCAAAAGTAAAAGGCGTGAGCTCGGGTCCGCGGTTTTCTCTGAAAAGCGGTACGAGATCGTAGGTGGCGAACAGGTTCACCCAGCGGTAACCGGTACGTACCATAATTCCGTAATTAAAGTCGCGGATCGAAAAGTGATCGGCTACCTTTACCTTTTTGTAGCGTTCGAGTTTATATTTTACCTTGGTGTGGCTGGTTAATTTTACGCCTCCGAACAACCCCATTGAAATATACATCCGCTTCCCGTAATTATTTACAGGTATCTGAAATTCGGCCAGCAGCGGGACCATTAACGACATAATCGCAAGATTCGACTTTTTAATATTTTCAAAGTTATTCGGAAGTGGTTGTACCACACTATTCTCATCCCGGGTGATGGTTGTGTTTTTATCGAGCCGATAGTTATATAAATGCAAACCGATCCCGGTAACCAGTCCTATCGTATTTCTCGCACGCTGGATCCCGATGCCCTGTTGTACAAGATTGATGTAAACTGAGTTCGACCGCAAAACATCGTTGGCCATAAACTCGGCGCTGTAACCCGGGTAGTTTTCATTCAGAAACATATTGAACCCAAAATCGACGCCAGCATAATGTCCCGAAAATTTATCACGGTAGATACTTAACCCGGTGCGCGGGTTACTCCCGATCCGAATATTCCGAAGTAGCTTTTCAGGATTCTCATCCACAGGAACTATCGTGTCGGTAGTTTGTGCCAACAAAGGAAAAACAAGAAGCAGTAGAAATCCAGCCAGGAAGGCAGATTTCAGAAGATAAAATATGGATTTTGCCAACTTGAATCTCATCATACAATCATGTTTTTCACGGGACTAAGACGAACAAATTTAGCAGAATCCGAGCGAAAATATAGTGTGCGGTCTATTAAAAAACCAAAAAGCAGTGTCAAAATCAGAATCCGTCTGAATACTCGTCATCGGGTAAAAGTTAAATTTTCAAAAGAGAAATTTATAAACGCCTGAAATACAAATTAAAAGAGTACCTTTGCGCCCACTTTTAAAATAAAAAGAATGAGTTTATTTGAATCAATGGGGTTACGGTCTGAAATTCTGGAAGCCATCCGGGAACTTGGATTTGTTGAGCCCACGCCGATACAGGAAAAAACAGTCCCGTTTTTACTGGAAAGCAACCAGGACATGGTGGCATTGGCACAAACCGGAACTGGCAAGACCGCGGCTTTTGGCTTGCCTATTATTCAGCAGATCGATCCGACATTGAAGTCTCCACAGGCACTGATCCTGAGTCCAACACGCGAATTGGCGATGCAAATTGCCAGCGACCTGGCTAACTTTTCCAAGTTTATTGGAAAAATGAACATCTCGGTTTTATACGGCGGCGCCGATATAAGACAACAAATTACATCGCTTGAAAAGGGGGCCCAGATTGTGGTGGGGACACCCGGACGAACCCTCGACCTGATCAAACGAAAAAAACTACGTGTAAACGAAATTCAGTGGCTGGTACTTGACGAAGCCGACGAAATGTTGTCGATGGGTTTTAAAGATGACCTGGATAGTATTTTAAAAGATACCCCGGTTGAAAAGCAAACCTTGCTTTTTTCGGCAACCATGCCTGCTGAAATAATAAGGATCGCAAATACTTACATGGCTAATCCGCAGGAAATATCGGTTGGAAAACGGAATACCGGGGCGGATAACGTGGAACACCATTACTACGTGATGCACGCCAAAGACCGTTACCTGGCTTTAAAACGCGTTGCCGATATAAACCCTAATATTTACGGGATCATTTTTTGCCGCACACGAATAGAAACCAAAGAAGTGGCTGACAAACTTATGCAGGATGGTTACAATGCCGATGCTTTGCACGGCGACCTTTCGCAGGCACAGCGCGACCATGTTATGGGACGTTTCCGCTCAAAACATTTACAGATGTTGGTGGCCACCGATGTAGCTGCACGCGGGCTCGATGTAAACGATCTTACACACGTAATCAACTATAACTTACCCGACGATCCTGAAGTGTATGTTCACCGAAGCGGTCGTACCGGCCGTGCCGGGAAAAAAGGTATTTCGATTACCCTTATCCACATGCGCGAGAAAGGGAAACTGCGCGATGTGGAACGAAAAATAAGTAAGAAGTTTTTGAAAATGGATGTTCCGCAGGGAAGGGAAATTTGTGAAAAACAATTGTTCAGTCTCATCGATAAAGTGGAAAAGGTAGAAGTTAACGACGAGCAAATTGCACAATACATGCCCGTGATTTACAAAAAACTTGCCTGGCTCGACCGGGAAGAACTGATCAAGCATTTTGTTTCGGTAGAGTTTAACCGTTTTCTGGAATATTACGAAAATGCGCCTGATATTAACGTAGATGAAAATTCGGTGCACGAAGATGACAGAGGACGAGGAAGAAAACGGGACAGAAATCGCAAAAACGAAGATTGGGGCGAAAGAAGAGGTGAACGAGGCGACAGGGGCGGCAAAATGCACAAAAGCGGTATGCAGTATTCTCGTTTCTTTTTCAGCATGGGGAAGAAAAACGGCATCAGTAAGCGAACCATTATCGATTTGATTAACCAGCAAATGCCGGGTAAAAGTGTCGAAATCGGAAATATCGAGGTATTAAAAGGCTTTTCATTTTTCGAAGTCGACAATCGTTTCGAAAGAGAAATTGAAAAAGCCTTTAAAAATACAAGGTATAACGGCCAGCGCATCGGAATCGAACTGGCCAACAAGAAGAGATAAAAACTACTTTAGCAGATAGTACAAGAGATCGTTAAATTTTATTTTAACGCTCTCTTTTTTTTTGATTGGTTCGCCTTCGGATTAAAATCCAAACATTGTTTTACCCATTTGTCAAGGTCTTCGTCCATATCAACTCCTTCAGGCGCGACGTACAAATAACCTTTCATCGGGCGCTGTGCAAAATCCATCATCCTACACCCTTTTCCCTGCAAAAATTCATCCTGATTTTTGGGATCAATGCACACCTTTAAATCGTCTTTAATAATACCAACGCACATTTTGTCATCTACCATAAAACATACTCCGCCAAACATTTTTTTCTCAGCAAATGCAGTTTTAATTTCTTGCCGCGAACCACGCACGCGATCGGCTAAAAATTCGTTGTAAGCCATTTTTCTGAGATTAGTTGTATACAGGATATATAACTTTCGAAACGCATATCTTGTTCAAAATCAGAGTTTTTAATTTTAAGTTTTGGCCACATCCTGTTTTAAAAAAGTGATGAATTTCCGTTCGTCACCCAAAATCGCCGGTTCAGCGATTCTTATTTTTAAAAGTATGGCGTGAAAGCGAATTTTGAATCATAAAAATAAAACTTTACACCTGGTGATTACACTTCTTATTTACACAGTAATCACTACTTATAAAAAAGAACACAATTCATCTTCATTAATATATTTCGTTTAATAGAAATTACTAATTTCAAAACATCAACATGTCAACACTGGTTTTAAATAAAAAAATACTTTTGCATCACCTAAAAATTGCAGTTGGTGCTGTACTGATTACCATCGTATTCAGCCTTATTCTCTTTCGTAAGGTTTTTCACAACGAAACACTAAGTACCTTGCTGCTCACCTTTGTCCAGTTGGAGATGTTTCTTTACCTCGGGCATCGTTTTTTTCGTAATGTCAAACCTGAAGGTTCAGGGTTTATTAAAAAAACCATCATCCGGTTTCTGCTGTTTTATTTGACAGTTTTGCTGATCGCGTTTACTTTATTTATCGGCCTTTATACATTTTATTTTACACAAAGCGGAAAATCGTTCAGTGAGTTTATACCAAGTTTAATGCATCTTGAGATGAAAACTTTTTTAGTTTCAATAATGATTGGATTTGGCTTGGGAGCGCTTTTCTTTTTCTACACGCAATGGACAGATGCAGTGAAAGATATGCAAAAACTGCGTGAAGAGAAGCTGATTTTCCAGTACGAAACACTCAAAAGCCAGGTCAATCCACATTTCTTGTTTAACAGTCTGAATGCTTTAACGTCGCTGGTACATAAAGACCCGGACCTGTCGGAACGTTTTATCCAGAAGTTGTCGCTGATATATAGATATGTGCTCGAAAACCAGGAAAAGGACAAAGTTAATTTAAGCGATGAACTTAATTTTGTGCGCAATTTTTTCGAACTGCAGCAGGTCCGCGATGAAGGGAAAATAAAATTGAACATCGAAAAAAATGGTTCTGAATTGGCAAAAATAATACCGGTTTCCATACAAATGCTGGTTGAAAATGCATTGAAACACAACCTTGCTTCACGAAATGCCCCGCTGGAGATTACAATACATTTTGAAGGAATCGATAAAATGGTGGTACGGCATAACCTACAGGAAAAAGAACAGTTATCGGGAGGAACCGGGATCGGGCTTAAAAATTTGAATGAACGCTGTAAATTGATCATGGGTCGCGAATTGGAAGTGCAAAAAACAGCGGATGAATTTATAGTAAAAATTCCGGTGCAGATAAATACCTAACAAAGATGAAGGTTGTAATAGTAGAAGACGAACAACTGGCTGCCGAAAAACTGGCAGGGTTACTTGTGCAAACCGAACCTGGGATTCAGATTGTAAAAGTGCTTGAGTCGGTGGAAGAGTCGGTGAACTGGTTTGCCACGCACAATGCTCCCGACCTTGTTTTTATGGATATTCAGTTGGAGGATGGCATTTCGTTCGAGATTTTTGAAGCCATTAAAATTACTGCACCGGTTATTTTTACCACCGCTTTTGATCAGTATGCGATTCGGGCGTTTAAGGTAAATAGTATCGATTACCTGCTAAAACCCATTTCGAAGGAGGACCTGAACACGGCGATTTCTAAATTTAAGTCGTTGCATTTGGACGAATATCTTCTTGAAGAAAAAGTTTCGAGGGTGATTGAGCAGTTTACGCGCAGGTTCAAATCGCGTTTTTTGATACGGGTAGGAACACGGTTTCAATCGGTTCCGGTTTCGAAAATTTGCAGCTTTTTTGTAGAAGAACGTTGTACCTTTTTGCAAACCCGCGAAGGCAAACGTTACGACCTCGATTATTCGCTCGACCAGTTGCAAACGATGACCGATCCGGAGCAATTTTTCAGAGTAAGCCGAAATTTCCTGGTTAATATTAATTGTATTGAAGAAATCATTTCTTATTCGGCAACCCGGTTAAAACTAAAACTCGAAAATAGTTCTGGTGAAGGTATAATTGTTAGCCGCGACAAAGTTTCGGAATTCAAGCGCTGGATGGACAGATAATAAAAAAGGAGCCTTGCAGCTCCTTTAATCCTCTCCTATAGTTAATCAAATTAACTTTCCTTCTCGCTCCATATATTATCAATGGAATTTCTTAACCCAATTTTGCGTCGAGTTCGATGCTGGCAGTACCACCGGCATATAATCTTGAAATCGGGCATTTTTCTTTTGCCGTTAACGAAAGTTCAGCAAATTTTTCCTGCGAAAGCCCCTCGCATTTGACTACACAATCCAACTTAATATTTGTGATGGCAGGTCCACCGTCGAGTGTTCCTAAAGTTACTGAAGCTTCGGTTTCGATACTGGCAGGTGTTAGTCCTTCACCACTAATCAGTGCCGAAAGAAACATTGAATAACATCCGGCCTGAGCGGCCCCCACCAACTCTTCAGGGTTAGTGCCTTTCCCGTTTTCGAAACGCGAGGCAAAAGTAAACGGGCCACTGTAGCCGGTTATATCCATTTTGCCTGCACCCTCATTCAGGGTTCCGTTCCAAACCGATTTTACTTTTCTTACTGTCATGATTTGTTATTTTATGGGTTAAAGTGTTTCCTGGCCAACTTCCCAGTTACACGGTGTAAGTTCGCCGGTTTGGAAAGCATCAAGCAAACGAATGGTTTCCTTTACATTACGTCCAACATTCAATCCATTGATTGAAACGTGCTGGATCACACCTTCAGGATCGATAATATAGGTTGCCCGATACGCTACTTTATCCTTTTTTTCGAGAATTCCGAGTTTATGCGACAACGATTTTGAGGTGTCGGCAATCATCGGGAATTTCAGTTTTTTCAGATTTGGATTGGCGTTTCTCCATGCCAGGTGAACGAATTCCGAATCGATCGAAGCCCCGTATAAGTTTGTATCTCTTTTTTCAAAATCTTCAAAATGATCGTTAAAAGATGCAATTTCGGTGGGGCAAACGAAAGTAAAATCCATCGGCCACCAAAAAAATACGGTCCATTTTCCGTTTTTCAAACTATCGTGGGTAATGGTTTCAAATTCTTTACCCGGTTCGAGCGAAACTACTGCAGTTTTTTCAAATTTTGGAAATTTGTCTCCTACTGATTTCATGATTTTTATGATTTATAATTTTTAGTTTATAATTTTTCTAAAACGCTGTAAAAGTAGAGGATAGCAAAGCATAAATCAAATCGATTTTATTTAAGTAGAATAGAGTTACATTATTTAATGTGGCATAAGTTACTGAATTTGAGGATAATTATGAAAATAAACGGAGTTTATCTGTAGTTCATGCATAAAAAAATAATGCATACAGATAACATTAGTTTAACAACATAAGCCTTTGAGGCTTCTGTGAATATAACTATATTTATGGGCTTTTAATAAAATAACATTACCTATCCGATTAAAACTAGTTTAATTATGGAGAAAAATTCAAACAAAATTGCTTTTTCAAGAAGAGCATTTATTGGTACTACCGCTGCTGCAGCTGCGGGGATTACTATTCTTCCGAGCAACGTGGTTGCAGGTCTGGGGCATAAAGCTCCTAGTGATAAACTGAATATCGTTGGCGTTGGTGTCGGCGGAATGGGTTTTGCTAACCTGAAAAACCTCGAATCGGAAAATATTATTGGTCTTTGCGATGTTGACTGGAAATACACAGCCGGCAACGGAGTTTTCGATCGTTACCCTAACGCGAAAAAATACAAGGACTGGAGAAAAATGTATGATGAAATGGGTAAGGATTTCGATGCGGTTGTTGTTGCTACCGCCGACCATGCTCACGCCATCATTGCCGCCCATGCCATTACCATGGGAAAACATGTTTATGTGCAAAAACCATTGACTCACACTGTTTATGAATCGAGATTATTAACAAGATTAGCCGACAAATACAAAGTGGCTACTCAAATGGGGAATCAGGGTTCATCGGGCGAAGGTGTAAACCTAACCACCGAGTGGATTGCCAATGGCGAAATCGGAGAAATCACCAAAGTTGAAGCATTCACCGACCGTCCAATCTGGCCGCAAGGGTTGAATACTCCTGAAAGAGGTGACTGGGTTCCTGAAACTCTGGATTGGGATTTGTTTACAGGTCCTGCAAAAATGCGTCCTTACAACCAGGTTTATCATCCATGGAACTGGCGTGGCTGGTGGGATTACGGAACCGGTGCTTTGGGTGATATGGCTTGCCATATTCTGCACCCTGTTTTTGTTGGCCTCGATTTAGCTTATCCTATTCACGCACAAGGTAACTCAACCTTGTTATTGCAGGATTGTGCCCCAACTGCACAATCGGTAAAACTTACTTTCCCGGCCCGTAAACCAAATGCAGCCAAACCTTGGAAAGGAATAAAGAAAAATGCCCTTCTTCCACAAGTGGATATTCATTGGTACGATGGTGGTATCAAACCGATGCTGCCCGAAGGCTGGCCAGATGGAAAAAATCCGAATGACCAGGGTGGTGGCGTAATCTTCCACGGAACAAAAGACAAACTTGTTTGCGGTTGCTACGGTGTAAATCCATGGTTGTTGTCGGGTCGTACACCTGATGCACCTAAATTCCGTCGCAGGGTAGAAACCAGTCACGAAATGGATTGGGTACGTGCATGTAAAGAAACACCTGAAAACCGTGTTAAAACTGCATCCGACTTTAGCGAAGCAGGGCCTTTCAACGAAATGGTTGTAATGGGTGTTCTGGCAGTACGTTTGCAAAACCTGAACAAAGTTCTCGATTGGGATGGAGAAAAAATGGAATTCACTAACCTTACCGATAGTGAAGAAATCAGAACAGTTATCAAAGATGGATTTACTATTCACGATGGTCACCCAACTTTTGCAAAAACCTGGACTGATCCGGTTCCCGCCAAAGAATTTGCAACTGAATTGATCAAGCATACATATCGTAAGCCCTGGAGCTTGCCTGATATGCCAGCTTAGTAAAGAAATATAAACATTTAAAGGGTGTCAGTGTTGGCACCCTTTTTTGGTTTCTTAAATACATAAAATAGTTTGCGTAATTACGGGCAAAATTGTAAACTTGCACTCCGAAAATAGTACACTATTTTCTTTTGGGCCCATAGCTCAGTTGGTTAGCAGCACCTGACTCATAATCAGGGGGTCGCTGGTTCAAGCCCAGCTGGGCCCACCT
>WOYV01000021.1 GCA_011620585.1 Draconibacterium sp.
CTGTTCATTATTTTAATAGCTGCACGGTTATATTTTTCGGGCATTCCCGGATCACGTAACGGACCATCTGTTATATCGGGATATGGTGTAGTTGTGGCAAAAATCAGGTCGGCCCCGGTTTCCTTTAACATGGCTACAATCGTTGTCAGGTTCTTTTTGTATTGTTTAAGATCGGCTTGCAGGGGATCGGACGGATTCTGGCTTCCCTCGCCGGTTTGCGGATTTATGTGTTTTATGTCGTGCAAACCAAAATTAAAATGGATAATATCCCATTTTGTATCTCCAAGCCAGCGTTTCAAATTCTGAACCCCTTTTGTTGTTCCTTCGCAGTTTTCGGCCTCCCCGTTATCAAGCATGGGGCGTTGCACAATTGCCAAATGTCCCAACATCGTTTTTACAAAAGGAGTGTAGCCAATCGAAATTGAATCACCCAAAATCAAAACATGTTGTAACTCGTCGTTAGTTGCAAAACTAATCTGTGGTAAAATCAAAGCAGAAGAAGCTGCAACGCTTGTTTTTATAAATTGGCGCCTGTTTTCCATGATTAACGATTTATTGGTTTAACAAATTACGAAGTCCGGGTGCTACTGCAAGCAGCATTCCGTTCTCTCCGTTTTCAAGAAATGCAATTTTTTCGGATAGTGAATTTTTTTCTTCCTCTGTAAAAATCTTTCCGGAAGCTAATTTCTGCAAAAGCACACCTGAAACAAAGGAAAACTCACCCGAAATATTAGATACCGGTTGCAAAGCTTTGTTGTTCATATAAGGTTTCAATTGAGCATCCAGTTGGCTCCAAGCTCTTAAATGTGCAATTATTTCAGATTGAAGGGTATCATTCGGTGTAGCCAGGTATTCTTCAACGCGTTTATTAAAACGTCGGGCTTCGTTACTCTCGGGCCGGGCAGCATCCACCACACCATTTAGCGGAAGGTCGGGAAGATATAAATTTTGTTGGCCCATTATAGTCGTTAATCGTGCATAGTATTTCGCTTCCTCGAGCAAAGTAACCAAGGTAGTAAGATAAGGCAAACCTTCCGGATTGATCAATTTTTCGAGAATGGCATTCATTTGTTGCAGATGCTGCGATCCCCGTCTTTCAAGTAAATCTGAAAATACAGTAAGACGCCGGTACATGTCTTCAGTATCGGCTGTCAGTTCGGTGGGCGACCAAAGTTTTTCGGCAATGGCTGCACTGCTTGGCCAGATTCTGGACTCAACATTATTGGCATCAACAACTTCGGCCCACATCGCGGCTTCTCCACCTAAAATACGGGTTTGTTCTCCGGGTGTCAACGGACGTATCACTTCAATTCTTGGAAGATGCGTTCCTGGTATTTCGGAACTGCCGGTTAAAATGCCACTGCAATCGAAATTTAACAGCGACATCGACAGTTTTCCGTTTAGTTCGCTTTCAGCAACCTGTCCTTTAAATTGCATTTCACCCATTTGTGTCGAAAATTTCATGGACAGGTTTCCGCCTTCAACACTGCCAGCTTTAAACGCTACACGGTTATTCAGTAATTCGAAAAAACCATAAACATCAGTCGGATTCTTATCGAAAAGCACGAGTTTACCTTCCATCTCATTCGAGGCAAGATCAATTTTTAAGTCAAATATCTTCCAATGCGTGGAGTCAGGTTCAATATCAACCGCTCCGGGGAGGATGAGCGGATCGACCTGATAATATTTACCGGCATGCAGTTTATGATCGAGATACCAACCTGCAGAAAGAATTCCGCTGGTGCCCCTTTGTATTCCTTCAAAAAGGGTTTTTTGATCGACCCATGCCTGAATAAGAATATCGTTTCCCAGATCGGGATGCAGGATTTCCTGCCACCCAACCAATTTCTTCCCGTGCTTTACTAATATTGGTTGAACCCTTTTGTTGAAATAAGCCTGTAAGGCATGAGCATCTGCCAGGTTATTTTCCCGCATAAATTGCTGAATGCGTGTGTTATTATCCCAGTATTTTGAGTTTACTTCGTCGCCGCCGATATGAAAATACTGATCCGGAAATAAAGCTCCCATTTCACCGATCAACTGATCCAGAAATTCATACACTTTTTCGTTGGTTGGATCGAGGGGTGGAGAAAAAACATCAGCGCCCACGTTCTTTAAAATCAGTGGATTATCCGACGAACCCAATTCGGGGTATGCGATTTGCCAGCTTTTTGAGTGGCCCGGAATATCGAACTCCGGAACTATGCGAATACCACGTTCTGCGGCAAATGCAATCACCTCACGTATTTCATCCTGTGAATAATATTTCCTATCCGAACCTTGTTCGTGTAACCCCGGAAACACTTTGCTTTCCACGCGAAATCCCTGGTCGTCGGACAAATGCCAGTGAAAAACATTCATTTTTACGGCTGCCATTCCATCCAAAATCCTAAGTACAACGTCTTTGGGAATCCAGTGCCGGCTCACATCCAACATCAGTCCGCGCCATTTATATTTGGGTCTATCCCCGAGCTTTAGTTTGGGTATACTCGCCATGCTGTTATTGTCCGAGATCAATTGAAGTATCGTTTCAAGGCCATGATTGACACCCCATTGTGTGCTGGCTGTCAATACTATTTGCTTATCAACCTGTAGTGAATACGATTCATCCATATCGGGTTCCGGTATACTAAATTGTTGTGGATTCAGACAATTTATTTTTACTGGCACTCCATTCTCGTTTGTTCCAATCTGAAATAGATCTGTTAAACGGTTTGAAAAACGGGTTATTGATTTTTCGATCATGGCATTTTCGGAGGCATTCGACTCAATCCGAATTCCTTTGCTCAAGTCAAGAGTTCCTTTTTTCAATTCCATACTTGCAGGCAAAGGCATCACGCTAATTTGTGCACGGTCTGTACTGCTGATCAAAGGCGCTTGGTACAATACAAGTCGGTAATACAAAAGTCCGGCAATTACCAGAAATATAACGAGTGTGAGGAGGCCGGGTAAAATCTTCTTGAGCATACTTTTAAAGTTTTTGTAAATATCCGAAATCTGGTGTTTAATCCAATTCCGGAATATGTTCTTTTGAACACATTTTGCTGAATGAAAGTATTTTAAATTGTTATTTAAGGGAGTGGATCTGAATTTGAAACGGCTCTTTGGTGTAGATATAAAAAAAATCCCGGCGTCCACTCCGGGATTTAATGCTCTTTGTTGTTGTGTCTTATCAACTCTATAATCGGGTTTGCTCTGCAAATATAATACGATAAATATTTGTGCTTCAAAATCGTGTGCTGAAAGAACAGGTTTAATATCCTGAAACTTTGCTTCAAAAACACTGATTGGTATAAGTATTTGTATATTAATGCCTTGGAGTGTGTGATATCGTTTGCGGCATTACCGTTCAAAACGTTAATTTCGATTCAATCTTAATAGGTTTTAGCCTTCAGTTGAACAAAATGTGAATTTAGGATAATTTATGCGTCATAAAAATTACCGATGAGTATTAGGTAATTCCATGCAAACCAAAGCGCTTATCCTTTGTTTTTAATAATTAAAGCAGGATCAATTTTATTTTTTACACAAAGTTAGACGAATGAAACACACCAATTCGCTCATAAATGCAACTTCGCCATATCTTTTGCAACATGCTCATAATCCGGTAGATTGGAACCAATGGTCGCCGGATGTAATTGAAAGAGCAAAACGGGAAGACAAGCTTATTTTAGTGAGCATTGGTTATGCTGCCTGTCATTGGTGTCATGTAATGGAGCACGAAAGTTTTGAAGACGAAGAGGTGGCGCGAATTATGAACGAACATTTTATTCCGGTAAAAGTCGATCGCGAGGAAAGACCCGATGTAGATCATTATTACATGAATGCGGTACAACTGATGTTTCAACAAGGCGGGTGGCCGTTAAATGTAATTGCCTTGCCCGATGGCAGGCCGATTTGGGGCGGAACATATTTTCCAAAAGAACGTTGGATGGAAAGCTTGCAGGCAGTGGCCAAATATTATCGCGACTATCCGGCGAAAACCATTGAATATGCTGCCCAACTTGAAGAAGGAATCGAACGGTTAACATTAGGCATTAAATCGGGGAATGAGATAGCTTTTAGCCGCGAATTGTTGCAGGAAGGAGTGGAAGCCTGGAAAAACCGTTTTGATATGCAGGAAGGTGGCAGACTTGGCGCTCCAAAGTTTCCTTTACCGGTAACCCTTGAGTTTTTATTGTATTACGGGGTAATTAAAAATGACAAAACCTGTCTTGATTTTGTTCATCTGACTTTGGAAAAAATGGAACGCGGCGGAATTTACGACCAGGTTGGTGGTGGATTTGCACGCTATTCGGTAGATAGTTTTTGGAAAGTTCCGCATTTCGAGAAAATGTTATACGATAACGGGCAGCTGCTTAGTATTTATTCAAAAGCTTATCATCAGTTCAAAACCGAAGAGTTTAAATGCGTGGTTTACGAGATCGTCGATTTTCTGGAACGCGAAATGATGGATGAAAGCGGAGCCTTTTATTCTTCGCTCGATGCCGACAGCGAAGGTGAAGAAGGGAAATTTTATGTATGGCAGAAACCTGTGCTTCAAAAGTTATTGAACGAAGATTATATACTTTTTGCCGAGTATTATGGTATCGAAAAAAATGCACACTGGGAAGCCGGAAATTATATTTTACTGAAACAAAGACCGGATATCGAATTTGCGGATAACTATGATTTAACTTCCGAAGAGTTGAAACAGAAAGTGGGCAAATGGAAATACATTTTACTCCAGGAACGGGCCAAAAGAACCCGGCCCGGGTTAGACGATAAAACACTTACAAGCTGGAATGCCTTGGTTTTAAAAGGCTTGGTCGATGCTTCCCAGGTATTTCAGGAAGAACATTTTTTGCAACTGGCATTGCGTAATGCGAACTTTCTTGCCAAAGAACTTATGCTGGATTCGGGCCAACTTAAACATAACTGGAAAAAGGGAAAAGCATCTATCGATGGCTTTTTAGAAGATTATGCTTTATTGGTTCAAGCCTGGCTGACTCTGTTTGAAGTAAGCGGCAAAGAAAAATGGCTTGTTTTGGCAGATAAATTGAATCGCTATGTTTTTGATCATTTTTACGACCCCAAAAGCGGGCTTTTTCTTTTTTCTGAGATTCACTCCGAAAATTCGGTAGGTAATCATTTTCAGAACGAAGACAACGTAATTCCTGCTGCCAATTCGGTGATGGCGAATAATCTGCATCGCTTGTACCTCATATTTGGCGTACCCGAATATCTTGACACTGCAAAAAAGATGCTTCCTGCCATTGCTCCTAATTTTGCCAGGTATCCAATGGCTTATGCAAACTGGGGCAACTTCATCCTGAAACTCACCGAACCGTATTTCGAGGTAGTGGTTAGCGGGATCAACTCAAATCACTTACTCACTGAACTTCAAAAACAGTTTCGACCGAATGTAATGTGGGCACATCTCACTTCTAAAAGTGACATTCCGCTTTTGAAAGATCGCTTTATGATCGGCGATGACCTGATTTATATTTGTTCAGAAGGCGCTTGCCAGTTACCGGTTAAAACAGCCGGAGAAGCCCTAAAACTATTGGGACAATGAGTAATGTTGAATTCCTGATCGTTGGACAGGGGCTGGCCGGTACAATGTTGGCTTTTGAAATGCTCGAACAGAAGTTGAGTTTCAAAAAACGTGGTGGACGCTTTTGGTTACGGGATAGTAGATGGTTCAGGCTACCTCGACCTGGCCGTTTTCCTGCAAGCTGCTGCCAATTATTTTCACCGGCAAGGGCTTTTAATCGAAGCTGATTTGCCTGTAGAAATTTATAAACATCCTGAATTTGAAATCAGTATAAACGAACTTCGTGCAAAAAAGCTCATTTTCTGCGAAGGTCGTCATTTAATGCAAAATCCGTTATTTGATTTTGTGAAAATGAATCCGGCAAAAGGGGAGGTCTTACTGATTTATTCTCCGAATCTGTCGGAAGAATTTATCCTGAATAAGCAGGTGTTTGTTTTGCCGGTAGGCAATCATCGTTTTAAAATTGGATCAACATCCCGATCAATTGAATGTATATTTGCTGAACGGACTGGGAACCAAAGGTGTAATGCTGGCACCATATCTGGCTAAAGAAATGTGCAGGTTCCTCACAGATGAAAAGTATATTCTGCCGGACGAAATTAATCTTGTCCGTTTTCTGTAAAAAAAATCCCGGGAGAAAACTCCCGGGATCAGTATTTCAAATTTTGGTTTTTTAATCCATTAATTTCATTTGCAGGTAGCTGTATTGCAGCGCAGCCATTTTGGCCCGCTGTTCGTTGGTTGACGCACCTGCATGACCTCCTTCGGTGTTTTCGTAGTAATATACTTTATAACCCATGTCGCTCATTTTAGCCACCATTTTTCGCGCGTGTCCCGGATGAACACGGTCGTCACGTGTCGAGGTATAAAAGAAAACCTCCGGGTAGTCCATCCCTTTCTTTACATTCTGATAAGGAGAATATTTGCTGATGTATTCCCATTCTTCCGGAATATCGGGGTTGCCGTATTCTGCCATCCAACTGGCACCAGCCAGCAATTTGTGGTAGCGTTTCATGTCGAGCAGCGGAACAGCACAAACCACCGCATTATAAAGATCGGGACGCTGAGTGAAACCCACGCCAACCAACAAGCCACCATTGCTTCCACCTGAAATCCCCAATTTCTTAGGATTCGTAATTTTTCGGGACAACAGATCTTCGGCCACCGCAAAGTAATCGTCGTAAATACGCTGACGGTTTTCCTTTAAGCCTGCCTGGTGCCATTTGGGCCCAAACTCGCCGCCGCCCCTGATATTTGCCAACACATAAACTCCACCTTTTTCGAGCCAGGATACTCCGGTAATGGCGCTGTAACTTGGTAAACGAGGAACCTCGAAACCACCGTATGCACTGATTAAAGTAGGGTTCTTTCCATTATATTTCATGCTTTTGTTGCTTACAACAAAATAAGGGATATTGGTACCATCTTTCGAAGCTACTTCGAATTGTTGAACCTGGTAATTTTCGGTGGGGAAGAAGGACTGTAAGGCTTTTACTTTTACAAATTCACCACTCAGCGCATTGCCTTTATAAAGTGTTGAAGGTTCGAGAAAGTTTTGAAAATAGAAAAAATAAGTGTCGCTGTTTTCGTCGGCTGAGCCCAGAGAAATATTACCATATTCAGGAGCATCAATTTTTTGTTTCTTCCAGCTTCCGTCGAAAGTATAGCGAAAGAGTTCGCTTTTTACATTGTTCAACATGTTAACCAGCAAAACATTCTCGGTCGACGAAGTTTCGGTAATGCTTGAGCGTTCGTCCGGTCGGACGATCAACTGGTACGTAGTTTTACCATTGATCAGACCGTCGTATGAAATGCTAACCATATCTCCTTGCTTAAATGCATTACCCCCAATATTCCAATCCGATTTCAGATCAAAAATCACCTGGTTTTTGAATATGCCACTTAGGCTAATATCTTCAGGAACATCGATCTTAATAAGTTCACCATTTTCAATAAAATAATACATCCCTGAATAGAATGATGTACGCTGTGTAATAAACTGATACAGCCTGTCTTTTGTATGAAAAGTGTATCCCCATATTCCCATATCGTCGGTTTTACCATCAAATATCAGTTGGGCATCTTTTAAATCGGTGCCTCTTTTCCAGATTTTTACCTGTTTCGGGTAGCCTGATGTTGTGGTCCCGTCTCCAAAATCGGTAGATACGATCAGTGTGTTCTGGTCAATCCAGTCCGCATTTCCTTTGGCTTCGGGGATAAAAAATCCATTTTGGATAAAATATTTGTTTTTGACATCGAATTCGTAAATTTCAATGGCGTCGCCACCCCCTTTTGATAAGCTCACCAGAAATCGTTCGTAATTTGGATACAATCCGCTAGCGCCCTTAAAAACGTATTTTTCTCCTTTCTCAATACTTAACCCATCAATATCCAGAACTGTTTCCCAGTGTGGTTCACCGCTGAGATAACTTTGAATGGGTGCGCGTCGCCAAATTCCCCTGGGATGTTCCTCGTCCTGCCAGAAATTATAAATAAGATTTCCATAAAGGCTTGGTGCGGCAATCCGGTCGGTCGAATTATAAATTTCAAGGATTTTGTCGTACATCTTCTCGTAACCGGGTTGTCCGGTTAACACTTTCAAAGTACTTTCGTTCCATTTTTCTGCCCAATCCAGCGATTTCTTTGCATCTACATCTTCCAGCCAGAGATACGGGTCATCCTGGGCCCGGTTCAATTGTGTCATAAGTGCCAGTAAAATAATTAATACGCTTCGTTTCATACGTAAATATTTAGTTTGTACAGGGCTAATTTGCCTTGTATTTTGTT
>WOYV01000040.1 GCA_011620585.1 Draconibacterium sp.
GCAATTAAAGCCACCAGTAACAAAATAAACAAGCTGCAAGCCACAAATATTCCCCACTGCAGCGGGATTTTTGCCGAAAAATTCTGCATCCACTGACTGGCTGTTAACCACGCGCCTACTAATCCGATAAGTACGGCAGGAATTGCAATGAATTCCAACTCCAAAATAAATACCTGCAAAATATCTTTCAGCGTTGCCCCGCTGATTCTTCTAACTGCCAGCTCTTTACGGCGCCGGGCAGCTTCGTTTGTGGTATATCCCAACAAGCCAATAACCGTGATTAATAGAATAACGACATTGCCGGCCATCATGGCATTACGAAACCCTTTTTCGGCCTGATAAATATTGAGTTGCTCATCTTCCAGACTTTTTATCACAGCATCGTTGTATGGCAGGGCAAGGTTAAATACACCGGTTATTTTTTTCATTATCCCGGCCTGAGCTTCATCGTGAACTTTAATCAGAATATCGTAAGATGTAGCTGGATTGTCAATTTTGTTCTGAATAAATTTCGCTTCAGGCAGATAAAAGAATACCGAAGGCCGGAAATCAGGATCAGAAATCGATCGAACGATAAAATCGGGAAATACGCCACAAATTGTTGTGTTTCCATGTTCCGTTACGGTTATTTGTTTTCCGACCACGCCATCTGTCCAGCCGTTGTTTAATTTCAGCAATTCAGCACCCTTGTGGCTAATTAGTACCTCGTTTGTTGCCGTATTTCCTGATGAAAAACTTTGCCCTTCGTTTACTTTAATATCCAGGATGGAAAGGTAGTTTTCATCCACTTCGTAAAAATCGGCGACATTAAACAATTCCTTTTGCTCATCGGGTGAAAGCACATTATTGCCGGAAGCTCCGTTAATTGGCACATCGAATCCTAATCCAACGGTTTCAACCTCTGGCATAGCCCTTAGTTCATTTAATACAGTAGAAATTTTCTCACCCTCCATTCCGGTCGTCGAGCCAAAATAAACACCTTCAGTTTGATAGCCGTGGTCGGCATTTTTCATACTATCGTACTGCATACTTACAATAACCAATACTGTTAGAATAAATGCCGCACCAATAAACTGGAAAGAAAGCAGCGCCAGTTTCCATTTAGTTCTTTTTTGTTTAAATGTGTGGAAGGCAGTTGCCACCGGAATTCGTGAATAAAACCGCCCGGGGAGATAGCTTGTCAAAACGATTACTACAATCAATAAACCCAGCAATGGCCAGATAACATAAGGGTTTAAGGCCGACGAAAGTTGATGCCCCAACTGTGCCTCGGCTATTGGTTTCAGGATGATAATGATAAGCGCTGCCCCTGATATTGAAATTAGAAATAACAGGAGGGTTTCGGTAAAAATAAGTCGTTGCAGGTTGCTTGCCTGGGCGCCACAGGTTTTGCGAATAGCCGACGATTTGGCACGATTTACCAAGGTACTCATCGTTAACAGGATATAATTCATAAGAGAAACAAAAAGCACCGCAATGGCAATGGTACTCAGTACAATAATCATGTCCTTCACATTATCGACATACATTTTCTGAACGGGTTTAAATGAGTATTTTAATACCATTCCCTGCTGTTGCTGCTCCAGTTTTTCAATATCCTGATGTTTCTCCTGCATTTTACGCACTGCAGGCGCCAGGCTTTCCGGATCGATTCCGGGTTCGAGTTTTACGTAGGCGCGATATCGGTCGTTACCCATCCAGTTTTCAGTGCCGTCCCACATAAACTGCTTAGTGGAAACCATCGGAATAAGTACATCGTATTCATAGTTCGTATTCTCGGGCAAAGTTTCAAATACTCCTGCAATGGTTAACTTCTTGTTGGGGTATCGTTTCAACTCAATGGTTTTTCCAATAACATTGCCACCTATTTCATCCGCAATTTCACTCGAAACCATGCAGGTCATCGGCGATTTTAATATTTCTTTAGGATTTCCGCTGAGCATCGGTAACGGAATAACATCGAACAGGTATTCGTCGGCCAGCGAAATTTCAGCTTTATGGCTTTTCAAATCTTCCGTATAAAAAACCTGTTCACCAATTGAATTCAACCGGGTGGCCGATTCAATCCCCGGCACCTCTGATTTAAGCCCCGGGGCAATTGCCCCACTTACCCCTGGATGGCTCTCCAACTTATCGGAGGATTTATCCATTTTGAAGTTTTCGTGTACCACATAAATGCGGTCGGCATCGGGATAAAAACTGTCGAAGCTGTAGTAATAGAATACTTCGGACAAAAGTAAAATGCCAAATGCCAGTCCGGCAACCAACGATACAATACGTGTTGCAGTGTGCTCACCTTTTCGGAAAAGGCGGCGAAAAGCAGGTTTTAAAAAATTCATTTGAATTAGTTAATAGTTTTCATCTTTGAGACAGATAAATAGTCGAATAAAAGTTGTTTGACTAAAGTATTTCAGCCATTCTTTCGTTAACGTTTTCAGTTAAAACTTCACCGTCGAACAGGTTGATGATACGGTGGGCGAAACCGGCATCGTGCATCGAGTGGGTAACCATAATAATCGTTGTCCCTTCTTTGTTTAATTCGGTTAACAGGTTCATCACTTCGAGCCCGTTTTTAGAATCGAGGTTACCGGTTGGCTCATCCGCCAAAATCAGTTTCGGGTTGGCAACTACCGCGCGCGCAATGGCAACACGTTGCTGCTGACCACCCGAAAGCTGTTGCGGAAAATGTTTGGCGCGGTGCCCGATTTTCATCCGTTCCAACACCGCATTGACCATCTCTTTACGTTCGCTGACTTTCTTTTTCAGGTAAATGAGCGGCAGTTCCACATTTTCGTAAACTGTAAGTTCGTCAATGAGGTTAAAGCTCTGGAAAACAAAACCGAGGTTTCCTTTTCGCATTTGTGTGCGCTGGCGTTCCTTGTAACTTCCTACCTCGGTGCCGTCGAAAAAATATTTGCCACCGCTGGGGTTATCAAGTAAGCCGATAATGTTCAGTAAGGTTGATTTTCCGCAACCCGACGGCCCCATAATAGCCACAAATTCGCCCTTTTTTACCTGGATTGATACTCCGTTCAGTGCGAAAGTTTCAACTTCCTCTGTCCGGAAGATTTTTGTAAGTTTTTCTGTTCGTATCATAGTTAGAATGCTAAGAGCAAAGGGCAGAGGGCATGGCGTGAGATTGTGCAAGCCGAATGACCATTGCTGTTAATTGTTGTATTTATAAATATTTCTATATCTGTTATCATTGTTGGTAAATCCATAAATCTAAATTGTGCCATAATCTTGTTTTTGCTAAGGGCAAAGAGCACAGTGCCAAGGGAAAATCCGCACTTCTCAAATACCCTGGTGATTAATATTTTATATTCACTTTTTTAGCATTTTCCAATCATTTTTATTCCTGTCTCTCTGCTCCCTGCCCTCTGCCCCATGCCCCGTGCCCTCTGCCTTCAGCGAAGGATCAGCTTATCATTATCGCCAAACAAATCATATCCCGAGGTAACCACCTTCTCGCCTGCTTCCAGACCGCTCAGCACTTCGTAGTATTTCGGATTTTTACGTCCAATACGTATTTCGCGCTTGGTGGCAAAACCGCCCGAAGGATCGACCACATAAATCCATTGTCCGCCGGTGCTGTTGAAAAATCCGCCCAAACTTACCAGAAGCGACTGTTCCGGCTGCCCCAACTGCAGGTTGATGTAATAGGTTTGTCCGGTCCGGATATTGTCCGGGCGTTCATCCGTAAAAACGAGATCGATTTGAAATTGTGAGTTTCGAACCTCCGGATACACTTTTTTCACCATCAGGTTAAAAAGACTGTTTTGCCGTTCGAATGTTGCACTTAATCCTGCACGCACCCGATCGATATAATGTTCGTCGATAAGCGCTTTAATTTTATAATCGGTTAAAACGTTGATCTGTCCAATGCGTGTTCCCCTGCCAATACTTTGTCCAACTTCGGCGTCGAGCATTCCAAGTTGTCCATCCACTGGTGCTTTCACATTCAGATTATCCAAACGTTCGTACACCAAATCCAGCGTTTTCTGCATTTTCGTTAAATCCTCTTCCAACTGGATCATTTCGGTAGCCATGATCATCGAATCGTTCTCCGATTTCATTTTATTGATCTTCTGCATTTCAAACGCAAATTCGTAATCTTCTTTTGCCTGCAGGTAATCTTCTTTCGAAGCAAGCTCATCCTTATAAAGAGCCTCCTGTTGCCCGAAGTTTCTTTTCTTCTTTATCAGATCAAATTCAGAATTAAGCAAAAGGCGTTTTGATTCAATCCTTGAAGACTCAAAACTGATACGTGTTTGGCGCAGCATATTTTGTTTTTGCGCCAGGTTCGATTCGCTGTTCATAATTTCCTGGTATAAAGACCGGTTTTCAAGCACAAGTATAACATCCCCCTTTTTCAAATCGGCTCCTTCTTCTATCAGGCGTTCTTTAACCTGGCCGCCTTCTTCGGCATCGAGGTAGATAGTGGAAATCGGTTCAACGGTTCCGTTTGTTCGGATATAATCGTTAAACTCTCCGTGTTGAACCTCTTCGATCGTAATTTTATCAGCATCAACTTTGAACGTTGAAACATTCGCGTCTTTCAGTATTTTTATCAGCAAGAAAACAAAGGCAATTGCAACCGCAGCATAAATAAGGTGTTTTGGCCTGATGCCTTTTTTCTTTTCTATTTTTCTATCCATTCCCATATCAAAATCTTTTATCAGGTAATTACTAATTTTCGTTTAATGCTGAAATTTCAAATACTGGTTTTCCTAAATAATAGTCAATTGTTTTCCTTTTGACGATATATTGAAGTTTTGTTCTTAATAAATCACTTTTTGCCTGTGCCAGTAGGTTTTTCGAATCATAAAGCTCGATTACACTAAGCAGCCCCTGTTCCATCTTTTTTACGGCAGCATCGTAGGCAACCTGCGAGAAATCGACCTGTTTCAACAACTGGTTGTATTCTGAGTTATAAGATTCCAATTCATGGTAATTAAGTGTAATTTCATTTAGCAACTGTTGAGAGGTTTTCTCCAACGCTACTTCGGCTTTCATATAATTCAGTCGTGCCAGTTTTACATCAGACCGGAGGCCGAATTTTTGAAAAACAGGAATATCAAAGGAAAATCCAAAATACTGGCTGGCATTGTTCTTTAACTGACTGGAAAATGATTCACCATTGGTTTTTCCTTTAATCTTTGAATAATACGAATTATAACCCGCCTGCATAGCCAAACTGGGCCATAACGAACCTTTTGCTATTGAAACATTTTTTTGTGCTGCTTCTTTTCTTAGCTCAACCGCTTTAATGGTAGGATAGAAATTTTGTGCTTCCGAAAAAATAGCAGTCGGAGTAGTTGGTTTTAACACAATAATGCCTTCATCCGAAGAGTCGAAATCAATAATAAAATCTTCATCCAGCGGAATATTCATTGTCTGCCTGAGATCTAAAAATGCTTTCTTATATGAATTCTCTGCCTGAATGTAATTTAGCTCCTCCTTTGCCATCCTCGACTCCATTTCAAGAAGATCTGATTTTGCTTTTAGGCCCAGAGCTACTTGTTTCTGAGCACGTTCTACATTCAACCTCGATAATTCTTTTTGTTCTCCCACAATTTCCATCAGCCCATAGTAATAAACAGTATTGTAATAAGCCCCCATCACCGAAAAAGCAATGTCGTATTTCTGCTGCTTTTCATCCTCAATACCAGCCAAATAATTCATTTTCCTATACGAAATTGTGTTTTGTCTGATAAATCCACGAAAAACATCAATGCCCGTAGAAACACCAATATTGCCATAAAACTGACTGGTGTTTGTATATTCATACGTGTCGTAATCAAGTGATTTTCCAAATGAGTTAGAACCGTTGCCACCCAACGAAATATAAGGTAAAAGATTTCTTTTCGACTGATTGAATGTTTCCTTGTTCAAATCAGATTGAATAACTCTATCCCTTACATCCAGATTATTTGCAATAGCATACTTAACGCATTCATCCAACGACCAATTCTTCTGTCCATTAACATTTGGACTGGCTAATAAAAACATTCCTGCGAGCAATAATAAATAGTACCTCATATTGTAAAACTGTTTCTATGGATTTCCAGAATGCCAAAAAAATGCCATGATTCTTATTGCATTGATAAAGAACAAATTAGTACATATGTGAAATTAAAATAGTGCCTGCTCTGTAAAAAAAATGGACAAATTGTGTAAAATAATTTGACACCTGATTTGATTTAAAAATACCGCAGTGTACCTTTGAGCCAACGGAAAGTTTTATGCCTTAACATTTTACGGAGGAGAATCTGACTTTATAAAAGTTTAGCATCAAATTTGGTTCGAAGGGATTATCTGAATATTCTTAGATATGGAAAAAGGGAAAATTTTGGTTGTCGACGATAACAAGAGCATTTTAAGCGCTGTTGAAATCTTACTTCAGGATGAATTTGAAGAGGTCATTACAATTGCAAGTCCCAATCAACTGCCGTCGCTTGTTGATTCAACTGATTTTGACTTGATCCTGCTGGATATGAATTTTGCTGCCGGCTTGAACACCGGTAACGAAGGGTTGTACTGGCTTACACGAATAAAAGAGATTAAACCCGAACTGGAAGTTGTATTGTTTACGGCTTATGGCGATGTTGAGTTAGCGGTTAAAGCCTTAAAACAAGGCGCCGCCGATTTTATACTAAAACCATGGGACAACGAAAAATTAAAAGCGACTTTACGAAATGTTTTTAAACTTCAGCAATCGAAAAAAGAAATCAAAAAGCTCAGGCAAAAAGAAAGTGTGCTGAAAGGCGAAATAAATAAAGAGAAACACTTTATTATCGCACAATCGCCTCAAATGCTGCAAATCCTGGCACTTATAAAAAAAGTGGCGGCTACCGATGCGAATGTCTTAATTACCGGCGACAACGGAACAGGGAAAGAATTAATAGCCCGCGAACTGCATCGTCTCTCAAAACGATCGGATGAAATTCTGCTTACCGTGGACATGGGCGCCCTGAGTGAAAGCCTTTTCGAAAGCGAATTATTCGGTCATAAAAAAGGCGCTTTTACCGATGCCCGTGAAGATCGCACCGGAAAAATAGAAAATGCAAACAATGGGACACTCTTCCTCGACGAAATCGGAAATCTGCCGCTTCATCTACAACCCAAACTCCTGTCGGTGCTTCAAAACCGGGTGATTACTCCCATCGGTTCCAATAAAACGGTTCCGGTGAATCTGCGTTTGATTTGTGCTACCAACCAGAAGCTCGACCAGATGGTCGTGGACGGAAAATTCCGCGAAGATTTGTTGTACCGGATAAACACGATACAAATTGAAATCCCGCCGCTAAACGAACGAAAGGAAGATATTACGGCAATTGCCAACTATTTCTTAAAGGTTTACGGCAACAAATACAGAAAACCTGATCTTGAGATTTCGCCGGCAGGACAAGCAAAACTAATTGGTTACCAGTGGCCCGGCAACGTTCGCGAATTACAGCACACCATTGAAAAAGCGGTTATACTGTGTGATAAAAAAGAACTTACTCCCGATGATTTCTTTTTTAAACCTTCGATGCCGGGGATGAATGACCTGTTTGACGGAACCATTGAAGAAATGGAAAGAAAGATGATAGCCCGGATCCTTCAAAAAAATAACCAGAACCTGACTACAGTTGCCGAACAACTGGGAATAACCCGGCAAACGCTCTACAATAAAATGAAAAAATATAATCTGTAATCCAATATGGCCAGCCGCAATTTCTACCTTAACATTGTTTTCAGAGTTTGGTTACTGGCAGCTAATGCCTTGCTGATGGGATGGTTATTCTTTGGCAAACAGGGTTTCATGCTTGGTTTTTTCTTTGTACTGATCTTTTTAATCCAGATTTCGGAGCTGATTAATTACTTAAACCGCACCAACCGCAAAATAGCTTTCTTTTTCGACGCGGTCAGAAACGACGATTCAACGCTTAACTTTCCTGAAACCACGGGAAACAAGGCGCTTAACGAATTAAATTCGAGCCTGAATAAGGTTAATGACCTGATAAAAAATATAAAATTCGAATTACTGGAACAGGAACAGTATTTCAAAACCATACTCGAACATATTTCGATTGGAATTATTACCTACAACGAGAAAGGCAACATTTTTTTATCCAATTCTGCAGCGCGTAATTTACTCAACCACGAACACCTCAACCACATCGATCAGGTATCAAGGATCGACAAAAAGTTGTTTACTGGTTTAAAGGAAATAAAACCCGGCGACAACCGGCTGGTTAGTTTTTACAGCCAGGAAGGACTTGTTCAGCTTTCGTTGAAATCAACACAATTTAAAACTGCAACCCAAAACCTGCAACTGGTTACCATTCATGATATCAAAAATGAGATGGATACCAAGGAATTGGAAAGCTGGATTAAACTGATCAGGGTGTTGACCCACGAAATAATGAACACTATCGCACCCATTACATCGCTTTCGCAAACCATTCTCGCTTATTTTAAGAACCTTGATGGCAACCAACCTTCAGAGAAAGTAATCGGAAATACAATCAAAGGTTTGGAAGTGATCAACGAACGCGGCACCGGACTTATCGCTTTTGTTGAAACTTACCGGAAACTCACCCGCATTCCACCACCGGAGAAAAAGACCATTCAACTAAAACAATTGCTCGAAAATACAATTACGTTTATTGGCACCGAACCCATTGACGACAACATACGAATAAGTTTGGAAGTTACACCACCCGATCTTGAACTTACTGCCGACAAAAAACAAATCTCTCAGGTGTTAATCAACCTGATTAAGAATTCGATGGAAGCTTTGAAAAACCATGAGGAAGGCAAAATTGTACTTAATGCCAACACAAATAAAAACGGACGGAAACAGATTACCGTTACAGATAATGGGCCAGGGATTCCCGAAGAATTGATGGACAAGGTTTTTATACCTTTCTTTACTACCAAGGAATCCGGTTCAGGAATTGGCCTCAGCCTTTCGAGGCAAATTATGCAGATGCACGGTGGCCGCCTGAAAGTAGATTCAGTTCCCGGCAAAATGACCTCAGTAATTTTGATTTTCTGATCATAAACCAATCATTCTTGAAAAAAAATAGTCCGGATTAATCGTTCACTAAAAGCCCGTCATTAAGTTTTATTTTGAACGAATAATATCTTCAACCTCCATTAGGACTCATTTCACTAAATAATTTTTATTTACTGTTTTGAAATTTCGGCGACTACAAGTAAGTTTAGGCACTGAACAAATTTTTATTCTTTAAAAAACGAAAATCATGAGAAGTCAGAAAACCGTAGCCCGTATTATACTAATCAGTTTGGCAGTAGTTTTAAGTATTGGTGCCCAAGCACAACAATGGATAAAAGACATGCCGGGTTACGACCAGTATCAAAAAGTATCACCCAAAATACGTAATTCGGTAAAACCCGGGCGGATTTCGGCCACGTGGTCCGACGACGGGAAAACATTTACCTACAATCAGGATGGAAAGAAATACGAATTCAATGTAAAAAATAAAAAGCTGGTCGAACTGGGCGAAGCCGATCCGGAAGAATCGCCAATGGTGCGTTACCGCAGGATGTACGCCAATCGCCCTGAACGCGGCAGACAATATACCGAAACCAAATCGCCTGACGAAAATTGGATGGCACGCTATAAAAATGGGAATGTGTACATCAGCGATGCAGAAGGCAACAACGAATTTGCGGTTACAACCGAAGGATCGGTTGAAAAAAGGATAACCTTTGGTACAGCCACCTGGGTTTACGGCGAAGAACTCGATCAGATTACCGCGATGTGGTGGTCGCCCGACAGCAAAAAACTGGCTTTCTATTCGTTTGATATGAGCAAGGTGCGTAACTACTTTCTTCAATACGAACAAACCGAAATTTATGACTCGATGAACGTGGAAGCGTACACTAAAGTGGGCGCTGTTAACCCGGTGGTGGGCTTAATGGTTTACGATCGTGAAACAAAAAAAACAACCACAGTTGATGTACGCGATGGCTTGCCATTCGACAACCTGGTAGTTGGGCATTATGTTTACGGCATCGAGTGGGCTCCCAACGGTAGCGAGTTACTTTTCCACCGCACCAACCGGAAGCAAGACATTATGGAACTTACAGCAGCCGATCCTGCGAGCGGAAAATGCCGCGTGGTAGTGCGCGAAGAATGGCCGGCCAGTTTTGTGGAAAATTCGCCCGAGATGAAGTTTCTCGAAGATGGACAACGTTTTATCTGGAACAGCGAACGCAACGGTTTTAAAAATTACTATTTGTTCGATCTGAAAAAAGGCTTGATCAACCCCTTAACCACACACGAATTTGAAGTAGCCGGAATAGAAAAAGTGGATGAAAAAGCGGGCAACTTATATTATATGGCGCGCAGCGGCGATAATTATATGAAACTGCAGTTGCACCGGGTAAAATTGAACGGAAGCGATGACGTTCGTCTCACCGATCCGGCATATAACCACGCAGTACAACTTTCGCCCGATGCCAAATATTTTATAGATATAGCCGAAACGCACGATATCGCGCCTTTTAGTCGTTTAGTCGATGCAAAAGGAAAAGTTGTGGCCCCACTTGCCGAAAGCGATATGACGGACTTTAACGAACTCGGTTTGAAAAAGACCGAAATTTTTACTTACACCTCGGCAGATGGCGAAACCGAATTACACGGAATCCTTCACTTTCCAAGCAATTTCGACCCGTCAAAAAAATACCCGGTAGTTTTATCAAATTATGGTGGCCCGGCAACCAATGGCGTTCGCGAAACATTTACAACACCAAACCCACTCACTGAATATGGATTTCTGGTGCTTAGCATCGACGGAAGAAATGCCGCATGGAAAGGCAAAAAAATGCTCGATAAATTGTACGGGAACATGACCATTGTTGAACAGGATGATTTTGCCGAAGGAATAAAATCGTTGTACAACCGTCCTTATGTTGATAAAAACAGGGTAGGTGTTTTTGGCACTTCGTATGGCGGAACTACGGCTGCTGCCTGCATCCTGCGCCACCCAGAAGTTTTCCAGGCCGCGGTAGCCAACTCGGGTGTGATGGACTGGCGAAACTACGACAACATTTACACCGAACGTTTTATGAACCTGCCCGAAAACAACGAGAAAGGTTACGAAGCGGCAAAGCTGGCGAACTATGCCAATAACCTGGTTGGTAAACTTATGATTTATTATGGAACTGCAGATAATAATGTACATCCTTCGAACTCTCTCCAGTTGATTCAGGCTTTGCAGGAAGCCGGTAAAAGTTTCGAAGTTCAGGTAGGCCCCGATCGCGGCCACACCGCAGTTAACACCGAACGCATGATGGAATTTTTTATTCAGAATCTGGTATTGAATAAATAAAATGACTGTAAAAAAAACAGTAAAAATACATTACAAAATTTGCGGTTATCATATTCAGTATCTGCATTAAATAACTTATACAGTTCCGATAAGCTTTCCCCTACCGGCGTGATTCTGTTATCAAGCATGCGTTTTTTAACAAATAAAGCTATTGTTCAAAAAATATTTTGTTTAGCTTTATCATCTGGTAATAGTGACAATAAGTAGTATCTAAACCGACAATCTAACCATGTTAAAAATAACATTCGGCCCAAAACAAATTTTGCTTTTGCTGATACTGATCGTTTCATCGATGGGTATTACCTTGGCACAGCAGCCGGATGAGATCAGAATAAGCGGAAACTTCCGAAATGTCCCACTGAGCGATTTTCTTCAAACTCTTGAAAAGACCTACGGAGTAAAGGTATTTTATAAGCTTTCGTGGGTCGATGATTATGTTATTAACAGCAATTTTAAAGGCGTTTACCAACCTGCAAAAAAGCGATAATGAAGCTCTTATCCACCAACGTTTGATCACAGTTTATAATCGTTTCGAAACCGTTGTCAATTTTATGGATGTCCCGCAATTCGAAAACAAACTATATAAATACCAAAAATTACCATCTCATGAAGCATTTAATTTTTGTTTTACTTCTGGCTTTTGCAGCATTTTCCTGTTCGCAGAAGAACTGGGAAAAAGTGGGCCCCGATGTACTTATTTATCCGAAAAATCCGAAGGAAAAGGCAGCCAAAGCCATCCTCGTTTCTCCAATCGACGAAGAGATTATTAAAGTTTCGGCCAGCGCCACAAAGGTATTCAGCCGCGAAGAAAGTCTGATCGTTTTACCAACAACAGGACCAGTTTCATTTGAGGTAACCGAAGAAGCCGATAAAGTGATTGTTTCAACTGCCAAAACCAAAGTAGAAATTTCGAAAGAAAGCGGAGAAGTGAATTTCTTCGATGCCGGTGGAACGCCCATACTGCAAGGAAAAGAAGACGGCGGCACTATGTTCGAACCTATTTCTGTTGATGGGGTTAAAGGTTATTCAATGCAGCAGGTTTTTGAATCGTCGGAAGACGAAGCCTTGTACGGATTGGGGCAGCATCAGGCCAACGAAATGAATTACCGGGGGAAGAACGAAGAACTGTTTCAATACAATACCAAGGTATCCGTACCATTTATCGTTTCGACAAAAAATTATGGCTTATTGTGGGATAATTATTCGCTATCGCGTTTCGGCGATCCACGTCCATACGGACAAATCGATCAACTTAAGCTTTACAATGTCGAAGGAAAAGAAGGAAGCCTGACTGCCACTTATGTCGATGACACTCAAAACGGTCACGTATTCACGGTAAGACAGGAATCAACCATCGATTATGAAAATCTTGAAACCATCAGGAACTTTCCTGAAGGGTTTAATTTCGATCGTGCCAAAATTACCTGGGAAGGCAAAATTCAGGCAGAAGAAAGCGGTTTGTTTCACTTTCTGTTGTATTACGCAGGTTATACAAAAATATGGGTTGATGCTGATTTAAAAGCCGATAGATGGAGAACTGCATGGAATCCTTCGGTAGCTAAATTCCAGGTTGAAATGGAAGCCGGTCAGCAACACAACCTTAAACTCGAATGGTTTCCCGACGGTGGCGTTTCCTACATTGGGTTAAAAGTACTTTCGCCTGTTCCTGCCGGGCAACAGGACGATATTTCGTTTTATTCCGAAATGGGCGATCAGATTAATTACTATTTTATGAAAGGCGGATCGATGGATGATGTAATTTCGAGGTACCGCCAACTAACCGGGAAAGCACAGGTAATGCCCAAATGGGCCATGGGTTTCTGGCAAAGCCGCGAACGTTATAAAACCCAGGACGAACTGCTAAGTACTTTAGCCGAATTCAGAAAAAGAAAGATTCCGATCGATAATATCGTTCTGGACTGGTCGTATTGGCCGGTTACACAATGGGGTAGTCACGATTTTGATTTAGCCCGCTTCCCCGATGCAGAAGAAATGATTAAAGAAGTACACGATGAACATGCCCAGATTATGATCTCGGTGTGGCCAAAATTCTATCTTGCGACCGAACATTACAACGAATTTAACAAACAAGGCTGGATGTATCAGCAGGCGATAAAAGATAGCATTCGCGACTGGATTTACCCGGGCTACATTGGTTCGTTTTACGATGCTTACAGCGATGGCGCACGTAAGTTATTCTGGAAACAAATCAACGAAAAACTGTATTCAAAAGGGATTGACGCCTGGTGGCTCGACGCTACAGAACCCGATATTCTCTCGAATGCCAGTATCGAATACCGTAAACAACTGATGAACCCAACCGCCCTCGGTCCATCGACCAAATATTTTAACGCGTTTGCACTGATGAATGCCAAAGGCATTTACGAAGGTCAGCGCGATAAAAACCCGGTCGACAGGGTATTTATCCTCACGCGTTCGGGTTTTGCCGGGATGCAACGTTTTGGCACTACTACCTGGAGTGGCGATATTGGAACAACCTGGGGAGATATGAAAGCCCAGGTTCCGGCTGGGATCAATTTCTCGATGTCGGGGCTGCCCTACTGGACTATGGATATTGGTGGTTTCTGTGTTCAAAAGAAATTTGAAAGCGCAAAAGAAGGCAGTGAAGAAATGGAGGAATGGCGTGAGCTGAATACGCGCTGGTACCAGTTTGGAGCATTTGCACCGCTTTTCAGGGTGCATGGCCAGTTTCCGTTCCGCGAAATCTATAACCTGGCACCCGAAACACATCCTGCCTACAAATCGATGCTGTATTACAACAAACTCCGCTACCGTTTGATGCCTTATATTTACAGCATTACAGGAGCTGTTTATCATCATGATTACACAATTATGCGTGGTTTGGCGATGGACTTCGGCAAAGATAAAAATGTGCTGAATATTGCCGATCAATATATGTTCGGCCCATCGCTAATGGTTTGTCCGGTTACCGAATACAAGGAACGCCAGCGCGAAGTGTATTTCCCAAATGATGGAGCCTGGTACAATTTATACACAGGAGAAATTATTGAGGGCGGACAAAAATTGAGTGTTGATGCTCCTTACGAAAGAATGCCGCTTTATGTACGCGAAGGATCAATCCTTCCTGCCGGCCCTGAAATTGAATATACCAACCAGAAACCCGATGCACCGATCGATATTTATGTATATACCGGAAAAGACGGAAGTTTTGAATTGTACGAAGACGAATCGACTAATTATAATTACGAAAAAGGTAAATTCAGTACCATCCGTTTTGAATATTCAGAAAAAGACAATACCCTGAATGTTCTTCCAAGAGAAGGCGAATTCGATGGAATGACCCAAAACCGCGAGTTCCGGGTTTACAAGCTTAGTCGCGGACAAGCTGTTCCATTCCTTTCGGGAAAAGGCTTTGTGGGTACTATTCAGTATAATGGTGAAAAAACGCAAATAGTTTTATAATTGATTTAGTTAAGTAGTTTTATTTTGCGGGAAGAGTCGGAATGTTTATTCCGGCTTTTCTTTTTTGTGCGAATTACTATCTTTCGAACATGCAGGTTTTAGCAGGGCCAAAAATAGAATTCTCCGACTGTTTCGCAATCGGAGAATTTTGGATTTTGATTAAAAAAACTGTCCCTGCCAACTATTTGCTTAATACCTTACAAATCTTCTGATTGATTTCGCGAACCCGTTCCATGTCGAGTTTTATCACTTTCCGGTCATAGGTCATCAAGCCATTTACTTCGCCTTCAACATCGGTTGTTTGAGTATATACTGCTGCTGAAAATCCAGTTTGTGCCATTTTTAATAGCTGGTTGGCAAATTCCACATACTGATCGGTAACTTCTTTCGAACTTTTAAACTGTACATATCCCCAGTTTTGATCGGTTTTCCAAAGGTGCCCTTCAAGCGCCAGGCCAATTCCGCCGTATTCACCCAACACATTGGCACGGCTTCCGTCGAACAGATACATTTCAGGGCCGGGATAATTGTGCAAATCGAGCATATCGCCCACATGATAAAAATTGCCGCCGCTGGCCGGATTTACCAACCTACTTGGATCATACGCTTTTGTCCATTCAGTAATTTCTTCGGTTTTAAATTGTCCCCAGGCCTCGTTAAACGGAACCCAGCAAACAATAGACGGATTAGATAGGTGTTCATCCATAATCTCTTTCCACTCGTGACGGTAATTTTCTTCAGACTCAGGAGAACGTTTGAATTCCGTACCACTAAAATATTGGTGGTTTTGCCACTGTGGTGAATGATCGCCACTGGGCATATCCTGCCATACCAGGATTCCCAGCTGATCGCAGTGAGTGTACCAGCGTGCGGGTTCTACTTTCACGTGTTTACGGATCATGTTAAAACCATAATCCTTTGTTTTTAGGATATCGAATTTCAAAGCCTCGTCAGTTGGAGCCGTATATAAACCATCGGGCCACCAGCCCTGGTCGAGCGGTCCAAACTCGAAGTAATCCCTGTTATTGAGTTGCAAACGAACAATACCATTTTCATCGCGTTTTGTCGAAATTTTCCGCATCGCAAAATAACTCTGTACTGCATCTACTGTTTTCCCGGCACTAATCAGCTTTACTTCCATGTCATACAGGAAAGGCGACTCCGGGCTCCATAGTTTTGCTTCAGGAACAGCCAAATTAACCGATTCGCCGGGAACGGCTTTGCCTTCAGAAATGATATTTCCGTTATCTTTCAGAGTGACCTCGTAAACATCGCCCAAAGAGGTCCCGCAGGAAGCAACTTCCACTTTTAAACTGCCATAGTCAACATCGGGAACTGAATTGATTTTGGAAATGTATTTTTCATTTACCGGCTCCATCCAAACGGTTTGCCATATTCCGGTTACAGGAGTGTACCAAATTCCGCGTGGTTCGCTGGTTTGCTTTCCGCGGGGCTGAAATCCTTTATCCGAAGGGTCCCAGACTTTTACAACCAACCTTTGTCCTCCCGACTTTTCAAGAAAAGGGGTAATATCAAATGAAAAAGCATCATATCCCCCCTGGTGCGAACCTATTTTAATGTTGTTTACCCAAACATCTGTTTTCCAATCTACTGCACCAAAATGCAGGATTACTTTCTTCCCTTTCCATGCCGGGGGAACAGAAAAACTTCGTTTGTACCAAAGCTCATTTTCTTCTCCCACACTTTTTTGAACACCCGACAGGCTTGATTCCACAGCAAAAGGGACGAGAATTTGTCCGTCGAAAATTTCAGGCTGACTTTTACCCGCACGGGTGATGGCGTAATCCCATAAACCATTCAGGTTTTGCCAGTCGCTACGGACCATTAAAGGTCGCGGATACCCGGGCAGGACATTGTTGACATCGACTTTTTCGGCCCACTGGGTTTTGATTTTATCGCCAGCCGGGCTCCACTGGGCAAAAGAATTTAAAGAAAAAAGTGTGATCAGTAAAATCAGGATCTTGGTCTTCATATTTTCAGTATTAATATTTTAGTTTGAGTTTATTCCATTTTTTTATACACCGGAAATTCGGCAATCCGGAGCGTGGTGCAGCCATAAGGAATTAGCGTTATTTCTTCTTCATGATCGTCCACATCGCGGTAAGGCCAGGCCGGTGAAGGTGTTTTCCCGGCCATGTTCCGGTCTTCTGTCCAAATCGGCATCCGGCGTCCTTTTGTTTTTACCGTTATTGGCGTATTTTCAAGATTCCAGGGATAAAACCCGACCTCATCAGCAACTTCAATCTGAAAATCAACCGTATTTACAGTCTGGTCCCAAATGGCATAATTCCAGGGTGATTTTGGAAGCACCTCCCAATACGTATCATCGTATTCTTCTTTTTTTACTTCCTGCCACTCTTCCTCAATGCGTAAAGCATAAACAAGCGGCCCGCGTTCAACGCCCAGCGACATTTCGCTCCAGTAACTAAACCGGAAATCCATGCCCAGGTCCAATTCCACTTTATCTCCGGATTTCCATTCACGATCCAGCTTTACAATGCCATTCTCCGCTTTCAGATTTTGATCAGCACCATTTACTTTCAAACTGAACGATTTACACCATTCCGGAATTCTTAAATGAAACGGGAATTTAACCGCGTTATCGCTTTCAATGGTAAACTGAACCTGTTCTTTAAAAGGATAGCCGGTTTCTTCTGTAATCGTCACCTCTTCACCATTGGCCACTTTTGCGGTAACTTTTGTTGGTCCGTATACCAATGCAGCTAATCCGTT
This sequence comes from Draconibacterium sp., assembly GCA_011620585.1. Lineage (GTDB taxonomy): Bacteria > Bacteroidota > Bacteroidia > Bacteroidales > Prolixibacteraceae > Draconibacterium. The sequence goes on from WOYV01000040.1 coordinate 17,547, forward strand.
ATCCGAAGTTGCATACCAGGTGTTCTGAACAAATTTTGGCCAGCCCTGGTGCATATTGCAGGTGCAACACGGATAACCGGTGGTAGTTCCAAAAACATTTCTCCCACGGCGGTCATTAAAGAAATTGCGCTCTGTATCGTCCACTTTTATCTGGTTCACCTGCTGGAAATACTGCCGGCGTGTGTAGTCATCATCAATCTGGGTTGGCAATACGTTATACGCTATTTTTTCCAGATAATCGGCGTAGTATACATCGCCGGTAATCGGAATGATATTTTCAAAACAAAACATCATTTCAACTGCCGAACACAATTCAGAGCCCTGTGTAGGGTCGTTTCCATGAAGTTGCTCGTCGCCGCCATACATTCCGTTTACAAAGCCGTGTACTTCTTTGATGGATGCCAGTCCTTTTTTCACCGCCTCAAGATATTTCTCTTCAGGATGTTGCTGATAATAAACAACCGGTTCTTTTAATCCCTGTGCTACATTTACACAATGCAAATCGGGCAGCGGGTTTAAACGCCGGATCATATTTCCTGAATAAACATCTGTCCAGTCGAAGGTTTGTTTATGTATGATTTCTGCCAAATCAAGTAAAAATTTATCTCCCGTAATATTGTACAACCAGTAAACCACAGCCAGGTTATCACCGCCTCTTCGGTTCGCCCAGAATGTAACATATCCCAATTCGTTTTCGGGAAGCATTTTCATCTGGTAACGAAAATAGTTTGTCATTAGCCTGATTATCCGTTCGTCCCCCGTAGCGCTGTAATATTGCTGCAACACTTTTAGCATCACCATTTTGGGCCACCAGTCGTTTCGCATTCCCTGTTGAGTGCCCGGAATGACCTCATATCCTTCAGGCAGCGGTCTCGGGCCAAAATAGCCGTCCTCCTGCTGATTTTGTATACTCCATTCGATCCATTTCTGAGCTTTGGCTTTCAGTTCATCATCATCGAGCAAGTAGGCCAGCGGAACCAAACCATCCAGCCAGTAAGGGCCGCGTTCCCAGCCATCGCCGGTGCCGCCCAGCCAGCCGTTGTTATCGCCGCAAACCAAAGCATAAACACTGTCGAGATGCCCTGTCAACCCATCGCGCTGACGTTGCAGCATTTCCTTTAGAAAACCTTCGGCATGAATAGCCCCGATTGGCAAAGCAGTGTAAGGTTGTGCTATCAGCGGCGACTGATTGGTAATGTAATAAGCGTTTCGTTTTTCTTTCGAAAAAACTGAAACCGAAATAACAGTAACAAGGACCAGGATAATCGTAATTCGTTTCATAAGCTACGTTTTGGTTGTTTGAACTATTTCAAAAGCCGGGGTTTCACCCCTTCAAAAGTGATTTTAACAGGCTGAATAAATCCCTGATCATCAAAATACATCCGGTCGATACAGGTTTCACGGTGGTTTCCGTCGGTTTCACCTAAGGGGCGCCGGTGATAAACGATGTAATATTCATCGGTCCCGGGAATATGAATAACCGAATGATGCCCTGCGCCGGTTGCCACCTTTGGATCCTGTTTCAAAATCTTTCCAATTCGCTTAAAAGGGCCAAACGGCGAATCGGCAATGGCATAAGCTACGCTGTAATCGGGGCCAGTCCATCCACCTTCGCTCCACATAAAATAATACTTCCCGTTTCGGATAAACATAAACGGCCCTTCTACATAACCTTCGGGCGTAATTTCTTTAAAAGTTGTGCCATCGCCAAAAGGAAGAAAACCCATAAAATCATCCTTCATTTTAACGATGTTGCAATGCCTCCAGCCTCCGTAAATCATGTAATACTGACCATCTTTATCGTGAAAAACAAACTGATCGATGGGTTGTGCGCCATTGTGAAATTTATCAAGTAAAGGTTTCCCGAGATAATCTTTGTATGGCCCTTCCGGACGATCGGCCACACCTATTCCGATACCGCCTTCTTCGTTATCGTTCTGAATATCGTTGGCAGCAAAAAACAGAAAGTATTTCCCGTCTTTTTGAACGATGGCAGGGGCCCACATCGCCCGCCAGGCCCATTTAACTGCGGTTGTATCAATAATCCGTTCATGCTTCTCCCAGGTTACCATATCCTTCGATGAAAAGCAATCCATAAACACCTGCTTGTTGAATGGCGCTGAATAGGTTGGATAAATCCAGTATTCATCTCCAAAAACAATTCCTTCGGGATCGGCATACCAACCTTCAAAAACCGGATTATGATTATTCCCTGCACGTTTTTGTGCAAATGTTTTTACTGAAAATAAACTCAGGGAAATAAGTAGTGTTGCAATAATTTTGATATTCATTTTTTTATTCAGTATAGTTAATCCAGACTTTCATTTTTCCTGCTTCGCGGTTGTCCCATGCAAAATAAGGTATCATTGAAAATAACTGACCAGCGGTTTCGCCTTCAATCTCAAGCATGCCGGCTAATTTGTCCGTAGCCTTTTTGACCTTAAATTTCGTATTTGCGTTTAATTGAATATTGTCCCATGAATTCTCGGGCTGGTCGGTTTCTTCCATGCAATAAACCAGCGGGCCACGCTGAATCGCACGTTTGCCTTTATCGGCCAGCACTTTTGGATCGGCAGCCACCATTTCCACCGGCATATCCAGATTCAGGGTAATCTTATCCCCTTTTTTCCATTTTTTTGTTATTGTTACATAACCTTTATCCACATCGACTTCTTTTAAAGATTCCCTGTTCACTTTCAAAGTAAACTTTTTACACCAACCCGGAATTCTCAAATTAACAGCGAAGTTGCTTTCCTTTTCAGGATTGACCTCCATGTCCACATTTCCATCCCAAGGATAGTCGGTTTGCTGAATTACTTCAACGGTAGTTTTTCCTATTTTTATTTCAGAAGCGCTTCCAACATACAGATTTACAAACAATCTTTTATCATCGGAGATTGAGTAAATGTAGCTTCCAACCGAAGGCAAGAAACGGGATACATTACTCGGACAACAGGCACACCCATACCATTCGCGCCGATGGTGATTACCGTCTGACTCAAGCGGATTTACATAAAAGAACCTGTCTCCTTCAATAGAAACTCCCGCTAATACTCCGTTATACATCGAGCGTTCCATGACATCAATGTATTTGGCATCCTGCGAAAAAAGGTTCATCCGCCCGTTCCACAAAACCATCCCAATAGAGGCACAGGTCTCGCAATAGGCTTCCTTGTTCGGAAGATCGTAATCTTCGGTAAACCCTTCGTTGGAAACCGAGCTGCCAATACCGCCTGTTATGTACATATTACGGTTCACCACATCATCCCAAACCCGTTCAAGAGCAGCCACATATTGTGGTAAACCCTTTTCTGCCGCAACATCTGCCATTCCCGAAAACAGGTACATGGCACGAACGGCGTGACCTTTAATTTCACTAATATCTGAAACCGGAACATCATCCTGGCAATAGCCCGGCCCCCAGTCTTTGTTATCCCAAATAGCCCCGCGGCCATGCCCGTACCCACGTTCTTCCAACAACCAGTAGGAAAGATCGAGGTATTTTTGCTGACCCGTTTCGTGAAACAATTTTACCAGCGCCAGTTCAATTTCCTCGTGACCCGGGACCCAGTCTTTTTTCCCGGGGCCAAAGGTGTTGCACAGGTAATCGGCATATTTGGCAGCAATATTCAGAAATGTAGTTTTGCCTGTCGCCTTATGATGGGCCACCGCTGCTTCCATCATGTGACCGGCACAGTACATTTCGTGTTTTTCCATGTCGGTCCAGCGTTTATCCAGCCCGTTTAAAGTATAAAAAGTATTCAGGTAACCATCGGGTTGCTGCGCTTTTGCCATATAAGCGATCCATTTATCGAGCAAAGCGTCGAGTTCCGGGTTTGGATTATTCACCAATGAGTAAGAGATACCTTCCATCGCTTTATACACATCGGAATCATCAAAATAAATTCCCTCGTGTCCGCCTTCCATTAAACCCGCGGCTTTAATAAAATTATTGATGCGCCCGGTAGAGTCCTGTGTTTGAGCAATACAGGTTGCAAGCGTTGCATGGGCATGCGCCTCCAAACGCGAACCCCAAAACTGATCCGTGATTTTTACCTGGTTGAAAGGCACCTGCCGGGCCGTGTATTTCTGCACCGGCTTCTGGCAACTAAAAATAATTACCATCAAAACCAGTATTGCATTTTTTAAAATTGTTTTCATTTATTCTTGTTTTGTAGTGGGTCCGTGAACAATCAATTTACCGTCTTTCTCGTACAATTCCGGGGCCCAAAAGTTGGCCATGTTCCACGAATCTGATGTATTTCCCTGGTAAATCCGGCCCTCATCCTTCCAGTTTTTTAAATCGGATGATGAATACATTTTGAAGCCATCGCTTACACCGCCGGTTCCGATCATGTAATATATTCCGTCTGATGCTTTCAGAATATAAGGATCTCCAAATTTAACGGGCAGCGGATTTTCAATATCTAACTGTTCATTTTGAGACTGACAGCCTGTGAAAAAGGTCAACTGCAAGAAAAGTATCCCCAGCAAAAATGTATTTATTCTGATTCGTTTCATTATTAGGTTCGATTTAGTTGTTTATCTATCTTGACCAATTACACACTTCAATAGAGGATGCCCGGTTTTCCCAGCTCTGTTCATTTCCGCTACTTCCCGGAAAGTTCAAAGAGAAGATTACTGGCGGTGGTATGATCGGCTACTAAGTTAAAAAAATCCCGGTTATGATTGGGTATTGCTGACATTTTCCAATCGACAATTCAAGCGACCAGACCATAATTGTGTTCAACATTTAGTGTGTCGTGTATTGCCGGTCCTATCTAAAAATTCTCTATGATGATTTCAGGATAAATTTTGCATTACCAATCTTTCTGTTTAATGAAGCTACCACAAAACCCTTATCGCTTCAGGTGCAATAGAATTTTTCAATCGCTTTAATATCCAATTTGATTTAACAGTAGTATAAAACGTTCAATTGTACCTATCATAAGTTTTAAAAAGAGTAAGTAAACAAGTCAAAGCCACTGTTTTCGGGCTATTTTAAAAAACTATCCAACAATATTTTACACATATAAATGCCAGAATTAAAGACTAAAATTTGCAAATACCAAAGCATACCGCTACATTTGAATTGTACAAAAAAGAGTTCTTTAAAAGATTAAGATATTGTCCGCATTAATTCAAAATTTGGTAAACTCAACAGAAAAAATTTAACCGAGGACGCTCTTAATGGTTGCTAAAACAGGCCTTGTAGTCCCGCCTTAGGCGGGATGAGTCTCAGGACCGATGGAAGTTTGATCAACCGGGCACTCAAATCCTGTTATACAGGGGTTATACACAATATGAATTGGTGCGGATTTTTTTGTACCTATCTGTACCGTTTTACCACCATCAATAAAATCAGCAACACACTTACGAACAACGAAATACGTGCAATAAAATCGCCATTCTCAGTGTAAAAAGTAAGTTGATCGTTGGTATTCAAAGTTCCTGAAATAGCCGCTTCGACCCACCATCCGGTGGCTTGCGATACATCGCCCCGTTGGTTAATAAAACACGATATCCCGGTATTCGCTGAACGTGCAATGCTTCGGCGGTTTTCGATGGCACGTAAACGCGCAAAAGACAGGTGCTGCCTGTAACCCGGAGTATTCTTCCACCAGCCGTCGTTGGTGATAATAAAAATAATGCCTGCTCCCTGTTTTATGTAGTGCGTTACATACTCTCCAAAAACCGACTCGTAACAAATAACCGGCGCCACCCTGGTGCCGTCGTGCGCTGTAAAAACGGAGGCATCTTTTTGTCGGCCCAAACTACCGGTAGTACCGCCAATATTGATTACGATATCGCGGATAAAACCCAGGTAATTCATAAACGGCATTTTCTCGACACCCACCACCAGCTTCGACTTGTGATAAACTTGTGCTTCCCCATTCCTGTCAAGGAAAAGAGCCGTATTAAACCGATCATAAGTAATTCCATCGCGTGTGCGAGCTGTGTTGGTCACCTCTTTTTCGTTGCTATATATTTTAAACGACGAAACCCCAAAAACCATCTCAGCCTTTGGGTAGCTGCGAAGAAAATGCCCCATCTCATTCATGAACCGGTTGGTATAAAGTTTCGATTCGTCCCAGTACCAGGGGTTTTCAAATACGGTTTCAGGTCCGACGATAAAATCAGTTTCACTATTTGAAACGCTTTGTGCCAGTTTCAGAAACACGTTTTTTTTATGAACCTCGGCATCCATATCATATTTTTCTGAATAAGGATCAATGTTTGGCTGAACTACCGTGATATGTTTTGGAGATGTCTTCTCATCGTATGAATAATACATAATAAAGGAAATCAGAATCGGAAACAACAGTACACTAACGAAAAAAGAACCGGTAACCAACGATGCCCGTTTTTCAGAATTTCGGAATTGGTCGATTGTTTTAAACAAAAGAATATTTAGCAAAAGAACCCAAACCGTACCTCCAAAAGCACCGGTAAATTCGTACCACTGGATCATTCTTACGTTATTTGCAAAACCGTTTCCGAGCTGTAGCCAGGGCCATTCAATATCCCAGTGAAAATGAAAATACTCGAAAGAAATCCAGAAAACCAATAGTGCAATGTACCCAAGATACGACTTGAACCTGCGACGCGCAGCATGAGCCAGCCACCAAACCAGCGACATCAGAAAGGAGTTGGTGATGATGGCCATGGCTGCTCCCAACGCGGTTGCATGCATTATCCACCAGGTAGTTAAAATATTCCAGATAAAAACAGTTAGCAAGGCGTGTCCCAAAAATGAAACACTGCGGTATTCAGAAGCATGGTCAACAAAATATTTTTCTACGAAAAGCAGCGGAAGAAATGCAACAAATAAAATCCAGCCGGGAAGTCCCAGCCAGGATAAACTCAGTAAAACCCCGGAAACAACAGACAATAATAAACGAAGAGATCGTTTCATAATTCAGTTGTTACTCAAGGTTTTTGGTATAAACAACCGGTTTGCCTTTTCCACTTCGGTCGAATACAAAATCGATTTTACCGACGACAAGACCCCCCCACCATGCCTGGTTCACAATTACAGGATTGCCGGCTTTGTTTTTCTCCACCAACGGTTTTTCGACATACGAGTGGGTGTGTCCGCCAATGATCAGATCGGTCATTGAAGTTTCTGCCGCAAGTACGAGATCACTCACCTTATCGTCGCGGTATTTCAAACCGAGGTGCGACAAACAAACCACAAGGTCGCAATCCATTTCATTTTTCAGGAGATACTCCATTTCATGAGCTACGGTTAATGGATCGTTGTAAACCGTGTTTCCATAATTTTTCTTTCCAACCAGGCCTTCGAGTTCGATACCCAATGCGTAAACCCCGATCCTGATTCCATCTTGCTTAAAAATTTTGCAGCGTTCGAATTTACCAGCCAATATAGTATCCGAAAAATCGTAGTTTGAAGTAATAAGTGGAAATTTGGCGTTAGGCAGTGGATCAAGAAATCCCTGCAAACCATTGTCAAATTCATGGTTTCCAATGGTTCCCAGGTCGTAACCCGCCGCACTCATGGTTTTCAGGATTAATTCGCCTTTAAAATAGTTGAAATACGGCGTTCCCTGAAACATGTCGCCTGCATCAAAAAGCAAAGTGTTGGGGTTCATTTTGCGATGAACCTTTGCAATTTCTGAAATTCGTGCCAGTCCTCCTTTATTATTGTAACGCTCGTCGGAACCGGTAAAAGGTTCGATGTGGCTGTGAATATCGTTAGTATGCAGAATCGTAATTGTAAGCAGTTCGTTGTTCGCCAGCAGGCTAAGCGGGGCAGGCCCCAAAGCGAGTCCGGTGGTTCCGGCCGCCACATTTCGTATAAATATCCTCCTATTCATAACGCATCCTCCCGTCGAGTTTGGCAGTTAACTTTTCATTGTTCTTCTGATGTTCTTCAAAATTCTGAATAATCACATCACGAATTAATTTTCCACTGTTGATAAAGTTTATCCGGTCGCGTAAAACAGCCAGTCCATCGCCACCGGCAGCTACATAATCGTTGGTAACAATCCAGTAATTCTTTTGCGGATCAAAATCTTCTCCATTGATTTTAATATGGGTTGCCCTTTCATTTTTTATAGAAAATCTTACACCACCTACACTGTCGCCGCCATGATCAGCAATATAATCGAGAAAAGCTTTTGTATCAGCCCCACTTAGTTCTATAAACACCATCTCGTTTTCAAAAGGCATCAACTCAAAAACCTTTTCAACGGTAATATCGCCCTGGGGGATCGAGGTGCGGATTCCCCCGTAATTGTAGTATGAAATTGAGGGTACAAAATCCATCCCCTCTTCCTTTGCAACACGCTGTCCTTCGTGCAAAAGCAGGTCGCCCAGGAAATTGGTCAGTAAACTTTCGGGTTTGTCCTTTTCCATAACAAATTCAGAAACAGAAATGACCCGGTTCATGTCTTTATCTAAAATTTCCTTGTAGGGTTTGTAAAGATTAACAATACTGCTATCAAGCGCTCCTGCCTGTTCCGATACGGAGATGTTCTCTGTTTGATAAGCCGTTTTTACCGCTTCATGACCACACGAAACAAAAAATAAAAACGAAGTTATTAACAGCCCATAGCTGAAAGAATGTCGCATGAACAAATTTTTTTATTGATGGTTACCTTTATTTTAGCCAGAAAGTCGTTTACTGTAAACAGAAAATAACTTCAGATGTTCAGTTCAAACTTACATATAAAATCAGTTAGGAGAGTTATTCTTATTACTTTTTTGGTGTTCATTTTGGTTCCATTTAACCTGATGTCGCAAAATAAGGAAGTGGTGGCGGAAAAAGGAGATGGTATCTACAGTTTATTAAAACGCTACGGGTATTCGGTGTCAGATAATATTGAAGACTTTATCGCGCTTAATAAAGATCACCTCGGAGAAAACAATGCTCTTCTTGCAGGAGTAAAATATAAACTCCCGGCAAACGACGATGCTACTGAAACCATGGACACTCCTGTTAAAGGTTCGGGAAAGACAGTTCGTTACGATATTTTTGGAGACAAATATGCTGACGTTGAAATTACGAGCAGCGATTTGAAAGGAGCTGTTTATTACCTGATGTCGGGACATGGTGGCCCCGATCCGGGAGCCATGGGAAAATATGAGGGCCACACGGTTTGCGAAGACGAATATGCCTACGACGTAACACTGCGGCTGGCGAAAAACCTGATCCAGGAAGGCGCCACGGTGTATTTAATCACCCGCGACCCAAATGACGGGATACGTGATGAAAGTTTTCTGAAAATCGATAAAGACGAAGTTTGTTACCCAAATCTGACTATTCCCTTGAACCAGACCAAAAGATTACAGCAGCGTTCGAATGCGGTAAATAAACTATATACAAAACACCGGGGCGAATTTCAGCGAATGATTGCAATACATGTCGATTCGAGAAGTAAAGGTGAGAATATTGATGTATTTTTTTACAACGATATTCGTAGTGAAACCGGGAAAAAAGCAGCAACGATCCTGAAAAACACTTTCCAGGAGAAATACCGGGAACACCAGCCCGGTCGCGGATACGGAGGAACAGTTAGCGATCGAAATCTCTACGTGGTTAAAAATACGCTGCCTCCGGCGGTGTATATCGAACTCGGAAACATGAACCATTCGCGCGACATTAAACGACTGATCATCAACGACAACCGGCAAGCGGTGGCCAACTGGCTAACGTATGGCCTGATCAAAGATTTTCAGACAAATAAATAAAACCTTCCTGTTTTTACAACTCACGCACTTGCTTTTTGTTATTCTTGTGTGAAGCATGAACAAGCTACCATACTATTCGATGGCATTTGTAACTTATGCAACGGTGCAGCTGATTTTATCATGAAAAGGGATAAGAAAAAACAATTCCGTTTCGTATCACTTCAATCAGATGAGGGGAAAATGGTCATCGATGAATTTTCGATTGCGCCCGAGATTGATTCCGTAATTTTATTGAAAGATCACCGGGTATTTGTAGAATCGGAAGCAGCTGTTGAGATTGTGAAAATGTTACCCGCCCCCTGGAAATGGGCTGGAATATTTCGAGTCATCCCTTTGCCAATCAGAAACCGGGTTTACAGATGGATTGCCCGGAACCGTTATCGTTGGTTTGGGAAAAGAAAAAGTTGCCGCGTGATTTAAAAGTTGAATTCGCCGGTTTCGAATTCGCGGTAAAGTTTTGAAAGGGTGCCCAGCCAACGGCCCAGACGTTGCACTGCTTCGGAGGTTTCATCTGTTACCAAAGAATTTTTCATTTTCAGCAGCAAAAAACCATAAATCGTATCGATAGCCAGTTGAACATCGTTTTGTGCCGAAGTGTTTTTTACCCTAAGTTCGCCCAGCAAACCCGCAATTAATTGAAAAACCTGAACATAACGGGCATCTGCTCGCGTCTGCACCAGGTTCATATGGAAATCGTTTATATCGTCTATCAAGTTAACGAGAACTTGCAAGTGCCCCTTTTCCCTGATGCCTTCCTTTTCCATCATGATTACCAGGTTCCTGTACCAATTGCTAATTTCCTTCGAAGTATTTTCATCGGCGTTGTAAGCAGTAACCAATTTCTGATCGATCAGATCCATGTCAAATTGCAAAGCTCTTATCATGTCTTCGATCTGATAGAGATACAAGATGTATTCAGCAATATTTTCTTTTCTCTTTTGTTTAGCTACAAGCATTTCCTGGGTTTAAAATTTCAAGTTCAGTGTTTAAAGTTGGCCATCTGTTTAAACATTTATGCATTCCCGCATTTTCGCCTTGTTGCCTTGTTGCCTACCAATCGAAAAAACCGTCCAAATCGCGACGATCCTTTTTGGTTGGTCTCCCGGTGCCTTTATCACGCTCGCTCCAACGCATATGTTTTTGTATTTCGAGCAATTCAAGTTCTTCGACAGGTGTTACATCTTCAAAAAAATCGCGAATCAATTTCGCACCCATTCTTTTTTCAGTCAGGCCCAATACTTTAAAACTCCTCGAAACGGGAGGCTTTCTTACCTTAACCACCTCGCCTACATGTACTTCGCGCGAAGCTTTAACCGTGGCGCCGGCAATCGAAACATGACCTTTTTTACAAGCTTCTGTTGCCTGGCTGCGTGTTTTGAAAATACGCACTGCCCACAACCATTTATCAATACGGACCCCAGCTGCCATAATTCTATTTGGTATTGAAAATATTCATAGTCCGATCGATACCGACTGTTCCAAAACTGTGTATTATGTCGATACAATCGTTGAATTTAAATGGAAGTTCCTTCTGTTCTTCCTTGCTCCATTCTCCCAACACATAATCTACCTGGAACCCTTTTCTGAAATCGTCGCCAATCCCAAAACGCAAACGCGCGTAATCGTTTCTTCCCAGTACCTGATTGATATTTTCGAGGCCGTTATGTCCACCGGCCCCACCTTTTGCACGGACCCTCAGAGTTCCGAATGGCAAAGCCAGATCATCAACCAAAACCAACATATTCTGAATATCAATTTTTTCCTGTTGGAGCCAGTAATTCACCGCCCTACCGCTCAAATTCATATAGGTGGTGGGTTTTAGCAATATAAAAGTTCGTGCCTTGTACTTGTACTCGGCCACAAAACCGTAACGTTTATCGCTAAAACTAATATTGGACGCCTCAGCGAGAGCGTCCAATATTTGAAAGCCAATATTATGGCGGGTATTTTTGTATTCCGGTCCTATATTACCGAGCCCGGCAATTAAGTACTTCATACAATCTGTTTTATGATTTATTTTTCACTGGCTGGCGCTTCTTCAGCTGAAGCTTCTTCTTCATCATCAACTGCAACAGCTGCGCCAGCTGCAGAACGAGCTGCCCTTGTGATGGCTACACTAACTACTACGTTCGATTTTTGATCGAGGAATTCAACATTTTCCATTTTAAGATCACCAACTTTGATACCTTGCCCAAGACCTAAATTGGTTACATCAATATTAATGGTATCAGGCAAATCGCTGGCCAGGGCCTTAACTTTCAGTCGGCGCAAGTTGGTGTTCAGTTTACCCCCGGCGCGAATACCTTTGGCATGACCGGTAACTTTGATTGGAACATCGACTTTGATTGGCTTTTCTTCATTAATTTTCATAAAATCAACGTGCATCACCACTTCGTCAACCGGATGCCATTGGATATCCTGCATAATTGCTTTGTGAACCGTTCCGTCGATATCCAAATCGATCAGGAAAACATTTGGAGTGTAGATCAACTGTCTCATTTCAGCAAAATCTACTGAAAAATGGATTGGTTCTTCGCCACCGTACATTACTGCCGGAGCTTTTTCTGCTGCCCGCAGTTTGCGCGAGTCTTTTTTACCCAGGGATTTGCGAACTTCCCCTTTAATCGTTACTGATTTCATTTTAATAATTTACGTTAATAATTATGGTACTCAGTCCTCTCACCTCTGGCGAGACAAACAGCATGCACATTATTAATGGCCCTGCTTATGGAAAAAGCGGTGCAAAAATAGAAATTATTTGTAATACAACGAACTTATTGACTGATTTTTATATACACGGCGAATGGCTTCAGCAAAAGCATCGGCAGTTGAGATGTATTTTATCTTTGTACTTCCGGCACCTGGCTTGATCGAATCGGTAAAATATACTTCTTCCAGTTCCGATTTTTCAATACGTTCGACAGCTGGCCCCGATAATACACCGTGTGCGGCAAATGCGCGTACCGTTTTGGCCCCTTCCTTTTTCATCAGGTTGGCTGCTTTGGTGATCGTTCCTGCTGTATCGATCATATCGTCGACGATAATCACATCTTTCCCTTTTACTTCTCCAATAACCGTCATATTCCCTACTTCATTCGGTCTTGCCCTTGTTTTATGGCAAATCACAATCCCTGTCTCGAGCATCTTTGCATAGGTATTGGCACGTTTTGTACCTCCTACGTCGGGAGATGCTATCACTACATCGCGTAAACCCATTTTTTCGATAAACGGAACAAATAAAGCTGATGCGTATAAATGATCAACCGGAACATTAAAAAATCCCTGAATCTGATCGGCATGCAAATCCATGGTGATCAAACGGTCGATACCCGCTACCGAAAGAAGGTCGGCTACCAGTTTTGCCCCAATCGAAACCCTTGGTTTATCTTTACGGTCCTGGCGAGCGTAACCAAAATAAGGCACTACTGCAATAATTTTGTATGCACTCGCCCTTTTCGCTGCGTCAATCATTAGCAAAAGTTCAAGCAGATTATCGGCTGACGGTGGCGTAGATTGAACAATAAAAACGTGAGAGCCCCGGATTGTTTCTTCGTAACAGGGTTCGAATTCGCCATCGGCAAATACCGGACACGACGAATGCCCCAGGTCGACATCCAGACTATCGCAGATTTTTTCTGTTAAATACCGGGTCGTTCTTCCAGTAAAAATTTTTAGTGGATGCGACTTCATACGACTAATCGTTTTATTTAAAGAATCGGAATTTGACATGTAAAATATCGGATTTTGATGCAAAGTTAAAAACTTTCGTGTATCTCGAATCTAAGTTATTCGATAGATCGCACAAAACCAAATGCGGCTACTGACTTTTGTTCACATCTTCAATGAAGCCAAGGATTTCGGTTTTGCCTACACCGGTTTCGGATGATGAAATAAAATATCCCGGCATTTGTTCCCAGGTTTCAAACATCTTTGTTTCGTAGGCTTTCAAATTAGCTTCGAGTTCCGATGGCTTAAGTTTATCGGTTTTTGTAAATATTATATTGAACGGAATCTCACTCACACCCAGCCATTCCATAAACTCGAGGTCGGCTTGCTGGGCAGGATGACGCGAGTCGATCAGTACAAATAAACAATACAGGTTTTCGCGCTTCAGGATGTAATTGCGCAACATGTTTTCCCACTTCAAACGTTCGGCCTTTGGAACCTGCGCGTAACCGTAACCCGGCAAATCGACCAGGTACCAATAATTGTTAATTAAAAAATGATTGATCAGCCTTGTTTTCCCGGGTTTGCCTGAGATTTTAGCCAGCGATTTCTTGTTGGTGAGCATGTTAATCAGCGAAGATTTACCCACATTTGAACGGCCAATAAAAGCATATTCCGGGCGGTCCGATGCCGGGCACTTTCTCACATCCGAGTTGCTCATCAAAAATTCCGCTTCCTTTATTTCCATCAAAAAAATGTTTGAATGATTTCTGAAGGTAAGAAAAATATCCTAGCCAATATAAACTTCCAATATCTTAACCTTTTCTGACAAAGGTTTCAACTGAATCGATTCGAGGCTTGCAGGGATTAAAACCGTTTCACCCTTCTTCACAACTTCGTTTCCTCCTTCTGACATTACTTCAAAATCGCCTTCCAGTGTCATGTAAATCACAAACGAGTCGAGTTCAATGTAATCCCTGTCCAGGTCTTTGTCGAATTCAATCAAATTAGTAGTAAAATACTGGCAACTTACCAATTCAACAGGTTGATTCAACTCGTTTTTGTAGCTGGTTTTATACTCTCCGGAATACGAAAAATCGATGGCATCGAGCGCCAGTTTGGTATGTAATTCGCGTTCATTTCCGGCGTTGTCTTTACGGTTGTAATCGAAAATGCGGTAAGTTACATCCGAAGTTTGCTGAATTTCGGCCACCAAACACCCTTTCCCGATGGCATGCACACGGCCGGCCGGTATAAAAAATACATCGCCAACTTTGGTTTCATCAAAATGAAGCAAATCCAAAAGCTTGCCCGAACTGAAATACTCAAGGTACTTCCCGCGATCGAGTTCCTGGTTAAAGCCTGAATTGATCAATGCTCCCTTTTCTGCTCCCGCGACGTACCACATCTCCGTTTTTCCGTAAGCATTGTGCCGCTCTTTCGAAAGCTGGTCGTTGGGATGTACCTGTATCGAAAGATCATCGTTGGCGTCGATAAACTTGATCAGCAGCGGAAACTCCGCACCAAACTTATCATATACTTTATCTCCCACAAGGTCGCCCATATATATTTCGATGAGTTCATTCAGATCGTTGCCAGCCAGAAAACCATTGCTAACCACCGAAATATTTCCTTCCACTCCCGAAAGTTCCCAGCTTTCGCCGCAATTCGGCAAATCGCCAAAGTCCTTGTCCAGGAGGGTACGGATGCGTTGTCCTCCCCAGATTTTTTCGTGAAAAATGGGTTGAAATTTTATGGGATAAAGATCGCTCATGCTATTCTTCAATTGTGTTTAAACCTGCAAATCAGAACCTGAAATCAACAGCTGCGCGGGCTTCAGTAACTTCTGCCACAAAAGCAAGCACTTCCATGTGCCCGGGATGAACCCGATAAACATCCAGGTCTTCGATGTTTTCGAAATGCGAGATCAAAGCCAGATCGTAACTTTTTGAATCGGGTTCGTAATTCTCACCAACTTCCAGATATTTAAGTTCCGGTATCTTCCCTTTCAGCGCCAGCAAGCTGGTTTTCAGGTCAGTAATGACTTTTGCCTTTTCTTCGGCGGGATAATGCTTTAGTTTAAAAAGAACGATGTGATTGATCATTGCTGTCTATTTTTTGTAAATTGTGCTTTTATTGCTACGAAATTAGTGTTTTCTTAGCAATCTGTTTTGTACCATCTAACCAGGTTTCGAAAGATAACAATTAATTAGAAGACCATGCTGATAATTGGCATTGCCGGTGGGACCGGTTCCGGGAAAACAACCGTTGTGAACAAGATACTGGAACAATTTTCGAAAGACGAAGTGGCTGTTTTGTCACACGATTCGTATTACTACGACAACAGCGAATTGACTTTGGAGGAACGTCGGAAGAAGAATTACGACCACCCCGATGCCATTGAATTTGATCTGATGATCGAGCATGTAAAAAAACTTCAACGCGGCGAAGCTATCGAAGAACCTGTTTATTCATTTATCACCTGTACCCGATTGAGCGACACCCACTTTGTTCAACCCCGCCATGTACTTATCATCGAAGGTATTCTTTGTTTAACAAGCAAAGCACTGCGCGACTTAATGGACATAAAAGTTTTTGTGGATTGCGATTCCGACATCCGGCTTTCACGTGTGATTCAGCGCGACATACAGGAACGTGGCCGCGACGTGGAGCAAGTGCTGAAGCGTTACAAAGAAACCGTTCGGCCCAGTCATCTACAGTTTATTGAACCTACTAAAAGATATGCCGATATTATTGTTCCACAGGGTGGCAAGAATAAAATTGCCATACAAATTCTGACTAATCATATCTTGCAAACCTTAAATCATGAGTGATGTTACACCATTTGAACCTTGACGAAATATTATTTATAGATATTGAAACTGTTCCACTGGTACCTGAATTTACCAAGTTAAACGAGCGTTGGCAACAACTTTGGGTCAGCAAGATGCAGTACCAGATCAGCAACGGCGAGTCGGTTGACGAGTTGTACGACCGGGCGGGAATTTATGCCGAATTCGGACGGATCATTTGCATCTCAGCCGGTTACGTGGTCCAGAAACAGGGAGAACCCTGGTTTAGGGTAAAATCGTTTTACGACGACGACGAAAAGAAACTGATCAGCAATTTTTTTAACGCACTTCAACGATTTGGCAAAGCCGGGAAACGTCGATTGTGTGCCCATAACGGCCAGGAATTCGATTTCCCGTATATATCGCGGCGTGCCCTGGTGAACGACCTTGATTTGCCCAAAGTACTTGATGTGGCAGGATCAAAACCATGGGAAATAAAAGACGTACTGATCGATACCCTTCAGCTTTGGAAATTTGGCGATTACAAACATTATACTTCGCTTTCGCTGCTTTGCGAGCTATTCAATATCCCCACGCCAAAAGATGATATTGATGGCAGCCAGGTTGCTAAGGTTTACTGGGAAGACAAAGACCTTGACCGCATTGTAAAATACTGTGAAAAAGACACGTTAGCTGTAGCCAACCTGTTGTTAAAATATAAAGGCGATAAAACAATACCGTTTGAAAACATGGAAAGTGTGGCTTAAAAAAGCTGTATTTTAGGCTTCCTACTTCCTCATCATCCGATCGATATCGCGTTTGGCATCCTTTGTTTTTAAACTCTCGCGTTTATCGTAAGTCTTTTTACCACGCGCCAATGCAATTTCGAGTTTGGCCAAACCTTTGTCGTTCACAAATAATTTCACGGTGATAATCGTAAACCCAGATTCCTTCACCTTTTTAGCGAGTTTATCCAACTCTTTTCGGTTGAGCAGCAATTTACGGTCGCGTTTGGCAATGTGGTTGTTGCAGGTGCCCATTTCGTATTCTGCAATATGAAGGTTCTTTACATATAATTCGTTTCCCACAAACTGACAATACGAATCAACCAGGTTAACTTTGCCATTTCTGATCGATTTAATTTCGGTACCCAACAGTTTCATGCCGGCAACAAAACGTTCCACCAATTCATACTCGAAGGTGGCTTTGCGGTTTTTAATACTGATATTTTGCTGCGGATGAGCCATAAACAAATCAATTTTAATAATATGCGTTTAGTAACTTCGATAGAAAAAAACTCAGAAAACTAAACACAAAAAAGTTGGCTACAATGGTAATTATAACATAACTATGTTCCTTGTTTTCGGGGAAGGTCAATAATTCTTTTGCACCTATCCAAAACAGGTAGAAACTGTATAATCCAACAACATTGAGCGGGTATAGAAATGGGAAAAGTCCGGTTACAGCCGAGATCAAAACAATCGGTGTCATCGAATAAGCAACCAGTATTCGTGCAATTTCCACATTTTTCCCGGCTCCAAACGATTTCATCAATTCGGCAGAAATCAAAACGCCAAGATAATATGTTAGCCCAAACAATATAATTTCACGTAAGGCCTTCAGCAAAGGATATTCGATAAAGAAATCTGTCCTCCGAAAAAATTCACCCATAAAAACTGCCACAGCTAACGCCAACATCATGGGAAGAAGATAAGTGAGCCACAATGTTTTTGTGTCTTTGCTTGTTTCTTTTTGTTTCTTCCAGAAAACGGCAGGTGTAAGAATTAGTTCCTTACCCTGAGCTACAATATTTGAAATTGAGAATTTCATCCCTTTGTATTTGCGGCAAAATTACACTTTCTATTAGATTTAAGAAATGATAATGCACAACACAAAAATTATCCGATTTATCAGTTCTGGACTATTCATTCGGGACATTACTTAGCGATGTGCCCAACAATTATTTTTTTGCTTCGCGTTTACGATCCTGAAGAAGGGTTTGTAAAGCAAACATTTCGTCGCGTAAGCGGGCAGCTTCAATAAAGTCGAGTTCCCTGGCCGCAGCTTTCATTTGTTTCTGGGTATTCTCGATGGCTTTTTCCAATCCGTCGATGCTCATAAACTGGACAACAGGATCGGCTGCAATATCGGGAGTTCCCATTCCGCCTTCGTATTCCTGTTGCTTATCGCTGCGGTATTTGTAGCCAATAATTTCGCGCGTAGGTTTAACAATTTGCTTCGGAGTGATATTGTTCTCTTCGTTGTACTTCAGTTGTTTTTCGCGCCGGTAATTTGTCGAATCAATTGTCTTTTGCATCGACGCCGTAATCTTGTCGGCGTACATGATTACCATTCCGTTGAGATTACGTGCTGCCCGACCAGCAGTTTGAGTCAGTGATCGTTCGGAACGAAGGAACCCTTCCTTATCCGCATCCAGAATGGCCACCAGCGAAACTTCGGGAAGATCGAGTCCTTCCCTCAACAGGTTTATCCCAACTAAAACATCGTACTCACCTTTCCGAAGTTGTTCCATCAATTCCACCCTTTCCATGGTATCTACATCCGAATGAATATAGCGCGCTTTTACGCCCATGTTTAGCAGGTATTTCGATAACTCTTCGGCCATTCGTTTGGTAAGCGTGGTTACCAGGACGCGTTCGTTTCGTCCAATCCGAATGCTGATTTCGTGCATCAGGTCATCGATCTGGTTTCTGCTTGGCCGAACATCGATCACCGGATCAAGCAAGCCGGTAGGACGGATAACCTGTTCCACCACTACCCCTTCGCAACGGTTTAATTCGTAATCAGCCGGTGTGGCGCTTACATAAATCACCTGGTTCACGATGTTTTCGAACTCTTCAAATTTCAAGGGCCGGTTATCAATTGCGGCGGGCAAGCGAAAACCAAATTCTACCAGGTTCGATTTCCGCGAATTATCGCCCCCGTACATTGCACGTATTTGTGGGATAGTTACGTGGCTTTCATCAATAACGGTAAGGAAATCATTCGGAAAATAATCCAACAAACAGAATGGACGCGTACCGGGCAAACGCCCATCGAAATAACGCGAATAATTTTCGATACCCGGACAGTATCCGAGTTCACGCATCATTTCCATGTCGTATTCGGTTCGTTCGAGAATACGTTTAGCTTCGAGTGGTTTTCCAATTTCCTTAAAAAATTCAACTTGTTTCACCAGGTCGTCCTGAATCTGATGAATGGCCGATTTCATGCGGTCCTTAGTGGTAACAAATATGTTGGCCGGGTAAATAGTCACCTCATCCATGCGTTCGATTGTCAAACCATCAGCCGGATCGAAACTAGTGATCTCTTCAATTTCTTCTCCCCAGAAAGTAATGCGGTAAGCCACATCGGCATAAGCAGGATAAATATCGACAGTATCGCCTTTCACCCTGAAATTTCCGCGTTGAAATTCGGCCTCGGTTCGCGAATACAAAGCATCAACCAAACGGTGCAACATGGCGTTACGCGAAATTTTTTCGCCCACTTTTAACAAGGTAACATTCGCATGAAAATCGTCGGGATTACCAATTCCGTACAAACACGAAACCGAGGAAACCACAATCACATCACGTCTTCCGGAAAGGAGTGCAGAGGTTGCACTTAGCCTCAATTTCTCGATGTCCTTGTTGATCGACAAGTCTTTCTCGATGTAAGTATCAGTGGTAGGCAAGTAAGCTTCGGGCTGGTAATAATCGTAGTACGAAACAAAATATTCAACAGCATTATTTGGGAAAAACTGTTTCATTTCGCTGTAAAGCTGGGCTGCCAATGTTTTATTGTGGCTCAGCACCAATGTCGGGCGCTGCACTTTTTCAATTACATTGGCTACGGTGAAGGTTTTACCCGATCCGGTAACCCCCAGCAATGTCTGAAAACGATCTCCGTTTTCGATGCCTGAAGTCAACTGCGAAATCGCCTCCGGTTGATCACCGGTAGGTTTATAGTCTGATACCACGTTAAAATCCATACCACGAATATAGGTAATCCTGACGTCAATTTTAATCCGTCAAAGATAGCTTTGGTGTTCATTTTTTCATATTTTTGCCCGTAACCATTAATAAATCAGTGGTCGAACCGGATGCCGATCACATTTTACTGATCTATCACATGAAGAAATTTGCAACTATCTTTTTCAGTATGATATTAAGTTTGCTTTTTATTCATACACAAGCACAGATCGAATCGGGGACACCCCTCGAACGGGTTTACAAAGGTTTTTACCTCGGGGCACACGGCTCGACAAATGGCTTTGGATTAAATGCCAGTTATTCGTTTAACAAATGGCTATCGGTAAAAACCGGATATGAAACCCTGTCGTTAAAATACAACTTCAATTTTGACGAATTGGACATTGAGTACAACGCCAATTTAAACTATAAAACCGGGGGCATTTTACTGCTTGCCGATTTGAGCTATACGCGAAACCTTTATATTTCGACAGGCCTGGTGTTTAATTCATTCAATCCACAAATGGAAGGATTAGCCATTAGCGATTATGCGTACGGCGACATTACTATACCCGCTGAAAAAATCGGGAGCTTTGAAATGGATTTTGAACCCGGATTGAAAGCTTCGCCATACATTGCAGCCGGATTCCGTGGTTTTATGGGAAAAGCGAAACGACTGGTCTTCAATTTCGAAACTGGCATGTATTACATGGGTGCCCCCGATATTAAAATCACGTCTGAAGGATTGCTGGCACCGACCTCAGATCCGTTGCTGGGCCAGGAAGAGTTGCTCGAAAACCAGTTTAGCGCCTATAAAATTTACCCGGTAATTAAAATAAACCTCGGCTACCGGATCTTTTAACCTCATTAAATCAAAACATCATGAAAACTTCTGTTATCAAATACAAAAACATATTATTCAGCGCTGTTCTTATTCTGCTTTTGAGCGCTTGCGGCGAAATGTTAGATAATCCTTTACAGGACGATGAAACCGGTGAAGAAATTAATCTGCTGATTGTTGATTTTAACTTTTTTACCACTCGCATGACATACAAATTGGTGGATGTTACCGACGAAACGGAAATTCAACAGGAAGCACGAATTTGGTTTACCGGAACCCATGCCGATGATATTGTGACATTCTCGGGCGAAAAGGAAGCTGAACACATTACATCTCAGGGACAATTGGAACTAACGGTTGATCCAAATGTTGAATTTTCAGCCGAATCCCCGCTTGATTATACCGTGCACGTGGCTGTTGATGGATATGAAGAATTCTCTCAACCCATCCTGGTAAACAGCGAAGGGAAAAAAACTTTTGAATTATACTTGTCGCCGTTGAGTGGTGGCGACGAAGAAGTACTAACCGGTGGAGAAGACCCAACCAACGACGATTCCTTTATTTTTATGACCTTTGGAAATAAATCGGCATCGGTAGTAGATAAACCATATGTGGTAAATTACTCCATCAGGAAAAACGATGTACTTGCTTTTACCGATTATTATGGTCAGCCTTTATTCCAAAATCTGGATGAAATGATGGCAGCTTATCAAAGCGATCCGGCTAATTTTCTGAAACTTACCATGGATATTAAAACCGGATTTCCAGCGGTTTCAGGAAAAATATGGGTAAACGAGCTGCGTAAAAATGCTCTAATTCAAAAACTGGAAACAGGAAACCTTACAAGCCTGGTAATTGGAGGAAAAAGGGTCTACAATCTCAACGGCGGAGCCATTACCCAAACTTGCACCTATACCGAAGCCCCGGAACCCGATCAGTTTGGGTTTTCGAAAATAGTGAACGAAGCGTGGCTTATATCGCCGGAACCCAAGGTTTATACGTCGCTCGAAATTGCATACACGGTTGCAGCAGCAACGATTGAGCAGATTTGTACAAGTGGCGCCACTATTAAATTTACCTCGTCTTCAAAAACAAGCTTTTCGATATATGCAGATGTGTACAATACCGCTGGTCAGCGCATCCTGACTACTAATTTCAAAGGCACGTTCCCCGAAAGTTTTGTGCTTGAAAATGTACCTGATGTTGCCGCTAAGATTGTATTTAGGAATAATAATCCGGGGTTCAAACAAATTGCGCCACTCGAAGTAAGTAGTTTATGTAGCGGGAACTTTGAGGTGGACGTCCAGGCGGCTGCCGGTTATGTCGAGTACCTGGTGGTATTAAAAGCACATTGTTCGGATAATCCGGAGATTGCGCTGGCTCTCACTTATAGCGGCGAAATGCGAATTAAAAACAGCAACGACCCCTGGCAGGGAGTGGATATGGTTGGTGGCGTGGTCGATATTCTGGCCATGGAACACCAGGATTATGAAATCCGCTTTTTGTGGGAAGACGATTGGGAAACCTCGAGTTTTAGCACTGAATTTGATTCGAATGGAAATTACCTCGGCAAATCAGAATCGAAAGTCACCTCGGAACGAATGGAAGATGGACGGATCAAAATTATGATTGATCATACCTTCGAACAGGATGTTTGCGATAGCCTGAACTGGTAGATCATATCTCTTCTCCAATCGAAACATTATAGAAATCAGTTACCAGGGTGGCCATCATACCGGCAGCCTTGGCAGCTTGCATTCCGGGCTGGCCGTCTTCAAAAACCTGACAATCACGGGCCGGGGCCCCCATTAATTCGGCACAGCGTAAAAATGTTTCGGGATGTGGTTTTGGGTGAGTAATATCATCGGCTGAAACCAGAATATCAACGTACTCATCCAGCTCCAAAATCTGTAATGTTTTCCATGCCAGGCGACGATATCCACCGGTCCCGATAGCCAGCGGAAGTTTCCCGTAATTTTCTTTTAAGAGATTTATCACAGGCTCGATAGGTTTCATTTTATACATGATCTTTTCGTACTCTTCTTCCTTGTATTGCCCTACTTTTTCGGCATCCATGCTGGTCCCGAAAATTTCATTCAGTTTTGCAATGGTACCTACCGCCGGAATCCCGGCCAGACTGGCAAACAATTCGGGCGAAAAATCAATTCCGTAATCTTTTAGAATATGTTGATAAGCCCTGTAATGCACAGGCATGGTGTCGGCCAGAGTTCCGTCCAAATCAAATATCAAGGCTTTTGCCCGAGGGTTAACTTGCAGTTTCTTCTCCATTTAAATCCATTTTGAGGTGCCCAAATTAAACTTTTCCTTTTTCTGCTGAAAGAAAGTCTAATACATTTCATAAAATTTACAACCTTTGTTCAACTTAAATTAAAATTCAATGAGCCAGGTATTTTTGTACACCTTCCCACAATGGGTAGTTTTTGCAGGCATTTTCATGATCGTTTACGGATGGGTCGAAGACAAAAAAGCATTCAGAATGATTGGGAGTGCGATTTTTGTGTTGCTTGGAATTTTCGCCATGGTTGTTCTATTTGGTGATTTTTTGGCTGCCGGAAAGTTCCTGACTCCCGAAGAAGTTGTTGCCGAAGAAATTAATAATGAAATACTGAACGAGGTGCCCATGGAAGCGAGGTTAATGCCAGCTTACTGGAGTTTTCTGCTGTCTTCTGTTCTTTCCATCCCCGCTTTTTTGCTCGACTGGAAAGAGAAGAAATATGCACGCCTGTTTATGGTCCTGACTGCCATAACCGCACTGCTTGGATTCTTTATTATTGTTGGGGCACTGCGTGCTGTTTAACTCGAAATTCAAAACCGGCGTTTTATCCACGATTGGGTATTGAAGTTAAGCTCTTCTATTCGATTTTGAGGAATTTCTGATACTGACCTAAATACACGGCAACATATATTCCGGCAGGCCAAGCGCTAATATCCAACATATTGGTTTCAGGAACCACAGTCGTCACTATTTGTCCCAATGAATTCAGGATTTCGATTTCAGCTTGCTCAATATTGTCTTTTGTCCGAAAGAATCAATTCCTCTCCGTCGGCCGATAATTTAAACGTGGCATGCAACAATCCATCAGTTTCATCATCGTCGGCCCAAACAATCAAATATCCGTTTGCGGGAATTATTGTTCCATCGGGAACTGCCATTTTTGAGGCTCCGCCTGATCATCCGACAAATAATAACCATCGAGGTTCATTTCAAAATTGTTTGCATTAAAAAGCTCGATCCAATCTTCGTATTTCCCGTCTTCGTCTGTTATTGTTTCAGAGTTATCCGCCATCATTTTACTGAGCAAAGGGTAATTTGTATTTGTACTGTTTTTAAAGGGCCCCCAAATCAGGCTATTTGCCAAATCGGGCTGAAAAGTTGTGTTACCGTCGTATTCCAATGTTCCCAACTGCCCGGTTTCAGGCTCGTAATAAACAAGGTAATCCATTTTTCCCTTGTTCACATAACTGTCGTCATCGGTAAAAATATTTTCTACCGCTAAAAACCAAAGTATCTTATCGATTGCCAGAAGTGAACCAGCATTATCGAAATCGAACTCAGAAGTTCGATCCAGAACATAGCAGGCATTTACCAGCTTCTGCCACGAACTGTCGATATCGCTCGATTTTAATGTGAAATATTGTTGGTATCCTGTAGTGTCGCTTCCTAAATAATTCAGAGCTGCGGTTCCATCACCCCAACCTGGAGAGCCACTATTTTAATGACAGCCGGATCGTACAAACCAATTGGATCCAAAGATATAAGAAATTGCGGGTCGTTTTAGCTCAACTCCAAATATAGAAGGGCAAAGAAAATGATATGAGAACAAAAGATCAATATGTTAGTAGATTATGAATTAACTGAACAACTTGCTAACAAGCAAACCTTAAATTAAACACTATTTTCTATCTTGCGCTAAATAACAGATTAGTAACTGAATTAAAGCAAACAGACCGTATGAATCCACAGGCAGCTGAACTGAATAACATTATCCAGGAAAAAAGTTCGATTGTTTTTGAAATGCTTTCCGAGCGCGGGAGGAATATTTTCTTCCCTAAAAAAGGAATATTAGGACAAACAGCAGAAGCAAAAGGCACTAAAATTAATGCAACCATTGGAGCTGCTATTGAAGACGACGGTTCTCCAATGCGACTCGAAGCCATTGCCTCGAAAATCAACCTGGATCCTTCGCTTGTGTTTCCATACGCACCCAGTTTTGGCCGCCCCGATATTCGCGCCAAATGGAAAAGTATGATCTATGAGAAAAATCCATCGCTGAACGGAGTTGAACTGAGTTTGCCTGTTGTAACCAATGCACTTACCCACGGTATCAGTATGGCCGGTTATATGTTTTGTGATCCACAGGATGAAGTCATTGTTCCCGACTTGTTTTGGGGAAATTATAACCTGACGCTGACCAACATGTACGGTTCTCCGATCGTAAAATTCAATCTTTTCAAAAATGGGGGTTTCGACCTGGAAGCCTTCGGGGCAAAATTGAACGAAGGTGGGGTCGGGAAAAAAGTGGTTATTTTGAACTTTCCTAACAACCCGTCGGGCTAC
Source organism: Draconibacterium sp. (assembly GCA_011620585.1). GTDB lineage: Bacteria > Bacteroidota > Bacteroidia > Bacteroidales > Prolixibacteraceae > Draconibacterium. Next base: position 43,110 of record WOYV01000040.1, read on the forward strand.
ACTCCGACCCTTGAAGAACAAGATGCCATTGTTGCGGTGATTAAAGCCTCAGCCGAAAAAGGAAATAAAATAGTGGCCATTACCGACGATGCCTATTTCGGACTGGTTTATGAAGAAGGCATTGCCGAAGAAAGCATTTTTGCTCCGCTGAGCCAGGTTCACGAAAATGTTCTGGCGGTAAAAGTTGACGGAGCTACCAAAGAAGATTACGTGTGGGGATTTCGTGTTGGTTTTATTACCTATGGAATTAATGGTGGCGATGCCGCATTGTACGGGGCACTTGAAGCAAAAACGGCCGGCGCTATTCGTGGAAACATTTCTAATGCAGCAAATATTTCCCAATCGTTGTTGCTAACAGCTTTTGAAAGCCAGGAATATACCGATCAGAAAAAAGCAAAATACGACATCATGAAACGTCGTTACTCCGCGGTAAAAGATGCGCTGACAGAAGAAAAATATAAGGAATATTTCAAAGCCATTCCCTACAATTCTGGCTATTTCATGTGTATTCAGCTTGCTGACGGACTGGTGGGCGAGGAAGTGCGGCAAGTGTTGATTAATAAATACAGCATTGGCTTAATTAGCTTGGGGAATGTGTTGCGGGTAGCTTATTCGGCGGTAGCTGCCAGCGATGTTAAAGAAATGTTCGAAGGTATTTACATGGCTTGCCTCGATTGTAAGAAATAAACGATCTTAAGTATATAAAGAAGCCGCTTCAGCTAAACTGAAGCGGCTTCTTTTTTTAGGGGAAACCCTTTTATTCCAATATCTTTTTAAGACTATCTGATCTAAGCATTTTAACACCGAGCTTTTTCCAGTGTTCAAACGGCAACGGAATATTGGGAAGTTCTTTAATTGCATCTTCAAGTACAAAAACGGTTTTAACTCTTTTTACCAAACCCAACACAGCATCGTTCACACACACATTGGTTGTTACACCAAAAACCACAACTGTTTTCGGATTCAGTATTTCCACAATTTGCCCGGTATACTGATTCCCGGCAAATACATCGAAAGCATCTTTGCGGATGACAATATTACGATGCGACAACACATCGTCAAACGAGATATATTCTTTGTTCCAATCGTATATCACAGGATCGACTGGGCTGGTTTCGGTAATGTATTCAGCGCCTTTTGTACCTGCCATGCAATGTTCAGGAAAGGTGGTTATAAAGTCTGGGGTCGCCGAGAGCTCAGCCGAATCGGGAACATGAAAGTCGGCTGTATTTACCACACGGATATGGTTTGCTTCTGCAAGTGTAAGAATATCCTTCCAAATCGGTTTTAATAGTTCGGCTCCCGGCGCATAAAGTTTTCCGTCGGGTTCAACAAAATCCACCTGCGTATCCACGTTCCAGAAAAGGATTTCTGATTTCATATCTTTTAATTTAAGTGCAACTTAAAGTTATTTTGTTTTTCCCTGTTGCCAAACGAGACATAAAAAACCCTGACGGTTCTGTCGGGGCTTTCTTTCCATATATTTAAATCCCTTTTTTCAAAAAGTCAATAAATTCCTGATCATCAAAGGTTGTACCCATTGTAAATTCGGTACCGTCGGGTTTAATAATCACGTGAAAGGGGATACTATTGGTCCCGTAATTGGCAATCTGAATGTTGAGATTCTTTTTTCCCAGCGTTTTTAGTACAGTACCGTCAGGGGCAGTAACCCATTCGCTTTCATCCAATTTGGTACGGTCATCGTCGTATAAACCAACCACTACATATTTTTCAGAAAGTAATTTCATCACCTCAGGATTTAACCAAACCGAGTTTTCCATTTTCTTGCAGTTGGCACAGGCGTGGCCTTTAAATACTACAAAAGCTGGTTTTCCCTGTTCTTTTGCGCAAGCCATTCCCTGGTCGTAATCGAAATAACCCGACAACCCGTTGGGCAAATGAAGTTTATCGGCGTACTTGGCCGGGCCGCATTCGGCCTGGCTTGCACTCACCTGGTGGGAAGTTTGTGTCCCTCCCATTACAAAAGCGTTTTCGCTTGGTGGTGGAATTAAGGCAGAAATTGATTTTAATGGAGCTCCAAACAAGCCGGTAAACAAATATATGGTGAATGTAAATGTCACGATGGCCAAAAACAAGCGGCCTACGCCAACATACGGGAGATCGCTGTCGTGCGAAAATTTTATTTTTCCAATAAAATACATTCCGAGCAAGAAAAATACGACCACCCAAATCGTTAGGTAAATTTCGCGGCTTAGTAACCCAAAACCATAAACCTGATCGATATTGCTTAAGAATTTCAGGCCGAAGGCGAGCAAAATAAATGCAAAAACCACTTTAATGGAATTGAGCCAGCCCCCCGATTTCGGGAGTTTGCTAAGCGCCGACGGGAAAATGGCAAGTAGTGCAAATGGTGTTCCGAATGCCAAACCAAAGAAAAACATTCCGATCAGAGGACGGATTCCCCCATCCTGAACAGCCTGAATAATTAAAGCGCCAATAAAAGGGCCGGTACATGAAAAAGATACAATTACCGTGGTAAGCGCCATAAAAAACGCTCCAATCAATCCGCCTTTATCCGATTGTGCGTCGGCTTTATTTACCAGGCTGCTTGGCAGTACGATTTCGAAAGCGCCAAAAAATGAAATGGCAAACACCAGGAACAATCCAAAAAACAAGAGGTTTGGAATCCAGTGTGTACTCAAAATACTTCCAACGTTGGGGCCAAAAATTCCTACGGAAAACAGGGCCCCCAGCAAAGTGAAAATAGCCACGATCGACGCGCCAAAAAAGATACCCGTACGTATAGATTTTGCTTTGTTATCGCTGCCACGCATAAAAAATGAAACGGTCATTGGGATCATCGGAAATACGCAGGGAGTGAGAATGGCAGCAAAACCGGCAAGTGCCGAAATCAGGATAAATATCCAGATCGACTGTCCTCCGGTCGATTCGGGTGCCGAAGCTGAAACAGTGGTTTGTTTTTCTACTTTACTTTCTGCTTTTGCATCCTGGTTAAACTTGAATGAAAATTCGACTTCTTCAGGTGGAGTGCACGTTTCGTCGTTGCAACTCATAAAAAGCACATGACCTTTAATTTCAAGCGGTCCTGTCGATTTCAGTTTTATTTTTTGAGTGAGTGTAGCTTCGGTATTAAAAAACCCCATATTCATTTGAAAGGTTTCATCGAAATGAATTTCAGGTTCGGGATTTTTTTGAATCTCTCCTACAAATTCAAACAGTGTTGAATCTTCGTAAACAAAGGTAGTGGCAATAGGGCCGCCTTCCGGAAGATAAGTATCGTACAAATGCCAGCCCCTGTCAATGGAGGCATGAAAAATCAAATCAACTTCCTGTTCATTCTGCTTCGAATTGAAGTCCCATTTCGTGGGATTTACGATCTGTGCCTGTAACAGCAAGCTTGAAATAATCAAGGTAAAAGCGAGCGCTATTTTCTTCATACTCTTAATAATGTATTGTGCGTAACAAAAATATGTATTAATAAATAAATGCTCTAACAAAACTGGTTCCTTTTAGTTTACTACAAATATTCAATAATAAGACAAATTAACCTGTGGCCTGGGTGCCAAAAAATGAGTAATGACATGCAAAAAAAAGAAGCCGTTCAAATTTTGAGCGGCTTCCTCTTTTTTCAGATAATAATTTCTTCCATGCCCTCGTCATAAAAATGATATTCGAGAAGGGTTGAAGCACTGTTAGCTTCTACTTTCACCCAACGTAGATATTGAAAATACCAACGATTACGCGGACTTTTAAAACCTTTTGTCAGGTAAGCCGCCAAAAATGGGTGAACTTTTAAAAGTAATTTTTTCTTATTCAGCTCTTTCAGAGCATAACGCACTTTGCTTTCGAGTTCGTCGGCAAATAAAATAGAGGGCACAATTTTACCGGTTCCATTACACGTAGGACAATTTTCGGCGGTTTCGATGTTTTCTTCAGGGCGCACCCGTTGCCGAGTAATCTGCATCAGGCAGAATTTACTGAGTGGTAAAATGTTGTGCTTGGTCCGATCCTGTGCCATCACCTCCTTCATGTGTTCGTTCACTTTCTGGCGGTTTGCTGACACGTGCATGTCGATGAAATCAATTACAATGATCCCACCCATGTCTCTCAACCTCAATTGTCTTGCAATTTCGTCGCAGGCGGCCAGGTTTACATCCAGGGCATTGGATTCCTGATCGTTTCCGGCCCGTGCACGGTTTCCACTGTTCACATCTATCACGTGAAATGCTTCGGTGTGTTCCACAATCAGATAGGCGCCATCTTTAAACGAAACGGTTTTTCCAAACGAGCCTTTAATCTGCTTGTCGATTCCGTAATGTTCGAAAATCGGAAGCCGCCCATTGTAATGTTTTACAATTTTTCGTTTTTCAGGTTCGATGCTGCCTATGTAATCAGCAATTTCTTCTGACGCAGTCTGATCATTCACGATGATGCTGCTAAAATCAGAATGATAAATGTCGCGTAATAACGCGGTGGTACGATCCATCTCCCCAATGATGAGGGATGGCGCCTGTGCCCTTCCAAGCTTGTTGAACGAGGATTCCCATTTATCGACCAAACGACGGAGTTCCTGATCGAGCTCCGCTACTTTTTTGCCTTCGGCTACTGTGCGAATGATAACCCCGTATTTTCGGGGTTTGATGCTTTGAATCAATTTTTTTAACCGGCTTTTTTCTTCATTCGAGCGGATCTTCTGTGAAACAGAGATCTTATCGCTAAACGGAATCAAAACCATGTTTCTCCCTGCGATGGAGATTTCGGAAGTTAACCGGGGACCTTTGGTCGAGATCGGTTCTTTGGCTACCTGAACCAGGATCTTTTGTCCCACTTTTAACAGTTCGTTTACTTTACCTTCTTTGTTGATGTCGGGTTCAGATTGAATCCGTGCAATGGAAAAAATTCTGTTTTTTCGGGAAGTGGCAATTCGTAAAAACTTGTTAAGTGTGGCGAATTGCGGCCCCATGTCGAGGTAATGTAAAAAAGCATCTTTACTGTAGCCCACATCGATAAATGCGGCATTTAAACTGGGCATTATTTTTTTTACTTTACCGAGGTATATATCCCCGACAGCAAATTTTGCCCCGCTTCTCTCTCTCGTTAATTCTACAAGCTTTTTATTCTCCTGTAAGGCAATAACAATTTCGGATGGAGTTACATCAATGATTAAATCGCTACTCACAACCTTAAATTTAAAAAGCTTTTATATGAATACTAATGTTTATAACAGATTAAACCTAAAGCATATAATGCTTTAGGTTTAATCATATTGCTCAAGAATTCTAAATTAATAAAACTCTATTTCTTCTTCTTGTGCCTGTTTTTACGCAATCTTTTCTTGCGCTTATGAGTGGCCATCTTGTGTCTTTTTCTTTTTTTACCGCTTGGCATAACTCTTTATTTTACTTTGATTTAACTTTAGATACAAATGTTTTTGCTGGCTTGAATGAAGGAATATTGTGTGCTGGAATAATAATAGTAGTGTTTTTAGAAATATTCCTGGCTGTTTTTTCGGCCCTTTTCTTCACTACAAAACTACCAAAACCACGGAGGTATACATTTTTTCCGTCAACCAACGAATCTTTCACTGTTTCCATAAAAGCTTCCACAGCTTTCTGTACTGTTACTTTTTCAATTCCAGTTTCTTTCGAAATTTCATTTACAATATCTGCCTTAGTCATCTCTTAAAATATTTAATTTTCAATATATTAATCGTTTTTATCGAGTGTGCAAAAATAAAAATAATTTAAAAACCCGAAAGCATTTCAAATAAATTATTTTTGTTTTTTCAAGATTTAAAGTGGGTTACAACAAGAATGCACGATTTCTCAACAACTTTGTACCGGTGGTATCACCAAAATAAACGCGATCTTCCGTGGCGGAAAACCAAAGATCCGTACAAAATCTGGATATCCGAAATCATTCTCCAGCAAACCCGGGTAGCGCAAGGTACTGATTATTACCGACGTTTTGTCAAAAAATTTCCGAATATTCGACAATTAGCTGTTGCCCGCGAAAACGAAGTTCTAAAACTTTGGCAAGGGCTGGGATATTATTCACGCGCCCGCAACCTGCATTTTGCTGCCAAAACAATTATTAATGAATACCACGGCGAGTTTCCGGCAACTTACGAGGAGATTCTCAAGCTTAAAGGAATTGGAAATTACACCGCAGCAGCCATTGCCTCGATTGCTTTTTCCTTACCTTTTCCAGCAATTGACGGTAATGTTTATCGCGTGTTATCACGCTATTTCGGGATTGACCTACCCATCGATTCAACTTCAGGCAAAAAAGAATTTGCCAAACTGGCCGCGGAACTGATTCATTTGGAGGATCCAGGTATGCACAACCAGGCAATGATGGAATTCGGAGCTTTACAGTGCGTTCCAAAAAATCCTGGGTGCTTGTCGTGTCCGCTTCATGATTCGTGTTTTGCTTTTGAAAAGCAACTCGTTGACTACCTTCCTGTTAAAGAGAAGAAGAAAAAGCAGGGCGAGCGGTTTTTCTATTACTATCTTTTTGAGAAAGGACCAGTAATCTACTTCGAAAAAAGAATTGGAAACGATATCTGGAAGAATCTTTACCAGTTTCCACTTAGCGAAGAACCACACGAACTCTCTGAAAAAGAAATTCTTCGGAAGAAGTTGCCCTTCATAGAAAACGGGCCGGCAACCTTTGTTTCCATTTCTACCAAAAGGAAACATGTACTTACTCACCAAATTATTTGGGCACGGGTAATACGTCTCGAAATTTCGGATGATACCGTGATTAACAAAGCGCTTATACCCGTAAATAAAAAAGATATTTCTAAATTTGCTGTACCCAGGTTACTGGAACTCTTTTTTGATGAATTAAAATGGAATACGTAAACGTAAATAAATTATATTTAGTGTTAACCTTATAAAATAAAAATCATGTCAGTAAACAAAGTTATTTTAGTAGGAAACGTTGGCCGTGATCCTGAAATCCGGCACCTCGACAGTGGTGTTGCAGTAGCAAATTTCCCGCTCGCAACTTCAGAAAGTTATACCGCCAAGAACGGTGAAAAGGTGACTACCACCGAGTGGCACAACATTGTATTGTGGCGTGGATTAGCCGAAGTGGCTGAAAAATATGTTACAAAGGGCCGTCAACTTTATATCGAAGGCAGAATCAGGACCCGTTCGTACGATGATAAAGACGGAGTTAAAAAGTACATTACCGAAATTTATGGCGATGTGATGCAAATGCTGGGTTCGCCAGGAAACAGCCAGGGTGGTGGATCATCAGATAGCGAAATGGCAAGCAGTAAACCAACGCCTCAAGTGAACGAGCCCGATGTGGAAGAACCCGAAGGTGATGAAGATTTACCTTTTTAATTCAAAATAACGTAATTTGGAAAACGATCCTCTAATGGCAGATGCCATTTTAAACGGTTGGACAATCGAATTTCATCCCCTTACCCCAGGAATAATTATCTCTTTGGTAGTGGTGTTGGTACTTTTATTTAGTTCGGCCATGATCAGTGGATCAGAAGTAGCCTATTTTTCGCTCAGCCCTTCGGAAAAAGAAAAGCTGAAAAAGAAAAACAAGACGAACCACCGTGTTCTCGAAAATTTACAGAATCCCGAACGATTACTTGCTACCATTTTGGTTGCCAACAATTTCGTAAATGTAGGCATTATCATTCTCACTGCATTTATCGCGAATAACCTGATCACTTTTGTAAATGCGCCGGTTATCGAATTTATTTTCCAGGTGGTGCTGATCATGTTTTTTCTTTTGCTGTTTGGCGAGATTATTCCAAAAGTTTATGCCACACATTCGGCACTTCGTTTTGCAAAATGGATGGCTTTTCCACTGCAAACATTGGAAAAACTGTTTCGCCCGGTCAATTCAGTTCTGATTTACTCCACTGGTTTTGTAAATCGCCGAATGCAAAAACACCGAAAGAACATTTCGATGGACGATATTTCTCAAGCATTGGAATTGACTTCTGATCATGAACTTTCGGAAGAAAAAGATATTTTGGAAGGTATCGTGAAATTCGGGAATAAAAGTGTGTGCGAAATCATGAAACCACGTGTGGATGTGGTAGCGATCGATGTTAAAACCGAATTCGACGAAGTGGTCAAAATCATTAACGATTCGGGCTATTCCAGAATCCCTGTTTATATCGATAGTTTCGACAATGTAAGCGGAGTTCTTTATATCAAAGACCTGCTTGCACACAGCCACAAAACCAAAGCATTTAAATGGCAAACCCTCATACGACCGCCTTTTTATGTGCCCGACACTAAGAAGATCAGTTCGCTGCTTGAAGAATTTCAAAAGGCAAAAATCCACCTGGCCATAGTAGTTGATGAATACGGAGGAACATCGGGGATTGTGACACTCGAAGATATTCTTGAAGAAATTGTTGGCGATATTACCGATGAGTTTGATGAAGAGGAACATTTCTTCACCAAGATCGATGATAAGAATTTTGTATTCGATGCCAAAGTAATGCTCGGCGATTTTTACAGGATCACGAATTGCGACGACAAGGTTTTTGACGAAGTAAAAGGCGATGCCGATACTTTGGCCGGGCTGATCCTCGAACTGCGGGGAGAAATACCCAAACTAAACGAAGAAATCAAATGTAAACAATTTGTGTTCACCATTAAACAAGTCGATAACCGACGGATCAAAGAAATAAAGGTCAACATCAAATAAATAACCGGCACCGCTCGTTAAAAGCCAAAACAGTTCAGTATGCAAACCTGGAAGATCTTACTTTTTTTTATGCTGTTTACAGGGTGTCGCGAACACTACACACCCAAGCCACGCGGTTATTTTCGCATAAATTTTCCTGAAAAAACTTATAGCACTTTGAAAGGCGATTATCCGTATTCGTTTGACGTGCCCGATTATGCATACGTTCAAAAAGACAATAAAAACCCCGACGAACCATACTGGATTAATTTGGAAGTTCCGGCAAATAAAGCCGAATTACACATTTCGTATTATAATTTAAAGAACGGCCCGAAATCCAAAAATCAATTACTGTACGAATTGATGGAAGAAACACGCAGCCTGGCTTACAAACATTCGATAAAAGCAGATGCTATCGACGAACAAATTTTTGTAAACCCCGGGGCAAAAGTTTTCGGAACGATATACAATATTAAAGGAAACGCGGCTTCGCCCATGCAATTTTTCCTTACCGACAGTACAGCGCATTTTTTACGCGGAGCCCTGTATATACGGGAAGTCCCCGACATTGATTCGCTTCGCCCGGTAATCAACTTCCTCGAACCCGACATTGTGCGCCTCATCGAAACTACACACTGGAAATAATGCCCTTTTTCAGAACCATAAAAGTCCGCGACGGAATTATCGGAACCTGGCATCTGACAGAAGAACCGTACGAATTTTTGAACGAGATCACATTAAGTATTGCCGACCGCGAACGATTTGACAAAATTAAATCAGATAAACGAAGAGTCGAATTTTTGGCTGCTCGATGCTTACTAAATAAAGTTATGAGTGATGAGCCTCAGGTCAGTTATTCCGATTTAGGGAAACCTTTTCTGGAAAATCACTCGCTGAATATCAGTATTTCACATTCGTCCGATTTTGTTGGAGTGTTCCTTTCTGAGAAAAATATTGGAATTGATATTGAACGTACCGACCGAATGATTGACAAAGTGGCCGATCGTTTTTTGCATCCTGACGAGAAAGTTCATATCAAACAACTGAATAACCAACAACTGGCAAAAATTGTGTACTGGTCGGCAAAAGAAGCCATTTTTAAAAGCTCCGAATCCCAGGGAATTCAATTCAACAATCAAATTTATATCGTGCCTTTTAATCCCGAACTGACGACAAACTTTTTCGCTCAACTTAGAATGGATAACAAAACCTTCAGATACCGGCTTTCTTTCCAAAATTTCGAAAACAATGTGCTGGTATATTGTGTTCAAGAATAAAATCAAAACGAAATGAATCGAGCTCAAAGTCAAATCCTGATAATTTTTGGTGCTTCGGGCGACCTTACCAAACGAAAACTACTCCCCGCGCTTTTTGAATTGTATAAAGAAAAACTTCTTCCCGATAAATTTGCGGTTTTAGGTGCTTCGCGCTCCGATTTATCAGACGATGATTTCCGCAACAGGGCTGACGAATTTCTACCTGAACACGCGTTGCTCAGCGAATTCAAAAAGAACTTATTTTACCAACAGGTGAATACGGACAATGCGGAAGATTTTGTGCCACTGAAGAAGCGGTTAAACGAACTTTCGACATCCCTCCAAATCAAAAAGAATTATATATTTTATCTTTCTACTCCCCCATCTCTTTATTCACTTATACCCAGGTTTTTAAACGAAAACGGGTTGTCGGAATCACACAAGTATTTCCGACGGCTGATTGTTGAGAAACCATTTGGAACGAGTTTGGAAACTGCTCGTAACCTGAATGTTGAGCTGTTGCATTACTTTTCGGAAGAACAGATCTATCGAATCGATCATTATTTGGGCAAGGAAACCGTTCAAAACATGTTGGTTACGCGTTTCGCAAACGGAATTTTCGAACCACTCTGGAACCGCCGGTACATCGAGCGCGTGGAAATTACGTCTGCCGAAAATCTGGGAGTGGAAGGCAGGGGTGGATATTACGATCATACAGGAGCGCTGCGCGACATGATCCAGAATCATCTTTTACAGGTAACCGGTTTTGTTGCCATGGAACCGCCGGTAGTTATTGAAGCAGATGCCATCAGAAATGAAATTTTAAAAGTTTTTCAATCTCTTCGCCCAATTCGCGAAAACGAAGTATTCTTACACGTAATTCGCGGACAATACACCACTTCAAAAATCAACGGCCAAACTGTTCCCGGTTACCGGGAAGAGAAAGGTGTCGACTATCTCTCGCGTACCGAAACCTTTGTAGCGCTTAAGTTTTTTATTGATAACTGGCGTTGGGCCGGTGTCCCGTTTTTGGTTCGAACCGGGAAAAAACTGCCGACCCGTGTTACCGAAATTGTCATTACTTTCAAAAAAGTGCCCCACCATCTTTTTGGAACTTCGGGCGAACAAGGCCACAACCAATTGATCATCAGAATTCAACCCGACGAAGGAATTTTATTAAAATTTGGGATGAAAACACCGGGCGCCGGATTTAAAGTTCAGAGTGTAAATATGGATTTTCATTATTCCGATCTGGCGGCTGATAAGGTCCCGGCAGCCTACGAACGTCTTCTGCACGATTGTATGACCGGCGATGCTACTTTGTATGCACGCGGCGATGCAGTGGAAAAAGCATGGGAATTTGTTCAGCCAATTATTAATGCCTGGCAAAGTAATCCGGATATCCCGATATACGGTTACCCGGCCGGAACATGGGGACCCGAAGAAGCCGAACGACTGATTATTAACGGAAACTGGCGTTACCCATGCAAAAATTTAACCAACGACGGTTTGTATTGTGAACTTTAATCTTTATATCTTAACAATAAGTTTTATTTATTAGAGTATATGGAACATATTACAGAGGTTAGAATTTATAAGAACCCGAAAAAAGTTTACAATGCGATTGCCAAAAGCATTGTTCAACTCACCCAGGATTCGAACCAGAAAATTTTTAACATTGCGCTTTCAGGAGGAAATTCCCCGAAAGGACTTTTCGAAAAAATGAGTAAGAAGTACCACGATAAAATTCCGTGGGAAAAAATTCACTTTTGGTGGGGCGACGAACGTTGTGTTCCTCCCAGCGACGAACAGAGCAACTACAAAATGGCAGTTGATAATTTATTTTCGCAAATTGAAATCCCGAAAAAGAATTTACACCGGATTCGTGGTGAAGAAGACCCGGAAGGAGAAGCCAGGCGATATTCTGCTGATTTGAATGAAAATCTCAATTCCCGTGGGAATAATCCGGTTTTCGACCTTATTATCCTTGGCCTTGGAGACGATGGGCACACAGCCTCAATTTTTCCCGATCAGTTGGAATTGTTAGAATATCCCGAAAACTGTGCAGTAGCCGAGCATCCTTTAAGCGGGCAAAAACGAATTACCGTTACCGGAACTGTTTTGAATAATGCAACCCGCATTTTCTTCCTGGTTATTGGCGAAAGCAAAGCCATGCGCGTTTCCGAAATTATGAACGATAGCGAAGCTGCCAAGTTATTGCCAGCTTACTATATCGCACCAACTAATGGCGAGTTAACCTGGTTCCTTGATGAAGAAGCAGCTAGTATGATTTCGTAATCGTTGTCAGAATTTCTTTATTTCACCCCTCTGTCAGCCATAAAAGCTGACATCTCCCCTCGCCAGGCGAGAAATAGCAGAACCCCGCGACAAAGCCGCGGGGAATTCTTCAGATTAACTGGCGAATTGGCTGTTCTTATTGAACAGCATTCAACCCAAGTATATTTTCACCAAATTTTATGGTTTCCGCAATTACTTCATCCACGCAACCCGAAGTAAGTCCGCAAGCAATTGGATGCTCCCCTGCTTCAGGAAATGCAATTTTTACCTTCTGATCAGAAACCGTACCCAGTTGATCAAACATTTTCATCATGGCATCCACCCGGACAGTTTGATCCTGATGTTCCTCGTCCTTATAATAATAACCCAGAAAAACAGGCGCCGTTACATTTTCAAAGGTGTTCTTATCCATGGTGGCCTCTACTAGTTGCTGCAAATAAACCACAGCTTCAAGTCGGTATTTACAATTCCAGTACTCGCACTCTTTCGAACCAGAATCTTCATTGGTTACACGGTATTTACCACCCATTACTTTTCTGGCAATCTGCAAACCCCAGGGTTTAGAAAGTAAAAACGCGGTGTTGTTGTTGATGCGAATATTGGGCGAATACAAAATTAGCGCTTCAACATATTCAGGGAAATCAGCGGCCAGTTTCAGACTGAGTGTCCCGCCTGTTGAAGTACTCATTATGATTACCTTTTTTCCCAGGGTTCGAGCAAACATTAAGGCTTCTTTAGCTGATTCCCATAATTTATCAGGAGTCATATCCAAGAGGGCATCTTCGGTAACCAAACCATGATCGTATAAACGAGGTACGTACAAATTGAAGCCGAATTTTTTAGAGAATGCTTCGTGTGCCGGGTGGCCTTCGTACCACGAAGCTGAAAATCCATGCAAATACAAAAGACAATATTCTGTACGTTCGTGTACCGAATCGTTGGCCCAAATTATCCGCGCTTCGTTATCGGGTTTGATAGTAAAGGCGGCTTCCTTTTTCTGAACGTATTCATCGGCTGAGTTTATGGTAGTAGTGATAGAAGGGAGATCCTTATTCAATTCAGGCGTTGGAGGCTTTGGCCCCAACAAATAAGCCACAATGAGCAATATGATGAAAACAAGAAAAAAGCGTTTGATACGTTTCATAACTTTCAATTTAGTTTATGGAAAGATACGAGAGATTGATGAGAATTTCCAAGCCTTCGAATGATTTTCTTTACATCTTAAAACTCAATCAATAGTTGAACAGCTTGCCTGGCGGGCTCTTCGTGCAAGAAATTGGAGAGAGTGAGACCTAACAAACGAATTCCTTTGGCAAAACCTCCTTCTGCTTTTAGTAGTTTTTTACTTTCCTCTAAAAATCGTATTTCCGAATCGAACCAGGGTTCCAGCGTTTTACTCCGGGTATGTTGCTCAAAATCGGCATATTTAAATTTTAGTGTAAGCGTTTTTGCTTTCACCTGATCTTTTAGTGCGCGTTCCCATACTTTAGCCGCTATTTTCATCAATTCAGATTCTAATTCTTCCTCGCGGTAAATGTCGTGTAAAAAGGTATCTTCCGCTCCAACCGATTTACGTTCGCGCGAGGGTTCAACTGCCCTGTTGTCTTCTCCACGGCAAATTTCGTAATAATAATTCCCTGCTTTACCAAACATCCGGGTCAGTTCGAGTCGATCAATCTGTCGGAGATCGCGACCAAACCAAACGCCAATTTTATTGAGTTTCGCAGCAGTTACTTTGCCAATCCCAAAGAATTTTCGTACTTCCATCTGGTCGATAAAAGCTTGTGCTTCATCGGGTTTTACTACAAATATTCCGTTGGGTTTATTCACATCAGAAGCAACTTTTGCCAGAAATTTATTGTATGAAACCCCAGCAGATGCAGTTAATCCGGTTTCTTCGAATATTTGTTTTTTAATGGCTTTGGCAATCAGTGTAGCCGACGGCAATCCTTTTTTGGCGTAGGTTACGTCGAGATAAGCTTCATCCAAAGAAAGAGGTTCGACCAAATCGGCATATTCATAGAAAACCGATCTAATTTGTTCAGAGATTTCTTTATATCTGTCGAACCTTGGTTTTACAAATATCAGATCCTGGCATTTTCTTTTTGCTACTTTCGATGACATAGCCGAACGAATGCCAAACTTTCGAGCCTCGTAACTGGCAGCCGCAATCACGCCGCGTTCGCCACTTCCTCCTACAACAACCGGTTTTCCTTTTAATTCCGGTCGGTCGTGTTGTTCAACCGATGCAAAAAAAGCATCCATATCAATATGAATGATTTTTCGGATATTTTGATTGCGATCAGACATGGCATAAAAGTATAAAAAAAGCTGCCCGAAACCGGGCAGCTTTTTTGCGCAAAGTATTGAATTGTATTAATTCAATTCTAAAATTTTAAACTCGGTTCGGCGATTCTGACGATGTTCTTCTTCGGAACATGGTACACCATCGTCACATTTATTAACCAATTCGGTTTCGCCATAACCTTTCGCAATTATTCTGTCAGAAGAAATGCCCTTGCTCACAATGTATGATACTGCCGAGTCAGAACGTTTCTGACTTAACACCAGGTTGTAAGGATCGCTACCCCTACAGTCGGTGTGCGAACCAAGTTCTACTTTCCAACCCGGATTGTCTTGCATTACTTTAACCAATTTATCCAGTTCGATAGCCGATTCAGGCAAAATATCCCATTTATCAAAATCGTAATAAATATTCTCCATGACGAATTTCTGTCCAACTACGACTTTTTCAACCCAAAGAGTATCACGAATAACACCAAATGGTTTACCTACAGTTGAAATTGTTTTTGAATCATTCATAAACCCGTCGATGTTGGTACTAACTGAGTATGTTTTGTCTTTTTCAAGCTCTTTCTTAAAAATAAGATCGCTTAAAACTGAAACGACACCTGCAAAAGAGATTCTTGCATTGGGTACATTTTGCATTGTTTTCCGGTCCATTACTACCAGCTCGAGTTCGTATTTGCCAAGTTTTTCGAGGGTAACTTTATAAATATCGTCGCTACCCACGCCACCTGTTTTATTTGAGGTATAATAACCTATCTCATCGCTTGGATGAATAACGAAAGCAAAATCATCCCCATCAGAATTCAGATCAGACAAAGCATTGGGTTCCATAATTTTATCTCCAAAAAAACCAGCAGCATACAAATCCAGATCTTCGCCATCCCCTCTACCGTTCGAAGCAAATACAAGAATTTTATCCTTATAAATAAAGGGGAACATTTCATTCCCGGCTGTATTTATTTTATCTCCAAGGTTGATCATTTCGCCCCAAGCGCCATTTGTACGTACTGCCATATAAATATCGGTTCCCCCAATACTTCCCGGTTTATCTGAAGTAAAATAGAGTGTATCACCGGTTGATGTAACCGATGGATGCCCAACAGAGTATGTTGGATCGTTAAAAGGGAGATCGGCGACTTTGGTCCAAACACCTCCCTGTTTCTTAACAATAATTATCTCAAGTCTGATTTCAGCTTTCTGATAAACTTTGTTTCGTACTTCCGGATTTTCGAAGTTACTGAGCGTTACAAAGAGTTCTCCGGTTGCCGGACAATAAGAAACAGGGCCTGAGTGATACCCTTCACTGAGCGCATCCAGTTCAGCTACTTTCGAACCTGTTACATTTCCCTTTGCTCCTGTTTTCGCAGAAAAAAGATTATAGTAAATTTTCTTCTCATCACCACTGTTCAGCTTGACAATTTCCTCGTCGGTATACGCCGAGAACCAGAGCTCATTTCCGACAAAAGCGGGCCCGAAATCGCTTTGACTGGTGTTTAAACTGGTTTTTTCTGATTGCAGTTTAACCATTTTTTCGAAGTACATACATTTATTCTGAGCAGCCAACATCAATGGAACAATGCCCATAAAAAGAAGTAAAAATCTTTTCATAACTATTGAATTTAGGATTATATGAATCTACACTAGCATTATTAATATTAAGGAAATTATCTAAATCCTTAATATGCCCCTTATTTTTAACTAAACAACAATTAAAAGTATATTTAGTTTCACCAAGTTAGGGTATTTTACTTAATAAATCAAGCTTTGAGATTAAGCAGAACAACATTTTCAACATGATGGGTATGAGGAAACATGTCGACGGGTTGAATTTTCTCGATTTGGTAAAATTCATCCATCAAAGCGAGGTCACGAGCTTGGGTTGCCGGGTTGCAACTCACATATATAATTCGTTTAGGTTTCATGGCAACAATGGCCTGAACCACACTGGCTTGCATTCCCGCCCTGGGGGGATCTGTAATCAATACATCAGGCATGCCATGTTCGTTCATAAATTCGCTGGTTAAAAGATCTTTGATATCTCCGGCATAAAAGCGGGTATTTTTTATATGGTTAATCTCAGAATTTACCATTGCATCTTCTATGGCCTCGGGAACATATTCTATCCCAATAACTTTCTTTGCTTTACCAGCTACAAAATTAGCGATCGTACCTGTGCCAGTGTACAAGTCGTAAACTATCTCCGAACCATCAAGATTGGCAAAGTCGCGTACTACTCTATATAAATTATAAGCCTGCTCCGAGTTCGTCTGGTAAAAACTCTTGGGACCAATCTTAAACCTGAGGCCTTCCATTTCCTCCCTAATATAATCGCGCCCGCCAAAGAGTTCTATTTCCTGATCGGTAATCGAGTCGTTTCCTTTCGCGTTGATCACATACATAAAAGACGTGATTTGAGGAAAATTTTCAAGCACTGCCTTCATCAAACCCGTTCTTCTTTCCACATCTTCGTGATAAAATGAAAGAATAACCATCAATTCGCCAATTGAGGTCGTACGGATGATCATAGTCCTTAAAAATCCTCTTTGCTCCTTTATATCAAAAAACGGGAAATCATGCTCTATTGCATATTTATAAATGTAGTTCCGGATCTGGTTTGAAGGTTCAGGTTGCAGCCAGCACTTTTCTATATTGATGACTTTGTCGAACATGCCTGGAACGTGGAAACCAAGGGCATCATTTCTGGTGATTTCGCTGCCTTCCTTTATTTCTTCAAATGTTAACCAACGCTTATTCGAAAACGTAAATTCAAGTTTATTGCGGTAAAATGTATTTTTTTCAGATCCAATTATGGGTTGAATTTCGCTCAATTGTACTTTACCGATCCTTTTAAGCTGATCTTCAACCTGTTTCTGTTTATAGTAAAGTTGTTTCCCGTAAGGTAGCATTTGCCATTTACAACCACCACAGATGCCAAAGTGCGTGCAAAAAGCATCGATACGATCGCTACTATATTCCTTAAATTCTCTTACAAAGGCTTCCTCGAAGCGTTTTCTTTTTTTTGTAACCTGCAAATCTACAACATCGCCCGGGACGGCAAGTTTGGTAAAAAGTACCTTCTCTCCTACCCTGGCAACAGCATTTCCTTCTGCCCCAATATCAGTTATAATTACATTCTCGTAGAACGGCTTTTTCTTATTTCGTGACACCTGTTAAAAATTTTGCTGCAAATATAATCTAATAATACAGATGGCATTATCATTGTTAGAAGATGCAATTCCCAAATAAAAATATTTATTCCCACATTGGGAAAACGAACACGTTTAATTGACACAAAAGCATTTTTATGTTTCATTTAGATAGGCTGTTATAATGAATTAATTATATTTGCTATTGATTTAATGGTTGGTTTTATTTTCAATAAGTAAAACTAAATAGGGGAAAGCGACTTCTGTATTTATGATTGGTTTTGTGTTTAGGGGTTTGTAAATTATCAATCATCTTCAAAAAGCGTCCATAGTGCTTTCCCCTTCCTTTTTTTACCCGAAAGGGTATTTTTTTTGCCCTTAACTCATCTTTCGAGTTCCTTCATTAATCTTATCTTTGCGCCAATTCAGAAAGAAAATATGATATCGTTAGACAAGATAAACCTGAGTTTCGGTGGCTTCGAATTATTTAAGGAAATCAGTTTCCTGATTAATCCGAAAGATCGGATAGGACTGGTTGGAAAGAATGGAGCCGGTAAAACCACCCTGTTGAAACTTATCAGTGGAACCGACAATCCAACATCAGGCAGTATAGGAATTCCCAAAGATGTTAGCATTGGTTACTTGCCGCAGGAAATGAAACTGAAGGATACGCGAAGCCTGAAGGAAGAAGCGAAACTTGCTTTTGACGAAGTGCTTCATCTTCAAAGAAGAATTGCTGCATTGACCTCCGAAATTGGGGAAAATGCGGATTATCATTCCGAAGCTTACTTAAAAAAACTAGACAGTCTAAGTGAACTTAGCGAGCGTTACCAAATGATAGGAGGAGATAATTACGAAGCAGAACTTGAAAAAACGTTACTGGGGCTGGGCTTTGAAAGAACCGATTTCGATCGGCCAACGTCTGAATTTAGCGGAGGATGGAGAATGCGTGTTGAATTGGCAAAACTACTTCTCCGAAAACCCGATGTTTTTCTGCTCGACGAACCTACCAACCACCTCGACATTGAATCAATTCAATGGCTGGAAGATTTTCTGAAAGATTATAAAGGTGCCGTTGTTTTGGTTTCGCACGATAAAACTTTTTTAAATGCTGTTTGTAACCGCACTATCGAAATTTCGCTTGGGAAAATTCTTGATCAGAAGATGAATTATTCATCTTTTGTTCAATGGAAAGAAGAACAACGTGAAATTACCCTGGCGGCCTACCGCAATCAACAAAAAATGATTGATGAAACAGAAAAGTTTATTGAACGTTTCCGATACAAAGCAACCAAGGCAGTTCAGGTTCAATCCCGAATCAAGCATCTGGACAAAATCGACCGAATAGAGATCGAAGAGGAAGATACATCGGCTTTAAAACTTAACTTCCCTCCTGCTCCCCGATCAGGCAGAGTAGTAGTTGATGCTAAAAATATCAGCAAGGCATATTCCGAAAACCTGGTTTTGAATAACATCGACATTAAAATTGAACAGGGTGAAAAAGTTGCTTTTGTTGGGAGAAATGGTGAAGGAAAAACAACACTGGCCCGTATAATTATGAGCGAACTGCCATTCGAGGGAGAACTTACCTTGGGACACAATGTAAAAGTGGGGTATTTTGCTCAAAACCAGGCACAACTATTGAATGGTGAATTAACCGTTCTCGAAACCATCGATGAAATTGCGGTGGGCGACATCCGAACAAAAATCAGGGATATTTTGGCAGCCTTTCTTTTTCGTGGAGATGAAATTGATAAAAAAGTAAAAGTACTTAGTGGCGGCGAAAAGTCGCGACTTGCCATGATTCGGTTGATGCTTGAACCCGTTAATTTTCTGATACTCGACGAACCCACCAACCACCTGGATATGCGTTCGAAGGAAATCCTCAAAAATGCCTTGATTAATTTTACGGGAACAGTCCTTTTGGTTTCGCACGACCGTGATTTTCTCGATGGCCTGGCCAATTGCATTTATGAATTCAGAAATAAAAAGGTAAAACAGCATTTGGGTGGAATTTTTGAATTTCTTCAACGAAAGAAAATGGAGTCACTCAGAGAGCTCGAAACAAAGTCGAATTTAGCACAAAACAAAGTTGAAACGAAAAAAGACAAAAATGCGGCTGAGTTAAGTTTCGAAGAAAAGAAAGAAATAAATAAAAATATCGCCCGCCTGGAAAAGAAAGTGAACAATACAGAAGAACAGATTGCGGAGATTGAAGCAAAAATCAGCGAAATGGATAAACTACTTTCTTCTCCTGACAAACTTGAAGATCATTCGGTTTTTGAACAATACGAACGAATGAAACATAAATTGGAGCAAGTCATGTACGAATGGGAATTGACCCACGAAGAACTTGAACAGTGGCAAAACCAGAAAAACTGGTAAATATTATCGATACCACAACTAAATGATACATAAATATTTATTCTTAAATTTATTGGTGTGAACGACGAAGATTTTGTTTTTGGAACCCGTGCTGTGATCGAAGCGATCAGAAACGGGAAGACTGTAGATAAAGTACTGATAAAAAAAGGTCTAAAAAACGAGTTGTTTTCCGAACTGAATCAATTGATTCGTGAAAACGGTATCGCATCACAATATGTTCCGGTTGAAAAGATCAACCGCATCACCAGGAAAAACCACCAGGGCGTACTCGCATTTATTTCTCCCATCGAATTTGACAATCTCGACACTGTTTTACCTGGAATTTTCGAATCAGGGAAAACTCCACTTCTTCTTGTTCTGGACCAGATTACCGATGTTCGAAATTTTGGCGCTATTGTTCGGTCGGCTGAATGTGCAGGAGTTCAAACAGTTATTATTCCGGAAAAAGGAATGGCACGAATTGGCGCTGACGCAGTGAAAACTTCAGCCGGAGCTATTCATCATTTACCGATTTGTAAAGTACGAAACCTTGAACACACGGTTCGTTACCTAAAAGAATCGGGATTGAGCATAGTTGCTGCCACCGAAAAAGGGGACAAAGTTTATACAGACGCTGACTTTAGCGGGCCTGTGGCAATTATAATGGGATCAGAGGATGTGGGAATTTCTGATAATTTACTCCAACTTGCCGATCAGCAATTAAAAATACCCATCATGGGCCAAATCGAATCACTGAATGTATCAGTGTCGGCGGCATTGATGATTTACGAAGCGGTTAGACAGCGAAATTAAGCATTTACCGGAATAGTTCTCTTGAATGATTCTTCGAGTGAAATAAATGTTTCGGTACTTGCAACTCCGGTAATTTTTTGGATCTGTCCGCTTAAAATTGCTTTTAGGTGCTCGTTGTCTTTGGCATAAACTTTAATGAAAATTGCATACTGTCCGGTTGTATAATGACATTCTACTATTTCAGGAATCTCTTCCAGCTTTTTTACAACTTCTGTAAAAAGCCCGCCCTTTTCGAGAAAAATACCAATATATGTACATGTCTTAAAGTCCACCTTTTTAGGATCGATGTGATAACCTGAACCCACAATTACCTCCAGGTCCAACATCCGGTTTACACGTTGATGCACCGCAGCTCTCGAAATACCAACTTCCTTGGCCACATCCTTAAATGGGATCCGGGCATTTTTTGTGATAATATCTAAAATCTTCAAATCCCAATCATCTAATGAACTCCTCAATGTCATGTCTTACAATTTTCTACCAAAAATACCTAAA
Source organism: Draconibacterium sp. (assembly GCA_011620585.1). GTDB lineage: Bacteria > Bacteroidota > Bacteroidia > Bacteroidales > Prolixibacteraceae > Draconibacterium. The sequence continues at coordinate 64,444 of WOYV01000040.1, forward strand.
ACCGAACATTAATCCAACAATTTTATTCGACCTGCCCGGAATAGTAACAAAATGAAAACATTTTAAACTTTCCTTACGACATTTACATAAATATTATCACCTTGTTAAGAATAATGATATTTAAATTTCAATTTTCTATAAGAATGACATTTTTTATTCTAAATAAATATATTTACCCCTGGTTTATAACAAACCGACAACAGAGCTTGGCTTTTTTAAACAGACAATTCAGTAAATGAGTGCGGACTTCATTGCTTATCAATGGCTTTCCGCAATATCATGCTGAAATAAAAACTTCAGAAAAATGAGAAATACAGTAAGTTGGTGGCTGATTTTAAGCCTACTTATAATTGTTGCGCTTTTAGGGGTGATTATTCCCGGTGGATTGGGTGAACAAGATCGGTCGAATATAAATGCCGGAGATACCGCATGGATGCTGACAGCAACCGGGCTGGTACTTCTGATGACCCCTGGGCTGGCCCTCTTTTATGGAGGGATGATCCAATCGAAAAATATTATTTCAACTATGCTCCAGAGCTTTATAGCGATGGGGATTGTGAGTGTGATATGGGTGATTGTTGGGTTTAGTATTGCCTTTGGCGATAGTGTTGGTTGGGAAGGCTTTGGGCTCTTTGGCAATCCAGCTACTTACTTCATGTTCCGCGGAGTTGGTGGTGGAACCAATCCCGATTTCGCACCCACGTTTCCATTCGCAATATTTGCGATGTTCCAGCTTAAGTTTGCAATCATCACTCCTGCACTCATTACCGGATCGTTTGCCGGAAGAGTACGTTTCAGATCATACATGCTATTCATGACCCTATTTATTATTTTCATTTATGCGCCACTGGCTCACTGGACCTGGCACCCGAATGGTTTTCTGCGAAACTGGGGTGTCCTTGATTTTGCCGGTGGAACCGTGGTTCATATGTCGGCTGGCTTTGCAGCCCTTGCGGGGGCTCTGTTTTTAGGGCGTAGAAAAGATGCAAATAAAGAGTTTAAGCCAGCCAACATTCCTTACATTTTACTAGGCGCAGGTATGCTTTGGTTTGGTTGGTTTGGATTCAACGCCGGCTCGGCTCTGGCAGCTAACGATGTTGCAGCTTCGGCATTGGTTAATACCAACACAGCATCGGCTGCGGCGATGCTAACCTGGATATTTTTCGATGCAGCTCAAGGGAAAAAGCCATCAGCGATGGGAGCATCAATCGGGCTGGTTGTTGGACTGGTTGCCATAACACCAGCAGCGGGTTTTGTTACCGTAGGGGCAAGTATTTTCATAGGTGTTATTGCTGCTATAATCAGCAACTATGCGATTACACTACGCACAAAATCGAAACTTGACGATACGCTGGACGTTTTTCCGGCACATGGAATGGGAGGGATTACCGGAATGGTACTAACCGCTGTTTTTGCCAACGATGTGGGTTTAATTCACGGCGAGATAACCACCTTTCTTTATCACCTGCTCGCCCTGGTAATTGTAGGAGTCTTTACTTTTGGAGGATCGATGTTGATTTACAAAATTACCGATATGATCGTTCCGATGCGGATTTCGCCCCATGGCGAGCGTATTGGGCTTGACATTAGCCAACACGATGAATCTTACAATTTTGTGTATTCTGATGAAAAATAAATTGGAATTACCTGTAAGAAAAAAGGCCTTTAAAAGGCCTTTTTTTATTTGATCGGAACTTGTCGTTTAAAGTCCATTTCGAGCGAGATAAAAGTTTCTGTTCGTGCAATCCCTTCAATATTCTGAAGTTCTTCGTCGATCAGTTGTTTCAAATGCCTGTTTGTTTTAGTTTGAATCTTCACAAAAATGGCATAGGCACCGGTGGTATAATGGCATTCCACAATCTCAGGTATTTTCCGCAGTTCTTCGGCAACCTGTGTGTGAAACCTGGCTTTATCAAGATAAATTCCCATATAAGCACAGGTATTGTAACCCAATTTCTGAGGATTCACAATAAACTCGCTGCCATGCACCACTTCAATATTCAGCAAACGTTGAACACGCTGATGAATGGCTGCCCCCGATACGCCACATTCGCGTGCTACTTCCAAAAATGGAATACGGGCATTCTTAGTAATGAGTTTTAATATTTTTTCATCCAGCTCGTCAATTTCAGCTGCCCTTTCTTCAAAAAAATCATTCGATTTCATCTTTTTCAAAATTGATTGTTTATTGAGGTTGATAATGATAAAACATCCAAGGTAAAATTGAAATTCAGTTGTTAGATTTCAATTTAAGAACAAATGCTTTCCTCATTGTTTCACACTTCCGTTAGTTTCAAATTAAAGCACAAATGTATCTAAATATAACAAATTTTAAGATGAGGTGCTAAATAACATGTCGATTTTTACAAATCGTTAGTTGAGCCGAATTTATTCACTGAAATCAGATTTTACTTTTTATCTGTATTTCCCCGCAATCCGGCTAATATCGGTCCCTGAAAGTTGCTGAAATACACGCAATTCAAATTCAGGAATAACCGCCATAACATGATCAAAAATATCAGCCTGAACGGCTTCGTATTTTGCCCATTCCTGCTGGTTTGAAAAAACATATATCTCAATGGGCAACCCTTCGGAAGTTGGTTGCAATTGCCGGACCAGGAACGTCATGTCCTGATGAACATTTGGATGCTGCCTCAAATACACCTCAAGGTACTTTCTGAAAATACCGACATTGGTTTGATGACGACCACTAATTTTATCTTCATCAGAAAGATTTTTACCCTTGTTATATTCGCGCAATTCTTTTTCCTTTTCTCTGACATACCCACGAATAAGATCAAACTTTTCGAACCTGCCCAACATTTCCTCATCACAAAATTTAATCGTATTCACATCGATCAATACCGAACGCTTGATCCTTCGTCCTCCCGACTCTTCCATGCCTTTCCAGTTACTAAACGATTCTGAAACCAATGCATAAGTTGGGATTGTGGCAATTGTTTTATCCCAGTTCTGAACTTTTACGGTGTTCAAGGTAATATCAATTACGGTCCCATCGGCATTGTGTTTGGGTACAGTAACCCAATCGCCAAGTTTAACCATGTTATTGGCCGATAATTGGATAGATGCTACTAATCCAAGAATCGTATCTTTAAAAATTAACAGCAACACAGCCGCCATGGTACCTAACCCAATAACTAAATCCCAGGGATCTTTTTTAAAGAGATAAGCAATTACTAAAATACCCGCCATTCCGTAAATGAAAATCTTTATCAACTGGATGTAACCTTTTATAGGCCGGGTTGCAGCATATTGCGTGGTATTGTAAATTTCCATCAACGAATTCAGCAAGGCGTTCACCATGTGGACCCCGATCCCGATGAGATAGAGTTTTGATAAACGGATCAGGATATCATCAAGATACAGGTAAAAATCTCGTGAAAGAATTTCTATTGCATGTGCATCCAAATTTTCTATTTTAATAGAATTGTCGGGGCCTGCAAAATTGGCAGCATAAAAGAAGATCAAAGCCGGGACCAGGTTTGCAATACTCTGAAAAACATGATTTTCCACCAAAATATCGTCCCACTTTGTTTCGGTTTTAGTTGCCATGCGATGAACCACATACAACATAAACCTGCGTGCAACAAAATATGCCAGGTACGATAAAATCGCGATAACAATAAAAGCAACCAGGGCTGCCAGCGGTTTGGCAAATGCTTCCATTCCATCCAGCATCCTGAATTCCTTCAATAAAAATCGATAGAAAAATTGCATGACGTTTAATTTACATTTGATACATTAGCTCACAAATTTATAAAATGCCGGCTATGAATAGGGTATTTACCGCGGTTTTTCTCCTCTTCCCGATTTTGTTAAGTGCACAAATCGATTACAATAACTTTTTCAGAAACAAATCGTTCCGTTTTGATTTCCTTTTAGGAGGAAACAACGAGGAAGTGGTTGTCTATCCTCAGCAAATGAAAGAAGAACCATTTTGGGCAGGCAATAAATCAAATTTGGTGGACACATTTAATTATGGAAGCTATCGTTATCGCGTCTACGATGTGAAATCGGACAGCCTTATTTTTTCAAAAGGATTTAGCACACTGTTTCAGGAATGGCAAACCACTGCTGAAGCCAAACAAATAAGCCGTACTTTTTATCAGGCCGCCATTTTTCCATATCCCCAAAAAGACGTTCGGCTCGAAATCGATGCCCGGCAATGGGACGGAAGCTTTAAGACCATTTATCAAACTACCATCGATCCGAAAAGTTATTTTATCCTGAAAGAACCGACACCCGCATACGAAACCCTGGATATACTTGAAAACGGAAAACCTGGGCATAAGGTCGACATTGTTGTGCTTGCCGAAGGTTATCTGAATAGCGAACAGAATAAATTCGTGGAAGACGTAAAACGGGTAACCAGTTATTTATTCGAAGAAGAACCTTTTCGTTCAGAAAAAGAGAAATTTAATGTGCGTGCAGTGTTTACGCCATCTGTCGATCAGGGCACCGATGTTCCGGGCGAACACATTTATCGTAATACTGCTTATAATTCCAGCTTTTACACATTCGATCTTCCGCGCTACCTCACCACCACCGATATGAAAAGTGTATACGATGCGGCAGCTGTTGTACCGTACGATCAAATCTATGTTTTAGTGAATACGGAACGTTATGGTGGGGGTGGTTTTTACAACTTTATAACGGTTTGCACTGCCGATAACGAATTGACAAAAGAAGTTTTTGTACACGAATTCGGGCATAGCTTTGCCGGTTTGGGCGACGAATATTATACTTCGACAGTGGCTTACGAAGATTTTTACAACCTCGAAGCAGAACCCTGGGAACCCAACCTGACTACGCTGATTGATTTTGATAAAAAATGGAAAAATATGGTTGCTGCCGACACTCCTGTCCCTACTCCGCGTAAAGAGAAATTCAGTAAAACCATTGGGGTATTCGAAGGAGGAGGATACATGGACAAAGGCATTTATTCTCCTTTTATGGATTGCCGGATGAAAAGTAATGAATCAAAAGGATTTTGTCCGGTTTGCGGGGAAGCGATCCGAAAAGTGATCAGGGCACAAACTGAATAAAAACAAGTCGCCTGCACACGAAGCAAGAAATGCAGAAAGCGCCATTTTTACTACCGTCTTATCAATTTCTTTTGAATGCAGATAGAAATACCCTCCAATCCAAACCATTATAAAGGGTTTGAAAATAGGATCTAACAACGGTAGTTGAAGATATTCCCCGGCGAGATCACCCACAACAATAATGATAAAAAGAAAATGGAGCAGGATTTTTTTAATGATCGGTTTTATTCCCGATAAAATTAATATTTTCCCGCAAATTCAGAAAGAACCAGAAAATAGTAATATTGAAGCAACAATGGGGTTAGTAACAAACCTCCGTTTTCAGAAACTGATTAACATACCGATCAACTCCATCTTCAAGCTCGGTGAATGATTTTTTGTAACCCGTGTTGCGTAATTTATTGATTTCGGCTTCGGTATAATACTGGTAGCGGCCACGTAAATCCACGGGAGTATCGATAAAAGAAATATTAGGCTGAACTTTCAGGCTGTTAAAAACCGAAGTGGTAAGGTCGTAAAACGAGCGTGCCTTCCCGGTGCCCACATTATAAATCCCCGAGTTATCCTGGTTTTCCATAAAAAACATCATCACGTCGGCAATGTCTTCCACATAAACAAAATCGCGGCTTTGTTCGCCATCTCTATAGGCTTTGTGATGCGAGCGGAAAAGCTGCATTTTACCCGTTTCGGCAATCGTTTTATAGGCATGCAAAACCACCGATGCCATTCTTCCCTTATGATATTCGTTAGGCCCGTAAACATTAAAGAATTTCATGCCAGCCCAAAACGGAGGCGTGCGGAATTGTTTGAGTGCCCAAACATCGAAATCATGTTTCGACCACCCGTATAAATTTAACGGACGCAAATCTCGTATCTTTACATGCGAATCCGAGAAACCTTCTTCTCCGTTACCATAAGTAGCAGCCGAAGAAGCATACAAAAGCGGAACCTGAATTTCGGAACAGATATTCCAAAGGCGCTGAGAATAAATAAGATTAAGTTGCTGATAGAGTTCGGGCTCCTGACCAACCGTGTCGGTTCGTGCTCCAAGATGGAAAATAAAATCTACATCTTGCTGATGTTTGATCAGCCATTTAAAAAAGTCATCACGATCGATGAACTTTCGATATTTTTTTTGAAGAAGATTGAGATCTTTCCAGGGGTCATCGAACTTGTCAACAAGAATAAGATCTTCGTATCCTGCTTTGTTGAGCTTCCCAACCAAGTAACTTCCGATAAATCCGGCTGCGCCTGTTACTACAATCATTTATCAGCGATTTTGTGAGTACAGTAAAAAACACTGTTTCCTGAAATTTTGCTTTTACCTAAAACTGTTCATTATGTTTTTTATTGTACAAGAGCACAAAATAAAATTAACTTTTTTTAATACACAAAAATATCGTCGGGAATAGCAGAAATAATGCCATTTTTGGTAGCTTCTTCATATAATGTTTTTATTGCGCGCTTGCCTTCCTCCCCTAATTCGAGACTAAAATCGTTAACGTATAACGATATATGGCTTCGCATCACCTCTTCCTCCATCTCCTGTGCATACTGTTTTACAAAGTTGTAGCTCGATTCGGGGTGATCAAATGCGAACTGGAGGCTACGTTTTAATACACGATTTACTTTCTGCTGGATTTCATTATTGTATTTTCTGTGGATCACAATTCCACCAAGCGGAATCGGACTTTTTGTTTCTGCCTCCCACTTCTCGCCAAGGTCAACGATCTTATGTAAACCTCTTTTCTGGTAAGTAAAACGATTCTCGTGAATAATGACACCGGCATCTACTTTACCATCAAGAATTGCATCTTCGATGTCCGAAAAAAGGTACTCGGGTTTATCATTGATTTCAGGATAGAATATACTAAATAGAAGATTCCCGGTTGTGTTCTTCCCGGGGATAGCCACCCTCATGTTCTTTACATCAATGGGGTTGATTTCCTTTTTACTGATCAGCAAAGGACCATTTCCACGCCCCAGTGCACTACCTGAAGTCAACAGCCGGTAAGTACCAGCAATATAAGCGTAAGCGTGGTAACTGAGTTTGGTAATGTCGATAGAACCTGCAATAGCGCCGCGGTTGAGTTCTTCCACATCAGCCATTACGACTTCAAATTCCAAACCATCGGTGTCGATTTTCCCATGAACCATCGCATCGAAAATAAAAGTATCGTTGGGGCAGGTAGAAAATCCTAAAGTAAGTTTCATTTTATAAATTATCTTGAAATATATAAACAAACAAGTAGTTGAGCAAGCTTGTCGGCGTGTGAATCAAAACATTTTTTGTGGATTCAAATTTAGAAAAATCACTAAACCGACACGCTTACATTTCGAAGAAGCATCAGAAGGCTTTCTTTCAAATTTTCGAGGGCAAGCGGAATATTCCATTTCGATGAGTCGCGGGGTTCCACATAATTCGAGATCGAACGTATCTGGAAACAATCAACTCCCATCCATTTACACACATAAAAAACCGCTGCACCTTCCATCGACTCGGTATGAGCCGGGTATTTGCTGAGTAAGTGTACAATGCTGCTCTGGCTTCCGTGGCTTCGGTTGGTAGTAATTCCGCGTACTTTTTTCAGGTCGATCCAGCCGTTTGAGTGTGTGGCTTTCAAAACTCCGTTCTCAAAAGGATATTCATTGATATTCATAAAACCGGCTTCAAAAAGCGTAAGAAATTCATTTTGTGTTTCGATACCCAAATCGGCAAATTCGTCGAAAACGACATTTACAACTTCCCCAATTTTAAGTTCGCGGGTCAGGCTCCCTGCAATGCCAATATTGATAACCTTGTTGTATTTTTTCTCCTTCAAAGTATTTGTAAGATGAAAAGTGGTAAAAGTAGGGCCAATTCCTGCTATCAGAATATCTACGTTGATATCGCCCAGACAATATTCTTTAAATAAATGACTCCTCTCACCTGTTTTTTCCAGCTCGTCGACCAGCAGATTTACCTCCATCCAAGTGGCTGCAACTAATAAAATATTCATATCCACAAGATTGCCAAATTTGTTTGAATTTATGAAAGCGTTTATGCATTCATACTGGTTTTCTCAAAAAAAGTTAATCTTTGTACTAAATTTAATTACAAAATTATGTGTTCCATACCATCTGACGACCAAAACGGTTACGAAAGAGTAGATCTTTTTAACGAAGAAGCTACGCGTCGGCTATCCCATCACTACGAGAATATTTTGAAAATCATTGGTGAAGACACTTCACGCGATGGATTGAATAAAACTCCCGAACGTGTTGCCAAAGCTATGCAGTTTTTATTGCAGGGTTACGAAATGGATCCCGTGGAGATTTTGAAGTCGGCCATGTTTAAAGAAGATTACAGGCAGATGGTTATTGTTAAAGACATTGAAATTTACTCGATGTGCGAGCACCACCTGCTTCCGTTTTTTGGCAAAGCGCATGTTGCTTATATTCCAAACGGAACCATTACCGGCTTAAGCAAAATTGCCCGCGTTGTTGATGTATTTGCGCGCCGTCTTCAGGTCCAGGAAAGGTTAACTATGCAAATAAAAGAATGCATTCAGGATACCTTAAAACCATTAGGTGTTGCAGTGGTTATCGAAGCACAACACTTGTGTATGCAAATGCGCGGTATCCAAAAACAACATTCGATTACCACCACTTCAGATTTTACCGGTGCTTTCGAGAAAACGGCTACCCGCGAAGAGTTTATTAGGCTAATTAGTTCGAAATTGAGCTAGTAGAATTCAACGCAAACCGGCGCCGGAAGTTTGATTTGTTTCCCGCTGAACAGGATGCTTCCATCGTTGGTATTTACTTTAAAAACCGTAATATTTCCGCTCCTTTGATTGGCAACCAACAACCATTTCCCGTCGGGGGTTATGCCAAAGTTGCGTGGCCAGTTGCCTTCCACGCCAACGGTTCCGAGCATTTCAAGCGTTTGGTCTTTCTCGTCTACTTTGAAAATAGCAATTGAATTGTGTCCACGGTTCGAACCGTAAAGAAATTTCCCGTCTTTCGAAAGATGAATATCAGCGCAAAAACTTTCACCTTTAAAATTCCCGGGCAAAGTTGAAATACTCTGACCAGCTTCCCAGACATTTTTAATTTTGTGTAAAACAGTAATGGTCGAGTTCAATTCGTTGATCACAAACATGGCTTTCCCCTTCGGATGAAAGTCGAAGTGACGCGGGCCCGAACCTGCCGGCAATTGAACAAAAGCCTGGCCTTGCTGCACCATCGTTCCGCCTTCTAAATGCACGATATTAACATGGTCGGTTCCAAGATCGGCGTTGAAGATTTCATCCGAAAAAGGCGAAAATTTTGCCGAGTGTGCATGCGGGCCTTCCTGACGGTCTTTGTTTGGACCACTGCCCAGGTTTTGGATCGTCTTCACTGCTGGTGCCAGGCTTCCATCAGCATTAACGGAAAAAAGCGAATATGTACCACTGGTATAATTCGAAACCAAAACGTTTTTACCATCAGGCGATACATCGACATGACAGGGATTATCTCCCTTCGATTCCTGTGAATTGATCAGTGTAAGGTCGCCATTCTGTTCCACTTTATAAGCATGAACGTAACCGGTTTTTCCATCGTTTTTGGCCGTTTCCGAAACAACGTACAAATATTCACGATCGGGAGATAACCGTACAAACGATGGATTGGCAACTCCTTCGAAAGTACTCACCGGTTTAATCTCTCCGGTTTCGGTGTCAAGCGTACACAGATAAATGCCTTTTGCACCTTCCGAAGTATAAGCGCCAACATAAAACTTTTGTAAGTTGGCATTCTGTCCAAAAACTAAATTTCCCATAAAAAAGCTCAGTAAAACCAAAACAATTCGCTTCATGTTTGTTAATTTAGAAAGAATATTTTACGAATATAAAACGAATAAAAATGAATAAGCCTGTTATTGCTCAAAAAGCTCCGAAAATGCTAACACTCGAAGCAGGAGCCTATTACTGGTGTGCGTGTGGCCGAAGCCAAAACCAACCTTTTTGCGATGGTTCGCACAAAGTTACCGAATTTAAGCCACTGGCTTTTACACTTGCCGAAAAGAAAGATGTGTGGCTTTGCCAGTGCAAACATTCGGGGAACAAACCTTATTGTGACGGCACACATCGAACACTTTAAAATCAAGCGATCACGATTCTTTAAAATATTCTTTCCCGGCATTGCAAATCGGGCATTTGTAATCATCCGGTAAATCTTCAAAAGGTGTGCCGGGTGGAATTCCCATGCTCGGATCACCCTCTTCAGGATCGTACTGAAAACCACAGATCGTACAAATATGTACGGCGCCTGGTGATGATGACGAAGAACTCTTTTCTTCCAGCACTTCTACTTCGGGACCCGGCTCAGCTTCCAACTTTTCCTGCTCAATATAAGTTGGGGCATTTTTAGGGGCAAACATCTTGTATTTCCTGTGGTAATAATCATAGGTCAGCACCTCTTCATTCGAGATGATATCGCTTTCTACCACCTCTCCAATAATTAAGATGTGAGTTCCCACATCGACCGTATCAACAAGTTTACAGTCGAACCAGGCCACACATGAATCGAGCACAATCGGGGCCCCGGTTTGCGCAGTTATGGTTTCAACTCCCTGAAACTTATCCATGTCTTCTCCCGACATAAATCCAAATTTCCCAATCAACGAGGTTTCCACTTCCTTTTTTAAAACCGAAATCGAAAATTTTTTACTATCGATGATCTTCTGTGTCGAAAAATTGTCTTTATGTGAACTGATGGCAACTTTCGATGGATGCGATGTAATCTGAAATGCGGTATTGCCTACATATCCGTATTTTTTGCCTGCGCTCTCAGTGGCAATTATATATAATCCGTACGATAATTTATGAAATGCTCTGTAATTCATTTTCACTCTTTTTAGTTTGAGATTTTGCTTATTAATTCTCCTAAATTTAAGAATTGATTTTTACTTTTAACTGTCGTATGCCGACAAGCTGTTATTTTTATTAAAACAATCACGATTTCGGGAAATTACAAAAGTCGTCTTGATGAACATTAAATGAAACGTAAACCAGACTGAATTTGTACCTGACAAATCCATTAAACTACAAATTATGAAGAAAATAATGCCTTTCGTTCTGCTGTTATTGTTTTGTGCAGGAAACGTTCTTTCTCAAACAAACGAGTTTAAAGAAGAACTGGATAAGATCAAGGGAAGCCAGGAAAACCTCGATCACAGGCTGGATCAACTGGCCAAAATGATTGACGATGTGTTGTGGTACCAAAAGCTGGGAGACATTGCGCATGTCGATAAACTTTATATTTACGGGCCCCAAAAATGGAAAGAAGAAAATCCTACTGCCAAAGGAGCAGGAAATCCTGTGAAATTCTGGACCTACGTTTTTATCCCTTCCGATATCGATATCTCAAAAAAATACCCGTTAATTGTTTTGCCACACGGCGGTGTGCATGCCGATTTCACTACCTATTATACCCATATTGTGCGCGAACTGATTAGCCAGGGTTATGTGGTTGTGGCACCTGAATATCGTGGAAGCACCGGCTATGGAAAAGGTTTTTATAAAACCATCGATTATGGCGGTTTGGAAACTGAAGATGTGTTTTACAGCCGCAACTATATGATCGAAAATTACTCGTTTATCGACAAAAACCGGGTTGGGATTATGGGCTGGAGCCACGGTGGCCTAATCACGTTGATGAATATTTTTGATCATCCAAAAGAATACCAGGTTGCTTTTGCCGGCGTACCGGTTAGTGATCTGATTGCCCGAATGGGGTACCACGGACAAAGCTATCGCGACCTTTATGAGGCTGAGTATCATATTGGGAAAAGTGCCAACGACGATGTACAGGAATACCGGAGAAGATCGCCAGCCTGGAATACTGAAAAATTTGATGGTACTCCCTTGCTTATCCACACCAATACAATCGACGAAGATGTGAACGTTCTCGAGGTTGAACACCTGATAAAATCGCTGAAAGCAGAAGGAAAACCATTTGAATACGAGATATTTACAAACATACCGGGTGGTCATTCGTTCGATCGAATGGATACCAAAACAGCAAAAGAAATCAGGTTGAAAATATACGCCCACCTGGCAAAATATCTAAAACCACAAACTCCAATCCGAAACCTTGAGGATCTGCAAAAAGCTGCCTATAAATATTAAGCAAAAGCGATCTCGCTGGGGAATTTATTTTAGATATGGGAAAGAAAATAACATTTTTTCCACATATAGGACAAAACTATTGCTTGATGCCTGGCTTTTGTTTACTTTTAATCGTTTTAAATACTAACACATGCCAAGCCAAAAATTAAAAAGTCAATACAAGGTGTACATTGTTGAAGATAACGAATTGTATGCCCGCGTACTAAAGAAACAGCTCACCGACGAAAAGCTCCAGGTTAAAGTATTCCACAACGGAACCGATTTCATAAATTCCATGCAGGACAAGCCCGATATCGTTACACTCGACTACACGCTTCCTGACATGACCGGTAGAGAAGTATTGAAAAAAATACAAGAGGTTTTGCCTGACACACACGTTATTGTTATTTCTGCGCAGGACAGCATCGACACAGCGATTGAGTTGATGAAAAACGGAGCCTACGACTATATAATGAAGGCTCCCGATACCCGCGAAAAACTAATCCACGTTATCAGCAATATTTATAAAGTCGACCAACTTCAGAGCGAGAACCTGATTTTGAAGGACGCAGTTGCCGAAAAATTCAATTTCAAGAACCTGATAAAAGGAAACAGCCGCGAAATCGATCATGTTTTCGAACTGATGAACAAGGCCATCCAAACCAATATCTCGGTTTCCATATCGGGAGAAACAGGAACAGGTAAGGAACTGGTTGCCAAAGGAATCCACTATAATTCACGACGAAGCAACAAACCTTTTGTAGCCGTTAATGTTTCGGCAATCCCCGATGGTTTGATCGAAAGCGAATTATTCGGCCATGAAAAGGGAGCATTTACAGGAGCCGACTTCAAAAAGATCGGGAAATTTGAGCTGGCCAACGGCGGCACACTTTTTCTGGATGAAATTGCCGACCTGAACCTTAATCTTCAGGCTAAATTGCTGCGTGTGATACAGGAACGGGAACTGGTTCGTTTAGGCGGAAATGAAACAATTCCACTTGACGTACGCATTATTACGGCTACACATAAAAACCTGGCAACACTGGCAGCCGAAGACAAATTCAGACAAGACCTGTATTATCGCCTGCTGGGTTTGCCAATAGAAATTCCGCCGCTTCGCCAGCGCGGTAACGACAAAATATTACTTGCGAAATTCTTTGTGGATGATTTCTGCAAAGACAACGATATGGATCCCAAAAGCATTTCAGACGAGGCAAGGCAGATGCTCCTCACCTACCATTACCCCGGTAACATTCGCGAGTTAAAAGCCATCATGGAACTGGCCTGCGTTATGTGCACCCGCGACGTAATCAAACCCAGCCATTTGAATATGAATGTGGATGAAAACGTTCAGAACTTGCTGGCAAGCGAAAAAACGCTGGAAGAATACAACAACGAAATTGTAAAATTCTTTTTGAATAAATACAATCAGAACGTTCGGCTGGTGGCTACAAAACTGGGGATCGGGAAATCGACGATTTACCGCATGCTCCAAAAATCGATGAATTAATAGCCTCCCCCACCCCCTCCTTTGGCAGCTTAAGCTTAGGAGGGTTATCCTTCGTAGGAATTTACACCCGAGGTTTGAACACTGCGGTCGACTTTCATAATCAAGCCTTGCAATACTTTTCCAGGACCAACTTCAGTGAATGAAGTCGCACCACCGGCAATCATATTCTGAACAATCTGCGTCCATTTTACAGGTGCTGTCAACTGCGCAATCAGGTTCTCCTTGATCTCCTCTGGATCTGAAACTGGCAGTGCATTTACATTTTGATAAACCGGACAAGTCGGTGTACTAAAGGTTGTTGCTTTAATTGCCGCGGCCAGTTCTTCGCGGGCAGGTTCCATAAATGGCGAGTGGAAAGCGCCTCCAACCACTAGTTTCAACGCGCGTTTAGCGCCTTTTTCGGTTAACAGTGCACAGGCTTTTTCGATGCCCGCTTCCGAACCCGAAATTACCAGTTGGCCAGGGCAATTGTAGTTGGCCGGAACTACCACATCGTCGATTGCAGCACAAACTTCTTCCACAACAGCGTCGTCCAAACCTACGATAGCGGCCATTGTTGAAGGCGCCATTTCGCAAGCTTTTTGCATGGCCTGGGCACGCTGCGATACCAATCTCAATCCATCTTCGAAAGTAAGCGTTCCGTTGGCAACCAGCGCAGAAAATTCACCTAACGAATGACCTGCCACCATGTCGGGAGCAAAGTCTTTGAGGGTTTTTGCCAGCAACACCGAGTGCAGAAAAATGGCTGGTTGAGTTACTTTGGTTTGTTTAAGGTCTTCCACATCGCCTTCGAACATGATTTTGGTAATGTCGAAACCCAGGATATCGTTTGCTCTTTCGAACAAAGCCTTTGCTTCAGCAGAATTTTCGTACAAGTCTTTTCCCATTCCGGGGAACTGTGCTCCCTGACCGGGAAATACAAATGCCTTCATATTTTTTGAGTTTTGAAATTCGCGACAAAAATAATCGAAATTCAAAACATGGGCTTTAAATCGCTTTCTTTCGATCAGATTTGGTAAAATTTAAGATTCAGATTTCGAAATTTGTAGCGAATGGTTCGATTTTAAAAAAGACTACTCTACGGTCACACTTTTCGCCAAATTCCTTGGCTGATCGACATTACAACCTTTTAACAATGCAATGTGATAAGCCAGCAACTGCAATGGAATGACAGCCAGCAACGGCGCAAGTGCCGGGTGCGATTTTGGAATTTCGATTACATCGTTAGCCAATTCTTTTAAGCCGGTGTCGCCCTCGGTTACGATGGCAATTACATTTCCTTTTCGGGCTTTTACTTCCTGGATGTTGCTCACCACTTTTTCGTAATAAGCATCCTGCGGGGCAACTACCACAACGGGTAGGTTGTCATCCACCAGCGCAATCGGACCGTGTTTCATTTCACCGGCGGCGTATCCTTCGGCATGTACATACGAAATCTCTTTAAGTTTCAGCGCGCCTTCCAATGCCACCGGGAACAAATATCCGCGGCCAAGATACAGCGCGTTGGTTGCCTCGTAATACTTTTCAGCAATCTGTTTGATTTTTTCATTGCTTTCCAGAATCAGCCTTCCTTTTTCAGGAATTTCCGATAATTCCTTTACCAAAGTCTCATATTCTTTTAAATCGATGGTCCCCTTTTGTTTGGCCAGTTTAAGTGCGATCATGGTCAGCACCGTAACTTGTGCGGTAAACGCTTTGGTTGAAGCCACGCCAATTTCGACGCCTGCGTGCGTATAAACACCGGCATCGGTTTCGCGTGCCAGCGACGAGCCTACCACATTGCAAATTCCCAGCACAGTAGCGCCTTTCGATTTTGCAAGATGAAGTGCGGCCAGGGTGTCGGCGGTTTCACCGCTCTGACTGATCAGGATCACCACATCTTTAGATCGAATGATCGGTTTTCGGTAACGGAACTCTGAAGCATACTCCACTTCCACCGGTACCTGTGCATATTCTTCAATCAGGTACTCGCCAATCAAACCGGCGTGCCACGACGTTCCGCAGCCAATGATAATGATACGCTCCGCTGCTTCCAGTTTCGGAAAAATATCGAGCAGGCCCCCCAGAACAATTTCGGAGTAATCATTCTGTAGTCGTCCACGAAAAGTTTCTTCAATGGTAAGAGGCTGTTCGTAAATTTCCTTTAGCATAAAATAGTCGAAATCGCCTTTGTCGAGGTTCCCGATTTCCAGATCGATGTTTGATATTTTTAGCGAAACCGGATTGTTCTGAACATTTTTCAGGGTAAAACCATCGTGCTGTAAAATAGCAATATCTTCGTCGTTCAGATAAATAACCTGGCTGGTATATCCTGCAATTGGCGACGCATCGCTTGCAATAAAATATTCGTTGTTTCCAAGTCCAACCACTAACGGACTTCCTTTACGTGCAACCACAATTTTATCATTCTCACGTTTGCAAAGAACCGCTATTCCGTAAGCACCTACCACCTTTGAAAGCGCTAATTGAACAGCAGCTTCCGAGGTCATTTCCTCGTTTTGCAGGTAAAAATATTCGATCAGGTTGGCAAGAACTTCGGTATCGGTTTCGCTGTAAAACCGGTAACCGTGTTTGCTCAAGTCGTTTTTCAAACGCGCATAATTCTCAATAATTCCGTTATGAACCACCGAAAAAACTCCATTCATCGAGGTGTGCGGATGTGCATTTCCGTCGCTGGGTTCGCCGTGGGTTGCCCAACGTGTATGACCGATCCCGATATTTCCACCGTGGTTTTTACCCGCAACAAACGCTTCGAGATCCGACACTTTTCCTTTCTTTTTAAAATTCTCGAGCGAGCCGTTAAAAAGCGCTACTCCAGCCGAATCGTAACCCCGGTATTCGAGACGTTTTAATCCGTTAATCAAAATCGGGTAAGCTTCTCTGTTTCCAATGTATCCAACTATTCCACACATATTTGTGAGATTAATATTTCAAGGTTAATGTAAATCATTACGGGAACCTGTATTTGAGTATCAAGTTCTTCAAATTCAATCTTCTTCCTCTTCTCGAACTCAATTCTTACTCCATTTCAGAATTAACCGATGAAAGTCTTTTCATCATCGAAATGATTTCGTTGCCCAAAGCTTCTTTCTTTTTCATATGCCGGTGGATAACCTGAACGGTGTCGTTGCTTTCGAACTCACCACGCACCTCGGCAAAATCCAACTCACGTGCACCGTTCTGTCCGTCAATTCCAAATCCCGTCATTTTTGCCATCGAAAATTCCTTTTTCGCATCGTCGTGCAAATACTGATCGATGCCCAGCACACTCTTTTTCCATTTCTCCACTATCGAAATAATGTCTTCCGGTTCAAGCTGTTCGATTGCTTTTCCGTAAAATTCCTGAAGTGTATCCACGGCCCAGGTCCACTCGAAGTTGTAATAGTTTTTGTGGAGCATGGCCAGGCCTGCGTTTACTTCCTCGAGCGATTGAATACTGCCATTCTCAATCGATTTCAACAAGAAATCGAGCGCTTCATAAGGACAGAGCATTCCCGAGAGATCGACCCAGTAGCCTTTTCCAAACGGAGTATCGGGTTGAAGTGCATTTTTTATTTCTTCGCTATTTTGGATTTCACGCCCCTGCAACCGCGTGATTACCGAATTACCCAGAAATTTCCAGATGGCCATTTCATACAATTCGATGCCGCGATCGAGTGCCCGCTTTTCAATTTTCATTTTATTAAAACTATATGCCTCGGCACTTTCTCCCGACGATTTCCGCAGAGCGTACAGTTTCCCGAGACCCGTAATCATTTTATGAACGGTGTACGGGCTAAGCAGGTTGAAATTAATAAAATCGAGCAGGTTTGAATCCGTGCGTTTATCGCGGCGGGGCCATTTTTGTGTATCGCGAATGGTACCTATACTTTTTAGGTTGATGCCCGGCACCAGGATACTTTCGTCCTTGCTTTCAATCAGGTACGAAAACGGGAAATCGGTGGTATCACAGTGTTTGTAGTGCCGCCCCATTACCAGCGAAAAAGCGCCGATGTGCGATGGCCAAAGCAGGTACGAATCGCTCGTGGTTTTTGCTCCACGCTCCAAAATCCCTTGATGGATCGGGCCCAGCTTATACATGTGGTTACTTTGGTTCGAACCACTGCCGGCATTTAAAAATGAGAACATTCCGGCAATCAGCAAAGTACTTTTATGATGTGTAACGGTGTAAGGCCCCGCAAAAATCGAGCAGGCTTCACCATGAAATCCCTGGCAATTGGCAAAAAACAGCGAATTCTCGGCCGAGTAATGTTTATCGAGCACACAACCCTGGCCCACAAAACATTTCGAAACCAGTGTGGCATCTGCAATCCTCGACCCTGAACTCACTATAAAATCGTCCATGATTACCCCTTCGCCAATATGAACAGGCGCTTCAAAATTACTGTTGATGCTGCCGTTCTTTAATTTCTTGGCGCCATCAATAGTGGTGGCCGGGCCGGTTTTTACATTCAGTATAGTAGTGGTATTTAATATCCTGGAGTTTGCGCCGATCACGCCCTGTTCGCTGCTTACAAAATCAGTATAATCCTGTACCATTCTTTTTAACGAGCTCACTAACTGCGGGCGGTGGCGATACAGCGCCATCATATAAGCCACGTGCGCCGACAAATAATCGTAGATCGGAATATCGCGGCCGCCACCTTCATTAATCGCTTCAACGTGTGTACCATTACCAAACGAACTCTTTCCATCAACGGCAAGGGTGGTAATATTATGGATCACTACATTTTCTTCGACACGGTAATTGGCGATGTAACTTCGAACATTATAAATAAGCGCATTTTTCCCTACTTCGCAATTGTGCAGCCAGGCATTGTAAATACCAGTTTTAAAGGTGATCCCGCCTACAAGGTTCACTGTTCCGCTAAAACCGTTCAGTCGGATAAATCCGGTAAATTTGGTGTTTTCAATACTATCGGGAATAAAATCGTGCGATACTTTTACAAGATTCCAATCGGTGGAAGTACATCCCTGGTGGACCAGTTGGCCAATTTCAACATCGAGTAAATCGCGGTACTGAGAGTTGGTATTCTGAGACATTCTCTTGTTCTAATTTCGAACAAAGATACATCTTAAATTCACAAGGCTTGTCCAAATACCTAACAACAGCCAAACCAACCAAACTACAAACCAAACATATAAACATTTATTTTACTGTATATATGCCATTTAACACGTTACTAAAACCTAACATTATTTTTGAAAAACAAAGAGCACACCTAATCAAACCTGGGCCAAATAAGCCGACAATCGTGAATTCCCCGTGATTTTAAGTTTTTTTCGAAGCCGAACTCTCGCAATCTCCACGCTTTTAGGGGTGTTATTGATCAGGCCCGCAATTTCCTTGCTCGACAGCCCCAGCCGAATGTAAGTACACAGCCTGACATCTTTGGATGAAATAGCCGGATGTCGTTTTTGCAAACGATCAAGAAACCCGGGGTGAATTTTTTCCAATTGATTCCCGATCATGCCCCATTCGATAACGGGTTCGTGCTGATCAAACAAAGCAGAAAGTTGTTCGAGTAATTTTTTTTGCTGAACAGCGGAGGTAAAACCACCTTGTTTAAGCATATTTTCAGCCTTTGTTAACAGCTCATTTTTCTGCGATAACTGCAAGAGAAACGACACCAGTTCACGGTCTTTCAATTCGAGCTGGTTTTGAAGGCGTTGCTTGTTTCGTTGTTCAAATTCTTTTCCTTTCTCCAGTTCGGAGATGTGCCCCATGGCCCGTTTTAATCGACTGATGTCGTGCACCGAGGCCCGCACGCCAAGGTATTTTCCGTGCTGATCGTAAACTCCTCGAACGTTTAATACACACCAGCGAAGCTGTTTTGTTCGGGTTAATATCCGAAATTCGAGCGATTGGTTAACGAGCGACTGTTTTAGGGAGCCTTGCAAAAAATCGTTGAATTTTGTTTTATCAACTTCGTAAACCAGCAGGGGTTCGATGCCGGGCGCCAAAATAATTTCGTTCGACGTAAAACCTGTAAGATCATAACACGAGGGCGAACAATATTTAATGTTTCCACCCGGGTCAAACCAAAGTTCCCAGGCAAAAGCAAATTCGGCAATCAACTGGTAAAAGCGACGCTGCTGCTGCTGCTCCTCCAAAATCGACCTTGTTTCGTCCAACTCGAATTTGAGTTCCGAAATCCGGCTTTCCAGACTTCTGATTTTTTCGATGAGTTCCCTGTTATCGCCCGAATTGGACATCAATTTTTACTTCAATATTCTGTTTTATCCATTTTAGCTTTCCACTTCTCAAAAAGCGGTAGTCCTTCGTCGCGGATCAGGTTGACGAATTCTATCTTACGATCTTCGATTTTCAGGTCAAGTTCATCGTAAATAAACTGGTCGTCGAAACTTGCGGCGGCGGCATCTTCCCGGTGGCAGGCATAATATACTTTTTTAGGGCGAGCCCAGTAAATGGCCCCCAAACACATCGGGCAGGGTTCGCAGGAAGTATAAATCTCGCAATCGTCAAGCTGAAAAGTGCCAAGTTTTTTGCAGGCTTCACGAATGGCAATTATCTCGGCGTGAGCAGTAGGATCGTTATCCGAAGTAACCCGGTTAAAACCTTCTGCTATGATTTCGCCATTTTTTACCACCACTGCTCCGAAAGGCCCACCAGAATTGGTTTCCATTCCTTTTTCTGCCAACCGAATGGCAGCGCGCATATGTCTTTTATTTGATTCGGTCATAAATATTGCTCCACATAAACAAAAACCTTCAAAAGTAACATTCGGACAATGAAATAACAAATACAACGAAATCCTTCTGTATAAAACTTATTTTTCGGAATGGCCCTTTTTAACTGCCGGGCGAAGAATCAGCCTCAGCGACTGGTCGTAAGTCATATAATTCCATAACCAGTTGATAAAAATTACCAGCCTGTTTTTCACGCCAACTATCGACATGAGGTGAACAAACATCCAAACCAGCCAAGCCGGAAAGCCTGCAAATTTTAAGTATGGCAGATCGACCACCGCTCGGTTTCTACCTACGGTTGCCATCGAACCTTTGTCGGAATAAACAAAAGGGTTCAGTTCTTGCTTCTGCTCAATTCTGAAAAGATTCAGGGCCAGGTTATCGGCCATTTGCAAGGCCACCTGAGCCACCTGTGGGTGACCGTGCGGATATTTTTCGGTTTCCATATAAGCAATGTCGCCAATAGCATAAATATTGGTAAAGCCATCAATACGATTAAAACGGTTCACCCGAAGCCGATTGCCACGAACCACACAACCCGGATTCAATCCCCCGGGCATTTGACCTTTTACACCGGCAGCCCAAATCAAGGTACTGGTTTCAAAATTCCCTCGGTCTTCGAGCCCCACTTCGCGGCCATCGTAATGCGTTACTTTGTGTTCGAGTTTTACATCAACTCCCAGCTTACTCAGGTATCGAAAAGCCTTTTCCCCGGCCTCGCGGCTCATCCCGTGCAATAGCTGTTGATTGGCTTCCACCAGCGTAATACTCATATGATTAAAATCAAGCTCGGGATAATCTTTCGGCAGCACAAATTTGCGCATTTCAGCCAGAGCGCCGCACACTTCTACACCGGTTGGTCCGCCACCCACTACCACGATATTCAGCAATCGTCGCTTTTCCTGTTCATCCCGCAGCGTTACCGCTTTTTCAAAATTTTCGAGCAAAGTATTTCGTAGATACAAGGCTTCAGGAACCGACTTCATTGGAATACTATTTTTCTCAAAACTATCCATTCCAAAAAAATTGGTAGTCGCACCCGTGGCAATCACCAGGTAGTTGTAGCGTACGGTTCCCAACGAAGTTTCGATGTGCTTTTTATCAACGTCTATTTTTTCAACCTCTGCAATACGGATAAATACATTTTTTACTTTCTGAAAGACCTTACGCAATGGAAATGAAATGGAACTTGGTTCGAGACCGGCGGTGGCCACCTGGTAAAAAAGAGGTTGAAACTGGTGATAGTTATTACGGTCGATCAGAACAATCTGAAAATCTTGTTTGTAAAGTTTTCGGGCCAGTTTTAATCCGGCAAAACCTGCCCCGATAATCACTACTCTGGGTTGCTTTGTTTCAGGTATATTTACGGGCATTATTCATTATTTTATCTCACGAACAACGCAGGTGCCCGAAAGTTTGAGAAACAACTACGGTTTAACAATCATTTAAGAAAGATTAATTTTCCGAGGTGCTGAGAAGCCAATTTAGTGCATTGACTACCAGATGATTTTGCATTTCGTTTTTAAAGGTGAACGAAAGTTCACGGTTCGTTCCGCTGTCGTAATCAATATCGTTATGTCCCATGTTTATGTAGATCATCCTGTAATTGAGATTGGCCCACACAACAGGATAATAACCTTCGTACCAGGTTTCGTGCGGTTTGGGTCCGGTTCCCAAAGGAAAGCTTGAGGAATCGATCGAAACCAGGATTTTAATATCCTGATTTTGACGAAGATCATGCTCCCAGCGATACCATTCGTTTGGCGAAGAATTAAAAGTTTCGGGTAAGTTTTTCGCCACCGGATGCTCTCTGTCTTCCACTTTCAGAACAGCAGAAGTTGGGTTCCAGGTGTTGCTTACATACTGTCCCGAGCCGAGAAAAGTATCGTGGTACCAATTCCAGTCTTGTGGAAAAGTGGACGGTGATAGTGCAAAGGCACAAAAATGAATTATTCGTCGCGAAGTTCAGCAACCAGTGTTTTCTTTTGAAGCGAAAACCAACTCAGCGCCGTAATCCAGATAATCCCGTTCAGTACAATTAAGGCAACCGACCAAAGAACCGTTGAAATTGAAACATCGGTATTTGTCGACAAAAACGATGGCAAAGTTGCCAAAACAGCGGTTACAAAACCGATCAAAACGCCACTCAACAAAAGAATGATGTATTCGCCCGCCAATGTTTTAAAAAGAGTATTTATCCTAAATCCAACAGCCTGCATCAATGCGACCTCACGTTTTCGTTCAAGCAAGGTACGCGCTAAAATTACAGCCAGCCCTATGGTCCCGAGGATTAAACCAAGAGTTCCCAAAGCCAAAAAAATCGAAAGATAGGTGTTGGTTACCGAATAGAATTCCACCAGTCGTTTGGCTGCCAGTTCCATTTCCCAGCCGTAATCGCGGAAAGCAGACTGCAATTCATCTCCAATCGCCTGTTCATTTTCCGATGCCCCTTCCACAAGAAAAAGGTTGGAACCACTGCTGCCCGGGTAATTTTTCAGAAAGTTTTTATTCGATATAATTACGTATCCCTGGAAAATCGACGGTGCCGTACCAGCCATTAGTTTTAGTTTCAAGGTGTCGCCCTGTTCATTTTGGTATAACAGCACATCGCCTATTTTTTTCTCAAGTCCCCACTGGATCACGGTTTGATCGGCAATTGCGGGTATAGTTCCGTCGGCTGGCTCCTGTTCCAACAAAGTCCATGGATCACCTTCAAAGCCCTTTGTTTTTGCTGCAAACGAAAACCGTCCTTTCAAAGCTTCAGGGTCGACCCCCAAAATAGCAGGTTGCGCAATCCGGTTCAGGTTGAGGCAACTGGCATTGTCGCCATCGAGTTTTCGGAACTGGACCACTTCGAAATTTTCGGTCAACCCTTCCTCAGCCCTTTTTACCGGATCGTTGATATCGAATAAAACCGGCATCGTAGTTTCGGCAAAATATAAAAACCCGCCGGTACCACTGTTTTTATTTTGTGCGTTGGCAAACAGGTCGAGTTTATTCGAGCCCGTAGAAACCGTGATAAAAGTTCCCAAAGCAAACAATATAACGATCGTAAGCGAACGCCTGATATTCCGTGTAAGATTTAGCCGGGCAAGTTTTGCAGTGTTAAACTGCGCGCGCTTTCCATTTTCCTGGTGTAACAAGAGTTTGCGGGTGAGCAATAAAAATCCAATCAGCAACAAGCCTCCTGAAGTAAAAAACATCGACTGATCTTGTTTCGGGCCTGTAAACTGCCAGCCCAAAATGCCTAAAGCGGCCACCATCGAAATCCAGAGTATTGCGTTATACAGGATTTCGATTTTTTTGTTTCTGTTTGTTTCCAGCGACTTTTGCAATTCAGAAATTTGCTTTTTCTGAAACCTGCGAACCGCTAAATAAATTGCCACCAGCGAAACCAACACGCTGATTGCAAAACCTAACGCAACGGTTGCGGGCAGAATACTGATTCCGAGCACATTGGTGCGCACGATATCGTACCAAAGTGTGTTTAGCACCCGAAACACGAGTTGTGTGTAAAATACCGAAATCACGGTACCAAGAACTGCTCCGAGAAGAGCCGTTGCAAGTCCTTCAGACAGATAAAAACGGCGAATTTGTTTTTGCTGAAAACCAAGAGCAGCCAGCAAACCAATTTGAGATGAACGGGTTTCCAGGTTAAGCCGGAACAGTAGCGCTGTAAGAACAATTGCTGCTATCAGTATAAAGAAACTCAGCCCAATAAATAAGCCGCTAAAATCGGTTCCGTTTTGAGCAGATTCAACACCTTGCTCCCGTATGGGTTCCACCAGCATTCCCAAATCCGCAGCACGAATATTTTCGGCAAAAACGGCTTTGTATTGCTCCTTATCGAAAGATGCTGCCGGATAACGAACGGCAGTGTAATTCCCAAATCGGTTCGACCACAATTTTAAAGCAGTATTTACTGAAACAAAAGCTTTTGGAGTTCCTTTGTAATCGTCCCAGTACTTTTCATCTTTATCACGGATGGCGTCCAAATCGATTGGGACACCAGCTTCCCACTCGCGGCAATGCCCGGCGTCTGAAAGCCCGGGTAGGTTTGGCACGCGCCCGGGGTCGCACAGTGGCGACGACATCGGAATTATTTCCTTTAAAACAAAACCAGCTTCCTTTACACGCAATTGTCTAAGTGGGCCAATTTCAAAATATTTCATTTGGATCGAATCGCCAACCGAAGCCTTCAGATCACTGGCTGCCCAACGATTCAGTACAATTTCATTTCCAGACAAGCCTGAATCAATTGTTGAGACGAATGAATAAGGAATTGATCGTGATTGATGGAGATTGATGGAGAATGACCGAGATTGATTGTCTGTTACGCCCGAGGCTTGTAGCTCATGGCTTGTGGTTTCTTCGGAAATCTCGTTTACGAAGTAGGTCAACACCGGTTCTGCCCCGGGCAATTTCTGCAAGGTCACGGCCACTTTATCTTCCATAAAAACACGTTCGGTTGAAACCTCCACTTCGCCGGTCCGTTCAATATTTTTTAGCTGAAGCCCGGCATCTTCCGGAGTCAGACAAGAATTTACGGTTTGAAGAATATCGTTGTTTTGAAGTTGGCCCACCACCAGAATCTGGTTGGCTTTTCTTTCAAATCCCATCAAACGGTTTAGCCGGTCGATGGAAATAAAAATATTGTATGGAGCAGTTTGTGAGTTCTTTAGATTGAACCGGCCAAGTTCGTCTTTTGTTGCAATCTTTTTGATAGTGGCACGCACGGTTACGCTTGTTTCTTCAGCCGAAACAAACGGTGCGTTCATCGGAATCAGGCTGGCTTTTTTTATCCTCACCAGGAGGTTATCGTTTTCTGTCACCTGAAGTTTTTCAGCAAGGTTCTCACTAATTGCGATTTCGTTTTGCTGCAAATTGGCAAACCAGGCTGCATCCGAAACTTTTTCAAAATCTTTGTCTACCCCAATTACCTGCACTTTGTTCACACGTTGCTGTCCTCCGTCGGCTACCGCCATTCCTTCGAGTAACAAAACCGAAGTAGCTTTAATTTCCGGATTTTTAGCTTCCATTTCGGCAGCCATTTCCTGTCTGAAATAACGTTCCTTCACCGTAACCAGATGAGTGGTTTCGCCCAATCGATAAAAGGTAGCTTGCGTGAGGCTGTGCCGCACCGAGTCGCCGATAATCAGCGATCCGGTGAGAACCATTGTACTTACAGCCACTCCAAGTGCCACCAGCAGGTTGGCTTTAAAATAGTGTAAAAAAGATTTAAGTATAAATTGTAGTCGTGTCATACCCCTTTGTCCTTCGGACATCTCCCCCGTGGGGAGAGTTTTCTTATTTTAATTCTTTTCTGTTATTCCCGCCTCTTATCTAACCAGTTGCCCGTTCTTTAAAATTAGCTTATAATCCATTTTATCAGCCATTTCAGCCGAGTGAGTCACAGTTACCAAGGTTACATTTTCCTCTTCACCCAGTTTGATCAGTAATTCGGTTAATGACGTGGCGTTGGCTTCGTCAAGCGCACCAGTAGGCTCGTCTGCCAAAATCAGTTCAGGTTTGTTAATCAGAGCACGAACAACGGCTGTGCGCTGGCATTCTCCCCCCGACAGTTCCGCAGGTTTTTGGTTGCGTTGATCCCAAATACCAACCTTTCGAATCAGGTATTGGGCCCACTCGCTGGTTTCCTTGTTTATTTTTCCTTGTGGTAAAACCGGCAAAAGCACATTCTCCCAGAGTGTGAGTTGTGGCATCAAATGGTGCATTTGAAACACAAAACCAAGATGACGGTTTCTGAAATCAGCCAGTTGTGTTTTCGAATAGCTGGTGATATTCTTTCCATCAAAAATAACATCGCCGGAATCGGGCAGATCAAGAGCGCCAATAAGGTTGAGTAAGGTAGTTTTTCCTGAACCGCTCGGTCCAATAATAGCCAATTTGCTTCCCCGTTCTATTTTCAGATTTAGCTTTTCGAGCACGGGCCGGTAACTGTGTGTTCCGGGCTCGCCGTATCCTTTTGTTATGTTTTTTAGTTGTAATAACATTTTTTCTTTTGTTCCTCTGCATCTCCTCGGTGTGCTTTGTGGTTAAAAAAGTCTTAAACCACAGAGAACACGGAGATTTCTCAGAGATTAATTTCTCAGACTTTCGTATAAAGTTATAATTTCTTTGGTGTGACTGTGAATATTAAACTTTTTGCGTGTGCCTTCATAACCGGCCTGGCTTAGTATTTCGAGTTGATCCTGATCACTTAACAATCCGGCCCAGGTTTCAGCCAGTTTCTGTGGGGTATTAGGCATATAGGTTACACCTCCTCCTGAAATTTCGATGATCTCGGGAAAGGCCCCCAACGCTGGCTGTACCACCGGAACTCCCGATGCCATTGCTTCGAGCAAATACATTCCAAAAGCCTCGCCAATGCGCACCGGCAC
This sequence comes from Draconibacterium sp., assembly GCA_011620585.1. GTDB lineage: Bacteria > Bacteroidota > Bacteroidia > Bacteroidales > Prolixibacteraceae > Draconibacterium. The sequence continues at coordinate 91,265 of WOYV01000040.1, forward strand.
TGAAACCAGTTGTACCTTTTTAAAGAAATCGTTTACTTCTTTTCCTTCAAAATCGGGCAAAATTTCGAAAGCGTCCTGTAGGTTGTTTTCTTTCAGTTTACGTTTTTGTTCTTTATTGAATTTAGCATCATCGCCGGTTGAACCGCCTGTTGCAATCAGTTTTACATCTTCAAAACCGGGTTTCTTTTTCATTTCTATAAAAGCATCCACCACAATGTCGAATCCATCTTTATGGCACATACGTGAGATATAGCCCACATTTCTTGGCTTTTCACGAACCGATACGAACTCGTAATCTTCAACATCCACCCCCAGATGAATGGTTTTCAACTGTTCGTCCTGCAAATTCATCCGTTCCTTCATCACCCCGGCAAAAAAGTCGCTCACCGAAACCAGCTTATCCACATCTTTGGCACGTTCGTGCATCAGGTCCCAAATGCGTTTCTGGAACTGAGGTTTCATGGGGTCGATCCACACATCTTCATCTTGCAACGTGCATAATACCGGAACCCCGATCCGTTCTTTTAAGCGTCGGGCCAATCCAAGCAATAAGGCATTCGAAATGTGAATAATATCAGGGTTGCAATGTTCGGCAATCCAGTTTACCATGTGATCGAGCTCGTCTTTCTGCTCTCCTTCCTCGCCCAGCAACATCGAAACCGTCATGTCTTCCAAGCCTTTTGCATTTGTTGAACCAGCCATCGAAGCTGCCATTTTTATCATGGGTTTCGAGTTGAGCAAACGATCGAACCACGGCGGCGCCTTTCTAAAAATTGGGTACAGTTGTTTCAGATAAGTACTGATGGCGCCATAGAAAATCGGTATCTCTGAAATATCGTGTTCGTCGGCAAATAAAGGCAGGTACATCGGAATTTTGGTCACCTGATGACCCTCTGCGCGCAATGCATTAAAATATTTGCTGTCGCGTAAACAGTTTCCGCAGTAAAAACTACCACCCGATCCGGGTATAATTTGAATGATGTTCATAATGTCCCCTCCAACTCCCCAATGGGGAGAGATTAGCTGTATTTTCGTTTATAATTTCTCAAAAAGGAGCACCTTCTGTTTCTCCCCTTTACGGAGATTAAAGAGGGGCTCCAAAACAATACACATTTCCATCGTAGGCGCCCACAAATATTTTCCCATCGGCTACGGCAGGATTATTAATGATTTGCCCACCAAGTTCATAAGTCCAAACGGGTTTTCCGTCCGAAAGGTTCACGATGGCTAAATCGCCACGCATGTTTGCCACAAGTACCCTATCTTTTACAACCACCGGCGAAGCTTCCACATGCTTGCCGGTATTGTATTCCCAAAGCTTTTCGCCTGTATTTTTATTAAAACAGTACAGAAATTTATTGTGATTGGCGGTCAGTACCATGTTCCCGATTAACGCAGGTGAGGCGATAAACTGCAACTTCGTTTTGTCGTCCTGCCACACCCAGGTGGTTTTATCAGTTTTAAGATCAACCTGGAAAAAACGCCCGTCGTAATCGCCAATGTAAGCTTTGTCTTTTTCTACTGCCACTGAACCGGCTACATATGTTGCGACATTAATTTTTTTCACCAGTTTACCGGTAGCTATGTCAACCAGGTGAAGAAACCCGTCGCAACCGCCAAACATCGCCATGCCATCTTCGCAGGCAGCTGCTCCGTTTATAAAATTGTTTGATTCGTATTTCCAGAGGCCTTTCCCGGTTTTGGCATCCACGCAGTGCAGGTAGTAATCGTAACTTCCCACTACAATGTGTGTTTTATCGCCCACTTTCCACCAGTTCGCCGAACCAATAATCTGGTTTTCGCACTCGTATTCCCAGAGTTTTTCCCCTGAATTTAATTCGAGGGCGTACAATGAACCATTCAGATTGCCAATGTAAACCACATTTTCATGGATCAGCGCCGACGCTTCTATCGAGTTCGAAGTCTCGAATTTCCACAACAGTTTACCATTTGTATCGGTACAATAAACATAGCCATCTGTCGATCCGATTACCACTTTGCCATTGGCCACCACCGGGGCCGATTTTATGTTATCTCCGGTTTGAAAGGTCCATAATAATTTTGGCTTGTCGGGTAAAGTTGTTCCTGAAATCCCGGTCAGATGCTGGTCGCCACGAAAGATGGTCCAGGAGGAAGTTGGCTGGGCAATTACATTGAGTGTCAGTAAAACCAAAAATGATATTGACAGTATATTTTTCATATTTCTAAACGTCTTTGAACCTTGTCATTCTGAATGAAGTGAAGGATCTGTTACACATTTCTCTGTCGTTCCTCCATCGAAATGACAATTGAGTTATTCTTTTAAACTTATAGCCCCCGTTGGGCAGCTTTTCGCCACTTTTACTGCTGTGCCGGTAAGTCCTTTTTCCAGGGCTTCTTCAAAAGGAACACCCACTACCACATCAAATCCACGTCCAATATACGTAAAACCAAAACGTTCGGTGTATTTTTCTGTCAGGCGAACACAGATGCCGCATTTGATGCACTTTTGAGGTTCGTACACTACCGAACCGTGGCTGACTTGCTTGGTTATACTTCTTCGTGCACCGGTATTAAACCGTTTCTGATCGGCTTGATAATAGGTTGAATATTCGCGCAATTTGCAATCGTCGATGGCGCGGCAATCGCAATGCAGACATCTTTTCGCCTCGGCAACCGCTTCATCCCTGGTAAAGCCTGACTGAACTCCTGATTTTGGGAGCGTCCTTTTTGTATCGATAGATTCTTTTAAATATTCTGCATATTCGTTGGCAACTAACCTTCCAAAACGGGAGTTGAACAAACGCGGTTCGCCGAGAACCTTTTGTTTATTTAGAAATTGCAGAACAGAATGGGCCACTTCCTTTCCCTGCCCCACCGAGCGCACGGCCAGACGAGATGAACGCAGCACATTCCCGATTGCAAACACTTTTTCATCAGAAGTTTGATAAGTTGATTTATCAGCTTCAATGCCTTTCGGGTTGGCTTTCAAACCAAAAACTTCGGCGTTTTCAGCAAGTGCACCTGTAGCTAAAACCACAGCATCATATCCACTTTTTATTTCGGCATATTTTTCTGCCGAAATTGCCTTTCCTCCTTCAAACAGAACCCCGGTTTTCAGGATAGCCGCTATTTCCCTGTCGAGTACTTCTTTGGGCAAAATCTCATCGTTAATGGCGGTGCGCAACAAACCTCCGGCTTTTTCATTTTTATCGAAAAGCGTTACCTGAATTCCTTTTAACTGAAGATAATAAGCTGCGGCCAAACCGGCAGGGCCAGCACCGATCACGGCTACTTTCTTTCCTGTTTTTTCGATACCAGACAAATTAGGTTCTACGCCATCGTCGCCAACAATTCGTTTTAAAAGACAAATCGAAACCGGTTCGTCCACCGTTTTACGATGACAAGCGCCTTCACACGGAGCCGGACAAATGCGTCCCAGAATTGCAGGAAGAGCAATGTCGTGTTTTACTACTTCCAGCGCTTCATCCAGTTTCCCGGCTGCAATCAGGCGGTTCATTTTGGGGATGTCCATGTGTGCCGGGCAAGCCACCTGGCAAGGCGCTTCGCAATCGCCCACATGTTCGCTCAAAAGCAGCTCGAGTGCGGTTTTTCTCGATTCTACAACTTCCTCGTCCTCGGTGAGAATTTGCATTCCCTCCACGGCTTTTACCGAACAGGATGGCAGCAATCTTCCGGTGCCACTATTTTTTACCATGCAGAGCATGCACGATGTAAAGTGCTCCAGTTCGTCGTTCCAGCACATATTTGGAATGTCAATTCCCATGGATTGAGCGGCTTTCATTACCGAAGTGCCATCTTCGACCTCGATTTCCGTGTTATTTATTTTTAGTTTGATCATCTTTCTAATGGTTGCAAGTTTCATGTTGCAGGTTACGAGTTTCATGCTACGGGTTACAGGTTACGGTTGGGTTCATTCCAATGGCTTTTAACATACTCAATGAATGTATTGATTTTCATTCCCAAAATACCATATTCATTTAGCAGCTCTATTAAACCGTTCGATTCAAAATGAATTTCATTGATCATTGTCAATTGTGAAATCGCTTCATCACACGATGAATGAGAATAAACGAGAAATCTGATAAATTCATTATTATACCTGTTTCTGCCATATACTTCAACAATGTTATCCTTAATACTTTTTGTTGACCCGCGAAGCTGGCTACCTTGTTCATACGTTTCGTAAGAAGGAAGGGTGAATGTCATCTTATGAACCTGAACTGCCAGATTGTAGGACAACTGATATATTTCAAGATCCCGATAACTTTTCATATTCTTTTCATTTATTCAAAACATTCTTTAACACGAACCGTGCAACGCGCAACTCATTTCACGTCAATTGCATCCACCGGGCAAGCTGCCCGACACGCGTCGCACTTGATACACAATTCGGTATCGATGCTGTGTTTTTCGTGCGGTGTGAACGGGATCGCATCTACCGGGCACTTTTGCACGCATTTGGTACAACCGATACAATTATCGTTTACCGAATATTTAATCAGGTGGCTGCATTTCCCGGTTGGGCAAACCCCGTTGATGTGAGCTTCGTATTCGTCTCTGAAATATTTCAATGTGCTCAAAACCGGGTTCGGCGCTGTTCTTCCCAGCCCGCATAAACTCCCTTTTGCGGTCCACTCTGCTAATTTTTCGAGTTCTTGAATATCTCCCTGCTTGCCTTTTCCACTGGTAATGTTTTCCAGAATATCCAGCATTCTTCGGGTTCCAACTCTACAGAAGGTACATTTACCGCATGATTCTTCCTGTGTGAACGACAAGAAATATCGTGCAATATCCACCATGCAATCGGTTTCGTCGAGTACCACCAAACCACCGGAGCCCATCATTGCCCCCATTTCCTGTAGCGACTCGAAATTGATCGGTGTATCGGCAAATTCTGCCGGGATGCACCCACCGGAAGGGCCGCCTATCTGAACAGCCTTGAACTTTTTACCATTTGCAATTCCCCCGCCGATTTCTTCGATTACTTCGCGGATGGTGATTCCCATAGGAACTTCGATCAATCCGCCCCGAGCCACTTTTCCGGCCAATGCAAACACCTTGGTTCCTGTGCTGCGAGCTGTTCCAATCTCTGCGAATTTCTCCCAGCCTTCTCTTAAAATATATGCAATTTGTGCAAACGTTTCGGTGTTGTTCACCAGCGTTGGTTTTCCAAACAAGCCACTTTCGGCTGGAAACGGCGGCCTGATTCTCGGGAAGCCACGGTTACCCTCAATCGAAGCGATCAGCGCAGTTTCTTCTCCACAAACAAAAGCGCCTGCCCCTTCGTAAATCTGAAAGTCGAGATCGAATCCGGTTCCCAAAATATTTTTGCCAAGCAGATTATTTTCATGACAGATCTTCAAAGCTTCGCGAATACGTTTTACCGCCAGCGGATATTCCGCCCGAATGTAGAAATATCCGTGATGAATGCCGGTTGCGTAAGCTGCTATTGTCATTCCTTCGATAATACGGTACGGATAAGATTCAAGCAACATGCGATCCATGAATGCGCCGGGGTCACCCTCGTCGCCATTACAAATCAGGTATTTCACCTCGCTGTTTTGTTTACGTACCGCTTCCCATTTTATACCGGTGGGAAAACCGCCACCACCACGACCGCGAATGCCGCTTTGTTTTATCTGATCGACAACTTCCTGCGGTGAGTAACTTTCGAAAACTTTCTGTAATGCAGAAAATCCGCCGCGTTTCTTGTATTCGTTGATGTCGAGTGGATTAATCATCCCGCGGTATTCAGTAGCGATTGGCAGCTGATTTCCAAGAAACGAAGCGACCGGTTTTTCGCGCATGCTGATCTCGTAGCGTTCCACTCCTTCCCAGTTACGGTCGGTTTGGATGGTTTCCACTGTGTGCATCAGCTTATTTTTAAGCTTGGCAAACAAGCCCGGAGCCTGAAAATGTGATTCCACTATGTTCTTCACATCTTCGGGTTTTACCTTAGCGTACAGTGTTGGTTCGCCTTCGTTCGGAACTACTTCGACCAACGGGACCTGGTGACACATTCCCACACAACCCACGTGTTTTAAACTCACCCGCAAGCCACTTTCGTTTACCACCGCTTCTACTTCTTCCTGAATTTCTTTGCTCCCGCTGGCCACACAACACGATCCTAAACCAATTCGAATTTCACCCTGGAGCTGTGTTCCGTCTGCCTTCCGGGCTTTGCCCGTATCTTTTTTCCCTTTAATACTTTCGAAATCCTCGATAATCTGTTCTACCTGGTCGGATGCCACATGCCCATATGTTGTTCCATCGATCTGAACGACCGGGGCCAGCGTGCAACAACCGAGGCAAGCTACTTTTTCGATGGTATATTTTCCAGCTTCGTCGGTATTTATTCCCTCCTTTAGTTTTAATTCGCGACGAAAAGCATCATAAACCTGTACTGCTCCTTTTACATGACAGGCAGTACCAATGCACACTTTTATCATGTGTTCGCCCACCGGATGCAAACGGAATTGAGAATAAAAGCTGGCCACCCCAATGATCTCGGCTGAGGTAATTTCCGACCGGTCGGCCAGGTAACGCAAAGCATCTTCAGGCAGGTAGTTGTATTTTTTTTGAATGGACTGCAAAATAGGAATCAGGCTCTTTTTTGTCGAACCTTTTTCGGCAATCAGTTGATCGATATATGTGAAATATTCTGACATATTATTTCTCGCAAAGGCGCTACGACGCTAAGTTTATTTTCCAATACAATACAAATTATTTTCTCCACGAATGTAGATCCGGCCATCGGCAAAAGCAGGTGTTGGGCCTGAGTGTTCTCCCAAATTATTTTCACTTATTTTTTTCAACACTTTACCCATTTCATACACATGCATAACACCGTTGTTATCCATTATAAACAACTTGCCATCCGCAGTAACCGGCGAAGCATACAAGGTAGTGCCCACATCATCTTCCCAATACATTTCTCCCGATCTAGTATCGTAACACGCAATTACTCCGTAACTGGTGCAAATAACCAATAACCCATTGTGCGCCAACGGACTTGATGCTTCGGGCAGGTATTCGTCGTTTTCCCAAACGGGGGAAGCTGTTTTCGGATCGATGGCAACGAGCCGGGCATATTCGTTGGCAGCAAAAACAAGTCCGTCGCCATAAGCAACCGATGGTCCAACTTCACCCATCATACACTCAACCTTCCAAAGTTCATCACCAGTTTCGGCATCGTAGCCGGCAACAATAGGATCGGCGGTAAGTAAAACCTGGTATTTCCCGTTAATTTCGGCGAGAACCGGACTGGCCCATGATATTTTTGATTCGCGTTTTTTGTCCCAAATGGTTTCGCCTGTTCCGGTACTAAGAGCGAGTAACCGTCCTCCGCTATTCGTATCGTACTGAACATAGAGCTTTCCAGCCCAGGTAATCAAAGACGACGAGTGCCCGTAATGATTGTTTGGAACACCCAGATTTCGTGCCCACAATCGTTTCCCGTTCATATCGAAAGCAATTACATCGCCATCGGCAAATATGGCGTACACCGCTTTTCCATCAGTTGTCGTAGTTGGAGCAGAGAGTCCTGTATCGGGCGATACTTTTGGCTGACTCGCTGGCGAACCTGAAATATTATTAGCCACACCAGTCCAAAGCAATTTTCCGGTATTTCTATCGAAACAATACACTTCACGGGCATTATTATCGGCACCGGCCACAAAAACTTTATCTCCCCAAATAATGGGCGAGTTGAACCCCAATTTTGGGATCGGCACTTTCCACAGCACGTTGGTACCGGCAGCTCCGTCCCATTCGGTCGGGATGTTTTTAGCATAACTTGCCCCCTGTCCAAAAGGCCCACGGAAAGAATTATAATTGGCTTTAATTGTGGCCAATGTCAAACCTGTTGCTGATGTAGTTGTTTTTGGCTGAGGATTTGCCCCGGCCACGGCAACAACATTTTCAGGAGATGTTCCTTCCTGTGGAACTTCGGCTACTATCTCCTCTTCGACATTTTCTTCAGCCGAAGTTTGGGTCTCTGATACATTTCCCGGAGTTTGTCCAACTTCGATGACTTCAATTCCCTCATCTTGCGGGGCAACTTCGTTCCCGGCCACCATATTATTTGTATCGTAATACTCCAAATGATTAACGGTAGCATAACTTGCCAATACCGCGAGCGCCATCACCACCCCCCCAACTATCATAATTCCCTTTTGAGCAAGAATCCGGCTTGCAATTTCATTTTCCAGTTTTTTATCGGGCGCTTCAATTTTACTTTTTGCCGAATAATAAATACGAAGTGCGAACGCTAAAACCACGGCGCCAAAAAGCATTAAGTATGCGCCGGTTTTCACCTGCCACTGACTGTTGAAATATGCTTTACGCGCCAGCAGGTCGAAGTTACGAATCTCTGTTTTTAGCTCTTCGTTGTTGGGTTCCTGCTTCAACCGCTGGACCAGCGCTTCGAGAGCCTTGCTTTCGATGGGATCGCTTTTTGAAATCTGCCAGAAATTCAGCAACAAAAGTATCGCAACGGCGGTACAGAAAATTCCTGCAATCAGTGCGATGTTCTGTGAAATTTTTAGTTTATCGTTATTGGTCATATACTTAAGTTTGAAGTCGGAAGCAGGAAGCCGGAAGAAAGTTTCCGAAAGTTAGCTGCTCATCATTCTTTTATTTGTTTTTCAATCTAACAATTTTGCATTTTTTACTTCTCTACCGGACAATAATCCACACAGCGGGCACAACTCAAACAGTTTCCTTTGTGTGGTTCATAATCCTGACGTTTTCTGAAAACCACAGTGTTAAGTAGGGTCATTCCAATTACCAGCCCCAGGAAACCCCCGGCAATCATACTTCCTGTGTAAAATTTATCACGAATGGCTTCGGCTTCCAATACCAGTTCGTCCATCGATTCTCCTGAAGCCCGGAATGTTTGTACGTCAATATTGTCAAGGTCGTCTTTAATTTCAGGCTTCGAGATCATCAGTTCGGCCAGGTAAACCGTTGGATTGGCTTTTGACAGGAAGGTGTGTGAACGATTCCCGACAAAAACGCCAAGCGCCACCCACAGCGGAATGATCAGCGCGTAAGTCACAAAACGTTTGGGCCCGAGCCCCGATTTTACCACTTCTTTTTCGTTGGTTGGAAAATCAATCGCATCGAACGGACACGATGTTGTACAAAGCTTGCACTGAATACATTTTGACGGGGTGATGGCGAGGTGCCATTTAGAAAAGCGGGACATCCAGCTAAGCAGTACTCCGTACGGACACAAAAACCGGCAGTAGGGACGGGCTACAAACATACCCATCAACAGGAAGGCAACTCCCAGCACGATCATATGAAATTTGGCGTCCATCCTGAAAATTCCGACAAAAGGATCGTAGCGGCAAATGATAAAATCGGTGCCTGTGGCAGCAAACAATACCGCCAGCGCCAGATATATGTAAGGAATGAGTCCTAATGTTTTATTCAGCCATTTTGGAAGACTGATGGGTTTCATAATTACCAAGTCCTGAATCGCCCCGAGCGGGCAGGCCCCGGCACAAAAAACTCTGCCAAAGAACAAAGCAAATAAAAGCGGCAGAAGAAAAAACAGTAGCGTGGTTATCGAAACAGAATAGCCTGGATCGAAAAAGGATAGTACCATATTCTGGATCGACCCGATGCTGCAAATACATCCGTTTCGGTAAAACCCAAAATATGCAAGGGTAAATATTGAAAGCCATAAAATTCCCTGACGGGAACGGCTTTTAAGTGCCAAATATGTTGCTGCTGAAAGAACAAGCAATAACACAAGAACATCGAAATATTCGAGCGCCAAAGCCCTGGGTTCAGGCGTTACAGGCGATGGTTGCGTGTATCCGCTGTCGAATTCGGGTTTTGGGAAACGCTGTTGCTGTGCTGACAAGGCAAAAGTTGAAAGGAAAAAGGCAAAAGTAAATAATACGAACTTTGCGTATTTCATAACTGCAAGTTTACAGTCCCAGTTTTCAGTATTCATTTTCGATAACAGATTACTGTTTACTAAAGGCTTGTGGCTATTAGCTTGCAGCTTGTAGCTTGATTCTATGTTGGTTTTTTGGTTCATTGGTTTCAATCAATCTAAGTTGGATTCGTCCAGCTCCCTTTTACTTTGTATGCCTCGCTGGCCTGCACGCGGCTGATGGCATCGGACGGGCAAACCCGCGCTATGGAACATTCGTTGCAATTCACGCAAAGGTGATGCATAATTTGCAGGTGTAACGATCCGTTCCCAAACGATGTACATCCTTTCACACATTTGGCACAACCAATACAGAGGTCTTCGTTGATATGATATTCGAAATAGGGTTCTTCAATAAATTTGCGTTCGATGGCAGCGGTAGGGCACAACTGGTTTTCGGCAGCCGTGCTTCGGGCGTTGGCATCGGGTTTCAGATATCCACCACACAAATCGCAGTAGCCACACAAATCGAAAGCATGAATACATTTTACGGCCGACGGCGTCATCACGCACTCGGTGGCACAACGTCCGCACTGCGTACATTTAAAAGGATCGATTTGCCAAACATAACCGTCGGTGGTTACCTTGCGCAATGCAGCCGCACTTACGGCCCCGAGCGATAAAAGCAAAGACAATCTCGCCCCGTTCCGGATGAATTTGCGTCGGCTTTGTGCTTTATTTTTCTTTTCCATTTTTTGTCTACTCCGCCTGTGGTAATTGACACAATTCAAATTTCCCGCAATTTTTACATGTTGGTGATATCGAGCAGGTAGTTGTTACTTTTTTGTTCGCTACAAGGTAACCCGATGTAGCTGCCAGGCCGCCAAGTAATAGCAACCTGGCTCCGGTTTGTATAAATTTTTTGCGGTTCATAATTTTAAGTTGGAAGACAGAAGCCCGAAGCATGGGGCCCAATCCTCCTTTTATTTAGTTTTTCTCAAATACTCTCAGTACTTTACGATCAAAATCGAGTGCGTAAATATTTCCTTTATTATCGACTGCCACATCGGGCGCCTGGCCTTCAATTTTATCGTCGAATTTTGTTGGAGGCGCCACCACCCCGAGAAACTCGCCCGATGATTTGTATATTTTTATACGCACCAGGCCCTTTTCGCTGGTTACAAAACTCCCATCTTCCAAAAAACAGAAATGTGCCGGGTTACAGCAACCACTAAAATTCTCGGTTTGTGCGCCACTTGCCTGCCAGTGTTCGCGCAGGTTTCCGTTGTCGGTGTATTGTTCAAGTGAATGGATTCCAGGGTTTACCGCCCACAAGTCGCCGTATTCGTTTACATCGATGTCGAAGTATGGACTTGGAATAATAAAACCATGCAGATCATCCGCATCGGCCTTTCCTTCGAAAGAATCAAGCAGATTTCCATTTTTTGTATAACGAAGGATTTTTCGGTTACCAGCATCGGCCACAAAAACAAAATCTTCTTTTCCGGAAATAGCAGTTACATAGGTATTTTCGCCTTCTATATTCCATTCATCCTGAATTTCTCCTGCTCTATTCAATACTTTCACAGACTTCCCGAATGCAAGATAAATATTCTCCCCTTCCACTTCCACAGTGGTAGGTTTGTCTTGAAAATCGATTTCAAGCAGGAGTTGTCCGTCAATATCGATCGCTTTTAATTTCTGATCGCCAACCAAATAAATTGTGTCGCCTGAACTGGTAATGCCGGCCGGATTTTCGAATCCAACCCTGAAATTCTTAACTTCTTTGAAGAGTATTAATTCTTCAGGAACCTTTCGGAATTCTTCAATATTGTACTCAAATTTATTGGCCTCCATCCTGTCGGGACGTTTCGAGTACCAGTCGCCCACCATTACCGCAATGATAACGACAGCCAGTACAATTAAAAATATGACGATTCCTTTGTTTTTCATTTCTCAAATGTTTAAGTCGATACACACCATTTTTTTCGAATCGCGCATAATCAGGTAACCATCGGCCAGTGCAAAAGGCGCCCAGGCATCGTGTGCGTCTTCAAAAACTTTAACCTGGTCGAGCAGAATAAATTCTTTTGTACCCGGGCGGGCTATAGTAAGTGTTGCATCATCGTTCAGGATAAACATTTTATTATCGGCAATAAAGTAAGGCCCAAGTCCGAAACGCATGTCTTTCCCGCTCGACCACACCATTTTTTTAGTATCCGATGGATCAACACAAACCAACTGGTTTCGAAGTGCGCCACCATCTTTTGGCAGAATCCCAAACAGGCGCCCATTCCAGTACAGTGGAGTCTGTTGTTCGCAGGCCAGCCCATCTTTCGGACTGTACTCGTCGATAGCTTCCACACTAAACTGTCCGTTGTTTTCCGAAAGCTTTAACATCATACTTCCTGCACCGTAGCCGGCTGTCAGGAATATTTTTCCATCGGGCATACAAAGCGGCGATGGCGCTACCACCGAGTGATTCCAAGCGTTGGTCGACCAAAGGACCGAGCCTGCATCGGGACCGTCGGCAGCGACACCAACAATACCTCCGATTGCACTATACACATACATTTTCCGTCCTCCAAAAGTATAAGGCATCACCGACGAATGCGACATCTGCCATCCGTTTGGATTGGGTGTTTCCCACAGTTTTTCACCGCTTTCACAATCCACGGCCACCATCATTTTCGAGCCGCCTACCCCAAGGATAGCCACTCCGTTATCGATGAGCGGGCACTGCCCGGTGTACCAGAATGGAATTTCATTCCCGTATTCTTTTACGATATCAAGTCCCCAACGGAAATTTCCATTCTCACGGTCGAGGCACATCACGTGGCATTTTGGACCAATGGTAAGAATATAATCTTCGGTTACCGCAGGAATGGTCCGCGACATTCCGTGGTTTCGTTTAACGGCTACATCGTAACCACGGCTCCACTGTTCCTTGCCATCCACCAGTGAGAAGCAACGCAATTTATCCGCCCGTTCCTCTTCGTTATAGTCGAGAATATAAGCCAGACCTTTGTAAATAGCTGCACCCGAATGTCCTTCGCCCAAATCGAGCGACCACACAATTTTCGGTCCTTCGGCGCCGAATTTATCGATCAGTTTTACCGGCGATTTGGAAATATTATCGTGATCGGCGCCACGGAAATTTGGCCAGGTTTCGTTCATTGGTTGATAATCCGAAGAATATTCCTCGAAAAGCTCGCCAATGGTTACGTCCTGCGCAGCAACTCCGGCTCCTCTGTTATCAGCTCCCTCCAGGTTAACCGTCATATCTTTGGTTGGGTCGGCACTCAACCACCAGAAAATTGACACCAAGGCAATGGTGCTGACTACTATCGGAATGATATTTAAAGTTTTTTTCGTCAAGTTTTATTTCAATTTTCAGCTTTTATATCAAAAATTTTCAACACTTCTCCGTGGCGGATAAATAATTTCCCGTCGGCAATAAAAGGGTGCGCCCAATGCGGCCCGGCTCCTTCTGTAATTTTGAATTCGCTCACGATGGAGAAAGCATCGGGCGCCGGTTTTACCAACGCCACACTGCCTCTTTCGTTATAAACGTAAAGCATGTCCTCAGCCATGACGAGTGATCCTTTCGATCCCCAGGTTTCATTGAAACCAATCTCGCCGCTGTCCCAGTTCATACAGGTCCAGTTTCCTTTATTGTTGTTTTCCCAGTTGGCGCCGTACACATAGCCATTGTATAAAATCAGTCCACCGTGGTGATTATCCAAAGTGCTGTTCTTGTATTTTACCGAAACCGACTTTCCGTTTTCTGCCATTTTCAACATCACGGCTTCGTAATCGTAACCCATCGAAATAAAGATCTCATCGTTATGGAAGATTGGCGTGTTAATCCATATCAAACCATTGTCCTGCCATTTCCAGACTTCAGGATTGAAATACCTGTAATGCCATGCAATTTCCCCTGTTTCGGGAACCAGCGCTAAAATATCGGTTCCGATTACGGCCAGGATATACCTGAAATTCTTGTATTCATAAATAGTGGCTGAAGCATAGGCACGTGCCCCTCCCAGCGATTCGCTTTCCCAAACGGGTTCGCCGGTCATTTTATTCAGCGCAATTACACTGGTTTTGCTTCCTCCGGGCGAACAGATCAGTTTATCATCCACAATCAAGGGAGTTTCTGAGTTTCCCCAAACATGATACTCACTTTCATACTTTTTATCCACTTCAACCGCCCAATTTTCTTTGCCCGTTTCACGATCGATACAAACCACCCGTCCTGTACCACTCTGCACATAAATACGGTTGTCTTCGATTACCGGTGAACAGCGTGTGTCGGGATACGACTGGTTCCAGGAGCGACCGTAAGGAACCTGCCACAAAATTTTTCCCTGCATATCGACTGCTGAAAGATAATCGAGTGTGTCGATCATTCCAGTGATATAAATTTTCCCATCGGCAAAAATCGGGGACGACCACCCTTTTCCCAGTTTATCGACTTGCAGAATTTGTTTTGGCCCCTCCGCCGGCCATTCTTTTAATAAACCCTTTTCGGTGAATTGCCCGTCGCGGTGAGGCCCGCGCCACTGGACAAATTGAGCTTGCGCACTAAATAAAAAGCTAAATAAAATTACTGCAAGCAGTGATGTTCTCATTGTTAGTTGATTTTTGGTTTTTTATTTATTTATAAATCCGTTGTATTCCAGTCGGTCAAAAACTGAGTCCTTGTAACTCGCCCCAATTGGAAATTCCTTATCCCCCAAAATTACGTTTACAGGACTAAAACTGGTAATGTATTTTGCTGAAATCAGAAATGAACGGTGAATCCTGATAAAATTCTTTTCCGGCAATACCTTTTCAATGGAAGAAATGGTATATCTGCTGCTGATAGTCCTCTTTTCGGTATGAACAATCAGGTTGTCGCCCATACTTTCCACGTAAATAATTTCGGTTAAAGGAATTTTATGAATGATATTTTTTTCGCGCAGATAAATGTATTCTTCCATACTTCCCGGCTTGTGCAAGGTAACTTCATCTAACTGGTTGAATTGATGAAAGAATTTCTCGATGGTCTGCATAAACCTTTCAAAAGAAATAGGTTTTAAGAGATAATCGAGCACATTCAAGTCATATCCTTCCAGGGCATATTGACGGTGCGCCGTAGTTAATACTACCGCTGGCGGGTTCTTCAGATTCTTGATCAGGTCGGTGCCTTTCATTTCGGGCATATGGATGTCCAAAAACATCAGATCGACATCGTTTCTGTTTAAAAAATCAAAAGCTTCGATAGCATCGCCGGCAGTGCCGGCAATTTCGATCGAATCGATCTTGCCCAGGTGAGATTTCAGCACTTCCTGGGCGAGCGGTTCGTCATCAACAATCAAACATCTGGCCTTTGTTTCCATCTCCAATCCTATTTCCAAAATATTTTTAACCTCACTTCAAATTGCTTCTCACCCGGAATAATCTTCAAATCATGTTCTCCGGGATATATAAGCTCCAGCCTCCGTTTTACATTCTTTAACCCAATGCCACGTGCCACCGAATCATCTTCAGTTTTATCGGAGGGAATTGTATTTATTACTTTTAATGTCAGAAATCCCGGATCAATTACCAATTCTATTCGGATTAACGGGTTTGTACGGTCTTTGCTGGCACCGTGTTTAAAACTATTTTCGATGAAAGGCAGCAGAATAAGCGGGGCAATCCTGTGTCCGTCAATTTCACCTTTGACCGTGAATTGAAGGTTGAGCCGTTCGTTGTAACGCATTTTCTCCAGTTCGATATAACCTTCCAGAATTTCGAGTTCTTTAGCCAACGAAACAAATTCTTCGTTGCTATTATAGATCATGTAATCGAGCAAATCCGATAATTTCAGAACGATATCAGGCGTTTTGTCCGACTTGATAAGCGTTAATGCGTAAAGATTATTCAGCGTATTAAAAAGGAAATGCGGATGAACCTGCGATTTTAGAAAACTGAGCTCAGCCGCCACTTTCTCTTCGGCTAGTTTTTTATTTTCCAATTCATCAAGATACCATTCTTTAAAGATAACGATAGCTGATGCCAACAATGGCAAGGCATAATCCGAAACCGCCTTAATAAGAATTTTTGGGAAGTTGAACAACGGGTGTGCACGGAAATCATAAATTTCAGGAATTGGATTCGTAACATAATACGACACGTAGATCAAAAATCCATAACCCACAAAATGGATTAGCAGTAAAATTCCGAATAAGATGAAATTTTTCTTTCTGGTTGCCTGTGGCAAAATCAGATAAATCATCAGGTAAGTACCAATAATTCTTGCCGGCAGAATAATCAGGTTCATGTAAAATTCCTGTACATATCTATCCTGATAACCGGCCGAGATAAGCCAATAAACCACAAAAATGACTACCCAAAAAAGCAGGTGCCACCAAATGCGAAAACGGAAAAATACAGGAAGCTTATTTTCAGCCATCAATTTTTGATTTCTACAAACTTAACCATCGTTTCAACAACTTTCAAAGTTCCGGGATAAATACCCTTTTCAACAAGATGTTTAGCGACCTAAACACCTGTTTTTAATAAAACCCCGGTTTATTTAATTTTATATGCTACCAGCGCATTGCCGTGATGTACAAATAAACGTCCGTTATCGATTACCGGATGCGCCCAATGCTGGGCCGAACCAAGTTCAACTTTGGTTTTGCCGGTTACTTTAAATTCTTTTGGATCCGCCTTCACGAGTGCCAGTTCACCGCGTTCGCTGTAGCAATACAACATTCCTTCGTCGGCGATTGCCACACCTTTCCCGATTTCTGCGGCAGCATAGCTTTCCCCGCCTGTTTTCCAGTTCACACACCGCCATTCCCTGCTCACGTCACCCGAACCATAAAGATATCCGTCTATTAAAACCATTCCACCCATCCGGCTGTCCAATTCAGCTTTTTTCCAAAGTAGCTGAACACTGCTTCCGTCCTCGCTCAGCTTCAACATTTCGCTACCTTGTCCCCAACCGCTAAAACAAAAAAGCCCGCCATCAGAATAGATGGGTGTATTGGCATGGACAGCCCACTGATTGGCATGTGGATACGACCACAATAATTTTCCGTTTTTGGCGTCCAGTCCGATAATGTGATTGGCAGTATGTGTAACCAATAAAGTACGCTCAGATAATTTCACCAGCGCTGGCGTGCAATACGCTGATAATTCCCCCACGCCGGGAGATGTCCAGATCAGCTCGCCGTTAAAACGATTCAAGGCAACCATGTTATTTTTCTTTCCTCCGGGGGTCAGATAAACAACATCGCCGTCAATCACTACTGTTTCGGTTACTCCCCACTGAATGTTTTTCCCATCAAAATCGGTGAACGCATTTTTCTTCCATTTTACACTGCCGTTGTTAGCATCCATGCACACCAGTTCTCCCAAACCACTGTACATATACATTAAACCGCCAGCCACCACTACTGATGAGCGTGCACCCGGGTAACTTTCGGTGAATTCCTTTCCGTAGTTTGCCTTCCATTTTAGCTTTCCATCCTGCGAAAGCACAAAAATGTAACCTTCACCGTCGATCATGGTAGAAATATAAATCTGATTGTTGGCGAATGTTGGTGACGAATGTCCTTCGCCGAGCCCCTCAAAACTCCAGAGGATCTCGGGTCCGCCGGCGGGCCATTGTTTTAACAGTCCGGTTTCATGATAATTCCCATTATCCCCGCCCCTCCAAACGGTTGGCTCCTGAGCGTATAAAATGGGTGCGGAAATACATATAACGAGCGCTGTAATTAGTGTTTTCATAGTCATGACTTTATCGTAATTTTTGGCTTTTAAAAATAGAATCAATTTGGCAGCTTGCCAACGCTGGCGCATAATTTATCATCGCTCTAAACAAGCCAATCCAATGCCTGCTGATGTGGATAAATTAAGAAATCTGAAACGTTAAATAAAGTTTCTACTAATCAAGATATTTACGAACTGCTTCGAGATAAGCTGTGAGTGGATACATTTTTTCGTCGTACCACAGCGAAGCAAAATATAAACCAATTGGCGCCGATGGCAATCCACTTTGCTGAAAGGT
Organism: Draconibacterium sp.; assembly: GCA_011620585.1. Classification (GTDB taxonomy): domain Bacteria; phylum Bacteroidota; class Bacteroidia; order Bacteroidales; family Prolixibacteraceae; genus Draconibacterium. The sequence continues at coordinate 109,204 of WOYV01000040.1, forward strand.
TTGGCCAAGCCAGTTGAACCCATTCCGGCAAACTTCTGAATGCCTTGTTTTTACCAATGCTGCCACTGCAAGGGCAGTTTCTTCCATGGTGCCGGAAATGTTTTTTGCCCCACCCCAGCTTCCATCTTCGTTTTGAGTCTCCACCAAATATTGTTCAGCTTTTACGATCATTAAACCGATTTTATTCAGAAGATTTTCATCTTGCAGAAAGGGGAGGGAATCCTGTAGATAATTGAGTACGCGCGCTGTTCCGTACACAGGGTTATCATGTTTCTCTACTTGCTGGTTACCGAACCAAAGTGGCAACCACGAGCCATCCTTTTTCTGATGTTTTGCCAGAAAATGAACGGCACGAAAGATAGACCGGTATAATTTTTTCTGAAATACAATATTTTCAGCGGTAAAATTATTTGCAACGTTAGCGAGTGCCAGCACACAATGTCCGGTTAAATCGGCACAACTCTGATCGAACGGAAGTTTGCCCCAGCCTTTTGAAAAAGTTGGAAAACCTCCATCTGGGTTTTGAATTTGAAACAGCCAATTAGCCCCGGCAAGAATCTCTGCCCTAATCTTTCCGGGAGAATTTAGTTGTAGTAAAGCCAGCATTGCGCCGGGTGTATCGTCGCAATCGGGAACCGATCCCGGGTAATTGGTCCAGCCCCAGCCACCGGGCGAAGTTCCGTTAAACGGATGGATCTCCTTATTTTGAATTGCAAGGAAATGCCTGCTTAACTTCTCATTCTGGTTGTGATCCAGTACAATATCCAGTCGATTCCCGAGCGCTTTTATACTCAAGCTACTCACCCAGGTCGAAAGATCGACATCGATTGGCCAACCACCGTCGTTGCGCTGCGTCCTTTTCAGGAACCCGGTCCCTTTTTCCACCACATCCATGTTCCGGTAACCGGCGTTAATTAAACTCAATACAACAAAAGCGGTTAGCGGTATGGCTTCGAGAAAACCGCCGCTTTCGGGCATTGATTTTTGTAATATTTTCAGGGCCCGTTTTTCAGCACCCTTTCTGATCCAACGGGAAAATTTTCCTGATTCTTTCTTTTTGAAAATGACAATCCCCACCGCAATCAACGCCGGGATAGCATAACTGACCACACTCAAATTCAGCAAACGGTAAAACTTTTGCGGAAGCAAGGACAATTCAAAAGGTAGCTGTGGGATTTTTTGAAATGCTTTTTCCCCGGGAATTCCACACAAAGCGCTCATTGTCAATATTGGAACCGAAAAAGTGTAGTCCTTTTTGTAATGGGCTAAAATTGTGCCTGCAACATCGCCGCCCGATAAATCAATACTATTGGATTGAAGATAACCAGTCAGCGTGTTTTGAAGTTTCAGGATTTTTTCGTTTTCAGCCGAATAAAGATTCAAGGCTGCATAAACCAGAAGCGAGGTGGAAATATTTGAAGGACTTTCCGGCGTATCGCCAAAACCACCATCAGGATTACTATTTTTCGTCAACCATTCGAGCCCCTTTTCAATTTCGCTACGGTTTTCTTCTTTATTATGAAAATGGAGTGCTGTTACAGCCACGGCTACTCCAAGTGCGCTTGAAGACAAATGCCCGGTCCAGAACCCTTCAGGGTTCATCTCTTGAACCAGAATGTCGCTCAACTCTTTAAACCGTATTTCAAGTTCTTTCCTCATTAATCCTTTATCCTGTTTCTTAATTTTTTACAAGGCTTCCCAGCGCTAACAAACCATAAAAAGTATATTCCAGGTCCCGTGTTTCATCCCCATCGCCCGAAAGAAAAGCGCCGTTACTGTAATTTTGTTGTATAAACCCAAGGTTAGCCGGCTTAAGTAAACGCAGATCGGTTTTGGTTTCCGCCAGGGCAAAAAGTGCAACTCCGGTCGAGAGCATGTCTCCGTTTTTCACAGGCTGAAAAGCCTTAAACCCTCCGCTTTTCAACGAGAATTCATAAAGCCGGGCTTGTGCTTTTCCGAATCTCAACCCCAGTTTTTTGCGTGCAAAAACAAACGCAGCCTGCAAACTACAAGGAAAATCGTTTTTTGTCCGGTAGAAAAGTAAAGCGATCCGGGCCAAAAAATAATACAGGCTTTTAGATTTTCCCACAGCATCTGCAACAAGCGTAAATAAAAAAAACCGGTATGATAAGTGGATGTTTTTCCCCTGCCTGAAAAGTAGCATGAGCAAACCAGGGATCGATTGTTTACCAGTTGTTTCATCCAAATCCGAACGGATGAGTGTCAGCGCCATTTGTTCGACGACACCCAGTTTTTGGGGATTTTGTTTTTCGATGAATGACTGTAAGCTTGCGAGTATGGAGCTTTGTCCGGTAGCCTGTGCCAGCCACGAGCCAAAAAGTGAATAGTACAAATCGGGAAAGGCAGCACGATCGATAAAGCCGCCACCCGGTTCCTGCGATTCTTTTAAAAAAGAAACGATTTCCTCCTGTGTTTGCCGATCAAGAATTTCAAACCCGCTCTTCAAATAACTGATCAGCAACCGGTGTACCGGGATATTCTTTTCAATTGGCATCGGCGGTTAACGGTTTGAAAATTTTCCCTAACACACCATATAAACTTAGCCTCAAACGTTCGTTGTTTAATTTATCCAGTTCGGCATAACAACTTTCAATATATTCATTTAAGATATGCCGGGCGCGTTTGTCAAGCTGCTTTTCAACAATTCTATCCCTAAAAATTTTCAGATCGTTTACTTTCTCTTTTTCTTCGGAATTGAGGAGCGCCACAAGAATTGGATAGTCCTCTATTTTTTCATCCACGCGGTCTTCGTTGAATTCATTCAGATCGTCGCGGATTTGATACGAGATCCCAAAATAATCGGCGAAGTTCTCGAGTATTTTTATTTCCGATTCTTCCGCTTCACCCAAAATAGCCCCAAGCAACAAAGCCACTTTTATGGCTTCACCCGTTTTTAGTTGAAAGATTTTTAAAGTCTCGTCCAATCCCGGAATATTTTCGCCCGAATGGAAAAGAATATCGGCGCCCTGCCCGCGAGTTAACTGTAAGTGCGAGTTGGAAACTCCCCGTAAAGCACGCGCAATCAGTTTTCCATCTACCGGCAAATCCGACAGCAACTGGTAACCTTTCCCAATCAGGTAATCGCCGGCATTAATTGCTTGTGGGACACCGTATTTTTTATGAGCCGTCTCAGTATCATACCGAAAATTGGCATCATCCTCAATATCGTCGTGAATGAGTGATGCTTTATGAAAGCATTCAATTATTAGTGAAAGCGAATATAAAACTTCAGAATTCACTTCCTTCGCGTAAGCCTGGTAACTCAACGCGGCAATCAACGGACGTATGCGCTGTCCTCCCAGTTGCAAATATTCCCTGCCAAGTTTTTCAGTTTTGTCCTTTTCCTGAAAATATTTATCGAGTGTGCCATTGGCAAAAAATTCATTCAACTGGCCTTTCAAATTACTCGCCGGTAAGGGCTGCAAGCTATTGTTTGCCTTGAATGCACGTAATTCATCGTACAACCACCTGGTATCGATTTTTGTGTTCTCGCATCCGTCGTACATTAACGGGAGCCCGATCACAGGCACTGCCGCGTTTTTTACTGCGTCGAACGAACGCTGAAGCACGGGCATGCAGCTCACTCCAATCACCGCATCAACCGCGCCCTCTTCCACCAGGCCAATGGCCACCGTAGTTCCTTCTGCTACCAAGGTAGAATAACCAAGTTTTTCAGCTTCATTCAGAATATCGTCGATCGGGCAAGCCTTGCAACCTGCACAAATCAATCCCAATTCATCGAAATCGGCCTGACAACTGGTGGTATCTTTCAAACATTGGGGAAGCAACAGCAAGCGACGATTAAATGGTGTGGCTTCTACTGTTTTGCGCCAGGTTTCGTTGCCAATTAAAACAATGGCAAAGTCGATGTATTCATCCGAAATCGCCAGTTCTTTTAACAGATCGATCGCCAGTTGTTCCATTACCTCAAAAGATGCAGGAGGCCGTAACCCGGCCTTGTTGACAAGCAGCCCTATTTCCTTGCGCAGTTTGTTGCGCAGGAACGATTCCTTTGGAACTTTTAATATGCGTTTCGTTCTGTTCATTCTTTATCCATAAGCGCCAAGGCCAAAAAAAGCGTGTTTCTTAGCAAAACGATAGGCCCAGCTTTTTTCGCGAACCGGTTCTGCTGAACCATGACTGGATATCGGCTCCATTTCTTTCAAACGTGCTGCTTCGTTACCCCGTCCCGATGAATCCCGCGCCTCGTGTTTTTCTACATGGCCAACTAACCATTGTGGATTATCCATAACAACACAACCGCTTGTAAGTTTTGGTATATCGGTTTTAAATTCGGCCAGAAATTTCGAATTTTTATAAATATCCTGCAAATTTCCATCCCCCACATTATCCGTGGCAAACTGAATAACCGGGCAGGGCTCGATATCACCCGATGCATTTATATGATGACTTAATCCCGAAGCAGCCGGGCAAAGCCCTTTTCCATTCTCGTCCCAGTAAGCATCGATTATGGCAATTTTGTATTTCGTCCTGGCCTCTACCAGGAAATTTCGTACCTCTTGTATTTCTTCTTTTGACAGCGCTAATTCTACAGTGGCATCTTTTCCAACCGGCCGGTAAATATAGTACCACAGATATAAAACGCCCCGTTCGGCCAATGAGTTTATGAATTTTTCGGAAAAAGCGAGGTCGATATTCGATTTACAAATGCTCATGGCAACACCAGTAATCAGTCCGGCTTTGGTGGAATGATCGATGGCGGCCTGTGCTTTTTGATATACATTCAGCCCTCCACGTCGTATGTCGGCCACCTGCTCGTCGCCTTCGAAACTGATAAGTGGGGTAACATTACCCAGTTTACGCAGTTGTTCCGCCACCGGTTCGCTTAACAATGTTCCGTTGGTAAAAAGCTGGAAATAACAGTCGGAATGTTTTTTGAAAACCTCAAACAAAGGTTTATACATTAAAGGTTCACCCCCCAAAATTCCAAAAAAGTAAGATCCTTTTTCTTTTGATTGGGTGATAATCTTATCCAGCATTTCGGGCGACATTCGCGCGTTTTTCTTCTTGCCGGTTACCCAGCAGCCCTGGCAATTCAGGTTGCAATCGTCGGTTACCGATATAAAATGAAAGGCCGGGAAGAACTCTCCTTTTTTCAGCCGCTTTTGAAAGCGATTTAACCCGATGGCCCCTTTAATGCCCATGTTGTACACAAATTTGTACAAACACTTTTTATCTGTATTTACCAGAAGTTGTTTTATCATTTTTTTTCTCCTGCTCTTTTTTTCAATTCTTCGATGGCTTTGCGCTTTTCATCTTCGGCAAGCTGCACCATATCCTGTTTAAAAATGTTCCTGCGGCTGCTATTCCGTTCGTTTAGCATCACAAATAAACCACCCTGGCCAGTTGTTGCGGTTTTGGTTTCATTAGTTCCGGGTTCGGCCCCACTGAGTACCGAATTTTCTTTTAAACGCGGGAAAATAATCGCTGAAGTTGCACAGGTTCTTCCACATGCAGGACAATTATTTTTGCAATTTAACGGCTCTACCACTTCGAGACTTTTCTTGCTGAATTTGTAGACTCCAAAAACGCAGAAACGGGCACATTTCGCGCAATAAATACAACGCGATTCGTCGATAACAGGATACCAGGCCGGAACTTCCAGGCTGTTTTTTATAACCGTGTAAGTGGAATTACCAGTGTCTTCTGTTATTTCTGCATCGATCTCACTTCCAAGCTCTTCAGGATTTTTTTCACGAAAGTTTACCACCTCGTAATTTTCCATCTCAATTTTATTCTGACGGAACATATTTGCGATGGCACGTGGATAGCAGGCAATGATCGTTTTCTGCTCGTAATGAGCATTAATTTCGGCCAGCTTTTCCTTTTCGTTAAGTGTAAATGCACACAGATCGTGCAGTTCTACCACATCGGTGTTAGACTTCTGCATCAACAGGGTAATATCGTTCTGTTTTTGTTCAGAAATAATTCCGGCTGAGCAACGACAATATACCAGGACTTTCTTTTTCATGTTTAAAATTCTCTGTTTCCACATTCAACCACAATTCATCCTCCAATTTTCTGACAGACGCATTTTTTTAAAGGGAAGCTAATTAAGTGAAATTCTGTTCAAACTAAAAATATTCGGGTTAAATAAAGGTTTCAACGGGTTGAAAAAGCTTACTTTTTAAAATCATTGGCCAAAGCAATATTTTTATGAACAAATGTATTGATGCCAATCGCAATCTTCGAAATGGGTTGATGGCCCAGGTCGAAGACAGGCGCTCCGAAAATGCCAAATTTCGACTGAAGTTCCGATAATAAATCTTTTCGGAAAGAAGCGATGACGATGGACTGGTTTTGGTTAATCAATTCGCTAAAGGCACTTGCCCAGC
>WOYV01000116.1:0-20787 GCA_011620585.1 Draconibacterium sp.
GCGGACGGGACTCGAACCCGCGACCCTCGGCGTGACAGGCCGATATTCTAACCAACTGAACTACCGCACCATTTTTAATCAATGTTTCAAAGAATTCCTTTTCTGAAAAGGTGTTGCAAATATATACTTTCTTTTTTTTCCAACAATATAAAAAACATTTTTTTTTACAACATCAACCAAACCAATGAATACCAGATACTTACGGTGGTTTAATCTTTGATTTGAACGACTTTCTCAGCGCTGAGTTGCTGTTCTCCATCCCAGCGATATGCCGTTAGTACTCCCGAGCCTGTTACACACGAATCGACACAGCAAACATTACCTTTCACGATAAGCGGTCCTGCCCCCCTGCAGTAATGCCCAAAGAACACAGGTGGCGCATCTTCGGGATATGGATAGGTTTTAGCCAAAATTTCCTTCGGCACCGTATATTGGGGTAACGTAAACTTACTTTCGAACGATAACTCCTCAAAGGTTTTATTTTCCGGACTATCCCACCACTCCATTCTGACCACCCGGGGAGTTACGCCTTTGTTGTTACGCACCCTTAAATCAGCAGGCATGCGAAGGTACACTCCCTTGGTAAGCAACCAAACACTTTTGGTAATTTCATCTTCCGATTTTTTATGTATTGTCCGGAATACACTTTTTTTGATTCGACCTTCGGTATAGATAGTCTTCGCTACTTTAATCGCCTCCTCCGACCAGCACGCATGCACTACTCTAATTCCTCCAAGATCGAGAAATAAAGGCAAGGTACGCAGCCATTGCAAGGTATCTTTCCATTCAAGCGGGTTTAAGGCAAATTCGTTAATGGTTTTGTACAACGCTAAATAGTTCTTGCTTGGCTTTTTTACCATCAGAATTCCCTGCTTATCTTTCAGGTGATAAAGAATGGCATTGATCTCGTGATTGCCCAAAATTGCCAATGCTTTTCCCTCTTCAACCATTGAACGGATTATCCAAATCGTTTTCCTGATTTCAGCACCCCGATTGATGAAATCTCCAACAAATATGGCTTTTCGTGAAGGATGGGAATATGTCCCATCCACTTTTTCGTAGCCCATTTCTACCAGTAACTTTTTAAGATGGCTGGCTTGCCCGTGAACATCTCCAATGATATCGTACATAGCAAAGTTTAAACAGAGCTAAAATAAAAAAAAATAGCTGCCCGCCTAATGACGAACAGCTATTTTATTATGTTTTAATGTACAACTTCTACCAGAAATAAGAATAGAATGCAAGGTTAATAAAGAAATTTCTTAAAGTTGACTATCCCCGTAGCAGGGCCAGGCGTATTCCGCCAACTTCATTTCAGCTAAACCGCTGAAACCCGAATCCTCTTGATTTCACCCCCCCTGTCAGCCATAAAAGCTGACATCTCCCCTCGCCAGAAAATAATCAGAAGTGTCTTTTTCTTTTTGTCTAAGAACCCAAACAATGATTCCGACAAGTCCTAAAAAAACAGCCGGGAACGATCCAGTCTAAAGTACTCATATGTTTACAGTTTTGGTTTAATTTTGGTTTAATACTGTTTTACAAGCACTTATATTGAAAAACACTGGATTATTCCTACAATTCACAACGAGTTGGTAAAAACAACAACTGTGAAAATAAGCTTAATTTCTAAAACCGGTAGCCTTATATTTTCAAACACAAGCTTCCGGAGTTTAGCATTTGCTTCAACAAATACAAATTGAAGGGCAAACAAAAAGCCACCCTGTTTTACAGGGTGGCTTACGGGTAATCCCGGATTGATTGTTATCTCATATAAACTCCTAAGGATAACTTTATTTCATTTAATCGACGAAATTATGCAGTTGCACGTTTGTGAACTTTACTACCCACAGTTGCATAGAAGAACAGGTAGGCCAATCCAAGGAGAGGAACCCAGTAAGAAGGCTGGAATCCCACGCTATCGGCAACAGCATTCTGTAACAAAGGAAGTAGTCCACCACCTACAACAAGTGTCATGAAAATACCAGAAGCGGCAGCCACATATTTGCCTAATCCTTCTACCGCAAGGTTGAAAATACCACCCCACATAATAGAAGTACACAAGCCTACCAAAACAAGGAACATGGCATTAATCGGAACTTTAGCCAAACCAAATGAAAACGAGCTTCCTACAGATTTAAATACCGGCATGTCGACCATAGTTGATGGCGATAATAATATAGCTGCAAAAACCAGAATTAAACCAACAAATGAAGCAACTGTCAGCATCGTTTTGCTCGACACCTTACTCCCTATTGATGCCCCAACCAAGCGCCCTACCAACATCAGTAACCAATAAGTACCTGCTACTGAGCCTGCAGTACCTGCACCTATTCCAACCGATGGATCAGTTAACCAAAGCATCATAGTTCCGGGAACTCCTACTTCAACTCCAACATACACAAAAATACCAATGGCCCCAAAAATAAAATGACGAAATTGCAAAGCTCCGGCCATTAAATTTTTCATTGGTTCTGAAGCAAATTGAATACTTGGTTCCGGAATATTAACGGCCATTAAAACAAAAAATACCAAAGCAAAAACGCCAAGTGCAATATACATTACCGGAAATACATCCGTAATCCTGGAACTAGCTGCTTCACCAATTAAAATACCAACAAAAGCAGGGGTAAAAGTGGCCATTACCGAATTGAATGAACCTCCAACCTGAATTAACTGGTTTCCTTTATTTCCTCCACCTCCAAGGGTATTAAGCATCGGGTTTACAACTGTGTTTAACAGTGTCATTGAAAAACCGGCCACAAATGCACCGATCAGATAAACTGTGAATGCAGAAGTCTCACTGGCATGTCCTGACAAATACTGAATTCCAATCCCAACAAAGCCGATTGCAATTGCGATTAAAGCGGTCTTTTTATAACCAATTCGCTGCAATAGCAAACCCCCGGGAATTCCCATTACTGCATATGCAATAAAATTAGCTGCGTTACCTAACATCCCCTGAAAGTTGGTGGCTCCGAACTGGCTTTTTAATACCACTCCCATCGGTGCTGCCAGGTTAGTAACAAATGAGATCATACCAAAGAGTAAGATCATCATAATAATTGGCACCGTGTAATTTTGCTTTTTAGTTTCCATAATTAATAATTATTGATTTTAGTTATGATTAAATTGATTACCAGTTTTGAAAATGAAAAAAAGCGGCAATAAGTTTAACGCTAAACTCATATTCGCGCGGTTTAACCGACCGGAAAATCCGGTAGCCCATGTTGCTAAAGAGTGGCCTTCGAAATAATAACTCATTGGCTGTTTCTGTCGGTTAATTTAGGCTGAAGAACCTCTTGTATGTTTCATTTTCCACGCAAGTTGGGTCTTTCAGCCTCAAAGTTAAAATAACGTTTCAAAATGCGAACTTTTCGTTGATTTTTTTTCGGCCTGCTTCACGTTCACACTTCTAAAGTTCAGGAAATAAAACAATTAATATTTCGTATTTTTATCGAGCTTGCCCTACTTCCTTTTTATCGAAATTTTGATTTTGCAAACACCTTAATTTCTGTGTTTACGAACTAAAGCTCAACTTTTACCGAACCTTTCGAACGGATAAACAGCTTGTGGCACGAACCTTTTCCATAAACATGTTCCAGGGTCTTCACATATTCGCCGAGTTTGTTTTGTGGGACAAAAGCCTGGATAGTACCTCCAAAACCGCCACCATGAACACGCCAGGCGCCGCTGCCTTTCAAAATCATTTCGCTAAGTGCGAGCGCCAGCGAAACCACTTGCTCGTCTTTATGAACTACATCAAAAATATTCTGGTTGTACATGTACGAACTGTAACCCGATTCAACAACCATTTTTAGGAAAGCATCAAAATCGTTACCCTCCAAAGCAGCCACTTGCTCTGCCACACGTTGGTTGTCGCCGTGAAAATGATAGGCGCGCAATATCGCGCGATCACCGGTTTTTTCTCTTATTTCCGGGATTCTTTCTACAATTTGTTCGAGAGTAACCTCGCGCAGGACTTTGGCGCCCAACTCAGCCGCTACAGCTTTCATTTCGGTAGGAAGTGAGGCATATTCAGCTTGCGAAGCCGGGTCGTCGTGACCCCCGCCAACATCAGTAATCACCAGTGAAAAACCTGTGGAAACAAAATCAAAATCAATCTCCTTCACCACCGGGTTGGCCGGATCTTTAAAGTCGATAGTGATTAGTCCACCAACCGAACAGGCAGTTTGGTCCATCAACCCGCATGGTTTTCCAAAATAATTATTTTCCGACCATTGTCCGATAATTGCATTCTCAACCGCCGACATTTTTCCATCGTTGAACAATTCGTTCAGAATGGCACCAATCAATACTTCAAACGAAGCAGACGAACTCAATCCTGAACCTTTTGGGACACAGCCATCGATACAAGCGTCGAACCCGCCAATAGAGTAACCATTTTCTTTCATCCGGGCGCAAATACCATTAACCAGTGCCTCCGAAGTATAAAATTTTGCCTTATCAATCTTCAAATCAGAAATATCCACTTTGAACCCGGGATACCCTGCCGATTTGATTCTGATTGTGTCAGTTCCGTTGGGTGCACCAACAGCAATGTTGTCGAGGTTTACAGCGCCTGCCAGCACTCTTCCGTAATTATGGTCGGTATGGTTTCCACCAATTTCTGTTCGTCCGGGCGAGCTAAAAAGTGTAACGTCGTCTTTCCCGTAAACCTTTTGGAATTCATCCATCAGGGTTGAATAACGTGTCGCCTGTTCCAGCAAAACACTTGGGTCGCTGCCGTACAATTCATTAAAAGCTGGATTATTCCCTTTGTTCAATTTTTCTTTCAATACATTAATCTTTGTCATATTCTATATTTTTGTTGATTATTAATCGTTTATATTCGGTCAAGCCAGGCAACTGGTAGGTACCGGTAGGTAAAAATATAATTTTACACCTATTCTCAACCTTAAAATGTTTTAGAACAGAAAATATCACAAACTGTGACGTACAATCATATTTGACGGGTTTCGGACCTGGTTTCCTTTTTTGGCAAGCACCATTTGAGCCAGGGTTTTCCCCATTTCACTAAAATCCGACGAAATGGTCGTAATTCCTCCGGCTACCACCTCTTTTAGGGTGGTGTCGTTAAACGATACAATTCCAAAGCTTTTCCCCAGTTTGTATTTGTATTTTTTGGCAAGTTTTACCACTTCCACCAAGTCGCGGTCTGAAATAATAAAATACGCTTCATACATCGATGGATTGGCTGCAGCCAATGATTTCAGTACCTGATATTCGATGTTATTCTCTTTACAATAGCGCTCGAAACCGACAGTACGCTCAGCAGGTTCCTTTCCTCCGGGATTAACAAACACCAATTTCCGGTATTTCTTTAAAAGGTTGCTGCCGGCTTTTAATGCATCATAAAAATCCTGCTCAAAATCCTGGTAGACCACCGCATAATTTTTCAGCTCCTTCTTGTATCTGTCGAGAATATAAACCTTGTCGGCTGGCAATTTCGAAATCAGGTGGACGATGTTGTCGAAGGTGGCCGGCATAATAATGTATGACGTGTAATTACCAATGCTTTCGCTAATCAAACTCTTAAAAACCTTGTAATTGAAATGATGAAAATACACATCGATACTGGCTTTTCCTTTAAGCGAACTTACCAACGAATTGTATAAATCTTCCTTGAATCCGTTAAGCTCATCGAAAAGCACAAACACCTTTTCTTCCGTTTGAATTTCAGTAGACGCAATGTAATAACCCTTTCCAGGTTGACTCAGGATTATTCCTTTGGCTTTCAACTCATTAAAAGCGCCCATAACGGTATCGCGACTTAATCCAAACTCGGCACAAATTTCGTTAATCGAGGGTACTTTATCCCCCTTCTTCAGAATTCGTTTTTCGATTGCCTGGAATAGTGAATCAATTATTTGCTTGTATTTTGGTTTTGATGATTTTGCATCGATGCGAATAATACGTTTGCTAGCCATTGGTTTATTTTGATACACAAAAGTAACAGATTTTTGATACAAAAACATGCTTTATAACACGACCAGTACCTACCAGTTGAATTCTTAAAATATGCAAATTTGTGCTTCGCTGCCCAAAGCTGATATTCAGCTTAAAATTAAGGAATGTTTAAGCTATTCTTTTGTTTGATTCTTATTCACGCGGGCAGCCAAAATTTTAAATAAATTGGGTAGGTTGAACCTGTTTTGAAATCTCATATTAAAACCGGGATTGTTTATCAGCTCAACCTACAACTAAAAGTACAAAACATGCATATTTCAAAAACCAGGTTCGGGACTTTACCAGACCAATCGCAAGCCGATCTGTATACACTTGGCAACAATGATATCTCTATTAAAATTACAAATTACGGGGGCATTATCACCGGGATTTGGACACCAAATTCGGAAGGGAAACCCGAAAATATTGTGTGTGGGTTCGATAAATTGGAACATTACCTCAGCAACGAATACCTTGGAAGTTATCCGTATTTTGGGGCTATAATAGGGAGGTTTGGAAACCGCATAGCCGATGGCAAACTTAAAATCGAAGGCGAGAATTACCAATTGGCCATCAATAATGGCGCGAACCACCTTCATGGCGGGAATGTTGGTTTTGACCGTAGGTTATTCGAAGCAGAAATAATTGAAAAAGAAAATTTAGTGGGAGTAAAACTCTCTTATTTAAGTCCCGACGGGGAAGAAAATTACCCGGGAAACCTGAAAGTAACCTGCATCTACACATTGAATCAGTTAAATGAACTAACCATTCAATATTATGCCGAGACGGATAAACCCACAGTTGTGAACCTTACAAATCACACGTATTTTAACTTAACCGCTTTCCGCGAAAACGTTATGAACCACGAACTGGAACTCGCTGCAACCAGGATGACCGAAATGGTTGAACAGATTCCGACCGGGAAAATCGTTCCCGTGGTGGCTACCGTTTTTGATTTTAACACCCCTCGAAAACTGGGAGATGCCGGATTGGCATTTGGTTACGACGACAATTTTGTTTTCGACAACAATGGTGCGCTCGAACACGTTGGTTGTCTTTGCGAAAAAACAAGTGGACGTAAAGTCGAGATTTACACCACGCAACCCGGTATGCAATTATATACAGGTTATTGGATTCCTGAACTGATTATAAACGGGCAAAAGAAATTTGGAAAATATTCGGGCGTTGCACTCGAAACACAGCATTTCCCCGACTCCGTTCATCATAAAAAATTCCCAACAACCCTGTTAAAACCAGGTGAAATTTACGACGAGTGTACCGTTTACAAATTTATAACTGAATAGAAAGATGCCCGAACGGGCATTTTTTGTGTGTGCCAATCAAAAACACAACTTACCGTTTTTTTTCTAATTTTGAATTTAATCAAGAACTGAAACTAATTTGTGTGTTGAATTTTTATGAACGACTCGTTTAAAATGATTTAGGGTTATCCGAATCGGATTCGTCATGCAAATTTGAAAACTAACAATCATATTCAAATGAAAACCATAATCGAACTTTTAGAAACTGCCGTTGCCAACTACCCCGATAATGTTTATCTGTGGGAAAAATTGAAAGGGAAATACGAAGGAACCACCTACAAAGAAACGAGGGTAAAGGTTTTGGATGTTGCTGCCGGACTGATTCAGATGGGATTTAAAAAAGGAGAACGCGCTGCCTTGCTGGCCGATGGAAGAAACGACTGGATTATCTCGGAACTCGGTATGCTTTACGCCGGTGGAATCAACGTTCCGCTCTCGATCCGCTTACAGGAAAACGAACTCGCTTTTCGTTTAAAACACAGTGGTAGTAAATATATTTTTGTATCGCGGTTACACCAGGAAAAAGTCGAAGCTATTCGCGGCCAGCTTCCTGAACTCGAAAAAGTGGTTTACCTCGACGGAAAAGAGAATCCGGGCGACAATGATATTAATTACAGCGAACTCATAAAGGAAGGGGCCAAATTCAGAAAAGAAAATCCCGAAAAGGTGGAAGCGGTTTGGAAAGCAGTGGAACCTAACGATATAGCCAACATTTCGTATACATCCGGCACAACTGCCGACCCAAAGGGAATCATGTTGTCGCACCTGAATTATGCCGCCAATGTTGTGCAATCGAATTCATTGATGGATTTAAAAACAGAATGGATTACGCTGGCCATTCTTCCCTGGGACCATGCTTTTGCGCACACTGCCTGTTTATATGTATTTATGTACAAAGGCGCCAGTATTGCTTCAGTTGAAGTTGGGAAAACACCCCTGGAAACATTAAAAAATATTAGTAAAAATATTCAGGAAATCAAACCAAACCTGATGATGAGTGTCCCGGCGTACTCAAAAACATTTCGTAAAAACATCGAAGCCGGAATTCGTAAAAAAGGAGAAACTCTTTTCAAAGTATATAAATTCGCACTTAAGGTTGCCTATGCGCATAATGGTTACGGAAACAATCGTGGGAAAGGATTCCGCCTGTTCTTGAAGCCACTTTACTGGATATTCGATAAAATTTTATTTACAAAGGTGCGTGAAGGTTTTGGTGGGAACATGGAATTTTTTATAGGTGGAGGTGCTTTGCTCGATATAGAACTACAGCGTTTCTTTTACGCGGTGGGAATACCGGTTTGCCAGGGGTATGGACTCACCGAAGCCGCTCCGGTAATTTCATCAAACGTACCCGAAGATGTAAAATTTGGCTCATCGGGGAGATTGGTGAAAAACCTCGAATTAAAAATATTGGATGAAGACGGAAAAGAATTACCGCTTGGCGAAAAAGGCGAAATCGTAGTAAAAGGCGACAACGTGATGCTGGGTTACTGGAACAATCCAACCGCAACAGCCGAAACACTGAAAAATGGATGGCTACATACCGGCGACATGGGGTATATGGGTAAAGATGGATTTTTGTATGTTCTGGGGCGTTTTAAAAGTTTACTGATCGGTAACGACGGGGAAAAATACAGCCCCGAAGGCATTGAAGAGGCAATGATAGACCAGTCACCATTTATTCAGCAGGTAATTCTTTACAATAATCAAAATCCTTACACCGTTGGAATGATCGTTCCTGAAATGGAAGCCATAAACCGCGAACTGAAACACAGAGGTATTGAAAAAGGCACACCTGAAGGAAATAAGGCTGCCATCGAGATATTGGCACACGAAGTAAATGAGTACAAAAAAGGCGGGAAATTTGAAGGAATGTTCCCCGAACGCTGGCTACCTACCACCATCGCGATTTTGCCTTATGCATTTACTACCGAAAACAATATGCTGAATGCAACAATGAAAATGATTCGCGGACAGGTAACCAGGCACTTTGCAAAAGAACTTGAGTTTTTGTACACTCCGGCTGCAAAAGAAAACACCAACGAAATGAACATGGCCGCCATTGAAGCATGGAATAAGTAAAAACGCTTAAAACAAATGCAATGATTATTGAAACACACTCCTACCCGCGGGCTGCCGTTATTGGTAACCCGTCGGACGGATATTATGGAAAAACCATAGCTTTTCTATTTTCCAACTTTAAAGCAACCGTGCAGTTGTACCACTCGCCTGAGCTTAAAATTTATCCGCAAGGCCTCGATATCACTTCTTTCAACAGCATACATCAACTGGTCGAAAATGTAAACATGCAGGGATATTATGGTGGGTTACGTTTGCTAAAGGCCACAATAAAAGTCTTTTACGAATACTGCCAAAAACAAGATATTCAGCTCGACAAACGAAACTTCACAATCAGGTACAACTCCAATATTCCACTTCGGCTGGGGCTTGCCGGCTCAAGTGCAATAATAACTGCTTGTATGAAAGCTTTAATGTCATTTTATGATGTTGATATTCCAAAGGCTCTACTGGCCAACCTTGTTTTGAATGTTGAAACCGTGGAACTTGGAATTGCCGCCGGGTTGCAGGACCGTGTGGCCCAGGCTTACGAAAAGCCCGTTTTTATGGACTTCAATAAAACCGCAATGGAAAAGCAAGGCTATGGAAATTACGAAGTATTAAAAGCCGACAATTTTCAAAACATGTATATTGCTTTTCGGAAGAATCTTTCGGAAGGCACCGAAGTAGTACATAATAATTTGAAAGCCCGTTATAATATCGGCGAGAAAGTGGTAATCGAGGCCATGGAAAAATGGAAGGGGTTAACCGATTCGTATTGCGGGGCTTTAAAAAACAACGACCAGCAAGCCATTCACGACCTGATTAACCAAAACTTCGATCTGAGAAGAAGCCTGGTTCCAATTTCTGCCGGAAACATCGACATGGTAGAAACTGCCCGATCGGTTGGGGCATCGGCAAAGTTTACGGGGTCGGGCGGCGCAATCATTGGCACTTTTACCGATGAAACCATGTTCCAAAACCTGAAATCGACGCTGGAGAAAAAAGAAATTGAAGTAATTAAACCCAACATCGTTAACAAGTAAAATGGTAAAAAAAGCAGTAATTCCGGCAGCAGGATACGGAACCCGGTTTTTACCGGCAACCAAGTCGTCGCCAAAGGAAATGATACCTATCATCGATACCCCGGTTATTCAATATGTTGTTGAGGAAGCAGTGGCAAGTGGCATTACCGATATTTTAATGATTATTGGAAAAGGAAAGCGCGCCATTGAAGAGCATTTCGACAGAAGTCCACTTCTGGAAGAAACATTAGCACAAAAGAACAATACTGAAATGCTGGCAAAAATTCGCGCAATATCCGACATGGCCAACATTCATTTTGTCTGGCAAAAAGAAATGAACGGACTGGGCGACGCCATTCTGCATGCCAAACACCATGTTGGAAACGAGCCGTTTGTAATTCTTCTCGGCGATACCCTGGTCCAGGGTGAAGATGGCCCGGTAACTAAACAACTCATTGATGTTTACAACAAATACAAAGGATCGGTAGTCGCGCTTGAGGAAGTGAAGCCTGAACTGGTTAGCCGCTATGGGATTGTTGATGGCAATGCCGTTTCTGATAAAGTAATCAAAGCTAAAAACTGGATTGAAAAACCTTCAATTGAAGAAGCGCCTTCGAACCTGGCGGTGGCCAGCCGCTATCTTTTCACTCCCGAGATTTTCGATTACCTCGAAAAAACACTTCCCGGAAAGAATAACGAAATACAGCTCACCGATGCCATGCGCGAAATGGTAAAATACCACCCAATGTATGGATTAAAATTTAATGGTAAACGCTACGATATCGGGGATAAAATGGGTTTTCTGAAAACCAATATTGAATTTGGGTTAAACGATCCTGAACTAAGAAACGAATTAATTGACTGGCTGAAAGAATTTGTGGAAGACTTATAAAAAGCGTTGATTTGTAATGTTAAACGACCTTGAATTGTTGTCATGGGCATGAAATAAACAAGGGCTGTATCTAAAATGTTAGCATTTCCTGGTAATAAATTTCCTTGTCGTCCTGCGGGTTGCTGCTGTTTTTCATTTGTCTCAGAAATCTTTCTGCCCTGTAATCCAGTGTTTCCTCCGGTTCGCCCATGTTCTCCAATTCCGTCAAAAAGTGTGGGTGATACTGTTCGAGGTAATCTCTTATTATTTCTTTGTAGTAATCTTTGCTTTCCGTAAGGTGTTTATTTTTTGATTTTACATTATTCTCATGTTTTACAAGTGTTTCAAATTGAAAAATTAATTCTTCAATAGCCTGCCCCCCGAAATATCCCAGAACTTGGTAAAGAATGCCCCAAATTTTTCCAATACAGATTCACGCTTTTTAGAACGGTCGCCGGTTGGTGTAAACCTTGAAACAGGGGGCAGAACCTTTGTAATTGCCGTTCCTGTTGATTGAACATAGCCATCGCGGAAAGCATTGTTAATAAATTTGTAGGTTTCTTCTTGGTTAAGGTTTTCTTCTTCAATAATCCTGTTCAGCTCTTCTATTTTTTTAGCATCAACAAATGATTGCCAGTCTTCATCCACGTCTGATGATGGAGTTAAGGACAAAATAAAACGTTCAATGAGTTCTTTTTTATTGCGAAGGTCAACACTCGAATCAATCGCCTTATTAATACTAACAACGATTTCTTTGTCTTTCAAATGGCTTGCATGGTATTTTTTTATCAGGGCTAAAATGTAGTCAATATTGATTTCAACCTGTTTAATCAACTCCATTTCAAAGACAATATCATCGTTTACATTCTCGCTGTCGCCTTTGTTTTTATTCCTAAATTCGTTGTACAAGTTAATGTACATGCTGTGATAATCCTGCACATCTCTTTCAGACAAAATTTCGTTGCCTGCAAACTCATCGAAGGTGGTGAGAATATTTTTAACCTTCAGAATGGCTCCGTACAATTTGATAAAATCCTTCTGATTTTTTTCTTCGATAATTGGTTCACCAACAGGGAATTTTTTCAGCAAATCGCTAACTAATTCATTATAACCAGGGACTTTCTTTTTGCCATCTGTATAGCCATTGTAATATTCGTCGTATGTTTTTAGTAAAACAATCCCTCCTGCTTCTTTATCGCCAAACAATGCAATACTTTCATTCGTGGCTTTTTCGAGGTTACGGAAGCAAATAATATTACCGAATGTTTTCACAGCGTTAAGAATGCGGTTTGTGCGTGAATAGGCTTGTAAAAGCCCATGCAAACGCAGGTTTTTATCTACCCAAAGGGTATTTAGGGTTGTTGCATCGAAACCTGTAAGAAACATGTTTACAACGATAAGTAAATCTATTTCGCGCTGTTTCATTCGTAGCGAAACATCTTTGTAGTAGTTTTGAAACTTATCAGCAGAGGTATCATAATTTGTTTTGAATAACTCATTATAATCTTTGATAGCCAATTCCAGAAAATCACGGTGAGTGTCTGTTAATCCATCAGTATTTTCTGAGTTTTCTTCGTCCACCCCATCCATCTCATCGTCGGGGTCGTTTGCTCCGTAACTGAAAATGGTAGCGATTTTTAATTTAGCAAGTACAGGAGTATCTGCTTGCTGCTTTTTAAATTCTAAATAATAAGCTTTTGCAATATCGATAGATGCAACGGCAAATATGGCATTAAAACCGCTTAAGCGTATTTTTTGCTTAATTTCTTCAACTTTTGACCTGTCACGCGCGGTTGCAACTGCCGATACATTTTGCAATGTGCCAAAAAGATAAGGTTTGCTGTTTCGTTTTGTTTTTTGGTCGAAATGTTCACGTATGTATTTCACCACATTACTGATACGTTCAGGAGCTGCCAAAGCCCTTTCCCTGTCAATGTCCCATACCCTTGCATCGGTAATATTTTCATGTTCTTTCATCGTACTGATATAGTCAATGCGGAACGGAAGCACATTTTTATCGGTAATGGCATTTACAATAGTGTAGGTGTGCAGCTTATCGCCAAATGCCTGTTCGGTTGTTCTTAGGTTGGGTTTACTGCTGCTGCTTGAATTTACGGCAAATATTGGCGTTCCGGTAAAACCAAAAAGGTGGTATTTTTTGAATGTTTTTGTGATGGCTGTGTGCATATCGCCAAACTGGGAACGATGGCATTCATCGAAGATGATTACAATATGCTGTTTGTATGACGAATGGTTACTGTTCCGTTTAATTAAAACAGATAATTTTTGAATGGTAGTTATGATAATCCGGGAGTTGGGATTTTCGAGTTGTTTTTTAAGAATTGCTGTATTGGTATTGCTGTTGGCCGCCCCTTTCTCAAATTTATCGTATTCTTTCATGGTTTGATAATCGAGGTCTTTTCTATCCACTACAAATAATACTTTGTCGATAAACGGCAATTTGCTCGCTAATTGTGCTGTTTTAAACGAGGTAAGTGTTTTTCCGCTTCCGGTGGTATGCCAGATATAACCTCCCCCATCAATAGTTCCGTAGGTTTTGTAATTATTTGAAACCGTAATTCGCCCGAGTATTCGCTCGGTGGCAACTATCTGGTACGGTCGCATTGCCAACAATAGTTTATCGGAAGTATTGACGCAATATTTGGTTAGCAGGTTAAGTAAGGTATGTTTGGCAAAAAAAGTACGGCAAAAGTCCAATAAATCGGTAATTGGGCGGTTGTTGGCATCAGCCCACCATGAGGTAAATTCAAAACTGTTGCTTGTGCGTTTGCCTTTACTTGTTTTATTACTGCCACTCTGTTCTTTTATATGTGTAAAACGGGTTGTATTGCTGTAATACTTGGAGTATGTTCCATTCGATATGATAAAAAGCTGCACATATTCAAACAAACCACATCCTGCCCAGAATGATTCGCGGTTGTAACGGTTGATTTGGTTGAATGCCTCCTTAATATCAACGCCGCGCTTTTTAAGTTCGATATGTACCAGGGGTAAACCGTTTACAAGAATTGTAACATCGTAACGATTTGAACGTTGCCCGGTGTCGATGCTGTATTGGTTAATTACCTGTAAGCGGTTATTGTGAATGTTAGCCTTGTCGATGAGGTAAATGTTTTTTGCCGTACCGTCATCGCGATTAAGTAATTGAATGTGGTCTTCCTGAACAAGGAAAGTTTTTTCCTCGATTCCGCTGTTTGCGTTGGCAATTTTACTTTTAAAGAATTGTTCCCATTCAGTATTTGAGAACTGATAATCGTTTAATAACTCGATTTGCAAACGCAGGTTGGTAACCAACTCTTCTTCCGATGTTATTGGCAAATAATCGTATGCCTGATTTTTAAGCTGTTCAATAAACGCTTTTTCCAGTTCGGCCTCAGATTGATAGCTGGTTGATATTCGCGACAATGGTTGATATTCGGCTAATACCGTACTTTCAGGGTTTTCAGCTACGATGTTGTATTGGGTCATCGATTTGTATGATTTAGTTTTCTTCGTAATAATATGAGTAATCAATTCCTTTCATAAACATTTCGCGACTGTTGATTTGGTCGGTCAAGGCATTATCTATCAACATTTTTAGTGTACTGCTATCGGTTGAGCTTTTTATCATGGCATCCATGTAATCGGTTTTGCCTATTTTGCTCCAGTCCACACATTTTTTAAGGCGTTTTTTCAACATCAAATCCAGCCAAATCCGGGTGCTTCTTCCATTCCCTTCCATAAAGGGGTGGGCAATGTTCATTTCCACATATTTCGCTACTATTTCATCTAAAGTAGTTTCGGGCATGGCTTCTATTTGTTTAAGCGTATTGCCCAAAAAGTGTGATACGGCAAACTGAAAACCGCCTTTTGAGATGTTTTTTTGCCTGATTTGCCCCGCAAAGTCGTAGAGCCCGCCAAACAAATAAGCGTGTATTTGTTGCAAACCTTTGGCTGTACCAACTTCTATATTGTCAATTAAGTTTCCATCAAACAGCGTGTATGCTTTTTTCTTGCTTTGCCCGTCAATGCTGGTGTCGCTGTATAAAAACCAGTCTAAAAATTTCATTGCCTTATTATTCGGAAAATGTTTTGCCAATGCAATAATGCCATCGCTATCCAATGTGTCGGTCAGGTATTTTTTACCGTCGGGTGCAGATAATTTCAGTTGGTTAGTGGCGCTCACCAACTCGCTGTTTTCTTTTTTAAGTTTTGTTTTCACGTATTTCCAATAGTTGCGCACTTTGGTGTAATCGGCTTCCTGGTTAAGAATACCGACAACATCGACCACCGAAAACCACCATTTGTTGTTTTTTTCATCCCAAACGGCACGTACTTCGCGGTCGTCGAAAAAACGTATTGAAATTTTACTCATACTTCTCAAAGGTCAATAATTTTTCCCTGTAATATTCATACTGTTTTCTGCGTGCCTCAATCTCGGCAGGTAAGCCCACCGATATATCATTTACCAAAGCATCGAATTTGTCTAATATGCCTACAATGCGTTCCTGTTCTTCCATGGGTGGAATAGGAATGATATAAGATTCAAAATCTTTAGCTCGAACATGAGGAACACCACTGCCTTTTTTCATATTATGAATTTTTCCTTGCTCGTTTTTAAGAAAATAAAACAAAAATTTGGTTTTTAATAATGAAATATCTGGATGAATGCTAAATGCATCAGTTAGAAAGAATGGTTCATTCCAGTAACTTACTAATCCAGAATAGGCACCAGACCTTGCTATGACTATTGTTTCTCCATTTCTGTTGCTCACATTATGAAAATAAACCGGACCTGGGGAATTAGCAATTACAGGAATTTCACCCAGAATAGTTTCCTTTTCTGTTATTGCAGTACCTCGAAGGATTTGAGCCACTTCTCCAAGCATTTTCCATTCCACCTCTTTTCCTACAAAATACAACAGTTGGTTGCAATAAAAATTGTATTGGGCGCGTCGCGCCTCCAACTCTGCTTCCAGCTCCGCCTCCAGCATGGTGAACTTGTCGAGAATGGAGACTATTTCTTGTTGGATGGGAAGCGGGGGGACGGGGATGACAATTTTTAAAATATCATCTTTTTTTAAATTAGTTTGGTCAGAACCGCTGTCGTATTTCAATAGTTGATAGTTACGATTTAATAGGTAATACAAAAACTTTGGATTAATTGCATTTTTATCTTTAACACTTAAAGCACAAATTCTTTGATTCAAAGTATAGGCATCATCTTTATCAACAAGAAAGCATTTTGCCAATGCTCTCCCATTAGGTAAATCGCTCATCACCATTAAAATATCATTTTTATATATTGGGCTTATTTGTATATCAGAGTATTTTTTTATATTTCCCTCAGTTGAAACAAATTTTGAATTAGCAACAATGTATTTGCCGTTTTGAACAATATGTTTTTCGTGACCTTTCCCGTTCAAGAAATCACAAACTTCCCCTAATTCTTTAAACTCCACCCCCTCAGGGCAAAGCTGTTGGATAAGTTTGTCGATTTTATTCATAGATGCCTCCTTCCAAATCGGCAACAATTTCGTCAATGGCTGTACGTAGTTTGTTTTGGCGAATTACAATTTCGGCAATATGGGCGTTGAGTTTTTCAATATCCACTTCTACGGTGTTATTTTCCTGTTCTACATAACTGCTTACGGCAATGTTGTAGTCGTTTTCGGCTATATCACGGTTTGGTATAAGTTGGCAAAAATGGTCTTCGCTTTTTCGTTCTATAAACGCCTTTAATATCCTTTTGCGGTTTTTGTCAGATAGTTTGTTTTTGTTACCGCCACGCTCAAATTCTGCGGAAGCATCGATAAAAAGGGTAGCATTGTCCTTTTTGCTTTTCTTGATTACAATAATACAGGTGGCTATGGTTGTACCAAAAAACAAATCGGGCGGAAGCTGAATAACGGTATCAATGTAGTTGTTGTCAATCAGGTATTTGCGTATTTTTTGTTCGGCACCGCTACGGTACAGCACACCGGGAAACTCAACAATGGCAGCCGTACCCGAAGTAGAAAGCCACGAAAGCATGTGCATGGTAAATGCCAGGTCGGCTTTGCTTTTTGGGGCCAGCACTCCGGCAGGTGAAAAACGAGGGTCGTTAATCAACAGCGGATTGGCATCGCCCTCCCATTTAATAGAATACGGAGGATTTGAAACTATGGCATCGAAAGGTTCATCGTCCCAATGTTTGGGTTCAGTGAGTGTATCGCCATGTGCAATATCGAATTTCTCGTAATTAATATCGTGCAAAAACATGTTGATACGGCAAAGGTTGTAGGTAGTAATGTTTACCTCCTGCCCGAAAAATCCCTGCCTTACATTTTCTTTGCCCAATACCTTGGCAAACTTCAACAACAAAGAACCTGAGCCACAAGCAGGGTCATAAACCTTGTTTACCTGCTTTTTCCCTACCACAGTCATTTCAGCAAGCAACTCAGAAACTTCCTGTGGGGTAAAAAACTCACCTCCCGATTTACCGGCATTACTGGCGTACATGGTCATTAAAAACTCGTAGGCATCGCCAAAAGTATCATTGGTATTGTCCTGGTATTCCCCTAACTTTAAACCGCCAATTGATTCGAGGATTTTAACCAATTTCTCATTGCGTTTCTGAACGGTTCCGCCAAGTTTATTGCTGTTTACATCAATATCATCGAATAAGCCTTTCAGGTCGTCTTCGCTGTCGGTTCCTTTAGCAGAATTTTCAATGTTCTTAAAAACCTTGCTTAGTGTTTCGTTCAGGTTTTCATCGTTCTTGGCTTTCTTCTGAACATTCACAAATAACTCGGAGGGCAGTATAAAAAAGCCTTTTTCTTTTACAGTGTCAGCCCGGCCAAATTCGGCATCCTTGTCAGAGATTTTAGTATAGTCGAAATTTGTGTTTCCTGTGCGATGCTCTTCCTTATTGATAAATGAAGTCAGGTTTTCGGAAATGAACCTGTAAAATAACAAGCCCAGCACATACGATTTAAAGTCCCATCCATCCACACTACCACGGAGGTCGTTTGCTATTTGCCATATTGCACGGTGCAGTTCATCACGTTCTTGTTCTTTTGCCATTAATTATTTGTATTATCTGAATTTGTAAAATCTTTTTTCGTTAAGCCAATTTTGGTCATCTAAAGTAACAATAGGATGCAAATTTCCATTTTCTTCTTCATAAATCTGTGTTATAACATACAGCGGATTTAGCGGAATTTTTTGTTTTGACGGACTCATGTTTTGGTAATTTAGATTGAATAAAGGAGGCAAATCATTTTACAACTCATTAAAAAACAAATCCGGATTTTGGTCGAAAAAGTTCCTGACCATATTTGAGGGTAGTTTACCCCTTAACTCTTTTTCACCAATAATTGCCCTAATATTTTGCGGAAATGTTAAGCGGGGTGTAGTTAAAAAATCAGTTGACGATAATTTTTTCAGTATCTGTAATTTTTCTTCGTCAGTACCTTTTATAGAATAAACACGACCAGACCAGTTATAAGCGAACTCAGTTTCCAGGTCAATAAAAATCCAAATGTTTGTAACTAATTCTTGCATATTTTTACACCAATTTGATTAATTCATAATTGAATCAATTTTTAAAAATCGACCATTTACTATTGTATTATTGTATTTAAAGTTATACTGACTTGGGCAATGTTAATTTTGGTTTTGTTGACTAAGATAGATAAAAATGGAGTTGGTTAATTAATATTTCAGTAATTTAGTGTATAGAAATCCAAATATAAAAAAGCGGTTTTTAGCAAGAAATCATTTACAGGTTTAGCATGAAAAAGATAAGGAAATTCTATACCAACAAGGGGTTAAACACACCTCAACACATTGCATTTACTGATGGTGGTGCTGTAATTTATCTTGAAGATGGGAGTATGATTATTATCGAATCTCAAGCACCATACAGAATGAATAATCTGTTTTACAAATTTGATGATTTTGATATTGCTTTGAATTAAGGATTTCTGTCGGAGAATTAATGGCTATTTGTAAATTGGGAAATGCCTAACTCAAAATTTTTGTATCTTTGCACCTAATAAGGCAATGGAAAGTGTAAAAACAAAGCACATTTGTTACCAGTTTGTTACCAGATATTTTTTGATGCCTTTTTACGTTCTGATTATCAATTAGATAATACTTCTATGGGGCTGACTGGTTTTGACAGCGGGTAGAGGTGGCAGGTAAGCATGCAGGGTTTTGATTGTTGACCCTTTAAAATAATGATCAAAACCATAATTGGCGAAAATAATTACGCTCTTGCTGCGTAACCGAATCAAGTAGGTTACCTTAATCCCGAAACAAGGTTTTGGGACGAGACATCGCCCGGATGTTATGCTTTGAAACGGTCCGGTCAGGCGGTGCAAGTAAATCGAAGCTAGCGGAAATGAGGCTCTGGCATTTCTGCAAAATTAAAAGAGATAAGATAAACATTGGTGGCCCTGATCCGGTGTTTATTCGAAAACCAAGTCTGGGGATAAGCATGTAGAAAGCTTGTGGCTTCCTCGTTTGGACGCGGGTTCGACTCCCGCCAGCTCCACTAATTCGCACCTTATTTAATATCAAAAAATATCAAATTGCTGTATTTATGAACAATCCGGGAATTGGATAAAATGACATGACCTGGTTATCAGTCACTTCCCGGATATTGATCCGGCGGCTGCCGGATGTAGTCCCCCCTGCCGAAATTTTAAAAAAAGATAGTTCTTGAAATCAAGATGTTATGAGCCTGCCCCTGCAATGTGGGTTAAACGGTTCGTAAAATTTTTTCCATTTTACGGCCTTTTGCCAGTTCGTCCACCAGCTTATCTAAATATCTTACCTTTTGTGTTAAAGGGTTTTCTATTTCTTCCACACGGTAACCACAAATCGCGCCGGTAATAAGTTGTGCATTGCGATTTAAATCGGCTTGCTGAAAAAAGACATCAAAACTTACTTCATCGGCAATAAGTTCTTGCAGTTTGTCTTCACCAAAACCGGTTAACCACCCGATTACCTTGTGCAGTTCTTCTTGTGTCCTGCCTTTCTTCTCCACTTTTGCCAGGTACATCGGGTAAACCGAGGCAAAGGTCATTTTTGCAATTCGTTCATCATGTTTGCCAACTGTGCCCATAACTCTCTATTAAATTGATCCGTACTTCTTTCGTCTAAGGTATAAACGGATATAATACAATATAAAATATTTACGTTTTATTTTTCAAACCTAAAGTCTCACTGATTTAACAAACAAGGTATAATCCGATGTCCAGTGTTCGGTTTTACCGGGGGCTGCCGAAATCCAGGTAAAATTTTCGGGGCATAAAGTGGTTTTACAGGCCCAGAATGCCATCCGGTAAAGCGGCTTATCCACCGAAAAGGTCATACCGGCGCCGGTATCCTCATCCAGAACAGTAACCCGATGATCTGAAACTTTATTGCTGTAGCCATTTATATTGAGGAAGACGTTGCTCTGTTCGTCCACTTTCTTTATAAATTTTAATTCATTACCTGCTATTTCAAAGCATCCTTTCAGATCGTCTGCTGTCGAAATTTCGTAGGGATAAAT
>WOYV01000116.1:20887-28249 GCA_011620585.1 Draconibacterium sp.
CTATTTCAAAGCATCCTTTCAGATCGTCTGCTGTCGAAATTTCGTAGGGATAAATTATTTTAAACGGCGGGCCGCTTTGCTTTTTGTCGATCATCAGAAAATTGTGGTTGAACTGATCGGTTTCAAGGGCTTTTTCACCGGTGTTTTCCAGCGAATGCTCAATCAGAAATCCGTCGTTTTTTAAACGGATGGTTTTTGTATACACGTATCCGTAACCAAAATCGCTGTTTACAGTATGTGAAAACGATATCCAGTCTTTGCCCTGCTCAGTCTTCCAGGTTCCATGGTCCAGTATTTTGTAGGTCGAAAACATCGCATAACGTTCTTCCTCGGGCTTTTCGAGTATCCCCACACCAATCCGGATAAACTTTCCGCCTGTTTTAGCCTCGTTGTAACCGGGGCCGGGTGCAATAAAGCCTTCAGCCGGGCCCGTAAGGTCTTCGTGAAAAGACGGGTCCTGGCTATCTTTCCAGTATCCGTAATATTCATGCCCCTTGTACTGCACGCTGCCAATTATCCCCGACCAGTCGAAACGCGTTGCCCGGTAAAGCCCCTTTTCAGGATCGGGCGTAAAAACCTTCATCCTTACATTTTTATTCGAAATAACCACATGCGGATATTGGTCAAGGTTAACTTTTCCCTGGCTAAATGCAGGGCTTACACACAGGAGCAACAAAATCAAATTCAATACTATTGTTTTCATAATCAGGTTTAGTTTTATGTTTTTATGCCCTTTGGCGGTTCTGATTCCTTTCCAATACACACACTCTTTGACATTTAGCACTTTAACTGCCATTACTTATAAAAATATTATAGTTATATACATTGTATTCAATAGATTTGGAGTCGGGTTGCATTTAATCATTTCGAAAAATACGATTGGATTAACTTCAATAATTCTTCTTGCCTGATTGGTTTTGATATATAATTGTTGCAGCCCGCTTCCAATGCTTTTTCTTTATCCCCTGCGAGGGCATAAGCCGTTTGAGCAATAATAATAACTTCACTATTGAATCTGCGAATTTCCCGGGTAGCCTCATATCCGTTCATTTCTGGCATTTGAATGTCCATGAGCACTAAATCAATATCAGGATTTTTTCGGCAAATTTCTATAGCTTCTTCACCATTGATTGCTTTTAAAATTTCCTTGCAAACCGTTTTCAGTCCTATCGAAAGTAAAATTTCTGACGCCTCATCATCATCAGCAATTAGTATTTTTAATCCTGAAATACGGGGTGAGATTGGTTCAGTGTGGTTTTCAGGTTCATTTGCAGGCAGGTTTTTAGTTTCCTGAATCGACCCGATATTACAGGGAAGGGTAAAAAAGAAGGTTGAGCCTTTTGTTTCTTCGCTTTCAACCCAGATTTGACCACCCAGCATTTCCACGTAAGCTTTTGAAATGGACAGCCCCAACCCTGCTCCCTGACGAGCCATTTTATCCGCAATATCAGCTTGAATAAAACGTTCAAATATAGCCTCCAGTTTATCTTTTGGGATTCCTATTCCGGTGTCTTTTACATAAAATTCAAATAGCGCTCCTTTTTTATTACACCCGAATTCTATTGTTCCTGTTTCGGTATATTTTATGGCATTTTTAACCAGATTGGTAAGAATTCGATAAAACTTTTCACTATCAGTCTTTATAATTGCGTCTTTATCCTGTAATTCACAAATGAAAAACAGATTGAGGTTTTTACTGTCGGCATCCAGCTTTAACGAATCGTAAACAAATTGGAACTGATTGTTTATGTTAGTTTCTGAAAGGTGAATGTCCATTAAGCCTGATTCTATTTTGGAGATGCTCACAATATCATTTATAATATTAAGCATGCGGGCACCGCTTTTTTCAATTAGTTGAATGTACTTTTGTTGCTGTTCACCAGATAATTCCGGTTCTTTAAGCAGACCGGCAAAACCTAAAATACCGTTCATTGGTGTACGTATTTCATGGCTCATGTTGGCCAGGAAGGCTGATTTAAGCCGGTCGCTTTCTTCGGCTTTTTCTTTGGCCCTTATTAATTGCTGTTCAAATAGTTTTTGCTCCGTAATGTTTTTGTCAATCCCACGGTATCCGATCAATTCTCCTTTTTCATCAATAATTGGAAGTCCATTGGTCAACAGGCAAATTAATTCGCCATTCTTTCCTATATTCCAGTTTTCCAGATCTATAATCGGTTCTTTTTTGGCAACAATTCCACTAAAAATGGAGGCGATTCTTTTTGCTTCTTCTTCCGGCATAAAATCGAAAGGGGTTTTTCCGATAATTTCTTCCTGCGATGCTTCAAAAAAATCGAGGCTCTTTTGTGAACTGTAGGTGTATTTTCCATTTGCATCGACTTCCCAAACCCAATCGGCAGTACTAAAGATAATATCTCTGAATCGTTGCTCACTTTTTTTCAGTTCAATCTCCATTCTTTTTCGCTCACTAATATCGCGTGTAACACTCAATAGAGTATTAGTTTCTCCATTTTCAGCAAGTTCAGGTACCAGCATCGATAAAAAATAAGAGGTACTGTCTTTGGTTTGGAAATCAAACTCAAAAATCAGTTGCTTGCCAGTTTGAAAAACATATCGCATATTTTTATTCCATAATGCGACTTTTTCTTTTGGCATCCCCAGCTCTTCATTTGTTTTACCGATGAATGATTCTTTTGGCATCCCGGTTATTTTTTCTATAGCCGGATTAATGTAGATGTGTTTCAGGTCTTTATCGAATCGGGCTATTATATCGGGAATGTTTTCGGTGAGTGTACGAAATTTTGCCTCATTCTTTCTCAGTTCTTCCTCTGCAAGCCGAAGCGCCCTTTTTTCATTTTGTTCATCGATTGCACGTTTTACAGCAAACGGAAGTCGGTTAGGCCTGTCTTTCAAAACATAATCTACCGCGCCTTGCTTAAGTAATTCAATGGCGGTTTCTTCGCCAATTGAACCAGATATACATATAAACGGAACATCGGGGCACAGTTTTTTACTAATTTGTAATGCTCCAAAAGCATCAAAACCGGCTAAATTAAAATCGGATAAAATAATGTCGTAAAAATGATTTTTGTCCAGCGATTCCATAAAATCATTTTGATTTAATGCATGCGTTGTATCCAGCATATACCCGGCACCGGCTAATTGCTCCTGAATTAACTCAAAATCAGGAATAGAATCTTCCAGGATCAGAACCTTAAGCGGAAGCCCTATGATTTCATTTTTCCAGTTCATAATATTATGTTGAAGGAGGTTGTTCGTTAAGCATAGCCCAGAAAATGCCTATATGTTTTACCGCATTCAAAAAATCTTTAAAATCTACCGGTTTTACCACATAGGCATTTACCCCAAGCGCATAACATTTTATAAGGTCGGGTTCTTCGCGCGACGAAGTTAACATAACAACAGGGAGGGTTTTCAGATTTTCATTTTTACGAATCGCTTCCAAAACTTCGATACCATCCATACGGGGCATTTTTATATCGAGCAACAATACCGCGGGATTCCCTTTTTTCCGGTTTTTGAATTGCCCTTCACAATTCAGGTATTCCATGGCTTCAACTCCGTCTTTTACCGCTACCACATCATTTGCGATATTGTGTTCGGCAAGTGCTTCAATAGTTAGTTCCACGTCCTGTGGGTTGTCTTCGGCAAGTAAAATGGTTTTTAATTCGTACATGATATATCACTTTTTTTTGGTAAACTAAAAAAGAATGTAGCACCTTTATCCGGTTCAGCTTCCGCCCAAACCCGGCCATTATGTTTATGAATAATTCGCTGAACATTGGCAAGCCCTATACCAGTGCCTTCAAAATCGGTTTGTGAATGCAGCCGTTGAAATACGCCAAACAGTTTATGGGCATATTTCATATCAAATCCAACTCCATTGTCGCGAACAAAAAATACGAAATTTTCCTTTTCATTCCAACACCCAATCTCTATTTCCGATGTTTCCTTAAACTTCGAATATTTTACGGCATTATCCAACAGGTTTATCCAACCCTGTTTTAATAATGAAAAATCGCCAAAAGATTCGGGGAGTTCCTGAACTGTCCATTTTATTTTCCGGTTTTTAATATCGGGCTTCATTTTTTCAAGGACTTCGGCAACCAGAACATTCATATCAAAACTGGTTTTATGCAATTCCTGCCTGCCCGTTCTTGAAAACTGAAGCAAGTCGTCGATAAGTGTTCCCATTTGTTTTGATGCACCTGTAATTGTATTAAGATAATGTTGGGCTTTTTCAGGTAAATTATCAAGGTATTTGGCATTCAATAAATCAACATATCCGTTGATATGGCGAAGTGGCGCCCTCAAATCGTGCGACACGGAATAGCTGAATGCTTCCATTTCCTTATTGGCAGCTTCCAACTGGGAAGTACGTTCAATAACCCGTTGTTCAAGTGTTTCATTAAGTTCTTTGATTTCATTCTCTGCTTTAATCCGGTCAGTTACGTCGATAAAGGTGATGAGCAGGTTGTCTTCTATAATTATCCCCGAAACAATCATAGTCCGTTCAGTCCCATTTTTGCAGGTAATGTTGTATTCTATTGGTTCGATGTCGGCATTGGTTGTTTGTGCATTTTTAACCGCCGCTTCCCATTTTTGGATCACCAACTGTCGGTAGCTTGCATCGGGATAGGCTTTTCCCAACCATTCGTTAACCGTAGTAACTTCATCATCAGTGTAACCCATCACTTGCAGAAAACGTTCATTTTTAAATGAGATGTTGCCACTACTATTTATGTAGGTAACTGGCAGCGGAATGCTTTCGATAAGTTTCCTGAATTTTTCTTCACTTTCACGAAGTGTTGCTTCAGCAAGTTTTAGTTCGGTGATATCCTGAAACGAGCCTTGCACCTTAGTTACTTTTCCATTTTCAATCACAGGCCGCCCAATAGTTCGTATCCATTTATGATTTCCTTTTGCGGAAATAATCTCCAACTCCAGATCGTACGGTTCCGCTTGTTCTACTACCTCTCGAAAAGCTTTTTCAATAATTGGTTTTGAACTTTCAGAATAAAAATTGAGACTCAAAGATACAGAGGCAGGTGTTTTGGGATCGAGGTCATGGATAAGTGCAACTTCCTCGGTCCAGGTTGAATGACCAGTTGCCGGGTCGAATTCCCATCCACCAACCCTTGCAATACGACCTACTTCCCTCAAAAGAGCTTCACTGTACCGCAATGCTTCTTCGGCTTGCTTCTTTTGTGTAATGTCGGCGTTAAAGCCATACCAGGTAATACTGCCATCGGGCAGTCGTTCAGGGCTTGATTTGGAGTAGATCCATTGGATTTCGCGGCCAGGTATCTGAACCCGAAACTCGCAGGTGAAATAGCTCAGGTGCTCTGCCGAATATTCAATCTCACGAATTACCCGTTCGGCATCTTCAGGGTAAATTACATTACCAATTGGGGTAAAGTCATCAATTACATCTTCGGGGGAGCAACCAAAAATATTCTGTATGCCTTCTGATGCAATTGGCACACAATATGTTCCATCGGTTTTTCGGGTAAATTGATAAATCAAATCGGGGACATTGGCTGAAAGTTTCCTAAACTCCATGTCCTTTTCCCGGATTTTTTCCTCAGCCAATTTTTGTTTGGTTATATCTAAATTCACACCCACCATCCGAATTGGATCTCCCACATCATTTCTGAATACTTCACCTCTTGCTTTGATAAAATGAATCGCCCCATCGGGCCAAACTACACGAAACTCAGTGTTGTATTCCTTTTCTCCGTTTATGGCCAATTGGGTTTCATTTTGACTGTATTCCCTGTCATCCGGATGAAGTCCATTAAACCAGGCCTCGTAAGCACCTGTAAATTCTTCATTTTTCAATCCATAAAGTGCATACATTTGGTCATCCCAGTTTAGCACATTATTCTGGATGTCCCAATCCCAAATCCCAACCTGCGAAGAACGGGTTGCGGTTGAAATCCGTTCATTCAATTGGCGGATTTTTTCTTCTGCTAGTTTGCGTTCTGTAATGTCAGTCGACAGAATAAATACACCTTCCGGAACGGGTTGAATACTCAGGTCGAACCAGCCAATTTTGCCGTCGGGAAAAACAAATTCGTTTTCCAATTGATATGCGATTCGGGTTTCGAGCACCCGTTCAATGATTTTAAATATTTCAGTTTTTTCAATTCCCGGCCACATATCCTGATAACGGGTGCCGAGCAATTCGTAGTTAGACCGGCGGTTGTGTATCTCTGCGCTATGGTTCAGATAAATGTACCGCCAGTCGTGGCCAATTATCTGGCAACCTTCCAGCATGTGGTCAAAAGCACTTCTGAACCGTTCTTCGCTTTTCATTAAGGCTTCGTTCAATTCTACCTGTTCCAGTTTCTGATAGGTCGTTTCGCTGATAAGCTGTGTCATATTCAGCAAAAAGTCCATGGCAATTTTCACTTTTTCTTTCGAAACAACTGGTACATTTTCGAGCGCTGCGAAATATTTCTGTTCATTAAAGCCAAATTTTTTGGCTTGTTTTTTAAAATAGTCACGATTGGGTTCCTCAAAAAAGAATTGACCGGAAAACAGGTTGGCAATATGTTCACCTTTAATAATAATGGGTACGGCAACATCGACCAAACCGTTTAAACATTTATAAAAATGGTATTTTTCATCATTTCCCAATTCATTGGCCAATACGGTATCGCTAGCCGTGCAATTTTTTGAAGTTTCGGGATTAATCCTATGAAATTGGGTACATATTTGCCTCCATCCAGATTTTGACAGCACATTCCCTTCGAGGTCTAGAATGGCCGTAACAAATCCTGTTGATTGGTTGAATCCTTCAAGCAATTTATTTACTTCCTCGAAATCGATCAAACTCATAATATTGATTTTCATAGATCATCAGTTTTTAAAATTTAATTCCATCAAAAAGAATTACCAATTCCCTCTAAAATACTGTTTTAAATTCAATAATTGTGCAACCTCTTTTAGGACGGGTCAAACTTGGCGGTAACGGTTACATGTATGTTGCAGTGCAACTTATATCTTAGTTATCCTCCCAAATCCGTTCTAACCGGCTTTTAATTTTGTTCAGGAACTTTTTACCTGCATGGATTGGCTCGGGGAACTGGTTTGCGTGTGGCGAAGTTTCGGGATGCAATCCGTAGCGATCAGGCTGATCAACAAATCCGGGCTTTATTTGCGGGCGCCAACTGTTATAGTTTCCGATTGCAAATCAAATTAACAAAATCGGGGAAAACAAAATAAGTGCATTCCGAATCACGATCATTGGGATAAACAAATAATCAGGGAGAGATTCTTCCACCCGGTTCAGGCAAGATCAGAATGACAGCGAGTTAGATTTTGACGGGCTATTTGAAAGCGGTTGACGGACCCGTTTACCATTATCGCCAAAAACAA
>WOYV01000116.1:28349-40025 GCA_011620585.1 Draconibacterium sp.
GACGGGCTATTTGAAAGCGGTTGACGGACCCGTTTACCATTATCGCCAAAAACAATGAAGCAGTGAAAAAACGCAGGATGTATCCGGGATCCCGAATGCCCTCTACCCGTGGGTTGCAGCCTTAAATCCGACACTCCCTGCCTCGACCTGTTCCATCAGTTCGCCTTCCAACGAGAAATCGGATGCCGAAGTAATTTTCACGTCCACAAATTGTCCGGTTATTTTTTCGTCATCTGTAGCAAAGCGGACGATCAGTTTTCCTTCGGTGTGCCCCGATAAGTACCCCTCTTTACGGTCGGAGCCGCGTACCAGCACCCGAACGGTTTTGCCAACCAGGTTTTTGTTGTACGGACGGTTGTGTTTTCGGAGTTCTTCGGTTAAAATATGCAGGCGTTTCTTTTTCTCTTCGAGCGGGACATCATCGGCCCAGCGGTGGCTGGTAGCTCCCGGCCGGGGAGAGTAAATTGCGGTGTACGACATATTAAACCTGAATTCCTCCATGGCCTTGCGCGTATTTTCGAACTGTTCTTCGGTTTCGCCGGTAAATCCCACAATGATATCTGTAAACAGCGTAGCCTGTGGAATAATCCTGCGGATGCTTTCCACAATGTTGCGGTATTTCTCCATGTTGTGTTTGCGGTTCATGCGCATCAGCACTTTGTCGTCGCCACTTTGCATAGGCAGGTGGACCTGTTTCGCCAGCGCCGGGTATTCGGCAATCGCCTCAATTACTTCATCGCTCATGTCGCGCGGGTGCGGCGATGTAAAATACACCCAAAATTCTCTTTTCATCCGCTTGCCAAGTTCTCCAATTTCGCGCAGAAGCTGCGGGAAACTGATCTCTTCTCCTTTTTTATCCAGACCATAAGAATTAACATTCTGGCCTAATAAAGTGATCGATTTGTAACCCTGTGCAATCAACAAAGCGGTTTCGGAAATGATGTCTTTTGAAGGACGCGAAACTTCGCGGCCACGTGTATACGGAACCGCGCAAAATGAGCAAAACTTATCGCAACCGTTCTGGATAGGAATAAACGCTTCGAAGCCCGACTGGTAGTTGGGTTTTACATTCCAAAACTCTTCGATGTTCTCGTTGTGCGGATCGATGCCGACGTTAAGATGTACCGGGGTTGTTACCCCGTAACGGCTGATCATTTCAGGCAGCTTGGGAAGATCTTTCATCTGGAAAGTAACATCAAAGAGCTTCAGAAACTTTTCATGATCGTCGGGCAAAAGACATCCCGAAATAAAGGTGACCAGGTTTTTGTGGTTCTTCCACTTGTTCCATTTGTAAATACGCGAATACACCTTATCGATGGCCTTTTGGCGCACCGAACATGCGAGTATACCTATTAAACCTGCCTCCTCCTCGTTATCGGTCCACTCGTATCCGGCTTCGTTCAGCACCGAGATAACGCGTTCGCCATCCGATAAATTCATCTGACACCCTAAGGTTATTACGTGGTATTTCATATCTAAAACGCTGGAAGCCCGAAGTCGGAAGTTGGAAGACTTCCGTTCAACACTTCTTTTCTTAATTTCTATTTTTTATTTAAACATCACCCATCCGGTCTCTTTCTTCAGTTTCTCGCCTCCGGGGAGATTAAGAGGGGCTTAAAAATATACTTCCGAATAAATATTCGAAACCGGTATGCCTTTGGCAGTGAGCATATCAAAAACTTCGTAGATCATTTCGCTGTTGCCACACAAAAAACAATTTGTATCGTGATCAATTCGCTGGCTGTACAAATAATCGGTCACCCTGCCACTGAAATTACCACCGTCATCGCCGCTGGTGCAAAGTATGGTTTTTCCTGTCTCAAAGTCGGAGTGGCCGTAAGCCTCGCAGGCATAACGAACCCCGTGAATAAGCTGGTAATCGAGGCCGCGATGCGTGCGAACAAAACTATGAAACGGGCTAATCCCGGTACCTGTGGCAATAAATAAGAATTTCTTTGAAGAAAAAGTTTGTGGCGAGAACTTAAAAAAGCCAAAGGGCCCATCCACATAAATATCATCTTCCGCTTTCAGGTTCTTCAGTCTTCCCGAAACTTTACCCCGTTCAACTTCGCGTACCAAAACCTCCAGGTAATCGTCCTTCTCACCACTGTAAACCGAGTATTCCCGCCGATCTACTTTCCCGTTCAAACTCACCGAAATAAATTGCCCGGTCTGAAATTCGAGTCCGTTCCGTTCCATCCTTACCACAAAACTCGAATCGGTAAGATGTCTTAACTCTATAACTTTATGCTTTTCCAATTATTAAGATTGAATCTAAATTAATTGGACAAAAATATAAAATATTAAAGAAGTTAAGCGATTGCCTATCAACAAAATTGGGAAAACCGGATCCATTAACCTTATGGCCATCTACGTGTTGCTTTAAAAATACTAAAGCTGGCAAACAAAAGGGACTTCTCATCAAAGTCCCTTCTTCCCACCGAATAGTAAAAATTAATTATAAACCTCTTCCTCTCTTTGGTATCCTTCAGAAATTACGGTGAGTTTTAGATTTTCCTTATTAACGATCATTCCGTTATGAAATACAGTTGGCACCAACATCGTTCCGTTGCTCACGGTTTGGAATGTATTCTCACATTCTTCGCATTCGGCCAGCTTCACAGCCAGTTCGGCAGTTGTAGTTGCCAGTTTATCGTATGGTTTATAAACCGTGCAGGTTTGATGTCCGGCGACTATTTCCTGTAGGTTTCGAAGATCGGCATCCATTCCTGCGAGCAAAACATTAGTGATTCCTTTCTCCTCCATGGCCCTGATTACGCCCATTGCAATTGCATCGTTCGCGGCTATGATGGCATCCACTTTTTCGGGTAATGCAAATATTTTCAGGGCATGTTCGTATCCTTCTTCCTCTCCCCAATGATCAGTAAACTCGTTATATACAATGTGAATGTCACCCTTTTCGACCAGTGGTTGCAACTCGTTGCGTTGCCCGAGGTACAACAATTGGCTGTTGTTGTCGCCACCCGCACCGCCTATTAAAGCATAATTGCCATTGGGCCGTATTGTCGTCAAATACGATGCCTGCAAAGCCCCGATCTCGACATTGTCGGTGGATACGTAGTAATCGAGTTTACAGTTTTTAATTAAACGATCATACGAAATCACTTTTACATCATGAGCATGTGCTTGATTAACAATTTCAGCAGCAGCAAACTGATCGACAGGTACTACAACCAAAACATTTACACCGTTGGCGAGCATTTCTTTTGCCTGAGCCAATTGTTTATTAGCATCGTTATCGGCAATTTTTACGTCAACTGTTCCTCCAAGTTCTTCGACTTTCTGAACCAGAAAATCGCGGTCATTTTCCCATCTTTCTCTATCCAGTGCATGCATCAGAAATCCAACTTTCACATTTTTATCCTTCTTCAAAGTGCATCCTCCAAACAGAAAAACGGTGATGAAAATTACGGTGATCAAATAAAACGAACGATTCATAATTTTGAATTTAGTAATGTTTCTATTCAAGTTACGAATTATCCGTCAAATTTGTTAAACATGAAATTCCATTAATTCACTGTTTAATAACACCTTGAAAAATGAAACCTTTTAATCGGCAATAATTAAAATACTTTAATCATTTCGTATAATTTTTGAATGGTTTCGATTTTTAGCAGAGTATGCATTAACACCGAACACGTCAATACATCGTTGTAACAGTAACCTGTTGTGGTTCATGGTTTTAATATCGGCCATTGAAAATGGTTTACGTGTCTCTTTTGGTTGGCCCAGCCAATGTTCCACTTTAGCAATATTGATTGCAGTAAGGGCAGCATTGAAATGAAAGTTCAACTTATTTTCGCTGCGTGCCTGTGAATCGTTCAACCCGGTGTGTTGTTTTGCGTCGCGGTAAAGAAACTCAATCTGGAACCTGCTGTGGTAACAATCCAGGATTTCAAGTGCATCCATTTGGGTATCGGTACTAAAGTAAAGTTTACGGGTTAGTTTCCCTTTGTCGCTGGCATAGTTGACATGTACCAACCGGATATTCCGTTTCAGCGCTTTCGAATAGACAACAGCTAAATACACGGTTGCCTGCTTGTCTTCAATCAGGGTTTGAACAGCTTCAAGATGGAATGCAGTGTGATTGTCCAAATCGATGGCTGCAAGGCCGCCAATCTCAAGACCCCATTTCGCCTGCCCCGCACACCCCGGCCAATACCAGCCGAGCCCCGGAGTTTTCTTTCCCGATTTGCTGATGTAGCTCGGGTCGAACGCTATTGCGAAACGCTTGCCACCATGAGAAAGTGCAAGTTCTTTGTTGAAATCAAGAAAAGGGAAAGGTTTTTCAAATTGTTGCCGGTATCTTTGTTCCTTGAACTTTCCAAAACGGCCCAACTGCAAAAAGTTAATACGCCCTTTAATGGAAAGCAAAAGCACGAAGGCTTCGCACAGAAAGGCTTTCCTGCATTTGTTGAAAATCGATATTTTATCTAACGTTCTGATAATTAATGAATTATAATTATTATATCCCTTGGTAGTCATTCTGTAACAGATTTGTGGTAAAATCCATTAAGATACTGATTATCAGGGGTTTAAACAAATAATTTGAACGCTTATTTTGCTCATTTTCAAATAGTTATCAACATTTCTAACGGAGTATTTTTTTATTCAACTCCCCACGATTTGTTCGCCTTTGGCCCCATTTTAAAAACCAGTTTTCCGCCTTTCATTATGTCTTCATGCGAAATCCACGGCGTATTTAGTGCTTCACCGTTCAAAGTAGCCGATTGAATGTATTTATTTACATCGGAAGCATTTGGGGCCACTATTTCAAATGCTTTCCCGTTTTCCAATGAAACCGAAACGTGTTCAAACATCGGGCTGCCGATGGTATAATTTGGACTACCGGGCGTAACCGGGTAAAAACCCATCGCTGAAAAAACCACGAATGACGACATCCCTCCACCATCTTCATCACCGGGAACGCCCATCAAATCGTTACGGAACCATTCGTGCAATAATTTGCGCAGGCGTTTTTGCGTTTTCCAGGGCTGGCCTGCAAAATTGTATAAGTAAGGAATATGTAACGAAGGTTCGTTCGCCATGGTAAATTGTCCTACATTACCGGTTTGATCGGGCAGCTGTGCATAAAACGCATATTTACTGCGCCCAAGTGCTTCGGTAAAAGTAGCATCCAGGTTCTTTACAAATTCTTCCTTCCCTCCCATCAAACTGATCAGATCCGGAATGTTGTGTTGCACATCCCAGCGATACGTCCAGGCATTGTTTTCGTCGTAAAATCCGCGGGCACCCATGCCGCCTGAAAATGTATAATCGAATGGTTCAATGAACCTACCATCCTTATCTTTTGGATGAAAGAAATTTGTTTCTTTATTGAACAGGTTCCGGTAATTAAAAGAAGCCTTTTTAAAGTATTCAGCTTCCTCTTTTTTCCCAAGTTCATCTGCAATCAGCGACAAGCACCATTCATCATACGAAGTACCCAGCGTAACGGCAACCGGCTGACGACGTTCGAATGGATGTACTTCCGGAATGGTTTCTTCTTCCCCTTCGTACAATGCCGGAATATAACCATGATCTTTATAAAACTGATCCAATTCCCCGGCTGGCTTTCCGGACCACGGCGCCAGTGTTTTCTCCATAATCGCCCCTTTACAAGCTTCGTAAGCTATTTCCAAATCGAAATTACGCAAGCCTTTCCGATAGGCATCAATTACCGATGCAACACCATGATTGGAATTCATTCCGCGGCTGTCGCCTGTTATCATAGGAAAAGTTGGAAACCAGAGATGGTCCATTTGTTGCGCTGAAAGAACGTATGAATTCAGAATATCCTCTTCTTTTTTTGAGTCGATCAGAATACGCAAAGGATGATGTGCCCGGAATGAGTCCCAAATCCAGTCGTCGGTATAAAACGGGCGGTCGTTGTCTTCATGAATTGTCTTATCGAACGGACTGTAATAACGGCCATCTTCCGAGATACAAACCGGACGTTCGTAGCAACGGTACAGCGAAGTATAAAACACCGTTTGCTCATTTTCGGTTCCGCCCCTAACTTTTATTTTGCCCAATGCAACATTCCAGGCATCACGTCCGGCAGATTGAAGTTCTGCCACTGATTTGCCCGCCACTTCGCGTTGCATATTGGCTTTGGCCTGTTCTTCGTCAATAAACGAGATCCCGTAGTGTACATCGAGTTTTTTTGTTCCATTCGGATATTTCAGTACAAGACATGCATTCTTCCCTTCTGCATCGGCGGCCTCTAAAAGCCCCGAATCTTGCAAGCGTGAAACCTGCTGTGGCAAGTCTTCCGGAACCAAATACAAATAAACTCTTGTATTGTTTTCAATGATCTGGTAGCCGCTTATTGACTTTCCATCCCAATTCATTCCTCCATCTCCGGAATTAAGGATTAAATATGCGGGAGCATCTTTTTCAAACTGAATTTCGTACGCTGCCGATTGATGCGACAAACCAAAATCAACCTGGATATTTTGTTCATCCAAATAAACCGAATAAGAATACGGAGTCAGCTTTTCCTGATCGTAACGAAACCGGATTACAGGTTTCAACTCGCTTTCCTCTCCCTGAAACGGGCTTAAATTGAATGCCGAACTTCCGCGGTGGCTGGTCAGAATCAACGGCAAACCGTTCAGCTCTATTTCGGTATAATCGCGGCGCCCGGGACACACCCGTAACAAACTGTTTGGCAAATATACCGTTGGAAAAGTTGGCACCAGTAAATGGCTGATGTTTCCCATGTAGGGATTGACATAATCAACCTCTGATTTTGAATTTTCTGTTTTTTGAACAGAACACGACTGGGTGCCTAAACAAAAAAACAAAACGATAATTGTTGGATAAATAAATTTTTTTCTCATGGTTAGCTCATTGTGTTGGATTAGCTGATTTTAGTTCAAATATATTTATTAATTGGCGTTTGGAATGAAGCGACAAACTAAAAAGTCAGTACCAACGAAACCGGCTTAATTAATTTTAATCGGCAAACTGAACCTCACGGCTTCTTCTTCAAGGTATTTTTTAAATCCCTCCTCCGTTTTCCACTGAATTTTTTCCAAACCCCAAACCGCTGCAAAATAATGACGTGCAGGTTTGTTACCGGCTGCTTTCTGACCTATGTAATATGTTTCAGAAATAATATTGCTGAACCCTTTTTCGACAACAGTCCGATGGCCCAGGTTAAAATAATTGGTATTACTCGTACAACCGATCTTTCCGGCTTCGTTTTGTGGAACCAGAACAGCCATTCCGAGTTCATCATTATTCAGCGACTGAATATCATGCGTTCCAATCACCTGAAAACCATCGGCTTCAAATGCGAAGGGGTCCCGTTTCAGCATGCTGGTTACAATGCCGGTAACAATCTGGGCGCCTTTAGGTAAACCATTCACGCTTACATCGGATTGAAACCAGTATTTGCCGGGATAAACCGAAATACGCTCAGTAGCTTCCAGGTTATCTCCGTCAACGTGCCAGCCTTTGTAAACAAGCTCGAAAACCGAGCGAACCGGACCTTCGGTGATTTTGTGATACTCGTAAACATCGGTAGATCCAAGACGGTACAACGAATCGTTTTTTAACAAAGCGATTCCACCTGATCCGAGGGAACTTCCGCAATGCAGTATATCCATTCCCCAGTCGTTTAAAACATGATAATCCTGAATTGCAGGTGTGTGGATTTTATCGATAATCATTCCAGGTTTTAGCTTGCCAAAAAGGTCTTTAACATTTCTACAGTCGAAGTAAACCCTGAAGGCAATTTTATCATTTTCCCAACTCACACTTTCGCCCTGCGCAATAATTTTAAAATCATTTGTGCAAGGCAGGGCTTTATAGTAATCTACCTCTTTGTAACTACCATCTTGCTGATCGATTCCAAGCCTAAGATTTGTACGTTTTTCAAACTCCGGATATTTATCCTTTTCAACGAATTCGACCGTAACAAGCTTTTTCTCATTAGCGTTAAAATCTGCCAATACTACCG
This sequence comes from Draconibacterium sp., assembly GCA_011620585.1. GTDB lineage: Bacteria > Bacteroidota > Bacteroidia > Bacteroidales > Prolixibacteraceae > Draconibacterium. The sequence goes on from WOYV01000116.1 coordinate 36,340, forward strand.
CTTCGTCCCACTCACCATCACCATCTAAATCATCAACCTGAGAAGCCAGAAACTGACCGTTAACTTTAAAAACAGGCCACAATTGTGATCCGGCGTTAAATTTCGATTCAAGTAATTCTTTTGTAAGTACAATAACTTCATCATCCCGCTCATAATCTGATGGATTCTCAAAGGTTATTGTTCGGGTTATTCCGCACGATAGAATAACAACAAAGAATACGCTAACTAACATTACATTTTTAATCATGGTTTGTCTAATAATTCATTTTAACTTTTAACATATTTAAAATTGGCTCCGTGTATTATTAATCTTCCATAAGAATATTTTGTGAGTGGTGTGCATAAATCGACTCCTTATCTTTCGCGGGTTCCTCTATTTTCAAAGCTTTTAATCGTGCATTTTTCACATCGTCCAGAACAACAGCGGTCCGGTAGTCCTCTTTTTCGCAGATCAGGCTTACATTTTCAAAACGTATCCCTTCGGCATATACATTCGAAATCGAAATGTTTTCGAACCATCGAGTTGTAGTTGATTTGAATATGATCTCTAAAAATAACGGAAGTTTGTGTTTCATCAAAATATATTTTCTATCTGTTTCACAATATGTTTCGGAAGGCTTCTTTTATCCTGAATTTCAATATTTTTATTAATATATTTTTAAATGTAAGACAGGTAAATTAGCTTTATAAAGAATTATCTGTGGTTTTCTGTATGATAAGCAGCGTTGCCTGCAATTAATGATGAGTATCTGACTAAAACTAACTTCTCATGATCCGAACGTTGATTACAATCCTGTTCTTCCTTATAAACTTTATAAATCAGCTTTCCGCACAACAGCTAAGAGAAATTCACTTTTCAGAAAACGAAGGACATGAAATAGATCGCATAAATACCCGGGGTGGAAAAACATTTTCACTGACCGAAAACACGCCCTTGTTTTCATTCGAAGTTTGTAAGCCCGGTCAACTCGACCAGAAAAAAATATTTAACTCCGTCGATATCCAGGAAAGTGATCCTATTCAAATACAGGCAAACTTCCAAAATTATACAATTGGAGTTAAAGCGACACTGACCTTTGAAAATCATTCATCCGATACGTTGTGGCTCACCAATGTTCTTCCATTTATCCCTGATGAAAAATATGTGTATATAACCGGAATTGGCGATCACGGACTATCTCGTACTTATCTTTTCAGACCGGGGTTTAGCCCTGTGAATGTGATTGTCCCGGATAATGCCTGGGAACTGGGATATGCCGAAAGAAAGCTCGAAAGCGAGATAAAAATCTGCGCGCTCACCCGCCGGGACCGTGAAAGCATTAAAAACGGGACAAGACGGCGCTTTGAAACAGTTTTGTACCCGGGAGGCAGTGTGGAATATACTTATTATGCCGATCTGTTTACGGGCAACTGGCAGAAAGGATTAAAACTGATGTTCCAAAACCGGATGTTGTATGACGTTGAACCGGGTACTTTTAATAACGTGCTTTTCGAACGCGAAGACCTGAAATGGATGCAGCATTCGTACCTGAACCAGGCGATGATGGCCTGGGACCATAATTTTTATGATTCACAAAAGGAAAAATATACACTCCCTGAATTTATCAAAATGAACAATGAAGTTCTGGGCGGAGCCGAAATTTATGGTTTGTGGCCAACCTGGCCCACACTGGGCCTCGATCAGCGCAACCAGTGGGACTTGTTTCGTACTATGCCCGGTGGAATAAAAAAGCTGAACGAGCTGGCGGGATTAACGCACTCTAATCACTCGCATTTCTTTATTGCTTTTAATCCCTGGGATACTTCAACGCGAGTGGAGGATCCTTATGAAGGAATGAGCAAAATGGTAAAAGAGATCGATGCTGACGGAGTGGTATTGGATTGCTCGGGTGCTTCAAGCGAAGAGTTAAGAAACGCGGCTGATAAAGGGAAGAAAGGAGTAATCATGTACAGCGAAGGAATGGCGGTACCAAAAGACATGCAGGGGATTGTTAGCGGACGCGTGCATAATGCCTTGTACTACTGCCCGATGCTAAACCTGAACAAACTCATCAAACCTGATTTTGCAATTTTTCGTGTAGTTGAAGTGGGTAAAGAACGCATTAAACGCGAATATAATCTCTCGTTGTTCAATGGTTACGGAACTGAAAATAACCTGTATTCTCCCGGGCGCCCTTACTGGCTCGACGAACAATGGAACTACCTTGCCCGCATTTTGATGACCCAGCGTGAGAACGCCTTAAATTTTACTGATTTTGGTTTTACTCCCCTCATCAACACAAGGCTGGATAGTGTTTTTGTGAACGAGTGGCCTCACAAGGACAAAACAATTTATACCATTTTAAACTTACGCCCCCAAGGTGTTTATGATCCGCTTTTTGAAGTTACGACAGACACTGATTTTCACTTTGTTGATCTCTGGAACCATGAAGAAACATCCTTTGAAAAACAAAATGGGAAAGAGTATATCGTTGCTGATCTGGAAGCTTTCTCAAAAAAATGGCTTGGAACCAACAATGAAGGCTCCGTTGGAGTAATTGCACGATTTAAGAAGCAGCTTCATACAAGTTTTATCCTGCCCGCCGATGAACTTACATTTTATTCCGACAACGGTAAATTCATCAGAATTTGGGCCGGAATGCCGGGTTACCAGGGGACGCACAAGGATTTCTCAACTGAAAAACAAACCATTCGTTTACTGGATGAATTTGGCCGTTCAGAAGGAAAATTTGTGGTACAATTATTTGATCAGGACGACCAGATTATCGATGAAAATATCATCAGCTTCCAACCTGCTTCAGCCCGGTTAATCAGCATAGAAAAACCAACAACATCATCGAAAACAACACCTGAAGGAATGGTAAAAATCCCTTCCGGAAAATTTATTATGAAAGAGAAACTGGGTGATTCTTTTATTCCATATCCCGAAACTCTTTGCAGGGATTCCTGTGATGTCAGTGCTTTTTACATGGATATTCATCCGGTAACCAATGCACAGTTCAAAAGATTTCTGGATGCAACTTCATTCCAGCCAACTGATAAAGAGAATTTTTTAAAGCATTGGAAAAATGGTAAAATTGTAAAGGGTGATGAGCATAAACCCGTTATTTATGTGAGCGATGAAGATGCAAAGGCTTATGCAGACTGGGCCGGGAAGCGGCTTCCAACCGAACTCGAATGGCAATATGCAGCCCAGGCCGGAGATCCGGACCGGGAATGGCCATGGGGAAAAGATACAACGATTCAGAAAGAAGCTGTTTTTGTGACGAATACTTTAACTGTAGAAAATCTACAGGGAGTAGACAGCGCTTTTTGTAATCCCGGAAACGGGAAATATGAAGAAGTTGGAAAGTATCCAAAGGGAGTTAATCCATGGGGATTGGAAGACCTGGTTGGTTCGGTGTGGCAGCTAACCAACGATGTTTACGATGATGGCAGCTATACTTTTATTATGCTCAAGGGTGGAAGTTATTTTAAGGCCAAAGACAGCTGGTGGTATGTCCAGGGTGGCCCGCAACCTTTGACTTACCGGCAAAAACTGCTGCGGGTATCACAGGGTTTTGAGCGAAATGCCACGGTTGGCTTCCGCTGTGTAAAAGATGTAATCCAATAAACTTTTAATAAACCCGTTACTATGAAAAAACTTTTAACGACCATTTTCTCAATCGCATTTCTTTGCGGATTTT
>WOYV01000019.1 GCA_011620585.1 Draconibacterium sp.
AACCTGAATAATGGTAGACGCAGAGTCAGTGCAACCATTACCGTCAGTATATACATACCAGATTACATTAAGTCCGATTAATTCATCCGTTGGTGTAAAGGTTCCACTTTGGCTTATTCCATCGCCTTTATAGATACCGCCTGTAGGTTGTCCGTTTAGTGTGACACTTGAAGCATCTGAACAGTATGGCCCAAATGCTCCCAGGGTTACCTCTGGTCCAGGTAATGCATCAATTTGTTCATTCAATAAGGTAAGAAGCTGACAATCGTTTGTAGTGGCAAGATCACGGACATCAATAGTGTAATTGCCGGCAGCCAGATTTTGGATGATGGTGCTGGTTGTTGATGGGAAGTTGGTCCACGAACCGTTGTTTAATTTATATTGAAGAACCGGGCTTGCAGTGTATGCTGTGGCATTAATGGTAATGCTTCCGTTTGGTTCTCCGCAGGTTGCGTCTGTTGAACTTGAAGTTGCCTGGACACCTTCCACCGTAACACTAAAAGAACAAGTTTCTGTAACAGGATCTCCGGTAACCGGCGTATAGGTTGCTGTGTATGTTAAGGTTGAGTCGCTTATGATAGGGAAATAACCAGGCCTTGGGCCTTCTACAATAAATTCTATTCCGCCTTCACAACCTGCATTATCCAATACAATAGCATCAAAATAAATATTGTCAACTACACTTTTGTTAGGTTCTCCGCTTCCATTCACAGAAAACTTGAACATTAAATTATAAGCACCTTTTGAAAATGTATTTGGAATATTAATGGTGTAGGTTTTAGTAGTGTTGTCTCCTGTAACTGCTGTCGTTCCAACGACATGCTGTTGAGCGGCTTCATCTACCAGAATTAAGGTCCAATTAAAATTCTCACCTGTTTTGGCGAAAATGTCCATTTTTACATCAAGCGCAGGTTCGAGGTATACCAGCGGGCTCAAGATATAAGGATCACCTGTGCCGTTCGATTGCCAGAGGTTTACTACACCTGAGTTGTTTCCAACCCGTTGAACATTAAAAAAGGTCCAGCAGTCCCATTTTACTTCGGGAAGACCAAAGCCCATGTAAAAACTGTTATCGCCTGACCCACCTCCTAAACAACTTAACCCGAAATCAGGAGTTTGCCATTCAACATATTTTACAAGTTTATTATTAATAATTGTGTCCGCACACTCAATAATGTTTGTAGGGCACCCTGTTTGAGAAATCACGCTATTTGAAACACTAATTTCAATTGAATCTTTTGTAGTGCAGGTACCATTGCTGGCTGTCAATACAAAAAATCCTGTAAAATTATCTGTGGAATTAGTTAAAAATACCGGATTCTGGTCAGTTGAGGAATAACCATTTGGTCCGGTCCACAACCATGATGTAGCTTCACCTCCAACCTCGAAAAGGTTGATATTGCTTCCTGCACAAATATGTGTCTCTCCCTCAATTGTTAAAGAAGGACCATCTTGTAATGTAACACTTACATTATCTGATACGGTGCAATTTCCATTGTTATACTCAACATTTACCGTGTAAGTACCAGCCACGCCGACAGGTACCAATGGGTTTTGAGCGTCGGATGTAAAACCATTGGGGCCTATCCAAGAGAAATCTCCATCGGTAATATTTGTGGTTGATGCTGTTAGCTGCAGCGGTGAACCAACGCAGGCGCTTGTATAATCGGCAGTAACTGTTCCGATACACCCAACAACATACCCAAACCATGCATCTTTATTTGGTTCAAGCGATGTTAATGCAATATTTTGTGATGCGCTAAAATTGCTGTGCACCACATATGTGGTTCCGTTTGAAGAATTGTAGGGACTATCGGGTGAAACTGAATAGGACTGATTAACTTCCAATGCAGTTCCATTGCCGTCGTTAAACAAACTGCTCGTGCTTCCATTTTGCGGAATTACGTATGCGTATTGTCGATCAACAACAGTACCCGAGCTGTTAATTGGCTGTCCGGCCGGGTTCACTAAATAATAATGTACTTCAATCGATCCTTTACCACCACTAACCCAGGGAACAGAAAAATCGCCTTCAGTTTCCTGATGCGCTGTTGGATCATTGTTCACATCTGTGTAATCCATGAAAGTTTGTTCGTTGGCAGGATAAAGCACTGTTGGATCGGTATTGGGCGCCATGTTCACATAGTAATACATGCTGTCGCCCTGTTCCGAAACGGTTCCGATATTCCAGGCCAGTTGCCACTTAATAATACTGCTGTTTCCACTTCCCGGATTGTCAGGATCATTCAGAACAAATCCATTGGCGGTAGCAGTAACCGTACCTTTTGTAACCACAACATCGCCGGAAACATCTGGATACTGTGAATAGGTTGGAGTACCGGCTGCTTCAATTACAATAAAAGTACTCATCGGGTCGGTGAGTACTGCACTCGTTGCTGCATAGGCGATGTTTGAACGAATTTCAGAATAAATATTATCGATATTTCCGCTGTTTGCAGGATAATATCCGGCATTCTGTGAGCCTGTTAAAACGTCTTCTTCATCACCACCCGCGGGAACCTCGAAACCGATGGTATAAACATCGGCGCCTGTATCCATTATTAACCCGGCTTCATATTTGGTGGGGATTCCGTGGTTGCCTGCGCGGAAAGTAAAATCATGCCCATTACATTCTTCCGTGTAAGTATAAATCCCATATTCAAAATCACCTCCAGTACCCACAATATCGGAATAATTACTTGATTGTACAGTTAACTGGTTGTCGTTTAGGGTTTCCGGATCCCAATCAGCCCACCATCCCCCAAATAAAGACCATCCACAATCTGTAATTCTAGGGGTAACCGATGATGTTACAACCGATTGATAACTATAAGTAGGGACACCATCCGAAAGTAATATAACAGCTTTACGATCGGCCGTACTGGAATTTACCAGGGCCCTTGCAGCATAAAAACCGCCCTGCAGGTTGGTCCCGCCGCTTGCTGAAATGGCATTAATTGCAGTATGTAAAGTAGAGATATTGCTGGTGAAGCCTTGGTCAACTTCGGGAGTACCGGATCCGCCACTTCCACCGTTAATGGTTACTACGGCAATTCGAATGCCTGTTGTGCCGGTAAGTAATTCATTTACAAAATTATTCGCAGCATTTCTTGCTGCGGTCATTTTTGAACCACTCATACTTCCCGAATCATCAATTACCAAAACCACGTCAGTGGTCATCGGGATATTTACCCCTTCAACCTTTACGGTAATTTTCCAACGTCCATCAGTACCGGTAGGAGTCGCATATTTTTCAATATGTACCGAGCCCGGATCGGGCCATTCCAAATCGGTAACGGAAGTCGACTTAAGTAGTAAGGGATTGGCATTAACAACCACTGATTTCAGCGAGGTGTTATCTGCTGGCAAAACAAAGGGTTCTACTTCGCCTATAAATACAGGCCCCCCTAAATGATCATGGTCGTAAAACTGATCTGCTTCGGGTGTCGCAGTTGTATCCTCCTGGCTAAAACCAGCTTTAGGCGATAACAACAAAAAGCTCATAAATAATAATAAGCTTACAGTACGAATTTGTTTTCCAAGCGATTTAAAGCTTGAGAAATCATGTTGTAGGGTAAAATCATTCATATTTGTAGATTTTAGTAAAGTTATTTCATATCCATACAATAAGTAGCATTGCTGCCTGTAACAGACAATTACAACACATAACAGTTAATAAGTATTTGATGTGAAATTCTTGGAAAGATGAGAAAATAACCCCTTATTTTTTATCTACCTTAAATTCCAGGATCAATTAAATTTTATGCAAATTATGACTTAATAACATAAAATCCAAATAAGTAATCTGAGTTGTATCGTCCATTTTGCGTTTCTTAATTTGTTTAGTACGTTTAGACTGGTTTAATCAATTTTTGTGCCTATAACTCTAAGTTGCAGATAATCAGTAATTAAAATATATGAGCCATAAGGTTTTTGGTTTCATTTCGGGACAAAACTCTCCATTTGAAAAAATAATACTATTCAGTATTTATTTTGATGTATTAACAATAAGTTGATTTAATAGCGCACTTTTGAGATAAGTGTTTATCAAACGCTCTTGCCTGATAGCTAAAGTCTTTCAATGACTTTGGTATTGTCGGCGAAAAATGTACTCAACATAATTCATTTGTCGATTCATCGATGAATAAGCCGATATTCTTTGTACATTTATGGCTGGCTAACTTTCAAAAACTTACGCTTATGAAGAATGTGGCACAAACACTATTTATTTTCGCATTTGCTGGGATATTCTTATTGTCATGCAATAAAACTTTTCCTCCCCAGCCACTTCAACCTTTGCCAAGCGAACGTCAACTGGCCTGGCACGAACTCGGGTTTTATGCCTTTGTCCATTTTAATATGAATACCTTTACGAATATGGAATGGGGAATGGGCAGCGAAAGTCCTGAACTGTTTAACCCCACCGAACTGGACTGCCGTCAGTGGGCGCGGGTTTGCAGGAATGCCGGTATGAAAGGTATCATTTTGACTGCCAAACACCACGACGGTTTTTGTTTGTGGCCTTCAGCCTATACCGAACATTCAGTTAAAAACTCGCCCTGGAAAAACGGAAAGGGGGATGTAGTCCGTGAACTGGCAGACGCTTGCCGCGAGTACGATTTAAAAATGGGGATCTATCTTTCTCCCTGGGACCGCAATCATCCCGACTATGGAAAGCCCGAATATATTTCCTATTTCAGAAACCAGTTGCGCGAGCTTCTTACAAATTACGGCGATGTTTTTGAAGTTTGGTTCGATGGCGCCAACGGAGGAACCGGTTATTACGGGGGTGCAAACGAAGAACGAAGGATAGACCGGGAAACGTATTACGATTGGGAAAATACGCGAAAAATTGTACGCGACCTTCAACCAATGGCATGTATGTTTAGCGATGCCGGCCCCGATATCCGATGGGTAGGTAACGAAGAAGGCTGGGCCATGGAAACTAACTGGGCAACTATCTGCAGAGATGAATATTATCCTGGAACACCTGATTATGCCGACCTTCGCACCGGGCAGGAGGATGGTACGCACTGGGTTCCCGCCGAAGTAGACGTTTCTATTCGTCCCGGCTGGTTTTACCATCCGTCGGAAGACCACCAGGTAAAAACCTTACCCCAGCTTTTAGATATATATTACCATAGTATTGGAAGAAATGCGTCGCTGCTTGTAAATTTCCCGGTCGACACACGGGGACTCATTCATGAAAAAGATGCAGAACAAATTCAGAAACTGGCCGATGCCATTAAAGCCGACTTCGCAGTTGATTTGGCAAAATACCGATCAGTGTCCGCTTCAAATTTTCGTGGAAATTCAAGAAAATATAAGGCTGAAAATGTAAGCGATGGAAACCCGGAAACAAGCTGGGCAACCGATGACTCCGTAACCAGGGCTTCTTTGCTGATCGATTTTTATCAGCCTACCGGGATGAACCGTTTCCTGGTCCAGGAAGATATTCGCCTCGGACAACGGGTGAAGGAGTTTATGCTGGAGGCTTTTGTTGACGAACAATGGATACAAATTGCGCATGAAACAACCATTGGCAGGAAACGAATTTTACGCTTCCCCAATATTACCACCGATAAACTGCGCTTTACTATTGCCGACTCGAAAGCAGCGCCCGTAATTTCAAATATTGAAGTTTTTAATGCCCCCAAAGTTTTGATTGAGCCAGTAATACAGCGGGGCAAAGAAGGAATGGTAACTATGTCGGCATTCGACAATGGACTTACAATATATTATACACTCGACGGTTCTGAACCTGATCAGGAAAATGTAGCTGCAATCGATGGAAAGGAAAATACCGCTTGGAGCACCGATGGAGACCGGCCACATGAATTCATCATCGATTTGGGTGAGGAATTAAATTGCATGGGTTTTAAATATCTTCCCGATCAGGGAAGATGGAATCCAGGAATCATTTTCAACTACGAATTTTATGTGAGTTCTGATGGGAAGAATTGGGGAACTCCGGTTTCGACAGGCGAATTCTCAAATATTCAGAATAGTCCGGTTTGGCAAACTCGCGTGGTTGAGCCGGTTCATTGTCGGTATATAAAATTAAAAGCTGTTTCGCCTGCTCAGGAAAACGGGAGAATTGGAATGGCAGAATTTGAAATCATTACACAATAATATTATGCGCACATTTTTACTATTATTAATGGTATCGTTTTTTGCGTTTGCCTGTAAAACGCAGGTTCAATCCGAAAACACACAGCTTATTACTTATAAGAACATCGAAAAACACATTGCCGAACTGGCCTCCGACAAATATAAAGGCCGCGCGCCAATGACTGAGGTTGAGCCGCTCGTTCTTGATTATCTTGAAACTCAAATGAAAGAAATCGGACTGGAAGGTGCCAACAACGGAAGTTATTTCCAGGATGTTCCGATTTTAAGTGTGACGTCGCGCTTATCGAACACGCTCGATCTGGAAACACCGGCAGGAAAATTAAGTTTAAAAAAGATGGATGGATACATCGCTTTTTCGCAGAGGGTTGAACCTGAAATGTTGCTGGAAAGCAACGAAGTTATTTTTGCCGGATATGGAATTACTGCGCCTGAGTTTAACCGGAACGATTTTGAAGGTGTGGATGTGAAAGGGAAGACCATTCTGGTTTTTGTAAACGATCCCGGATACGGAACTTCTGGTGATTATTTTAAAGGAAATACTATGACTTATTACGGTCGCTGGACTTACAAATTTGAAGAAGCCGCCCGGCAGGGAGCCAAAGCATGTTTTATTGTTCACGAAACCGGGCCGGCAGGTTATCCCTGGGGCGTAGTTCGTAACAATGGCGAAACAACCAAACTTTTCCTCGATTCGGAAGATGGGTATCGCGATCGTTGTTCGTTCGGAGGTTGGATCACAAAAGAATCCGCTGAAAAGCTATTTGAAGCTTGCGGCACTTCTTTCGATGAAATGAAACAAAAAGCGACTAATAAAAATTTCAAGCCCTTCGCTTTGCCGGTAAAAGCGTCAGCAAGAATTACCAGTACTTTTAATCGTGGGATTTCTAAAAATGTATGCGGACTGATTAGAGGAAAAACAAAACCCGAAGAAGTTGTGGTTTATACTGCGCACTGGGATCACCTGGGAGTTGGAAAGGCAATTGATGGCGATAGTATATATAATGGTGCCACCGACAATGCAAGTGCCGTTTCGTGGATGCTCGAAATTGCCCGTGCATTCACGCAAGGGCCACAACCCGATCGTTCTGTTTTATTCCTCGCTGTAACGAGCGAAGAGTCAGGATTATTAGGATCGGGGTATTATGCCGAACATCCGTTTTTTCCGATGAATAAGACGGTTGCCTGTATTAATACCGATGTCATTCTCTTTCTGGGAAAATTCAAGGATGTTACCGTTACTGGTTATGGTCAGTCCGAAATGGACGATTTGCTCGAACAAGAAGCGCTTAAACAAAACCGATATATTGCTGCCGATCCAAATCCTGAAAATGGAATGTTCTTTCGGTCCGACCAATTTCCGTTCGTGAAAAAAGGAGTTCCTGCCATTTTTGCAAAAGGTTACATCGACGCCGAAAAGTATGGAAAGGAAAAAACCTTGGAACTGATTTCAGGTTATTGGGAGAATACTTACCACAAACCAACGGATGAATATCACGCCGAAAATGCCGATTTGGACGGACTTGTTCAGGATGCAAAGTTGTTTTATCGGGTGGGTTCGAGGCTGGCAAATTCAAATTCGTGGCCACAATGGAATACTGGATCTGAGTTCAAAGCAGTCCGCGAAGCATCTTTTCAGAATCAATCTGACTGAGGTCAAATCATAGATTATCAGTATGTTGAGAATGATTGTAGCTACCCCAGTTCGTTTTCTCGTTGGCATATAGTATTGTTTTACAGTGATTTAGATCGAAAAATGTTGGGTAAGTAAGGTTGAATTAAAATTACCTTTTCTGAATATAAAATATTTTATCTGAATTTCAGCGGCTTAAGTATTGAAGGCAGATTTTATTTTAAAAAATAGATATAATTTTTTGGTAGATTTAAAAAGCTCCCTACATTTGCACCCGCTTTTGAGGCGAAGTTCAATGAGGAAATGAAAGACATTTTAGATACATTAAACAATATCTTTATTCGATGTGTTTAATGAATTTTAGGGGGGTAAATTATTTTTTTGAAAATTTTCAAAATATTTTTGCAGAATAGAAAAGATGCTTACCTTTGTCGCCCCGAA
>WOYV01000082.1 GCA_011620585.1 Draconibacterium sp.
ACAGCGCGGCTAAAGTACATGATAAGCGAATATTATAAAGTGGATGCCAGCAATATTCACACCTACATTATCGGAGAACATGGTGATACAGAACTTCCTGTTTGGAGTAATTCTACCATCGGTGGCATGGATATCGAAACGTATTGTTCTGTCTATGCCCGGAAGAAGAACGCAAAAATTGAACTGGCCGAAATATTTGAGAAAGTTAAGAATGCGGCTTACGAGATTATTCAGGCAAAAGGTTCAACTAACTATTCGATTGCACTGGCCCTTGTTAAAATTACCCGGGCAATCGTGCGAAACGAAAATTCCATTCTGCCAGTTTCTACGTTAATTACCGACTTCTACGGAATAAGTGATGTCTGCTTAAGTATCCCTGCGCTCGTGAATATTACAGGTGTTGAACAATACGTGAAACTCAATTTGTCCGATCAGGAGCAAGAATTATTTAAACACTCGGCCAATACCCTTAAAAATCTCATAAAGGCAATCAACCTTTAAATTTATTTGTTCTTAAATAAAATATTATCGATGAACCAGTTCGAATCACAAACCAAGATAATCGCAACTTTAGGGCCGGCAACTTCCTCTAAAATTATTATTTCCGATTTAATTACGTCGGGAGTTGATGTTTTCAGGATAAATTTTTCGCATTCCCCAAAAGAAGAATATGTAAGGCTAACCAATCTGATTAAAGATTTGAACCTGGAATTGGGGACCACTGTTGCCATCATGGCCGATTTACAAGGGCCAAAGCTCAGGGTAGGCGAAATTGAAAACAATAGGATTCAGTTGGTTGAAGGTGATATTATAACTTTTGTTACTGAAAAATGTGTTGGCCGGAAAGATCATATCTACATGAGCTACCAGGAATTCCCGAAAGATGTAAATGCCGGTGAAATAATATTAATCGACGATGGCAAAATAAAGCTGGAAGTGATTGATACCAATAAAAAAGATGCTGTTTGGGCAAAAGTAATTTATGGTGGCCCGCTGTCTTCCCATAAAGGGGTAAACCTGCCCGGCACTAAAGTTTCGCTGCCGTGCCTGACTGCTGAAGATATTTCAAATGCTGTTTTTGCCCTTGCACATGATGTCGACTGGATTGCCATGTCGTTTGTCCGGAAGGCTTCGGATGTTCTTGAACTAAAAGAGCTTATCAGCAAAAGTAACTGCGATGCCGGTGTAATTGCAAAAATTGAAAAACCGGAAGCGCTCCTTGAAATAGATCAGATTATTGATGTGGCTGATGGTATTATGGTCGCGCGCGGCGATCTGGGTGTGGAAGTGCCTTTTGACGAAGTTCCTTTGTACCAGAAAAAAATTGTTGAAAAATGTATCAGGCAATCAAAACCGGTAATAATTGCCACGCAGATGATGGAAAGTATGATTACCAATTTCAGGCCCACGCGGGCCGAAGCCAACGATGTAGCTAATGCCGTACTTGATGGCGCAGATACTCTGATGTTAAGCGCCGAAACCGCCGTAGGAAAATATCCGGTTGAAACCATAAAAAATATGCAGCAGATTATTACTTACACTGAAAATCAGGGGAATCCGTTTGATAAACAACATGAGCCAATAAAAGAAAATTCTACTTTCCTGGCTGAATCGATATGCTTCAATGCAGCAAGGCTGGCCAAACAAGTCGGAGCTAAGGCAATTATTGTATTTACGCATTCAGGATATACGGCAATCCGGATATCAAGTCATCGGCCCAAATCCAATATATATGCCTTCACCAATAATAAAAAAATCTTGTGTAAAATTTCGCTGGCATGGGGAATAAGACCTTTCTATTTAAATACTTACAATCATTTGGAGCAGGCTATTACAGAATCATTAAAAATTCTGAAGGATGAGAAATTACTCTCCGAGGGCGATTGCGTGATTTATGTCGGCACCACTCCGCTAAAACTTCAGGGAAGCACAAATATGATGAAGGTTAGTTATGTGTAAGAAAATTTGTAATCGGATAATTTATTCAAATTAAAGCATTGGAAACAGACACTTTGATGAAGAACAAATAAAAAAACTTTGCCGGGCAATTGGTTCTTCTGCGTCACGGAGAATGTTTATGGAACAAAGTATCGGATTAACTCAAATGTGTGAATCATGCAATTTCTTTCTGAAATTCTGTAACACTTTTCAGATTTAAAAGAATCACTTTTGTAATTGAAATATTCACAATTAAAAAATTGAAAACATGAAAGCAATCCAAAAAATCACCTTAATTATTGCTACAGTGGCCCTGTTCGCATCATGTCAAACCGGAACTGACGTAAACAAACTTCTTTCCAATCAGGATACAAAAATGGCAATTATGGACACCATTGCAAATGATAGTAGTCTTTCAATAGAAATGATAGAGGCTATGATGTATACTGAAAATGGCAAAATGATGATGATAGGAAATGAAAAAATGACCACGATGATGATGAAAAACCAGGGAACAATGATGAAAATGATGCAAAACAATCCTGCTTTGATGCAAAGCATGATGACAAATATGATTGAAACATGTTATCGTGACTCAGCAATGATGACCTCTATGTGTTCAAGCATAATGAATAATTCGCAGATGATGGATATGATACATAAAAACATGGGTGAAAATATGGGCACAACGGGTATGAATAATACGCAAGTAATGAATCCTAAATCCAAATAAAAAATCATGAAGTATTACATCAGCAAAATAATCAGTACCGATTTTGATCAGGCCGTTCAACTTGTAACAGAATCTTTGAAAAAAGAAGGATTTGGAGTATTGACCGAATTGACCTTCAGGAAAAATTAAAAGAAAAACTGAATGTCGGTTTCCGGAAATACAAAATACTTGGAGCCTGCAATCCTGAATATGCCTACAAAACAATACAGATGGAAGACAAGATTGGAACCCTGCTGCCATGCAGTGTTATCGTTCAGGAATTAAAGAACAATGAAATAGAAGTTGCTGCCGTAGATCCGGTTGTTTCGATGATGGCCATCGAAAATCCTGATTTAGCAGGAATAGCGGGTGAAATAAAAGAAAAACTCGAACGGGCTATTGTTGCCCTGTAAAAAAGGATATAGATGTCTTCGGATTAAAAACAGAAACAATTGGAAAGGGGAATTATCATGCATGATTTAAATGGAATGGGATGGGGAATGGGATGGTGGTGGCTGATTGGAATTATAATCTTTAGTTTGGTTACCTGGTTTATAATCAAAAGTACAAATATTAGAAACAGGCCATACTATCCAGGTAATAAATCAGCCATTGATTTGCTGAAAGACAGGTATGCCAGTGGTGAAATTGATAAAGAGGAATTTGAAGAACGGAAGAAGGATTTAAGTTAATTAATCAATTCACTTTTGAAAGTGAATATTTTGCACTATCATTTTTTTTTGGTTAATGCACTTAATATGGTGGTTTTTTAGTGTGATCTTTCTCATTTGTATTTTTGTAACACCATATAATATCCCAGGTCAGCAAAAGAAAAGATTCTCCTCTTGACATTTTGCAGATGTTAGCAACATTAAAATATAAACACAACTTCGGTAATTTTGTCCACCATTCCCCGGCTTCAGCCCTTAATCTTTTCAAATCTGTAATGTTCATCAAAAATGTGTGAATATTGTAACGATTCACAAAAATTTTGTAACGATTTTCTTTATCATCCTAATTAACTTTAATAAGTCAATGGTATAAAAAATCTTGCTTCATTCAGAAAGTAAATTTCTGGCCGACGTTAGTTTTATGAATACCAGTTCAATTTGAAAACCCGGCAATACATCCCGGATAAATAAAATTCAAAATGAAAATAGAGAATAACATCAAAAAAGGACGAGCTAACAGTAGGAGAGAAATGATACGCATTGGTATAGCTACCGATTTTGGTTGGTTTGAATTGAAACAAAAACTAATTGAAGCACTTAAAGCCGTTGGTTACGAGCTAGCCGACATTGGTGCATACGAATTGGTTGCAGGTGAAGATTATCCTGATTTTATAATTCCACTGCACAAACCGGTTTCTAATGGAGATGATATACAGAATCGAAAGACCTGGAAAAATGGTATTGAGACATGTGCTGCAATAAATAAAATACCAGATGTTTGTGCTGCTATAATTGCAGAATCGTATACACCTGGTGAGGCAGTTATAGATGATGACTTATTTGTCAGATGCATTGGTGGTCAGATTAAAGGTTATGCATTATCGAAAAAGAAAGTGCTGACTTTCCTCAATGCTGATAAACCTACCAAGATACCATCCAATCAACTTTTAGCTAAAGTAAGGGTGTTAGGACGAGAATTTAATATTTCAGATAGTAAAACCCACTTTGCTTAGCTTGGGGGATACTACATCTATTTTAAACCGCCTATCTAACAGAACTTCCTATTTCTTACCATTATTGGCCAATTTCAGTGTAGTTATTAAATATCCTGTCTATTATAATTGCCAAATCAAAATCCAGTTGAGTTACTCCTTTTGCTTCATGATTGGTTAGCGCGATATCTACTTTATTGTATGAATTACTCCAGTCCGGGTGATGATTCAATTTCTCAGCAGCTAAAGCGATAGCCGTCATAAATGAGAAGGCTTCAATAAAGGATTTAAACTTAAAATTTCTGGTTATAGAATTATTCTCAAAAGTCCAGTTCTGTAAATTGTCAGTAAGGAAACTGGAGATTTCAACTTTTGTTAATGCTTTCATGGTTATATACTTAATTAATATTAAAACTGGGATAGTTGTAAGATATTTCGCCTTACAAATAATGAACAAGCACACATGATAAATTGTTCATAATAAATGATTTAGATATTAACAATCATAATTTCAGGCGGAAATAAACTGGAAAATAAAATTCGAATTACCGACTAAAAAATAATATCATGCAATATAGAACTGAAACTGACACTTTAGGTGAGGTGCAGGTACCTGCCAACAAATATTGGGGCGCACAAACACAACGGTCATTAATGAATTTTCAAATTGGCCCGTCGGCGTCAATGCCCATCGAAATTATTCATGCTTTTGGACATTTGAAGAAAGCGGCTGCCATTACGAATAATAAATTTGGATTGTTGTCAGCCGATAAAATGAATCTGATTATTCAGGTATGCGATGAAATTACAAGAGGCAAACTCGATGATCAATTTCCGCTGGTTATCTGGCAAACGGGCTCAGGAACCCACACCAATATGAATTGTAATGAGGTTATTGCAAATCGGTCGCATGTTTTGCTTGGCAATAAATTAGGCGAAGGGAAAACCATTATTCATCCAAACGACGATGTGAACATGTCACAATCTTCTAACGATACATTTCCAACTGCAATGCACATAGCAGCTTATCAAAAAATTGTCGGACATATCATTCCTCAAATTGAATCACTCATCACTACCTTGAATGAAAAATCGCTAGCAATGTCCAAAGTTGTTAAAATCGGACGTACTCATTTTATGGATGCAACCCCGATTTCTCTTGGCCAGGTATTTTCGGGTTATGTGTCTCAGTTGAAACACGGAGTTAAAGCCCTGAAAAATACGTTGCCTCATCTTTCGGAATTGGCCATGGGTGGAAGCGCTGTAGGAACGGGGTTGAATACGCCAAAAGGTTTTGATCTCGAAGTTGCAGCTACCATTGCCAAATTAACAAACCTGCCTTTTATTACTGCTGAAAACAAGTTCGAATCGTTGGCGGCAAATGATGCAATTGTGGAAACGCATGGCGCTATTAAACAACTGGCTGTTAGTTTGATGAAAATTGCGAATGATATCAGGATGCTGGCATCAGGACCCCGTTCCGGAATCGGAGAGATAAAAATCCCGGCAAACGAGCCCGGTTCATCGATTATGCCCGGTAAAGTTAACCCTACTCAAATTGAGGCATTAACAATGGTTTGTGCCCAGATTCTGGGAAATGACACCACCATTTCTTTTGCAGGTTCAAACGGGCAATTTGAACTTAATGTTTTTAAACCAGTCATGATAAGTTCTCTTTTGCAATCAGCTACCCTTCTTGCTGATGCCTGCAAATCGTTCAACGAGCATTGTGTTTCAGGAATAGAACCTAATTTGGAACGGATTGAAGAGAATCTTACCAATTCGTTGATGTTGGTAACCGCATTAAACCCACATATCGGCTATGAAAATGCAGCAAAAATTGCTAAAAAAGCGTACTCAGATAATACAAGTTTGAAAAAAGCAGCTTTGGAACTGGGCCTTTTAACCGAACAACAATTCGATGAATGGGTTGTCCCCGAAAAAATGCTTGGCTCCAACGAGTAATATGTGTGAATCATGTAAACTTTCTAAAAAATTTTGTAACAACCACAGGAAGCCCATTTCATAATTTAGTTCACTCAAAATATAGCAATGTTCACAAAATTTTAAACGTACGATTATGAAAGGCAATAAAGAATTACTTACCGTATTGAATTCGCTGTTGGCAGATGAACTTACTGCAATTAACCAGTATATGGTGCATTCTGAAATGTGCGAAAACTGGGGGTATGGAAAGCTTCACATGGCCATCAGAAGCCAGGCAATGGACGAAATGCACCATGCTGAGTGGTTGATCGAGCGGATTATTTTCTTTGAAGGCACGCCAACAGTTTCAAAACTGAATCCGATGAAGATTGGCAAAACAGTTCAGGAAATGATCAGTAACGACAATGGAGATGAACTTGATGCAGTACGAGCTTACAACGATGCAATCAAACTGGCCCGTGAGGTTGGAGATCAAGGCACTGCGGACTTGTTGACTAAAATTCTGAAAATGGAAGAAGGCCATGTTGATTGGGCTGAAATACAACGTGCTCAGATAGAACAAATGGGTCTGGAGAATTACCTGGTCAATCAAGCATAATTTTTAAAATATATCGATGCCAGCATTAGCAGCAATATCGAAAATTGATTTCCCATATAAAGTTGAACAGCAAAAAGTAAAAGAAGGTGCAAGAAAATTATTTGTACCTTCTTTTCCACAAGTTGAAAGAATGATGAGTGTTTTTGATAATACCGAAATCAAGACACGAAATATGTGCAAGCCTCTTGATTATTATACTACTCTGCACTCGTTTGAAGATCAAAATGCTGAATACATTCGACTTTCTCTTGAATATTCTATCAAGGCAATTGAAGAATGTATCTCTTCAGCACAAATGAATAAAGATGAAATCACGGATCTGATTTTTGTTTCAACTACAGGGCTTTCCACACCGAGTTTAGATGCACTCATCATTAACAAAATGAGGCTAAACCAGGATATTAACATAATGGCCGTTTTCGGGTTGGGTTGTGCCGGTGGTGTTGCCGGGTATTCGAAAGCCAACGTTTTGGCGATTGCGAATTCTGATGCCGTGGTTTTGTTTGTTGCAGTCGAATTGTGTTCGCTCACTTTTCTACGAAACGATTTCAGTAAAAGTAATTTCATCGGCTCAAGTTTATTTGCCGATGGAATAGCAGCCTGCATCATTACCGGTGATAATCATACAGTTAAAACGAAGAATGCTTTTACTTTTCTGGCCACACAAAGTAAATTATATTATGATTCGCTGGATGTAATGGGATGGGAATTTCTCAATAGTGGGTTTAAAGTTTTGTTCTCGTCCGACATTCCAACCATTATTGCCCAAAACATCAATACCGATGTTACTTCATTTTTGGAAAAACATAATTTGAAAATTTCAGACATCAGGAATTTCATTTTTCATCCCGGCGGAAAAAAAGTGTTAACTGCATACGAAGAGGCTTTACAGGTAGATGGTGATTTTCTGAAAAATACCCGGGAAGTGATGAACGACAACGGGAATATGTCGAGTACAACTGTTTTATATGTGCTGGAAAGATTCTTTTCTGAGGGTTTTGAAAATGGCTATGGATTAATGGGATCAATGGGTCCCGGCTTTTCGTGTGAGATGGTTTTGCTTCAAATGAAAAATAAATAAAATGGTATTCATCCTTTTTATATCGTTTGTTATTCTTTTGCGAATTGGGGAATTGGTACTTTCCAAAAGCAATGAAAAATGGTTGCTTCAAAATGGAGCTGTAGAATATGGGAAAAGACATTATCCATTTATAGTAACGCTACATATTTTATTCATAATCTCAATCATCATCGAATACGCCGCGCGGCAAACAGTGTCATTCAGCTTATTCATGCTTATTTTTTATTTCTCACTTCTCGTATTTAAAACCTGGG
>WOYV01000037.1 GCA_011620585.1 Draconibacterium sp.
CCTAATTCGTGCAACGCCAATTCTTTTCCCAGGGCCTTCTCTCTTAAATCGTATGGATTAAGCTTTATCCATGCATTGAATTCCTCAGTATAGGGAAATTTTCGGCCTTCGGCTTTTTGCGTTCTGTTCCAATTTTTCCATTTATGCAAAGCTTCAACTGACAAGGGGCACATCTCTTGTTCAATCAATACTTCTAAAAGCTTGATTTTACGCAACCGTTTTCGATAAAATTGGCGTCGCATCTGACGTTTATCTCTCCGTGTGGCATTTTTCGATTGTTCTTTGTCTCCTTGCCCTAATGTCTTGGGTTCCACACCTTCAGGAAATATGCGAATTCCAGTATCAACTATTTTCTTCTCTGAGGTATCTACAACAGCCCATCCGATGCTGTTGGTTCCGAGGTCTAATCCTAAAATTTTAGCCATGTTTTCGGTTTTAAAAGGAGAGAATTAGTATTATGCTCTTAAATATAAAAGTTTAATCAGAGAAAATCCCTATCTTGGCTTAACGTTTTGACAGAAATATTTTATAAAACATAAAAACATTGAGATTTTGCATCTTATCACAATAAGGCTATATGCCGAAGGAAAAAAATTCCTGTACTCCCGCTTCGGTGGGAGTTTTTATTTGTGTCGCTTTGATCAGAAATTATCCAACAAGTTACCGGGAAGGGTGAAGCAGATAAATACATTGCTAAGTTTCCGGTTGACCAGCCACTGCCGCTCGGGTTGGGGAAACGAATTGTAAAATTCAGGGTCGAAGAAAATCTTCTGAAAAAATAAACGATTTAGAGCGAATTCCGCCTGATAAAAGCAAACGGGCTTTTAATCTGCTTAAAGTCGCCCGACAATATCATTTGGGCCGCGGTACGGCCAATTTCGTCGTGGTTGGTACTTATGGTGGTAATACCGTTTTCGAGCAACTCCTTTACCGTATTTTCATTGTAGGCCACAACTCCAACCTCTTTTCCGAGTGCCTGGTTTTTCTGTCGGCATATTTTAATAAAACGGTACAAATCGTCGTCGGAAACAAAAACGTAAGCCTGATTCGTGTGCACATCTTCGTCCACAAACTGGTCGATGATTGAAAACTCAAGTTTATTTACCTGGCAAAAAATCTGGAACCCGCGCATGATTTTTTTTGAGTACAGTTCTTTTTGCGGAAAAACAAGGTTAAGTTTTCTGTATTTTCTGATTAGCCCGATTCCTTGTTCCAGCGCCGATTGAATATCCTTATCAAACTCCTGGTAAACTACCGGGTAATCTTTCAAGGCATCGAGGTAACGATCAATCAGCAAAACTTTTTTCCTTGGAATTTTCCGAATTGCTTCCGCGCCTTTATCATTTTCGTCGTTAAACTGGGGCAGAATCACAAAATAATCGTAATTATTCCGCTGGTTTTCCAGAATCTCCTCAAACTTCCCGATGTTGTGGTTATAGATAAAAACATCCACACCGGCTTTGTTCCCCAGGGTTTCAACCAACGAATAATAGATGCTGCGTTTATAATTGCTGAGCTTATTCAGCACGAGCGCTACCTTTAATTTTTTCTGAAAATTTGATTGATTAACGTAATAACCTTTTCCACGTACCGGCGAGAGTATCCCCTTTTTGCGCAGATAAACATAGGCTTTCTCAACCGTATCGCGCGACAACAAGAGTTCTTCACTGGTTTCGTTGATCGACGGGATACGCTGCCCTTTTTTAAAAATTCCCGCTTCGATATCCGAAATAATCAGATCGACTACCTGTTTGTATTTTGGGATTTCTGAGTCAGGATCTATGCGCAGGTCGTAATCCATATTATTTCGACATAATTTTTATCGTGGTCCTACGGTTTTGTCTTCTTCCTTCAGGTGTTTCGTTGTCGGCAATCGGACGAGTGTCGCCGAAGCCTTCCGAACTTAGCCGGCCAAACTGAATTCCATTTTCGACCAGGTAATCAACCACCGATTTTGCCCTGTTTTTCGAAAGTTCAAGGTTACTTGCCGGATTACCCGAACTATCGGTATGTCCCTGTATCTCTACCTTTAACTGACGATTATTTTGCAGGAAAGCAACCAGGTGTTGCAATTCAGATTCCGAAGTCGGCAGAATCGAGAACGAATCGGTTTCAAAATAGATGTTATAAAGTTCCATTTGTGCCCCCACTTCGATAGGTTCGAGCTCAATATCCAGGATTAACGGATCGGTCAAGGTGTTCTCGTCGGCTAATTGGACCGCCTGAGAATAGAAAAGAAAGCCAGGTTCCGACACATTGAAAGCATAATTTCTACGCAGGGGCAAGGCCAGCATAACTTCTCCTTTTTCGTCGGCTTTTTGAACCCGGCGTTTCTCCCGGGTTGTATTTACATTTACCAACTCGATATCGGCAGCAATTGGCTGCTGTGTTACTTTATTCCGAATAGTAGCTTTTACATAAGTAACCGGTTGGGGCTGCAAACCACGGGTAAGGTTGAATGAGAAAATATCAAGACCCTTGTCGGCTTCCCGTGCCGACGAAAAGTAGGCCACATCTCCAATCGAATTAATGGTCAGTCCCATGTCATCTTTGTTTGTATTGATCGGGTAACCCATGTTTTTCAGATCGTGGACTTCCCCAAATTCGTCGATAATAGCTGAAAACAGATCGAGGCCACCCATCCCCACGTGGGTATCGGAAGCAAAATAAAAATTCTGGTTGTTGGCGTGAATAAAAGGTGAGATCTCATCACCTTCAGTATTTAAAGCTTCCATATTTTCGGGATCTTTCCACATTGGCTCGCCGGCATCGTTAAACCCCTGGAATTCGATCCGCCATATGTCTTTTTTCCCTTTTCCACCCGTACGATCGGATGAAAAATACAAGTAGCGGCTGTCGGAAGAAAACGAAGGTTGTGATTCCCAAAACCGCGTATTTAAAGGTTCTCCGGCATTGCTTGGCACCGACCAGCGTCCGTTTACCTTTCGCGAAAAATAGATATCGCAACTGCCAAATCCACCAGGGCGGTTACAGGCTGTAAAAAACATGATCTTCGAATCGGCGGAAAGTGTTTGTGCCCCTTCGTTATCCGCAGTGTTTACTCCCTCCATTGCCTGCACTTCCCACTGGACGGAATCGAGTTCAGCCATAAAAAAGTCTTCCTGTGGCCGTTTCCCTTCATCCTGGAGAAGACGGGTAAAAACAAGGTGCCGCCCATCTAATGTTGGGGTTGGCCAGTATTCATCGTTCTCGCTGTTAATTTCGTCGCCCAGGTTGTTAGGTTCGAAATCCACCGGGTTTTCAATCGAGTTGATGGCAAATTCGCAACTGGCCAGTTTGCAAGCCAGTAAAAACTGCCGTTTCTCGGGAATATTCTTATTAATTTTGTATTTATTATAAAAACTAAGCGCCTCAGAATACATTCCTAATTTATAAAATGCTTCACCCAGCCTGAAGTCAATTAAAGGGTTTGTACTGTTTTTTTGTGCCTTGCCCAGATGCGTTATTTCAAGCATTGTTGAATCGATTTCGTGGTAAATTTCGGCCAATAATAAATGAGCATTTACTTCATCGCTATCCACTTTCAAAACCTGGTTGCACTCCTCAATTGCCCTGTCATAATTTTTCTCGGAATACAGTTTTTTTGCGGCTTCGAAGAACTTTTCGGCCCGTTTGTTGCCTTGCGCCATGCTAACCGACGACACAAAAAGCAAAACCAAAACCCAAATTAATACTCTGGGCCCACTCATCTCTAATAAATTACACTTTTTCACGCCAAAATGATTTTTTGATTTACCCGGTATACTTTTGAATTATTTTTTTTCCTATTTTGCCCGAAAATACAAATTTAATAGATAAATAATTTCGTTTGTTTAAAGGATGTAACGCAAGAACTGCAACACTGGCCTTGTTACACCGTAAAAATGTTAGATTAATGTTTTTTAAGCGATGAAAAAGAATGTATCACGGAAAAACTTCTCCGAATTTGACAAATTCGACAAGAAACTAAAAAGACACGCTGCAAGCAAGCAGAAAGAATCAAAAAACAAGTACTCCATTTACGATGATTTTGAAAACGAAGATTTAACCGACTATTACAGCAACGACGACGATTTCGAAGACAACTAACATCTGATTAACATATTAATCTCAAGGGTCCCGTTCCTGACCGCGGGAATTAATCCTGACGGAATGCCTCAAATCCGGGGTATTGATAACGTGCTTTAGCAATATTTTCGGGGAACACAAAATACGAAAGCAGCGCGTTGGCGCACTCCTCGCCTGCTTCGTTATATAACGAGGCGCTGATTTTTGCGATCCGGCCTTCTTCCGAAACGATTCGCCCCCGGATAGTCAGTTCTCCATTGCTTACCTTCACGGGTTTCAAATACCGTACGTTCATTTCGCTGGTTACTCCGGTTGTTTTTAATTTTAGCATTACAACCCAGCCCCCGATTTCGTCGAGTAAAGTAGCCTGGATCCCCCCGTGCAAGACGCCAATCCAGCCTTCGTATTCTTTAGTGGGTTTCCATTTCGTTACAATGTCGTCGCCATCTTCCCAAAACTCGAGTTGTAAACCTGCGCTGTTGTAGGGCGAACAGGCAAAACAATTGTAAACGCCATCGTTTTTCGGATCATTCCAGGGATTTCTAATCTTCTTCATCAGTGGTTGAAATTTGTGCAATTATTTTCTCGGAAACTTTCAAATTGAACGCTAAATAAAAGCAGGCCGGTTTTTACCAGCCTGTTTATTTTATATCGATTAATTTCCTCCCAGGATCAGGGGTAACCCATCTTTTCCGCTACCAATCACAATAACTTTTGTATTTGGTGATTCAGCCAGCGAAGTGGTGGCTTCGATTCCTCTTTGTTTCAGGATCTGATCGGTTAAACTGGCATTGATAATACGGTTGTAGGCCGCAATACCTTCCGCCTCGATTCTTCGGCGCTCGGCTTCGGCAGTTTCCTTTGTCAACTTATACTCATACGCGAGAGACTCCTGCTCCTGTTGAAGTTTGGCTTCGATAGCCCCCTTAATCTGCGCGGGCAGGTTTATCGAACGGATAAGCAGCGCCTTCATATCGATAAAGTTTTCGCCTAAACTTTGTTTGGTTTCGGAAATAATGGACTGCTCAACCTCGGCCCTTTTGGTCGAATAAATCTCCTCGGCTGTGTAGCGGCCAGCAACCTGGCGCACCGATGAACGAACCTCGGGGACCACCAGGACATTGATAAAGTTAACTCCAAACTGTTGATGAAGGTTACCGATTTTATCGTAATGCGGATTAAAACGAACCGTTACGTCGGTATTTATCGAGAGTCCGTTTTTGTCGAGTACATCCATGGTTTCTTCGCGTTGTTGTTCCCTTACATTGTAAACGTACATGTTGTTCCAGGGAGCAATTACGTGAAACCCTTCGCCATATATATTTTCAGTATCAAGACCTGTGGTATACGGCCTGAAGATTACGCCGCGTTCGCCTGCTTCAATAATCAGGAACATTCGGCCACCAAACAACAGAAGTACGATGAGTGCAACTACGGCAATGATTACGTACGATGTTTTAAAATTAAATTTCATATCCTTTTTTTTAGTATTTGCACAAATGTACAAAGTTTAATGGCTTTGTTAAATCCGAAAGAATGTTTTATGCTATTTGATTTCAGGAAACAAGTTCTTTAACATTGTATTATCTTTGAGAATTCCTAAAAACTAAATCTGATGAAAAGATTATTCTTACTTCTTACTGCTGTTTTCCTGGTTGTTGTTGTACAAGCTCAAAACTTCTTCGATTCCGACTTCGATCAGGGCAAACGTTATGTTATCCTTTGCGACCCCACTGTTTACCGGATCGAAACCGTGGAGTACCTAAGCGATAATCACATTTTCAAAGTTGACGATAAAAAGGTGGAATTTGTAGGCGTATATTTCGAGGGCCAGGACTACGATTTTTCGAAAACAAAGGAATTTATAGAAGCCAATCACCTGGGAAATTTTCATCTGCATGAAATTAAAGGCGGACTGAACGAAACCAATCTTTACGCGGAAAACGAAATAAGCGGTCAACTAAAAAAGGTTTTCGACCATTCGGTTGGGGTAATCTTTTTTGGCGGCCCCGATATCCCACCCGGCATTTATGGCGAAGAAAACACCCATTCTTTTGTTACCGATCCGCAACGTCACTTTTACGAGGCATCGTTTATGTTTCATTTGCTGGGCGGAAGCCAGAACGAGGATTTCAACCCTTTTTTGGAAGAACGGCCGGATTATGTTGTCACGGGATTTTGTTTAGGGATGCAAACCATGAACGTGGCCACCGGTGGCACTTTGGTACAGGATATTCCCGAAGAAATATACGGTGCGAATAACGCCGAAGAAACCGTAAAAACCGACCGCAATAACCTGCACCGGAATTACTGGCAGGAAATTGTGAACGACACACTGTTGATGGGAATCAACCTGCACCCAATCCGGTTTACAGAAAATCCTTTCTTTGGGAAAGTGGTTAAAACCAACAAAAAAAGTACGCCCCGTATTTTAAGTTCGCACCACCAGGCTGCTGAAAAAATTGGAAAAGGACTGGAAGTTACAGCGCTCTCGCCCGATGGCAAAGTGGTGGAAGGACTCGCCCATTCGGTATATCCCAATGTTTTTGCAGTGCAATTCCATCCCGAAGTTCCGGCGTTGTATGACGATCTGAATTCTCTGAAATTTGCTCCCGACGATCAGCCCAAAAGTTATCATCAGATTATCGGCAAGGAAAGTGTTAAATTTCATAAAGCCTACTGGAAACACATTTCAAAATCTCTGAAAAAAGTGAAAAACTGAACGCTTTTGCAACTTCGCTAAAAATGAAGTAACACAGTATTTTAACATTCAATAAATAATTCTTCAAACAGCAATCAGTAACGCGACAAATTCTAATTTTGCCGGCTGTTTAGAACCATTCAATCAATGAAAGACATTGTTATCGGAAGTGACATAAAACCCGGACAAAAGACCAGCAAAAAACGGGCACGAATGGCTGTATCCCTTGTGTATTTCAGCATGGGGCTTGCCTTTGCTTCGTGGGCCAGCCGCATTCCTGATATCAAATCAGCGCTTCACTTAAGCGACGGAGTTTTCGGGAGCATTCTGTTTGCCCTGCCTGTCGGCCAGTTTCTGATGATGCCGCTGTCGGGGAAACTCGTCACCCGTTTTGGCAGCCATGTGGTTTTAAAAATTGCGCTTCCGGCCTACACTTTTGCGCTGGCCAGTATCGGGCTGGTGCAAACCGGCTGGCAACTGGCGCTGGCGCTTTTCTTGTTTGGCGTGGCCGGAAATGTCTGCAATATTTCGGTAAACACACAGGGAATTGCTGCCGAACGGATATATGGCCGCCCGATCATGGCATCGTTTCACGGTGGATGGAGCCTGGCCGGATTTACAGGCGCTCTTATCGGGTTATTGCTTATCAATCTTAAAGTCGTTCCGTTCTGGCATTTTGTTGTAATCATTGCAATGGTTTGGCTGATCATCCGGGTCAATTACCCATATTTAATACGCAGCGATGCCGACCCCAAAAAACACGAACCGCGTCGGAAATTCTTTATGAAACCCGACAGTATTTTGTTGCAACTGGGTGTGATTGGCTTTTTTAGCATGGCCAGCGAAGGCGCCATGTTCGACTGGAGCGGCGTGTATTTTAAAGACGTTGTAAAAGCTCCCGAATCGCTGGTGATTCTGGGTTATACTTCGTTTATGATTATGATGGCCAGCGGACGTTTTGTAGCCGATTATATGATTTCGAAAATTGGCCGGAAATTACTGATGCAGATTTGCGGGGTAATGATTTCGGGAGGGCTTTTTACCGCAGTTATTTTCCCCTACCTGATTCCGAGTACCCTGGCGTTTATGTTGGTCGGGTTAGGCGTATCGAGCATTGTTCCAACCGTTTACAGCGCCGCAGGCAAACACGAAAAAATACCACCCGGCATTGCGTTGGCAACCGTTTCAAGCGTTAGCTTTCTGGGCTTTTTAATGGGGCCGCCACTGATCGGTTTTATTGCCGAAGCTTTTAGCTTACGTTATTCATACGCGGTAATTGGGATTTTTGGATTGGGAATTACATTTATGGTTGCCCGGGTTAAGGCGTTTCAACACCGGTAAGGACTGA
>WOYV01000132.1 GCA_011620585.1 Draconibacterium sp.
TTTTCTAATTCATCCAACCTGTCGTTTGCCATGTGAACCATCATCGTTACCCGTATAAAGGGCAGTGCCAACAATAAGAGCGCAAAGGAGGTTACCAACTCGAACCAATTGAAGTTTACGATATTAACAACTACTCCAATTAAGCCAATTAAGGCAGCAATAATTCCACCCGGAATACCAAGCGGGCATCTTAGTTTTTTCTTTTCTTCCATTTTTTTAAATTTAATTATTTATAAAACTATTTAAGGTATTAATTAATTCTTCCTTTTTGGGGACACTTCGAAAAGTTATTTTATTATCGATGAGAAGGGTCGGAACGGAATGAATTCCTAATCTCATTGTTCTAACCATTCCCATGGGCGAATTGGCAAGGCTTTTTTTTAATTGAAACTTGTTACCATATTGGGGCAGTACATCATCCAACATTCTTTTCAATATTTTGCAATTTGGGCAAGTAAGCGTATAAAACATTTCTATTGTAACAGTACGTTCATTATCCATACATCTAATTTAGAATTCCGCACAAAGATATGTATAAACATTATATGTTGTAACATGTATTAGGTGAAGTTTTTCGAAAAATTTCAAATTAATGGATTGTCAGAACCTAAAATTTTAAAAATCACTAAGTTAATTTGCAGTTGGCGCTGTTGTTAATATAGGCGGATCTATCGGGTGACTTCGCGCTGCACAAAAGGTCAAATAAATATTGATCAATTTAATTGTTTTGTCTATCAACGGCAATATCCGGAGCCCATTCAACCGGTTGATATTGTTCAAAGCCCTTATCATTCAGTATCGGTATAATCTTTCGGATGATTCTATTATAATAGCCAGTAGTGTCTTATCGCAAGGATATTAATATCCTTTTTCTTAATGTTTAAAAGCCAGTTGTACCCGTTTAAATTTTCCTGTTTACCATTTTGAAAGAAAATAAAACCAATAGGGAATTGATTTGTTTTGTATATGTTAATTCTAAATGTAAGGGGATTTTTTAGTTAGTCGGCTAACAAAAAAAATTAGTTTTGCGGCATGAATTTTTATAAAGCAAAAGACTCAATCGGTTATTTATTCATAAAAATCTGTAAAAGCAGAAGGAATAAAGTCAATGGTTTGGTTACCAAAGTGAAAGATAGTCACGACATGCGTGTGTCGCGTATTTTTCTTACTGAAAAAGGAAAAGAAGCGCTCAAAAAAGTAGAGGAGGTAGGGTATTCACTGGAAGAACAAACGTTGAAAGGGCTTTCTACCGAAGAACAAATTATATTAAGAAGGCTGCTTCAGGACGTTCTTAAAAATTTCCGGGGAGCGTTGCAGGATGTTTAGCTGGCTGAGCAGTTAGTAATAAGAAATCTGAAGGTGTTATAAGGTACGAACTGATGTTCAAAATATCAGAATAGAAAAAAAATACCAGAAAATAGAATTTTGAAAAAGACATAAAGAATTTAAAATTAGTATGAAAGAAAACAGAAAAAAGAACAGATTACGGGTGTATATTCCTTTGATTATTGTAATTGCGCTGGTTGCTTTTGGCGGTTACTACTGGTACAGGGAGTATTCAAAGTACATTTCAACAGATGATGCTTTGATAGATACCGATAATATTTCGGTAAGCGCCAAAATGCTTGGACGTATTGTGCATCTGTATGTAGACGAGGGAGATAAAGTAAAAGCCGGAGAATTGCTTGCAGAGCTGGATAGCAGCGATTTACTGGCGCAAAAAGCACAGGCTGCTGTTATGATTAAACAGGCGCGGGCAAATGTATCGCAGGCAGAAGCCAAACTTCGTTACGACAAAGACAATATAAAAGTGCTTGAAGTTAGTCTCCAAAAAGCCGAAGATGATTTTAAAAGGGCTTCGGAACAGTTTAAAGGCGGAGTAATTACCGAAGAACAATTTTCGAATTTGAAAAATGCACGTGAATCCATTGAAGCAAAACTAAATGCTGCAAAAACTTCGCTGGATGTTTCCAGGGCAGGAATTAACACAGCGAAAACTGCTATAGAATTGGCAAAAGCACAGTTGAAGGTGGTTGAAACGCAGTTGAAGAATACAAAATTATATTCGCCTATCGGCGGAGTAGTAGCCAGGCGCTGGTTGTTACCGGGCGATGTGGTTCAGCCCGGGCAATCAATTGTTACCGTTACCAATGATGACAAACTTTGGGTAACCGTTTATCTTGAAGAAACAAAAATTGCGGAAGTTCATGAAGGACAGGATGCCCTGTTTACAATCGACGCTTTCCCCAAAACTTCGTTTAACGGCAAAGTGTTTTCGATTGGTTCAAATACAGCATCGCAATTTTCACTTATTCCACCCAACAACGCTTCCGGAAACTTTACAAAAGTAACCCAGCGTGTGCCGTTAAAAATTTCGATTGACGGAACAGATGGAAATGCTGGTTTGTCGTCGTTTCACATTTTGGCCGGAATGTCGGCTGTGGTGAAAATCGTTAAAGATAAGCAGTAATGCGCGGTAATTTACTTTTACATAACACAAGAAAGTTTGTACGGCCCAGGGATTCATTTTTTCATCCGCGGCATCCGGCTTACAAGTGGTTTCTGCTGGGCAATGTAATGATTGGTACATTTATGGCTGTACTCAATGCCACTATTGTAAACGTGGGGTTGCCCAACATAATGGCCTCTTTTGGCGTTGGGCTCGATAAAATTGAATGGGTGTTAACCGCTTACCTGCTGGCCCTTGTTGTTATGCTTCCTACGTCGGGGTGGTTGGCGGATAAATTTGGCTATAAAAAAATCTACTTTTTGGGGCTTTTATTGTTTACCGCCGGTTCCATGTTGTGTGGTATATCGGGTAACGAGAATATGCTTATTTTTTCAAGGGTGGTTCAGGGACTTGGCGGGGGAATGATTCAGCCCCTTGGAATGGCCATTGTAACCCGGGAGTTTCCTCCCGAAAAGCGTGGAATAGCTTTGGGATTTTGGGCGGTTTCGTCTGCGGCTTCCGTCTCGTTTGGACCGTTGATTGGCGGCTACCTGGTAGATAATTTTAACTGGCAGTTTATTTTCGATGTGAATATTCCGGTCGGAATAGCTGGTTTAATCGCTACATTTATCATTCAGGAAGAATATAAAAGTAAAAAGATCAGGAAGTTTGATACAGTCGGATTTATTTCGGTTACTATATTTTTTCCGGTTCTGCTTTATGCGCTTTCCGAAGGCACGGCCAGATCGAATTCGGAAGGTTGGTCGGCGCCTTATATTTTAGCATGTTTTGCTATTTCCATTATAGCGCTTGCTGTTTTTATTACAACCGAACTAACGGTGAAAGAGCCACTCGTTGATCTTAAATTACTTGCCAATCATAACTTTGGAATAGCGAATATTGTTATGTTGATTTTTGGATTGGGCGTGTTCGGAGGTGTTTTCCTGTTGCCGCTTTATCTTCAGAATGCACTCGGATATACCGCCCTGCAATCGGGAGTTGTATTTTTACCTGTGGGGATTATACAGGGAATAGCCGCTCCGCTGGCCGGTATAGCTTCCGATAAAATTAATGTGAAAATTCCGATTATTGCCGGATTAGTTGCGTTTATAGCGAGCTTTCTTCTTTATACCAAATTGTCCTTTTTAACAGAACATAATTACATCATGTTGTCACTCTACCTGAGGGGAATTGGAATGGGACTGTTGTTCGCTCCGTTGAGCAGTATTGCCATTAGTGAAATTTCCCGTTTTGAAATGGCGCAGGCATCCAGTTTACTGAATACCATCCGGCAACTGGGGGGAAGCCTTGGAATTGCCATCCTGGCTACATTACTTTCGTCACGGGTAAGTTTTCATGCAGAAACGTACGGACAGTCATTACAGGCAAATTCAGAAGTTTATCAAACCACTACGGCACATCTTCGAATGTATGCTGAGCACCATGCCGGAAGCCCACCAATAGTAGCACAGAAACAAGGACAATATATGCTGCTGAGCAATGTAAACAACCAGGCTTATATTGAAGCTGTAAATGATGATTTTATGATTGCTGCACTAATAACGTCTTTGGGTATTATTCCCATTTTCTTTCTACATACGAAAAAGAAAAAAGAATCCATAAAAAAGAAAATTCAATGAAACGAAAACAATATATCTTTTGGTCAATTATTTTACTGATTTTTACTTTTTCCGGCGTAAATGCACAAATACTGCCGGCAGAACAAAATCCGGGCGATTCATTGTCGCTCGACTGGATTATTCAGGAAGTTGTTTTGCATCATCCGGTAGTGCAATCGGCAGAAGAAGGCCTCAACCAGGCAGATGCCAAAATTGGACTGGCAAAATCGGGCTACTTCCCCAATGTAAATTTTTCAGCCGGAGTAAATACGGTTGGCCCGGTGCCTTCACTCGATATTCCGAATACCGGTTCATTTAGTCTGTTTCCGCGAAACAACATTAACGGCGAAGTGAGTTTAATGCAGAATCTGTATGATTTTGGTAAAACCGACCGGAATGTGGCTTTTGCCAGCGAAAGCAAGAAACTGGCAGGACAATCGGTGAAAAAGGTGAAGCAGCAAATGGCGGTTACGGCCATTCAAACGTATTATTCGCTGGATTATTTACAGGAAGCCGTTAGAATTAAAAAGGAACAGTTAAAGACGTTGCAGGAACATTTGGATTATGTGCAAAAAAAGAAGGAAACCGGGTCGGCTACAGAATATGAAATATTGAGTACCCGGGTCCGGATTTCGAGTGTGGAATCACAGCAACTCGACCTCGAGGCTGCACGCGACGGACAACTGGCGGTTTTGAATACATTACTTGGCTTACCTGTTAAAACATATCATACCGTAAAATCCGACGTGGAAGTGAAACAGCCCGTATTAGCCAATGATACGCTGATTTCCAGCGCCCTGCAAAATCGCGACGAAATGCAGCTTGCACGGGAGAAAACAGAAATGGCAAATATGCACCTCGATGTAATAAAAGGCCAAAATAAACCTTCGCTGAATTTTATTGCCAACGGCGGGTTGAAAAACGGGTATATTCCTGAACTGAACAAAATAAAGCCCAATTATGTGGTGGGGCTGAATTTGAATGTTCCTTTATTCGATGCTACACGAACCAAATATCAACTAATGGAAGCACAATCGTCGGTAGAAACTTCTCACCTGGAAACCGAAATAACCAAACGGCAAATTTCGGGCGAGGTGGTGAAAAATGAAACCAATATTGACGCAGCATCCAAAAAAGTAAAACAAGCTACACTGCAACTGGAACAGGCACAAAAAGCCCATTCGCTGGCTAAAGTGAGTTACCAGACCGGTGCCATTACCAACCTCGATTTACTGGATGCGGCAACAGCCGTTTCCGAAAGCCGGTTAATGTTGCTGAAAGCCAAAATTGATTACGCCGTGAATATATATCAGTTGAAAGCTTCCATTGGCGAACGGTTGTATTGATAAAGTTTGCTGGTGATGCCTAAAAAGTGAGAAGAATTACTACCTCATCCCGGTTTGGCAGAATCTTTAAGAGCCGTTCCCAAAACTTCTCTAATTTGTATTGAAACGATTTTTTTTCCAGTCGTTAAATTGTGTGGCAATAATTCGCTGTCCGGTTATTCCGTCACTTTCATCACTGGCAAGAAAAACAATGGGTTCGGCCATTATATCCGGACTTAATATCTTAAAATCCTTTGGCAGGGATTGCTTAAATTCCTCTGGGACCATTCCCGTTTCTGTGGCTCCGCCCGGCAAAAGCATATTTACATCTATTTGATAATCCCTTAAATCTTCAGCCATAATAAGTGATAAGGATTCTGCCCCTGCCCGTGAAGGTCCATAGGGAATAAACCCCTTTCTTTTCATTGTTTCATGGTTCATGCTAATGTTTACTATTTTACCCTTCTTTTGTTTGGTAAAAAAGGACACAAATGCTTTTGCAACCATGAAATAACCGGTGAGATTTGTATCAATCAAATCGCGAAACCCGTTTACACTCACTTCAAAAAATGGTTTGGGTTCTGTCAAAAAATGAGGATTAACTGTCCGCATGCCGATACCTGCATTGTTAATAAGCATATCAAGCGTTCCCCATTGTTTCTCAACCCATTTTACAGTATTCATAATGGATGGTTCGCTTCTGACATCCATTTCTAAGGCATTGGCATCAATTTGCTGATCTTTTAAGTCTTTGAGCGCTTTGTCCAAATCAATAGTATGGCGTGCCACAATTAGCACGGTAGCTCCCTTTAAACCTAAGGCCCTGGCCATTGCAAAGCCCAATCCGTTTGAGGATCCTGTAATTAGAACCCTTTTGCCTGTTAACTGGTCATTTATCATTTTTAATAATTTTTAAGTTAATCCGCCAAAGGCTAAAAAGGGATTTAATTCCCTGCCACCCTGGGGCGATAGATTTTTTTCCTTTCGATGCCCCGCTGGTCTGAGGAGGAGGTTGTTCATCCCCTCTCCCGCAGCATTTCCCATTGTTCAGTCATTACGAAACTTTCATCCATATTCTCACAAATCTCTTCGAATAGGGGATAGGTCAGGGTCATCGAGGTGATGCCCTTAGAAATTCTTTTTCGTTTAGAAATATCATGAAATCCCCACACTGCTTTTTTTTCACCTTTTTCTGCATATAGTATTGGAATGGTAAAAACTGACATACAGGCCGAAGCAAACTGAGTGACAATTCTTTCTTCCTGTGGAGCTCCAAAACTAATAAGATTTTGTAGCGCTGAGATTTGGTCGGCATTGACAAAGAAAATGATTAACTCTGGTTTTTCATCATCAGAAAAAAATTCCAGGGGTTTGAAAACAATGGCGCCTTCTCTGTGCGGGTTACGACGGTAAGCTTCCAATAATTTCTTTGCCATCGCCGGCGTTTTGATGAAGCGTTCAGGCTCCCTTCCCATAGCGCATTCGTTGGAAAGATATTTTTCAATGCCATCAAAAATCCAGTCGGTATACCCCAGGTAAAATGCTGAGCAGGGTAGTCCGGTGGTGTTTTTATCAAATGCAAATATTTTTCCTTTGGCGCTGTTGTATGGCATCATGGCTACGCAACCAGAACCTTTTTTTTTAAAATGGAGTGCATCTTCCGGTAACTTTTCCGTGAGAAGCACACCCACCGGGGAAAGGCTCATTCCCAGTTTTTCCTTAATGTCTTGACTTAGCGATTTGAAATCCTTCATGATTGTCCTTTTTATTTCTGGGAACTTCCGAAATCTTATTATTTGTAAGTGTCAAGTTTCAAAAGTTTGTTTATGAAAACCTGAATTATAATTATGCTTCAAATTTAGAATTTTACATTTAAGTTCTACGGATTTTGATTATAAATTTCCTTTCACTGATTTTGTGTCGTCATTCGGCAATACTCGAGCAACCCTTGGGCTCCATTAACAGCGTTGGCCTGGCATTGCACCCATTCCTGACAAAATTCCGGTTTTAGTTCAACCCATTTTTCAACAGCCTGACAGGGTTTTAACATTAAGTTCTCTCCTCAATCCACCGTGTCTTTTTAAAGTATGTAATGCACAAGAAAAGTCATTAATGCATTATTCATTTCTTCTTTGTTAGTGTATTTTCTTTTAAAATAGCGCCGTTTTTAATAGTTCCATTTCTCAACACATTTGGGCTGTTCCGGAGCAGTTTATAGAAAAAGAACCATGTAAAAGCCGGTACAAACACTAAACTGATAGAAGAGTTTATTGTTACTGATACATCTGTACATGATTCGCAAGCTATGGAACAATTGCTGACATATAAAGACGAGATGTGAAAGACTAACATTTGTATGTATCTGATAATTATGTAAATAAAAACAAGAGGGTAAAATTAGGTTTTTAGAACCCCAAACAGTATTTTTGTTTTAAACAACGGCACCGGGAAAATGGTATTTAGAGGTGCCCATAAAAATTGAGAAAACATGAAATATAGAACCTTAGGCGACACTGGAATATTAGTGTCAGAATTATGTTTCGGCGCTATGACTTTTGGCGGTACCGGTACATGGACCCCGGTTGGTAAAACTCAACAGGAAGAAGCCGATCAACTGGTTGGCTTAG
>WOYV01000063.1:0-15766 GCA_011620585.1 Draconibacterium sp.
CTTAAATGAATTTTATTTGATAGAGACTGCTCCACAACTTTTTAAACTGATCCGATGTCAGCTTTTATGGCTGGCAGGGGGGCGAAATAAGGAAAATTCGGTTTTCAGCGGTTTAGCTGGAATGAAGGTGGCATAATAGTCGATGTACTCCAGGCTGTTTTTCTTCGAGTACTACTTTGTATCGTTCCATAAATTCGTAGGCTTTAAAACGCAGCTTTTCGCTATTGCTGCTTAGTTCGGGAATTACCTTTGCATCCTCGCGGTTCGCCTCGAAACGCAAGGCCACATCCTTAATTTTGGTGCGGTGCAGCATCCATTTTTTCGACTTGTGTTGTACGCGATGTACATCGCAATACTGTCCGAACTTCTCCCAAAAGTGGATATTCAACTGTTTGAGCTCATCTTTCGAATACATCCGCAAAAGGTAGTTGAATAATTTTTTACTTTTAATGCTGAAAACAACAACGCGATGAAAATACAACTCTTCTTACTGTTTTTCTTCCTGATTTTTAAAAGTGCTTTTTCTCAATCTGTGAGTGTGCAGGCCGATTATAACGCCATGGGCGATTGCCTGTTTTCGGCATACAACAACACACAGGTTCCGATGTTTTTGAATATCAATCTGGCCGATCTCGAAAATACAGTCTTTACCGAGCCACTGCCTTATGTAAAAAAGCTCGATCCCGGGTTCAACTCGCTGTTCACGCTTCAACGCGATCCCGATGCCGACGTGCCACGCTTTAATTACGAACTCAAAATTTTTCGCTCGAACCCGCTGGCCAAAACCGATCTGAAATTTCCCTACCTTTTCCCTTTTGCCGAGGGACGAAAAGTAAAGGCTTTTGATGTGAAGAATATCGATGGTTTTTGGGGACAGGAAGGCTTGAAGAGTTGGACAGCCACCGGATTTTATGCCACGGAAGGAGAACAAGTATTTGCCTGCCGGAACGGATGGGTGGTGGAAGTGGCGGGCGCTGAACGAAGTGGCGAAGCAAGTACCTGGTACAACACCTGGACCTACACGGTAACCCTGCTTCAGGACGACGGAACACTGATTTGTTATCACAATGTTAGCGATCGGGACAAAATCCTGAAAGTGGGAGAGAAAGTGTTTGCAGGACAAGCAATCGGACAGATTTCGAATGGCGCTTCAGAGCTGGTGGTCCTGATTTTTCGCGACTCTTTGTTTGCGGATTCACCAACCTTTATTATTCCTCAGTTTGTGTTTGCTCATGGACAGCAGGGTATTGTAACTACTACCACTGAATACACCGTGGTTCATCCCGACGAGATAATAGGGATGGAAATGACAGCCAGGGAAAAGCGAAAAATTCTGGGCAAAAGGAAATAGAAATATGAATCCAACAAAACGGGTATTGTCCATCGATGTAATGCGTGGACTAACGCTTTTTCTGATGTTATTCGTGAACGACCTGTATGTTCCGGGCGTTCCCGATTGGCTGAGGCCGATGATGAGGAGTAGTATCCATAAACTTGAAATCCAATTGATTTTTGTGTACAGTACGTTGTCCCGAAACGTTTCTTTGTTTCTGTTTTCATGACTTTTTCTAATTTCAATGCACGAATAGACTAAATTTCTAAAATATTCGAATTTAATGACAAAATTTTTTACGAACAGATTCCGTATAACAACATGCCGATTACTTCGTTAATTTGTTTTTCAAATTCTGTTTCTGTTTGCTGGCTCAGTAATAAAGGAAGCTCAAAACCCACCATGGCAGTTAAAATAGTTTGGCTCATAAAATGTACATCTACTGTTTTAAACTCGTAACGTTTTATGCCATAATCCAGTATCTTTTCTATTTCGCTGATTTCCCATTCACGGTGTTTGTTTCTGATTTTTTCGATAAAAGTGAAGGTCATCAGGAAACTGTCGTTAAGCGCTTCGTATAGGTTTCCTTTGGTGCCAAAGCGTTTCATGCGTACCAAAATATAATACCGCAATTTATCTGTCGCCTTATCAATTTTTGAAATTCGGGCGTAAATGTCAGATTTAAGTTGTTCTGCTTCATGATCAACAACCGCTTCAAAAACCTCCTCCTTGTTTTTGAAATAATAATAAAGCGAGCTTTTCCCTTTACCTGCGCCAAAAGCAATATCGTCCATCGTAGTTTTTTTAAAACCATAACGTTGGAACGTTTGTGCTGCTGCTTGAATAAATTGTGTTTTTCCTAATTTTGTCATTTTCGACGAATTTGTTCCAAACGTACAAAAAAATTCCTGATTCGTACGAAACATTTTTTTTTGCCAAAGCCACAGATTTAACATTGACTAAAAACCGAATAAAATAAATGTTTAAGTTTTTCATTAAAAAAATTGAAAACAAAAGCCTGCAGGTTCTTTTGTTAATTTTACAATCATGTTTAAAACACTGACAATAGTCTTATTACTTTTATCGCTTCCGGGTGTGGCGCCGGAGCGGGTAATGGAAATCTGGCACAAGAATGAGCTTTCGGTGAAACCGGTTGAGAAGCATCAGCTTAGTTTGTATGCCGGATTAACTGTTCTCGAAAAACACCATTTCAATTTTTCAACCTATTACGCTTTGCAGAAATTGAAATTGGCAGATGCGATGTGTTGGAATTAAACCTTTATTTTTCGATTTAAATATGCTAAAGCATTAAACCATTCGTTTGCTTAATTGTCAAACGAACGTAAAACAAACACGAATGTTATTTTAAATAATTAAATACGATGAAAAAATTAGGATTTTTAGTATTGTTTGCAATTCTTTTTGCAACTGTTGGAATGGCTCAGAATCGCATGAGTGATTTCGATCCAAAAGAAATGGCCAAACGCCAGACCGATGAGCTCACCAAAGCGCTAAGCCTGAACAAAGATCAGGAAAAGAAGGTACTCGATCTGAATTTAAAAGCTGCTGAAAAAATGTCGGCTCTGCGCGATGAAGCAATGAATGGCGGTGGAGACCGCGATGCTATGCGCGAAAAAATGATGAATTCTCGCGAAGAGCAGAACAAGGAAATGAAGAAGATTCTGACCGAAGCTCAG
The DNA here is from genome assembly GCA_011620585.1 of Draconibacterium sp. Taxonomy (GTDB): domain Bacteria; phylum Bacteroidota; class Bacteroidia; order Bacteroidales; family Prolixibacteraceae; genus Draconibacterium. Next base: position 3,031 of record WOYV01000063.1, read on the forward strand.
TATAAAAAGTATGAAAAGTATTTGGAAGAAAGACGTGGAGGCATGCGTGGACAGGGAGGTACTGGCGGCCAACGGTAATATTCTATAAATTAGTTTAGTTTAGTTAGAGTAGGGCTTGCTTATGGCGGGCCCTTTTTTATCGAAGGTAAAAATAGCTGAATACGAACTCATTTTTACTATTCGCCATAACTAACTTTACTTGGTCAATCCCAAAATCAGGAATATTTTTGAGTTTGTTAACGGGTAAAAGAACGTTGTATATCCACCATTTTAATGGCGGTTACAGCCGCCTCGTCACCTTTGTTGCCATGTTTACCGCCTGCACGGTCGAGTGCCTGTTGTTCGTTGTTGGTGGTTAGCACACCAAAAATAAATGGTTTGTTGTATTTCAGATTCAGATCTTTGGTTCCTTGTGTAACTCCCTCGCAAATATAATCGAAGTGGCGGGTTTCGCCCTGAATTACACAACCCAGCAATATCACCGCATCCACATTGTCCATTTCAGCAAAAAACTGGCCGCCAAGCGGCAGTTCAAAAGTACCGGGTACATATTTCACCCGAATATTTTCTTCGGTAGCACCATGACGGTGTAAGGTATCAACCGCACCTTGTGCCAGCGCCGATGTAATATGCCAGTTCCACTCGGCCACCACTATTCCGAAACTCATATTTTCGGCTGATGGTACCGAATTGATGTCGTATGCTGACAAGTCTTTTGTTGCCATAACTTTTATAAATAAAAAACCCCTCCTGGGAGGGGCTAAGTTATTGAATTTTTACAACTTAATTCATTTTTACTTTTACCCTTGCAATGTAGCGGTCGGCATTGGTTGCTTCGGCCGATTTTGGATATTTGGTTTTAATATCCTGGTAAAGTGTTACTGCCTGTTGAAGTTCGTCTATCGATTCCATCAGTTTAGCGGCTTTCATCATATAGATAGGAGTGGTAAGTTCGTTGTCCGACATTTGATAAGCTTTTTTGTAGTGTTTCAAAGCGCTTTCGTTGTCACCCAATTCCAGATAAGCATCGCCTTTGGCGCCTTCAGTAACCGGAGCCAGCAAGAGGTCATCGCTGTCAAAATCGTTCAAATAATCCAGCGCTTCTTCGTATTGTCCCAGATGTAAGTACGATATACCGGTGTAATATTTTGCGCGGTTGGCTGCTTTGGTCATTCCATAATCGTCGATGATGTCAAGAAATCCCAAATAGTTACCGTCGCCATTGATAGCGAGATTGAACGAATCTTTTTCGAAATAATTCTCAGCCATAAACATTTGCGAGTTTGCCTCTTCTGCTTTTGGCTGAATGTAAAATTTATTGAACCCAAGATATGCGCCTACCAGAACAATGATACCACCAATCACATATGTGATGATTTTCTGGTTATCTTCAATAAATTGTTCGGTTTTCGTTAATGCGCTTTCAAGTTCCTGTAAATTATCAACTTCCTGAGTTTTCTTCTTAGCCATTTGTTTCGATTTCAAAATTGTGCCGCAAAAATAGTTTTTTTTTCAAAACCGCTCATGGATACTTCTCATTATTTTGCAGAATAATCAACATTCATTTGTTAATCCGGGCTTTTTACCAACAAATCGAAAAAATGCCTCTATTTTTGATAGTTTTGTATGGCCAATCAAAGGAAAAGAAGCATGTACATTGAAGAGATTTCAATTGTAAATTATAAAAATATTGCGGAAGCGAACATTACTTTTTCATCCCGTCTGAATTGTTTTATCGGAAAAAACGGGGCCGGAAAAACCAACATTCTCGATGCCATTTATTACCTGTCGTTCTGCAAGAGTTTTTTTACAGTCAACGACCAGTTAAACATCAACCACGACGAGAGTTATTTTATACTGAACGGACTGTACCAACGATCCGATTCACTCGAAACCATAAGTTGTGGGTTACAGAAAGGACAGAAAAAGCAGTTTAAACGCAATTCAAAAGTATATAAGAAATTACAGGACCACATTGGTTTACTGCCGCTGGTGATGATCTCGCCTTCGGATGTTGAACTGATTTTGGGAGGAAGCGACGAGCGGCGAAAGTTTATGGACGGGGTAATATCGCAATACAACCAGAATTACCTCGACGATTTGCTGAAATACAACCGGGCGCTGATGCAACGGAACAACCTGCTAAAACATTTTGCGGCCGATCGCTATTTCGATGAAGAACTGCTCGGCATATGGGATAACCAACTGGTGGAATACGGGACCCGGATACACGAACAACGTACTGAATTTGTACGAAAACTAATTCCGGTTTTTCAGAAATACTATACATTTATTTCGAAGGGCAGCGAAGAAGTAGGGCTGGTGCACCAATCGGATTTGTATGAATCGGATTTTGCCCAAATATTAAAGAATGCTTTGGCGAAAGATCGCGCGGCACAGTACACAACAGTTGGCATTCATAAAGACGACCTGGTGTTGAACCTGGGCGATTATCCAATCCGAAAACTGGGGTCACAGGGACAAAAAAAGACCTACTTAGTAGCGCTTAAACTGGCACAATTCGATTTCATAAAGGAGATTTCGCAGATCAAACCGGTACTTTTGCTTGATGATATTTTTGATAAACTCGATTCGCACCGCGTAGAACAGATTGTGGCTACGGTGGCGGGCGAACAGTTTGGCCAGATATTTATTACAGATACCGATCGCAGTCATCTCGATTCGATTATTCAGAAACTGGATACCGATTTTCGTATTTTTAGGGTTGAAACAGGAAAGGTGGGACTGGAAAAATGAGAAGAAGCAATACACAACCATTAAGCGAAATTCTAAAAGAGTTTGTCAGGCAACATCATTTCGACCGCAAGCTAAAGGAAGTTGATATTGTGGAAGGATGGGAGAATCTGCTTGGTAAAACCATTGCACATTACACCCGCAGATTGTATATCAGCAACCGGATTTTGTATGTCGAAATAACTTCGGCGGTGGTTAAAAACGAACTGTTTCTGATGCGCGAAGAAATTTGCCGACGCATAAACGAAAATGCCGGTGAAGAAATAATTTCGCGAATTGTATTTAAATAAACCGTAAACAATGGATACAGAAGAATTAAACGACCGGTTTGGAATAGAGGGCGAAATTGGTTTTGCTGAACTCGAAGGCGAACTGCCTTTTGCCGTGATATCGAATAAATATGCCGAAGCTGACATTTGTTTGTACGGCGCACATATAACAGGATTCCAACCACGGGGACAGGTTGATGTACTGTGGATGAGCCCTCTGAGTTCATTTGAAGAAGGAAAAGCAATCAGGGGCGGTATTCCGGTTTGTTTTCCATGGTTTGGCCCGCATGCCAGCGATTCTTCGTTGCCACAACATGGTTTTGCCCGAATTTCGATGTGGGAAGTTTCTGAAACTAAAAGCCTTTCGAATGGCGAAAGTTACCTTTCATTAAAACTGTCTTCCTCATCAAAAACAAAAAACTATTGGCCGTATGATTTTATGGCAGAAATGATTTTTATAATCGGTTCAAGGCTAACTGTGAGTTTACGAATAACAAATACTTCCAACGAAAATATTTCGTACACCGCTGCTTTGCATACTTACATAAACCTTTCGGGCATTGAAAATATCGCGATTGAAGGCCTGGAAAACACGCATTACGAAAACCAGTTGGACGGTGCCCGGTATGTTCAGAAAGAAAAATTATTAAAAATCACACAGGCAGAAACAAGGCACTATTTTGATACCGAATCCGATTGTATTATTCACGACCCTTTCTTTAGCCGAAATATCCGAATTAAAAAAACCGGGAGTAAATGTTCAACTGTTTGGAATCCGTGGGCAGAAACCTGCGCTGGAATGAACGACATGCCCGATAATGCTTTTGAAACTTTTATTTGTCTCGAAACCGTTAATAAAATCAACAACATTATTCATCTGGCTCCGGGCGAAATGCACGAAACCACAGCTATTTTGAATGTTGAATCATCGGTATTTTCCTAGAATCTCTCGAAGAAAGAGAAGAAAAAACCTGCTTCTGTTTTTGCATTCTCATCCGAATCCGAACCGTGCACGGCATTCTGTTGCAGGTTGGTAGCGTAAAGTTTACGGATGGTGCCTTCGGCAGCCTGCCCGGGATTGGTGGCGCCAATCAGTTTCCGGTAATCTTCCACCGCATTTTCTTTTTCTAGAATGGCAGCTACAATAGGCCCCGAGCTCATAAATTCAACCAGGCTTTCGTAAAAAGGTTTTCCTTCGTGCACGGCATAAAAAGCCGCCGCTTGTTTCGCCGAAAGCTGAGTAAGTTTCATCGCTTTTATGCTGAACCCGCTTTCATTGATCATTTTCAGGATCGGGCCAATGTAGTTGTTTTTTACTGCGGTTGGCTTGATCATGGTAAATGTAATAGTACCTGACATAATTTGTTCCTTTTGTTTTTGTTCTCGTGCAATAATACTAAAAATAGGGTTATTTAACATTTTCTCACGCTTAAGAATTCGTATATTTGTGCCTTCAAAAAACAAAGCTTTGAAAAATACTGGCATAGAGACAATTAAAGGAATCAGGAATCTTCTGGAAGGAAAGAAAAAGATCAGCATCGTTCCACACGAAAATCCTGACGGCGATGCCATGGGATCGTCGCTGGGTTTGGGGCAGGTTTTAAAAAATCGGGGCCACGAGGTACAGGTGATGCCTGTGAACGATTACCCCGACTTTTTGAAATGGTTCTCATCTGACGTGCCGGTAATGGTTTACGAAAAGGATAAAAAGGCAGTAAAAGAATTCCTGTTTTCATCGGATGTTTTGTTCTGCCTCGATTTTAATGAAGAAAAACGTGCCGGCCACCTCGAAAAAATGATTCACCGCTTTGAGGGCGAAAAAGTACTGATCGACCATCATCCTTATCCATCGTCATTTTGCCATTTTACCGTTTCCGAGATAGAATACAGTTCAACAGCCGAGCTTGTTTTTGATGTGCTGGCAGAACTTGGATACACCGGTTCGATTGATAGTGCAGCCGCCGAAGCTCTGTACACAGGAATACTGACCGACACCGGAGGATTTAGCCACAATATTTCGAAGAACACCTTCAAAGTTGTATCCGAATTGCTTAACTGCGAAATAAATACCGACAGGATACAATCGGCAGTTTTTCACAACTTCTCGGCCGATCGTATGAAACTTCTCGGTTATTGCCTGAACGAGAAAATGCAGGTTTTCCCCGAATATCGCGCCGCAGTTATAGGGCTTACAAAGGAAGAGCTCGATCGCTTTAATTTTATTCCGGGCGATTCAGAAGGTTTTGTTAATTATCCTTTGTCCATCAATAATATTGTTTTCAGCGCGTTGTTTATCGAGAAAGAGGGCTTTGTAAAAGCCTCATTCCGGTCGAAAGGCGATTTTCCGGCCAATGCATTTTCTATTGAACATTTCAATGGGGGAGGGCATTTGAACGCGGCAGGAGGGGAGTCGGAGTTAAATTTTCAGGAAACATTGGAGAAGTTCACGCAACTTTTGCCTCAATATAAACATCAGTTATTGAAGACAAAATTTTAAAAAAGAAAACAGAAATGAAAGGAAAGACATTTATTAAACTTTTTAGTGTGATTATTTCGGTGTTAGCTGTGGTTTCGTGCATCCAGCCAATTGATCCGGCAATTGAAAGAACTGAAGCCCTGGAGATGGAACTGCTAAACGAATACATCGATTCCCTCCATAACCGCGGACTTGATGTGGATACAACGGCGCTTGGAGTGTATTATGTGATTGATAATCAAGGAGAAGGACCATACCCGGCCGAAGGCGATACCTGTGTACTTAAATACCAGGGATTTTTGTTGAGTAACAATGTAATATTTGACGCTTCTGCCAATTATAACCCCACAGATAGCACTTACTCTTATTTAATGGGCGATAACCAGGTAATTCCAGGTTGGAAAGACGGGATGCGGGTGATTAATGAAGGAGCAAGGGCTTATTTAATTATACCATCCAACCTTGCATACGGAAGTACAGGCAATTATTACAACATTGGACCGTATGAAACGCTCATTTTTAAGATTGACATGGTGGATATTAAACAAGCTTATTAAATTTGCGCCAATTAATTCCCAAAGGAATTGCATTTGATCTTTATAAAGCATATAATTTTACAAGATGAAGAAGGTATTAAAAGGTATGGTTTTTCTGGCTGCAACAATCGGAATATTTAGTTGTAGCAAAGGTATTGACTATGAAAAAATGCGTAAGGAAGAACTGGCCATTTTAGATGATTATATCAGTTCGCATGATGAATTTGAAAAAACAGCATCCGGATTATATTATTACAATGAACCTGGAACCGGATTGGGAGACACCATCAAATTAGGCGACCAGGTGCAGATTTTTTACGCTACCTGGGCATTAATCTCAGCAGAAGATAGTTTGCTGGTTGATGAAACCAGTGGTTATCTTGATGGACACCGGTACGAACCATATAAATTTACGGTGGGGGCAGGAACTTCTATTTCGGGTCTCGAAGAGGCCATGCAGTACATGCAGCCCGGAACACGTTCACATTTGGTTATCAACTCAGAGCTCGCCTACGGACAAAATGGTTCGGGTTCGGTTGGAATGTTCCAGACTATTTTAATGGAAGTAGAAGTATATAAGGTAATTCCTATCGATTATCCAGAGTAATTAGTTCGGTTTCTAAGCATGGAAATTAACAGAGCACAATTATTCAGGAAATTACTGCCCGGCTTTATTCCTCTTTTTATTTTTATCGCAGCCGATGAAATTTGGGGGACTAAAGTCGGGTTATTTGTTGCCATCGCAACCGGTTTGATTGAAATGGGCTGGATTGCTTTGAAAGAGAAACGTTTCGAGAAGTTTGTTCTATTCGATACGCTTTTGTTAGTGGTTCTTGGCGGGGTTTCGATTATCCTCGACAACGACATTTTTTTTAAACTAAAACCCGGCCTGATTGAAATCATTTTGGTTGTCATTCTTGCTATTTCTGCTTTCTCGAAAGTGAATATAATCGGATTAATGGGTCAACGCTATCTTAAAGGAACCGAATTCGGCGAGGAACATCTGGCACAAATGCGTAAGAACATGCAGGTGTTGTTCTACATTTTTACGGCCCATACTTTACTGGTGTTTTATTCCGCTTTTTATCTCAGCAAAGAAGCCTGGGCATTTATCAGCGGGGGATTATTTTACATTATTTTCGGCTTGTATCTGGGGTTTGAATTACTTCGTCAACGACATATTAAAAAAGCTTGGAGCCAGGAAGAATGGGTTCCACTGGTCGACGAAAAAGGAAAAGTTACCGGGAAAGCGCCGCGGAGCCAGGTTCATAACGGAAGCAAGTTGCTTCATCCGGTGGTGCATCTGCATGTGATTAACAAAACAGGAGATATTCTGCTTCAGAAACGCCCGTTATATAAACAAATCCAACCCGGGAAATGGGACACAGCGGTAGGAGGCCACATTTCGGCAGGCGAAACACTGGAACAGGCGCTCAAGAAAGAAGTGTTTGAGGAAATTGGCCTAAAACAGTTTTCGGCGAAACTTCAGCAGGTTTATAAATGGGAATCCGAAATTGAAGCAGAATTGGTTTACATGTTCACTACAAAAGATACTGAAGGTATTGGCATCCGGTCGGATGAAGTGGAAGAGTTGCGTTTTTGGACGGTTTCAGAGATTCTGCGTAATATTCAGAAAGAAGTATTTACACCCAATTTTATTGTCGAATTTAAATTATTGAGGGCTCAAAGGCTGATCTGATTAGTTTCCCAATAAAAAAATTGCAGGTTGTTTGTGTAGGTCGGGTATATTCGTTTTCCATTGCTGAACTGTTTTGGTGACGATGAACTCATTCTCCCCGGTAATATTTGCAGCAATACATAACAAGATTCCGGGCGAACAACTATTCAAAATATCCTCAATCAGGTGGTTGTTCCGGTAAGGTGTTTCGATAAAGATTTGCGTCTGCCGGGTACTTTTAATGGTTTTTTCGAGGTTAACCAATTCGCGGCTCCGTTCGTTGGGTTTTACCGGCAGATAACCTCTGAAAGCAAAATTCTGACCGTTCAGCCCCGATGCCATCAAAGCAAGCAAAATTGAAGAAGGACCAACAATTGGAACAACTTTAAACCCCTTTTGATGGGCAAGTCTCACCACGTCGGCACCGGGATCAGCCACTCCTGGACAACCTGCTTCCGAAATTACGGCTACATCTTCGCCATTTTCCATAGGTTTCAGAAACCGCGGCAATTCACGCGCATCGGTTCGTTTATTGATTTCATAAAAAGTACAGGCATCGATATCAATTTCGCGGTTCACCTGTTTCATAAAACGACGTGCTGTGCGGATGTTCTCGACAATAAAATATTTGGTTGAAGTAAGTATCCCATGAACTTGCGCCGGAAGAACATTTTGCCAGTCGCCTTCGGCCAGAATATTGGGAACAAGGTAAAGTGAAGCCATTCGAAAAGTTTTTGCAAAAATAGCGAATCTGTTCGTCACACACGAGCTTTTATTAATTTTACCCAATGGATCGGAATGAAATTTTGAACATCGAAGCTACTTTTCTCGGAACAGGCACTTCCCAGGGGGTTCCGGTGGTAGCGTGTAACTGCGAGGTTTGTAGTTCTAACGACCAGCGGGACAAACGGTTACGTTCTTCTTTATTGGTTAAAGTGGGAAATATAAACCTGGTTATCGATGCCGGGCCCGATTTCAGGCAACAAATGTTAAAGGAACAGGTAGGTTCGTTAAGGGCGATTTTGCTCACCCACGAACATGTGGACCATATTTTTGGTCTCGATGATATTCGTTCGTACAACTGGATCCAAAAAAATCCGATGGAAATTTATGCTGAAAAAAGGGTACAGGAAGCCATCCGGCGAATTTTTAATTATGTATTTGCCGATTATCAATATCCGGGAATTCCAAAGATGCACTTAAAACCAGTGGACGGCAGCACTTTTTTTATTGATAAAATTCAGATCACGCCCATTCGTTGCTATCATCATAAACTTCCGGTTTTTGGTTACCGCATTGGCGACCTTACATACATTACCGATACGAATTCGATTCCGGATGAAGAAATGAAAAAAATACGTGGCAGTAAGATTCTGATTATTAACGCACTTCGGAAAGAACCGCATGTCTCGCATTTTTGTTTGGAAGAAGCCTTGCACGTGATTGAAAAAGTAAAGCCCGAAAAAGCATACCTGACACACGCCAGCCACACTTTTGGAAAACATGCAGACATTGAAAAAGAATTACCCGACAATGTGTTTATGGGCTACGATGGACTTAAATTGACCCTTTAATCTGAAAAATTCCCCGCAGCTTTTTCGCGGGGTTCCGCTTTTTCTCCCCTACGGGGATAGTCAATTTTAAGAATTTTCTTTATTGCTTTTTCGCCGATCTGAGCCAGGGAAAAGTGAGAGTAGCGGTTCCGGTTACAGATGAAATAAGGATGGCAATTCGCAGGTTTTGGTCCTTTAAAAACGTTTTTTTTATGTTGCGCACCAATAAACCAATAGAATGGATGTGTTCTTTTGCATAAACTTTGGGTTCGATCATCGTAAGAGCAGCCGGAATCGCAATAGCAGCAACTGCAAACTGGAAATAAAGAAACCCAAACTTCCTAAAATACTTCCCAAAATCAGTGTCTTCTTTCTTCCCCAAACATCAGCCATCCAGCCCGAGGGAATTTCCATGGCCACAATCGCCACCGAATAAATGGCTTTCAACAGGAAAATCTCGTGCATGCCCATATTGTTGCTCTGGTAAAAAAGCACCACGATGGGCATCACCATGTTAAACCATTTCGAGATTTTAACCAGGTAGAGGCGGGGAATATTTTTGCTGAAACCTGACATAAACTGTTGCAAAATTAGCATTCTTAAACTATTGAATGTCCAATAATATAACCTCAGTTATTTTTTGAACAGAAGTAAAGAAGCTAAAACCAAGTTGTTATTATTTTCTGTTTTTGGGTTTTATTTTCGCGTAAATTTTTGAAAAGCGCTTTCAAAATAACAGGATAATAATACTTTTGCCAAAACAGACTTTTAAGATTTAGACAATATGCAACTTACAATTCCTAAAAATTACCATTCGGTACTCGATATAAATCAAACCGAGCAGGCAATCAAGCAGATAAAAGATTTTTTCCAAATGAACCTGGCTTCTGAATTACGACTGCGACGTGTAACCGCGCCACTTTTTGTGAAAAAGGGAACTGGAATTAACGACGATTTGAACGGAATCGAACGTCCGGTTACCTTTCCAATAAAAGACCTTGGAGATGTAAAAGCTGAGATCGTTCATTCGCTGGCGAAATGGAAACGTCTGGCGCTTGCTGATCTCGGGATTGGTGAAGGTTTTGGCCTTTATACCGATATGAACGCTATTCGTCCGGATGAAGAATTAACAAATATACATTCGTTATATGTCGACCAGTGGGACTGGGAACGCGTGATCACTGCCGATCAGCGAAATCTTGATTACCTGAAATACATCGTTCAAAAGATTTACGCGGCACTGGTTCGAACCGAATTTCATATTTGCGAAACCTATCTCGATATCCAACCCGAGCTGCCTGATGAAATTACTTTTGTACACACCGAAGAACTCGAAGCAAAATATCCTGATCTTACTCCGTTTGAAAGGGAAACAGAAGAAGCAAAAACGCATGGAGCTATTTTCGTAATTGGAATTGGCGGCGAACTTCCGGGAGGTGAAATTCATGACGGACGCGCTCCCGATTACGATGACTGGAGCACACCAACCGCGAACGGATGTAAAGGATTGAATGGCGATATTATTCTGTGGAATAAGGTTTTAAACCGTGCATTTGAGATTTCTTCAATGGGGATTCGAGTGGACAAGGAAGTGTTGATGCAGCAATTGAAGATTCGGGGAGTAGAAGACCGTAAAAACCTGATGTGGCATAAAAAACTGCTTAATGGCGAATTGCCGTTAAGTATTGGCGGTGGTATTGGTCAATCCCGGTTGTGCATGTACTTTTTGCGAAAGGCACATATTGGCGAAATCCAGTCGAGCATTTGGCCCGACGAAATGGTTGAAACCTGCAAAGCCAACGGTATTAATCTGTTGTAAAAACAAAATAGAACTGCTTAAAAGCCATGATATTGAATTTGTAAAAGGAAGTTTGTTTTTTGCAATTTGATTTATACTTTTGCACCGCAAAATAAGGTACGCCCCGGTAGCTCAGTTGGATAGAGCAACTGCCTTCTAAGCAGTAGGTCATGGGTTCGAATCCCGTCCGGGGTACAAGGAAGAGTTCGATTTTTTATCAGGTTCTTCCTCTTTTTTTCGCATAACTGACTGGTTATAGATTTTATACTTCCTCTCTATGGTTAATCTTTGTATCTATCTAATAAATAGCCCGTTAGTTTAACTTCATTAAAATTGCAACTATTCAAAAAAGGGTTAATTCTATTAGATTTTACACCTAAGTCAATTATTCAATGGATTTGTTGAATAAAAATCTATTTTTACAAAAAAATGAAACTATATGAATGGCCGTGAATTTAAAAATGCCATGTACGATGGATTGGCAAAATTGATGAAAGCTTTGGCTAATCCTGCCCGACTTGAAATAATCGAAATGCTTTCTCAAGGTGAAAAAAGTGTAGAAAGTATTGTCAATACTACTAATCTTAGTATCGCCAATGCATCACAACATCTTCAGGTATTGAAACAAAATAATATTGTAAAATCACGAAAAGAGGGTCATTACGTTTACTATTCTCTTGTTAATGATGATTTTATGGCTCTTTACCAACAAATCTCAAAATATGCAATAAGTGAAATTGCCGAGTTAGAGCGAACCCTGAATAGACAACGGGAAGATAACTATGCAATGAATTCAGTGAGTTTGAACGAACTTGAAGTAATGATTCAAAATGAAAATGTATTGTTAATGGATGTCCGACCAATTTCTGAATATGAACTTGGACACATAACTGGTGCCATTTCAGTATCTATGAAAGAACTGTTATGCTGTCTGAAGGACTTTTCAAAAGAGAATGAAATTATTGCTTATTGCCGTGGCCCTTTCTGTGTATTGGCCGACGAGGCGGTAAAAATCCTTACTGAAAACGGATTTAAAGTTCGCAGGTTAGATGAAGGGTACCCTGAATGGAAAATAAATCAACTTGAAAAAAATCAATAATCCCTATTATTAAAATTTTTATGAAAAAATCTATTATCACCTTGTCTTTCTTGCTGGTATTATTCTCCTATAACCTGTCAGCAAAATTAAATCCTCAATCGTCGTCAAATAGTCCAACTTCCATTGGAATGGTTATTTATTCCAACGATGTAGAAACGGTTTGGAACGCATTTCGACTAGCAAATTATTCTAAAAATCAGGGAGACACTGTTCAGGTTTTCTTATTGGGAAAAGGAGTTGAAGTCGATTTGCTGGTCAATGATAACACGGATTTAAAACAACAGGTGGATGCTTTTCTTGAAAAAGGTGGCGAAATTCAAGGATGTGGAACTTGTTTGAAAAGTCGCAAAAATGATGAACCACAAGTTTGTACTTTTTCATCGTTGGCTGACTTATATGCTGTTATCCGCCAAAATAAAATCGTTTTAACATTTTAAAAGAAAAATATGAAAGAGATGACGCCGGAAAAAATGATTGATATGTTTACTTATAAGATTTCAAGTAAACTGCCAATAAAAGAGATACATGAAAAAGTGCCTGCTGCATGTGAACAGAATAAATTTGCATTACTGC
>WOYV01000063.1:15866-38118 GCA_011620585.1 Draconibacterium sp.
GAGATACATGAAAAAGTGCCTGCTGCATGTGAACAGAATAAATTTGCATTACTGCAGACCTATGGTACTTGCTGTGATGCAAGAGGGATAAAAGAAGTTAAACTTATTGAAGGTGCTGAATTAAGTACGATGAAGGAACTCACGTATCTTACTATGGAATGTGACAAAGTCATAACATTCTGATATTACAACTTTATATTTACCGTATATGCTTGAAAAGAAACAATATTTTTATATTCAATAAGCAAATAGGATAAATCAGTTCGTTTTAATTTTAGGAACTTTCAGGGTGAAATTATTTTTCATTTTTGGTTAAATTAAATTTAATACTTTTGTAACCCTAACGTTTTAACTAATTCTTGAATATTAACAAATCAAATATTGAATTATTAAAACTCCTGAAAAATGATGATATGAAGGCGTTTGATATCATCTATAAAAAATATTCCAGGAGATTATATGGATTTGTTTCTCGTTATATAAAGCAGGAAGTAGATACCGAAGAAATAGTTCAGGAGGTGTTTATAAAAATTTGGCAAAGCCGGGATAAAATTAATATTTACTCTTCCTTTGAGTCTTTTCTGTTCACTATAGCTCATAATGCAACGGTAAACCTGCTAAAGAAAAGGGCTACCGAACAAAAATACGTTGAACATGTAAAATCGCTTCAACACATTGTTGAAACCTTCGAACTTACCGATGAAATTCATTATAAAGACTTAAAACATAAGTTTCAGGGTTTATTGAATGAATTATCACCCCGTCAAAAACAGATTTTTCAACTAAGTCGGGAAGAGGGGTTAAGTCATAAAGAAATAGCAGAAAAGTTAGGTATTTCGGCAAATACTGTAAAAAACCACTTGGTAACCACACTTTCTTTTTTGAAAAGCAAGCTTGACAATGGCTTGTTAATTAGTGGTTTGTTTGTTAGTTTGTTTCTGTAATCCCAAAAAAAGTCATTTTTTATTAGTCCTTTCTGTTTCCCAAGTTGTATAACTTGTAAAAGATATCATTAAATGATAGTTTAGTTAGTTAGATTAGTTATACGGGGCCTCATTAATAGTGAGGTTCCGTTAAGAAAAAGGAGAATGACAAAAGAACTACTGGAAAAATATTTGAACAACTGTTGTACCTCACAGGAAGTTGAAGAGGTTATTCAATGGATTAAGCAACAGCCCTTCTTTGTTGAAAGCAAGCTGCTTGGAAAGGTTGATTGGCATCAATTTAAGGATGAAGACAGCATTGTCTCAGACGAAAAGCTAGATATTCTTCTTGATAAAATCCACCATAAATTAAATATTGAAGAACCCCGTAAAGTTCAAAAAAATAATAACAGATTCATGAGTTGGATATCGAGAGCTGCTGCCATCATTTTAATCCCGGTTCTGGCCTTTTTGTTTTATACAATTTCTGAAAATAACAGGTTGACAAATCAATTTGCAACAGTATCTGTCGATTCTTTGGAAGTGATAGCACCTATTGGGTCTCGTACGGTTGTTGAACTGTCGGACGGATCAGTAGTTCATCTTAATTATGGGAGCCGGATAAAATACCCGCAAAATTTTTGGGGAGAAACCCGCGGCTTAACTTTAACTGGCGAAGCTTATTTTGAGGTGGCCCATAATCCGGATAAACCTTTTGTCGTTACAACCGATCGTATTGATGTTAAGGCATTGGGTACAGTGTTTAATGTTAATGCATACCCTGAAAATAGTGATATTGCTACTACACTTGTTGAAGGAAAAGTATTAGTAGAAGAAATAAAAAACAACGGGAATATAGAAACCATAAAAGAACTAATACCCGGTCAGCATGTAATATACGAAAAGAAAACGGGCGTTGTAAAGTCAAGCCTGGAGCAAGTTGAGAGATACATTGCCTGGAAAGATGGTAAACTGGTTTTCGATAATGAACCGATAGAACAGGTTGTTCAAAGGTTAAACCGAATGTTTAATGTTGAAATACAGGTTGATAATGAAGTGAAAAAATACAAATATACAGTGACCTTTGTTGATGAACCGCTTTTTCAGATACTTGAATTATTGTCGGTCGCTACGCCAATTAATTACCGGGCGTTGCCACGCATTAAGAATCCTGATGGAACATTCTCGAAGCAGAGAATATTAATTTATAGAAAGAAATAAAATCTAATCAAACTGATTTAAAACTAAAACTAAATTGCCTATGAACAAACTAATTTATTAAAACAACAGGGAAATGCTATCAACATTTCCCCGGAGGATTGTAAAAATTACCCTGTACGCTTCACTTTACAGGGCATTTCTAACTTTATCAATACAAAAATATGAAAAAAAAATTCTGTTTTGACCGGGATTGGAAATTTTCCCGGCTAATTAAACTATTAAAAGTAATGAAACTAACCGTTTTTCTATTATTGGTTTCTGTGGCTGGAGTTTTTGCCAATAAAAGTTATTCGCAAACCAAAATGCTTAACCTAAACATGCATGATGCTAGTGTTAAAGAGGTTTTAAAGAGTATTGAAAAACAAAGTGAGTTTTATTTCTTGTTTAGTGAAAACCTTATCGATGTAGGGCGAAAAGTAAACGTTGATATCGAAAACCAAAAAATTGAACAGGCCTTAAATTTGATATTTGAAGGCACTGACGTTGAGTATTCTATTCGCGACCGAGTTATTGTACTTACTTCTCCGGAAATACTTACTAGGGATTTAACAGTATTGCTACAACAAAAATCAGTTTCCGGGAGGGTAACTGATTCTGCTGATCTGCCACTTCCAGGTGTAACAGTAGTGATAAAAGGTACAACCCAGGGCACGGTTACCAATGGCGATGGGGAATACTCTTTAACAAATATTCCTGAAGATGCAACACTCGTGTTTTCATTTGTTGGGATGAGGACGCAGGAAGTAGAAGTTGGAAATCAATCAACTATAAATGTGAGTATGGAGGTTGATGCTATTGGGATTGAAGAAGTGGTTGCTGTGGGTTATGGTGTTTCCAAGAAAACCGATGTTACCGGTTCAATCCTATCTGTTTCTTCAGAGAATTTTAAAAACGAACCGGTTACAGATGTTATGTCAGCGTTACAAGGCAGGGCAGCCGGTGTGGCTATTTCAAATGTAAGTGGTGCGCCCGGTGGCGATGTTCGTATCCGTATTCGTGGAGCGAATTCAATAACCGGTGGAAATGACCCTTTGTTTGTTGTTGACGGGATGCAGCTTTCCAGTTTTAACATGAACGATTTAAATCCAAGCGACATTGAATCCATGGAGGTTTTGAAAGATGCATCAGCAACTGCAATTTATGGTTCACGCGGTGCCAATGGGGTTATACTAATTACCACAAAAACAGGTAGAACCGTAGATTCAAAAGTGGATTTTACAGCTAACTTCGGAATATCAGAAGTAGCCAATAAATATAATCTGCTGGATCCTGTATCCTTTGCCAAACAGTATAACCTTGTTCACCCTGGTGGTTATAGTCAGGAGGAAATTAATAAATTTGAAAACGGATTTGGTACCGATTGGCAGGATGAAGTATTTCAAATGGGGAATACACAGGATTACCAAGTTTCCATAAGTGGGAGTTCACCTAAATCTTCGTATTTAATTTCAGGTCGCTACCTGGATCAAACCGGTATTGTTATTAATACCAGCTTTAAAAGATTCTCGTTTCACTCCAATATTGAAACGAAACTTTTTAACAAGATAACTTTAAGCGCTGCAGCTTTTCTGAACCGAACAAATGGATTTAATAATCAAGTTGTTGGAAGCCTTCGCGGAGGAGTTGAACAAGCCATCCTTTGGAGTCCGACAGCGCCGGTTTATATTGAAGATGAAGATGGCAATAAAATTTATAATTATTCCGATCCACGCGGAGCGGCCGGTAAAAACCCGGTAGCGAATTTACGCGAGGCGCATCAGGATAACATCGTTAATTCGGCGATGATAAACACTAAGCTTTCTTATGATATTTTTGATTATTTAAAATTGGATATTGTAGGCGGAGTAGATGCCAACCTTGGGGAAACCAGCAATGTTTTGGGCCGGTATGCAGATTTTACAGATCTCGCGTCAATGAGCGCCAGCAGGCAACATAACACATCGTTTAGCCTTTTAAACAGTAATATCCTTACTTTCCATAAACTGTTTAATGAAGTTCATGACCTGACGGTTACAGGTGTTTTCGAATTATCAAAAAACGTATATGACTATACCTATGCGAAGGGACAAGGGAGCTTGTTTACAGAACAAATAGGATATTACGGACTGGGCAAACAAACAATCAAAGAAATTAATTCCGGCTACCAAAAGTCCACAGGAATGTCGTTTGTCGGACGCCTAAGTTATGCTTTAAGCGGCAAATACCTGCTTACTGCCAGTTACAGGGCCGATGGATCATCAAAATTTCCAAATAACAGATGGGCTTATTTCCCATCCTTTGGAGTTGGCTGGAGGGTTTCTGAAGAAGATTTTATGCAAAAACAAGACTTAGTTAGCAATTTGAAGCTTCGTGGAAGTTGGGGGGTAACCGGTAACCACGGTGTCGGGCCTTTTAGAACAATTCCTCAAATGGCCAGTAGAGACTTTGGCTACGGAGGAGAATCAGCCACGGTGTATTACATAAGTAATTCGGTTGCAAGTTCTGACTTAAAATGGGAAGAAACTGCCCAAACCGACGTAGGTTTTGACATCGGTTTCTTAAAAAACAGGTTGAATTTTTCTGCCGATTACTTTAAAAAGAAAACAAAAGATTTGTTGCTGAATGTTCCTACTCCTGCATACTGGGGCGGTGGAAGCATTTTAAATAATGTTGGTAAAGTTGAAAACGAAGGTTTCGAATTCTCGTTGTCAGCCATGCCGATTAAAAAGAATGACCTCACATGGAACATGGGAATTCAATTTTCAAGCTACAAAAACAAGGTGGTTGAATTAGGCGGCGGTGCAACTTATATAAACTCAACCATTACTAACCTAACCGGAACCGGGATAGCGCAAAACGACATGTTAAGGATTATCGTCGGAGAACCTATCGGAACTTTCTGGGGGCTTGAATCTTTAGGAATTTGGCAGGAAAACGAAGCTGCTGAAGCTGCTGAATTCGGCTTACAACCCGGCGATTATAAGTACCGCGATTTGAATGAAGATAAAATAATAGATGCTGAAGATAAGAAAATTATCGGTCATTCCTTGCCTAAATATACCTGGAGTTTCGACAATACCGTAACATATAAAAACTTCGAGTTAAATGTGTTTATTATGGCTGTCCATGGCAATAAGATAAATAATTTTGATTATTCACAGTCATGTACAATCGGTGGTGATACCAAAGCAATTGTAAATGCAGATGTGGTTTCGTGGACACCTTCCAATAATAGCAACAAATGGCCCGCCCTTGGCACTGGAACCGGTCCCAATGATCTTACCAGTTCAAGATTTTTGCAGGATGGTTCATTTATTCGGTTGAAAAACCTTAGCCTGTCTTATCGTTTTCCTTCCAGTATTATTAGGGGAGCTCCTTTAAAATTAAGTGTTAGCGGTCAAAACTTGCTGACAATAACTGATTTCAAAGGTTACGATCCAGAAGCAACTTCCGGTGGTGGCGCAGATATAAACCAGGGAGTTGTCAGCGGTGCATATCCATCTCCGCGTGTAATAACATTTAGTTTAAATTTAAATTTCTAAGACTTAGATTAAGAATGAATAATTAAAATTAATCATGAAACAGTACATATATTTAATAGTCCTGGTATTCCTTGGCGTTTCCTGCAGTGATGATTTTCTCTCTGAAAATCCAAAAGGGAGTGTTATGGATCCAAATTTATTTTTTGCTTCAGACCAGATACAGCTTGCCGCTGATAATCTTCCTGCCACATTCAGGTCAATTTATGGCAATTCAGGCGTTGTAAGCCCATTTATGGGGGGGGACGATTTAACTTCGCGCGATGGGTTCAATAAACAGGAATTTATACAAGGTGATGTTTTTGCGGTAACCGATGATAACACCCGTATTTTTCCATATTGGTCGGATTGTTATAATGTAATACGTAGTGCAAACAGTATCCTAGATAATGTTGATAAAAGTTCTGCCAGTAATAATCTTAAAGACGATGTAAAAGGACAGGCGTATTTTTATCGTGGATTAGCGTATTCGTTCCTTACCCGTATTTTTGGGAAAGTGCCCCTGATTACTAAGTTTGAAACAAATCCGGATCTGAACATAGAAAAAGCTGAAATTGCAGATATTTATGATCAGATTACCAAAGATTTAATTGCTGCAGAATCCCTTTTGCCAAATGTAAGGCCAGAAGGTCCAAACGAAAGAGGCGGATATCCGGGGGCAAAACCCTGCAAAGGTACGGTAAAGGCGTTAATGTCCCAGGTTTATCTGACTATGGCGGGATGGCCTTTAAAAGAAACTTCAAATTATGCTACAGCTGCCCAAAAAGCGAAGGAAGTAATTGACAATGCTGATGTCTATGGCTATGAAATTCTGGAAGATCCGCACGACCTTTGGACCTGGGCAAATAATTACACAAATAAAGAAATAGTACTGGGCATGTATTTTACTCCCGGAAGCGAGCAAAGTATGCATGGCCCACTCGGTTCGCGTCCGTATGAAGATTTCCTTGGCGGATGGGCACACGGCTGGTTTGATTATGCGGCAGAGATATCATTTTTCAAACGTTTTCCCGAAGGAATCCGGAAAGATGCTACCTTCAAAACCATTATCGGCGGATTACCATGGGACGACCCGGCGGCGGCCGAACATAAGCATCCTTATTTCGATAAGTATACCGATGAGTTTCCTGGCGCTTCATGGATTGGTGCCCGTACGGCGCAGGTTATCCGCTACGCAGAAGTATTACTTAATTATGCAGAAGCACAAGCCATGACAGACGGTGCTCCAAATGCCCAGGCTTATCAGGCCATTAATACTATCAGAAACCGTGCAGGACTACCCGATTTAACCCCGGGATTATCAGCCGAAGCATTCAGAGATTCTGTTATTGCAGAACGTGGTTGGGAATTTGCAGGCGGTGAAGCACCCTCCCGCTGGTTTGACCTGATCCGGACTGAGAAAGTTGAGGAAATGAATGCATTGAGGGACCCGGTGGAAATTCCTCTGGTAAAGCAGCCAACTCATGATGATTACTGGATGCCAATACCGGGAATTGATGCCGGTGTAAATCCGAACTTGTAAACAGGTTCTAAAACTTGAAAACATGAGTAGTTAAGAAGGATAGGGGGGGTTCCCCCTGCCTTTTCTTAGTTAATAAACCGGATAATTAATTTATAAATTTGCCTATTCAAGGAGTATGACATTCGTTAAGGGACACCGGACTATTTTTAAAATCATCGCCATAATTTTACCTTTTACGGTTCTGTTTATGATTGAACTGCTTTTAAGGGCTTTTGATTACGGATATGATACCCGTCTTTTTATTGAAAATCCTCATGATGGAACTGTTGTCACAAATACCCGGATCAGTAAACGGTTTTTCCCCGGTGAGAAGGATGCCAGGGTTGGCATTTATCAAACTTTCAAAAAAGAAAAATCACTGAACAGCTTTCGAATTTTTGTGGTTGGCGGATCTTCTGCTTACGGTTTCCCATTTACTCCCAGGGCTTCTTTTGCCCGAATGCTGCAGGATCGTTTAACTGATACCTTCAGGGGAAAAGACATCGAAGTGATTAATTTATCCGTTACGGCGATCAACTCGTTCGCGTTTTTGACTTTCGCTGATGAAATGATCAGCATGGGACCGGATGCAATTTTAATCTATGCCGGGCACAACGAATACTACGGGGCAATGGGCGTGGGCTCATCACAACACGCCGGTTCAAACAGGTATGCCAAAAAACTTATCATCTGCCTTAAACAGTTCAAAATCGTCCAGCTTTGTTTTAATCTTTCTGAATCCGTAAAAAACCGGGTGGCGAAGCCTCCGCGGGAACGTGACAAAGGGTTTATGGCCCGGATGGCCCGGGACCAGAAAATTACCTTCGGCTCCGATATTTATTTTGAAGGAATTGTCCAGTTCAGAGATAACATGAATGAACTTTTATCTAAATTTAATGACCGGGAAATCCCTGTGTTTTTATCGACCCTTGTCAGCAATGAAAAAGATCAAAAACCATTTATAAGCTGTTTGAATGACGACTCTGATTCAACAACATTTTTCGACAATTTCAGGATTGGCGAAAAGGCGTACTTGGAAGAGGACTTTGAAGCCTTTTCAGGATATTTTTCAGCCTGCCAAAAAATTGACAGCACCTATGCCATGAACCATTTTTTAATGGGGAAATTGTGCTGCAAAAGAAAGGATTACCGGCAGGCTCAAAAGTACTTTGTGAATTCGAAAGAGCTGGATGCGTTGCGATTCAGGGCTCCTGAAGCGATCAATAACGAAATCGTCCAGTTAAGCCGGCGGTTTGAAAATGTGCATTTGGTTGATGCCCTGGAAGAATTTCGGGAAAAATCGGATAACGGAATACCGGGCAACGAGGTTTTCATGGATCATTTGCATCCGAACATTTATGGCAATTTTTTGATTGCCGATGCTTTTTATGCCTCGATACTTGACGCGAAAGTTTTGGGGGTTCCGGATGATACGGTCTTATTTAAAGATGCCTGGAAAAATCTGCCGGTGACAGCGGTTGATTCAATCTTTGGCATGTATACCACTTTTGTGGGAAAGGAACAGTGGCCTTTTTACGAGAAGGCCAACTACCAGCCCGGCACAACAAGTTATGCAGAGAGATTAACGATCAAAATGTTTCGCAACGAGATTAACCTGGACATGGCCATGGACTCGCTTTATCTATATTATTCGCGGCAGAACGACGTTGAAAATGCACTGAAAGTGGTTAAATCACTGGCTCTCGAATATCCGCATGAGACGAAGTACCGTGTTCAGGCAGCCCGTTTATATGAGTTATTGTTGAATTTTGACCAATCGGTGCTGTACTATAAAAAGGCGTTCCGGAAAAATCAGACCATTGATGTTGCCCGAAAAATTGTTTTTGATCTTTTGCAGCTTGATCGCCCGGAAGAGGCCGTATATTATTTGAAATATCTGGGTAAAAATCAACCCGGGGATCAAATGGCAAACATGCTGTTGAGGAAAACACAGGAAGTTACCGGTCTTAAAAAGCAGTTGCAGGCAAATCCCGGATCTGAACAGGCTATTTTAGGATTGGCCGATTATTACCTTTTCATCAGAAACCTGACTGAAGTAAAACGGTATCTTGATGCAGCCATCGCGAATTTCCCTGATGATCCGGGGACCCAAAAGCTTCGTATCAGCTATGAAAAGCTCGCGTCTGCCACGCGAATCCCGGGCGAACCATAAAATACTGAAAACAAAGGCAATGAAAAACAAATTTGAACCTGATCTGTCAAAGAATCAATGCATCGAAACCGGTCTTTTGCTAACGATCTTTTCCATCGTCGCCGGACTGCTCAATACAGGTAACTTTTTTTACATGACGGCAGCTTTTTTCGCGTTGACCAGTCTTGCATTTCCGGTCGTCCTCTACCCGGCTGCAATAGTTTGGTTTGGCTTGTCAAAAATCCTGGGGCGGATCACTTCGCGGGTGCTGCTCACTGTTATCTTTTTCCTGGTATTGACCCCGGTGGGACTTATCCGCAAATGGGCCGGGAAGGATCCGATGGGTTTGAAGAAGTTTAAAAATGGGAACGGCTCCGTTTTTATTGAACGGAATCACCGGTTTACACCCTCTGATCTGGAACATGTATATTAACATCTGAAACGAAAGTCATGCGCGATTTTTTTACAGAACTCTGGTCCTTTCTAAAAAACAGGAAAAAATTCTGGCTGCTTCCCCTGATCCTTATTTTGCTCTTTTTTGCCCTGATCATCGTGTTCGCGGGAGGTTCGGCTTTGGCTCCGTTTATTTATACCATATTCTGACACGATGACGGGAAAGGCAATATTAGGGATTTCAGCTTATTACCATGACAGCGCTGCCGCTCTGGTGGTTGATGGCCAAATCATTGCAGCCGCCCAGGAAGAACGGTTTACCCGGAAAAAACACGATGCTGCTTTTCCCCGCCATTCGGTCAGGTATGTACTGGAAGAGTCCGGCGTTCCTTTTGAAAACTTATCGGCGGTTGTATTCTATGAAAAGCCTTTCCTCAAATTTGAGCGCCTGCTGGAGACTTATCATGCTTTCGCACCCAAAGGCTTGCAGAGTTTTACCAAAGCGGTCCCCGTATGGCTGAAAGAGAAACTTTTTCTGAAGAAAATGCTGAAAGATGCGCTTTCCGCGTTTGGGAAAACCGAAGCACCTCTTTTATTTACGGAACACCATCTCTCCCATGCAGCCAGCGCTTTTTATCCCTCGCCGTTTAAAGATGCGGCAATTATTACCATAGACGGCATAGGGGAATGGGCCAGTGCAACAATTGGCCGGGGAATTGGAGCAAGTATTGAAATACTGAAAGAGCTACATTTTCCCCATTCGCCCGGACTTCTTTATTCCGCCTTTACCTGGTATCTTGGATTTCGCGTGAATAGCGGGGAATATAAACTGATGGGACTGGCGCCTTACGGGCATGAAGGTTCGCCACAAACCGAATCGTTTAAAAAAACGATTAAAGAAACGCTGGTTGATATTCGTGAGGACGGATCAATGGCGCTGAACATGGACTATTTTCGGTTCGCCACCGGCCTGAGGATGACGGACAACAGGAAATGGGAAGCCCTTTTTGGTTTCCCTGCCCGGAAGCCTGAAACGGAGATCAGGCAGGAACATATGGACCTGGCGCTGGCTATCCAGCAGGTAACTGATGAAATCGTGTTCAAAATTGCCGCACATGCCAAAGAACTGACCGGTTGCGGGAACTTATGCATGGCCGGCGGAGTTGCCCTGAACTGCGTGGCGAATGGCAAACTTTCGAAATCCGGTTTGTTCAGGGATATCTGGATCCAACCGGCTGCCGGCGATGCCGGAGGCGCAGTTGGAGCGGCATTGGCGGGTTGGCACCTTTTTTTTCAGAACGACCGCGTACCCGTTTATCCCGACAGCATGAAGGGATCACTGCTCGGCCCGGAATTCAGCGACAGGGATATTGAAAGAATAATAACCAGGTTCGAAGCCAAAGCAACATTTTATGCCGGTAAAGATGAATTGTGCAAAGAAGTTGCTTCACTCATTGATCATGCAAATGTCGTCGGGTGGTTTCAGGGACGAATGGAATTCGGGCCAAGGGCATTGGGAAACCGAAGCATCCTGGCTGATGCCCGGAATCCTGACATGCAGAAGAAACTGAACCTGAAGATAAAATACAGGGAAGGGTTCAGGCCATTTGCCCCGGCGGTTTTAAAAGAAGACATTCCCGACTGGTTCGAACTAAACCATGATTCGCCCTACATGCTGTTAATAGGATCGCTCAAGGAAAGCCGGAAAAAACCGGAACCTGCAGGCTATCATGGACTGAGCCTGCAGGAAAGGCTTTATCATCAACGCTCGGATATTCCGGCTGTAACACATATTGACTATTCAGCCAGGATACAAAGTGTGGCTCAAGATACAAACCCGTTGTTCTATCATCTGATCCGGGAATTTAAAAACCGGACCGGGGAAGGAATACTCGTCAATACAAGTTTTAACGTGAGGGGGGAACCTGTTGTTTGCACGCCTGATGACGCTTACCTATGTTTTATGGCAACGGAAATGGATTACCTGGCGATGGGAAACTACCTGTTTGGCAAAAAAGACCAGCCTCCTTTAACCCGGCAAACCGAAAGATCAGTCTATATGGATTAACGGTGACACCTAAACCAACAAATAAAGAATGACAATGAAAAATTCGAATCGAATTTACAGGATCAGGATGAACGGTTGCAAAATAAAGAAGATGTTAACAATAATCGTTCTTTATTCCGGTTTCTTACCGGCGTTCGGGCAGTTAGCGGTGACCATTGAAGAAAAGCCGTTGGTCATCCCAACTTACGGCGTTGCTCCGCCGGATAAGAATCCCATTTTTTATACCAAACGGGTTTACCAGGGAGCCCAGGGGCACGTATATCCGTTACCGTTGTACGACGTTTTAACGGACAGGAAAAAAGATCAGACTTACAACGCGGTGTACCTGGAAAATGACTACGTGCAGCTTTGTGTGATGCCGGAACTCGGGGGTCGTATCTTTGCGGCCACAGATAAATCCGATCAATACGATTTCTTCTATCATCAGCATGTGATAAAACCTTCATTGATAGGGATGACCGGTGCCTGGATCTCCGGTGGGGTTGAGTGGAATATTCCCGATCACCACCGGGCTACCAGCAACCTTCCGGTTGATTACACGACTGAGGAAAATACGGACGGAAGCAAAACGGTTTGGATCGGAGAAACCGAATTATCCCGCGGGCTGAAATGGTCAGTAGGATTGACGCTTTATCCCGGTAAATCGTATATCGAAGCCACCGTGAACATCTCCAATCCAACACCTTTTATTCATTCCTTTTTGTATTGGGCCAATGTTTCGGTTCACTGTGACGAAAATTACCAGGTTATTTTTCCGCCTAATACGCAGTTCGGGACCCAGCATGCAAAAGTGGAATTTACTGCCTGGCCCGTTGGAACGGGGAAATACGGCGGACTGGACCGAACCAGCGTAGATTTAAGCTGGTGGAATAATCATCCGAACCCGACTTCCGTTTTTGCCTGGAATTTTAAGGATGATTTCCTTGCGGGATATGATTTTGGGCGTGATGCGGGAACGGTACATGTAGCCAACCACCACATTGTCACCGGGAAAAAATTCTTCCTCTGGGGAAATAACAACGAAGCCCGGATGTGGGAGAAAATGCTGACTGATAACGACGGCCAGTACCTGGAACTGATGGTTGGCGCCTACTCGGATAATCAGCCTGATTATAGCTGGATCGCTCCGGGAGAAACGAAGACATTCAAACAATACTGGTATCCGATACAAAAAATTCAGGGGGTCAAAAAGGCCAATACTTCAGCGGCTGTGAACCTGGAGCGAAAAACGCCGGATACGCTTATGGTAGGCTTTTGTACCACTTCTTCCCGTAAAAATGCTACGGTATTGGTCACTGCCGGTAATGAAAAGTTGCTGGAAGAACAGGTTGCCATTGGTCCTTCAAAACCCTACTTAAAAGAACTACTGATCAATGCTTCCGTGAAAGAAACAGACCTGAAAGCTACCCTGTTGGATAGTGCGGGAAACGAGCTGATCAGTTACTCCGCCGTTCTGCCCAAAAAAGAGGAAATGCCCGAACCTGTGGAAAAGCCCAAATCTCCCGAAGAATACAAAACTACAGAAGAATTATACCTGACCGGTTTGCGCCTCGATCAGTTCCGCAATGCCGTAGTTGATCCGATGCCCTATTATCAGGAAGCTTTGCGCCGGGATTCGATGGATTACCGGGTCAATACGATCCTCGGTATTCGTTTTTGCAGGGAAGGACGTTATTCCCGGGCTGAAGAACATTTGAGGAAAGCGCTTTCGCGGATAACCAAAAATTATACACATCCCAAAACCGGTGAAGCCTTTTATTATCTTGGGGTAGTCCTTGCGTGTCAGAATAAACTGACTGATGCCACCGATCAGTTCTGGAAAGCGTCCTGGGATGCAGGTTTCCGGTCACCGGCCTGTTTCAGACTGGCCCAACTGGCATGCAGGGAAGGTCGTTTTGATGAAGCTTTAAAGTTCATTGATCAGTCTATCGAGGTCAATAATCTAAGTGCATCAGCATGGAATTTAAAAGCCTACGCCCTCCGCAAACTTAAAAAATACGATGCTGCAGATTCTGCGCTGAAGCATGTTGTAGCGCTGGACAAATTGAACAACGGGTATGCTGCGGAATCCCATTTTCTGAAACTGCACAGGCAAAAGCAAAACGGCTGGACGGACCAGGAGACAGCGCAATTTAAGAAGCATGCCGGGAGCAATGTGCAGGAGGTTCTCGAACTTGTAAATAATTATGGTCAGGCAGGTGCCTATGATGAAGCCATCCGCATCTTGGATTTATTTAAAAGCATCGGAGTAGAAGATTCCAATTTCCCAATGATTTCCTATTATGCCGGATTTTATCACCTGCAGAACGGCGAACGGGAGATGGCGATCAGGTCATTTGAAGATGCATCGGGGGCCCCTTCCGATTATTGTTTCCCTTCAAGACCGGAAGAAATTGAAATTCTGAAAACGGCGATCCGCGAAAATCCGGAGGATGCCAAAGCCTGGTATTATTTAGGAGATCTTCACTATTATCTTGATCAAAAGGAACAAGCGATCAACGACTGGGAACAGTCGGTTAAGCTGGATGATCAGTTTAGCTATGCATGGCGTAACCTGGGATTTGCATATCATCACGTTCAGAATGAACTTGAAAAATCCGTGGCCGCTTATAAAAAAGCCATATCGTGCAACGACCGGGACCCCCGCTTTTTTACTGAGATGGATGAGGTCATGGAACTTGCAGGGATTGCTCCCCCGGAACGTCTGTCTTTTCTTGAAAAGCACAAACCGGTACTTGAAAAGCATGATGATGCGATAAAAAGGCTTGTTCGGCTGTACAACCTGACCGGAGCCTATAATCAGGCACTGGAAATCCTGTCCAACAGGCATTTTCATGTTTGGGAAGGAGGCGGAAGCATTCATGATGATTTTGTTGACGCAAATTTATTGCAAGGGATACTGGATATGAAAGAGAAAAAGTACGACGAAGCTTTGAACCGCTTTGAGACGGCTTCAACCTATCCGGATCATCTTGAAGTAGGAAGGCCTGCGTATGACTACGGCAGCGTTCAGATAAACTATCTGACTGCCCTTGCCTACGAAGGAATGGATCAACCGGACAGTGCGAGTATTCACCTGAAGCAGGCAGCTTCCCGGGAAGGGAGAGCCCGGCGGTCTGAGGTGAATGCCTACAAAGCCATGGCTCTCATGAAACTGGGTAAAACCGATGAAGCCCAGGCTATTCTTGAAGAGATCCGGGAACGAGAGGCAGAACAGTTAAAACTGCGCAGTGAAAATGATTTTTTCGCGAAGTTTAATGTTGACAACGAGAAGAATTCCCGGCAGGCCTTCAGCTATTACCTGCTTGGCCTTGCCGATGCCTGTGAAGGGAACACGCAGTCAGCCATCCGGAATTTTCAAAGAGCTGTAAAGCTCGACCAGACGCAGCTTTGGGCAGAATATCTTTCACATCCAGAAAATCAAAGAGTACTTATTCATCACTGAAAATACACAGGAGAGATTTTTATGAAACCATTACATATGGAAGTATTTTTATTCCTTTTTTCTATTGGATCCGGAATTTTGGCTTGTTCAAATGAAAGACTTGGTGAGACGGACACGCCGCCGTTTAACCCAAGCTACCAGAAAGTAGTAGGGGAAGATTTTAAGCTGGTCAAAAACTGGGATTTTGGTTCCAAAGATTCCATTAGGAACATGAGCGATTTGAACAACGAATTTTTTTACCTCGATCAGTTTGGCATGGTAGCCAGTGGAACGAATTATGGTGCCATCCCGCTGGTCCCCGATACTGAGCATGCACTTGTTGAAACTTCGACGGGATATCAACCTGTTGAGGATCCGGATTACAGGGTTAGGGAATTTACGGATCATTCCCTGAAAACATACCTGGTTCCCTTAGATGGGGCCGATACCTGCCTGGCAAGGTCGCACAACGTGGGTTGCGGTTCCTTCATGGCGAAATGGAAGCTATAATATATTGATTAAGAATATGAAGTTATTTTCGCGAATATTGACAAAATCGTCTCTAAAAGCTACTTTGTCTACGGGACTTCTTCTGACGTGTCTGTCCTGTTTTCATCCTAAACCGGAACGGGTGGTTTTTCCGCTTCAGCTGAGTCCTAATCATCGCTACCTGGTTGATCAAAACAACACACCCTTTTTGATCAGGGAGATTTCGGCCTGGGGATTAATTCAGGCACTGCCTGAAAAAGAGGCATCAGATTTCATGGACAGCATCAGACTAAAGGGATTCAACTCATTGCTGGTGAGTGTAATCACCACTGATCCACGTTTTGCAGGCGACCCTCCCAACTGGCAGGGCAATAGTCCGTTTAAGGTCAAATGGGATTTTTCCACGCCCAACGAAATCTACTTTGCACACGTTGACCGGATATTGAGACTGGCTGAGCAAAAGGGAATGCTGCTATTACTCGTTCCCTGCTATCTGGGATATTATGGTGATCCCCGGCAGGGATGGTTCAGCAAATTGCTGGATTCGCGGAATGATACTTCCAAAAGTTACAGTTACGGGCAGTTTCTGGGGAAAAGGTATCGTGATTTCAAGAATTTGATATGGGTGGCCGGAGGCGACAACAGCCCGACTGATGAACTAAAGACGCATCTCGGGCAGATCATCCGGGGAATAAAAGATGGAGAAGGTTTCGGAGGCCGGCATTTATGGACCGGTCACTGGAGTTCTGAAATTGGGGAGAACTGGTCGACCGATAATGCCTCATTTGCTTCGTTTATGGACTTGGACGGGCTTTATGCATTCGTGGAACAGGATATGGGAAATTCAGGGCCTCAGTATAAAGCGGAGCTCGAAAAGTATCCGGCTGGCAATATGTATTTTCAGCTCGATCAAAGTTACGAGCAGGATATCCCCGGAGGCCCGGACAATACCGACTATCAATGGATCAGAAGGAAAAACTACGGCGGGTTGCTGAGCGGATGTGTCGGAACAAGTTTCAGTCCCGGGATTTCCGAAGAAAAGCAGCTTTTTAAGTTCTACAATTGGCAGGATTTCATGAATACCAAGGGAATGCAGGAAATGAAATATTGCTTTGATCTTTTTGAATCCCGTCCCTGGAACCAATTGATACCAGACCAGAATACTTCAGAAATCATAACAATGGGAAGAGGAAACTATGGCGATACGGATTACGTTTGCCTGGCGCGAACAGCATCCGGCAGCACCGTGATTGCCTATCTGCCGACAAGCAGAACAATAACGGTTGACCTGGAACAGGTTTCAGGTGACTCAGCAAAAGTATGGTGTTACAATCCGCGCGACGGGCACGCGAAATTAATCGGGACCTTTTCCACAACAGGGAAGCAGGATTTTGCCTCTTCAAACGGGGATCAAATCCTCGTGATCGATGATGCTTCTCTTGACCTGCCGGCACCAGGAACGGAAATAAAGCAAATTTTCAGTAATCAAAAAAAAGCAAAATGATGAAGAGCAGTCTCAAAAAATTTTTCATAATTCTCCAGATCTGCATGAGTGTTACCGTTTTTGGGCAGCAAACACCTGCAGTAAGGGAAAAAATCAATTTGGGAAATACACCCTGGAAATTCAGTAAAGTTGCATACAGACCACTTGACATTACTCCGTCGTCAGTGATCACCTTTCAGGATGAAAAAATAGCCGGGCTTTCTGACGACAGGCAAAATACAACCTGGGAAGCGTCCCCCGGCCAGCCGGCTTCGCTGGTTATTGACATGGGCAGCTTGCAAAATATTCAATCTGTCAGAATTCAGTTGGCGGACCATATTGACAGTTTGAGATATACCATTGAAGGGGCGGCAGATTGCAGCCTGATCTGGGGTTGGGTCGTTGACTACTCAAAAATGCCGCAAAAAAGCTTCAGTCAAAAAGTAACTGATGTAAGTTCTACCGGGAATACCGTTGGTTACGCGGAGAAAGTTGGTTATCAATTCAATGAGGCAAAATTCAACGGTTTATTCCGTTTTTTGAGGATCACTTTTCTTCCACAGGGAACCCCGGAAAATCCAGGAAAACCGGTTTCCGTTTCGGAGATCAAGGTTTTTACGGCCGGCCGGAATTCGCAAACGAAATTGTCCGATTTAACGTCAAACAAGTTTGATGACAGCCAATGGCAGGATGTTGGCATCCCGCATTGTTTTAACGACAGTGACACCTATTTGAATAGCTTCGAAACCAACATGTGGAAAGGCGAAGTGTGGTACCGGAAACATCTGCTCATTTATCGGAAAGACCGGGATAAACAATTTTATCTGGAATTTGAAGGCGTGAATATCGGCGCCGCTGTATACGTGAACGGGGCATTTATTAAAGGAAACACGCGGGTTGAGCAACCGGGCGAAGTGACCCACGTGGGTGGTTTTATCCCTTTTTCTGTTGATATAACCGACCATTTAAAGTTTGGGCAGGAAAATATCATTGCCGTAAGGGTTTCAAACGCGCCGGGATCATTTTTTACATGGCCGGGATTTGGCGTTTATGATGGTTTTGGAATGGGTTGGGGCGGCCTGGTTTGTCCGGTTTACCTGTACAAAATGCCGAAAGTTCATATCCCGCTGAATTCATTTGCGGCGTCGGGGAAATGGGGAACCTACCAGGACGCGGTTTCCGCCAGTGAAGACGAGGCGGAACTCCTTTTTCAAACCTGCATTGAAAACAGCAGCGGAAATGCCGGCGAAGTTCTTCTTCAAACAGAGATATATGAGGCGGGCGGCGCCAAAGTTCAAAGCTTGAAAGCGATAGAAAATATTGGTCCAGGAGAAAGAAAAATCTACAAACAACAGGCCATATTGAAAAATCCGCATCTGTGGTTTCCCAACAACAGCCCATACGGAAAGCCCTGTTTGTACAACATTGTCCGTACCGTCTCCTGCAATGGAAAGATGGTTGACCGAAAGGAGGAAAGGATGGGGATCCGGGAAATCACCTGGGATGATGATTACTGCTATATCAATCACAAAAAACATTTGCTCCGCGGATTTGGATACCGCAATGTTTATCCGGCCCTGGGCTCGGCCGTGCCGGCCGGCCTGCAATGGAATGACATGGCTTTAATCGCGGCCTGCGGAGGAAATGCATTACGGGTCGGCCATGTCCCTCCCGCGACTGAAACCCTGAAAGCCTGTGACGAATACGGTATCATGGTTATTCTGGATAGCGGGGACAATGAATGGTCTCTAAAAAATGAACCCGCGATTTCTTATAAAGAAGAATACGACCGAAATTCGATCGTTGCTTTCCGTAACCATCCCGCTGTTGTCATTTGGGAATCAAATAACGGAATAGCCAAAGACGGTGAGATTTATCAGCCGGCAACAACGCAGCGAATTGCAGAAGAGTGGGACCCTATTCAGCCACGAATTGTTCTTTGCCGCGATTCTTATCCAAAAGCCTGGAACAGCGAAAAACCAATCGTGATCGGGTACACCAATGAATATCATAAAATTGAGGGCGTTCCGTGCCTGAACACGGAAGTATACGGCGCCAACTGGGAAGGGCGGGCAAGCTGGAATATAGCGCGTTCTGATTATGAAAACGAAAAGCAATTTTCCACCTGGTTTGTGAATAACTACCTGTCGGATATGGAGAACAAGGCTTGTGGTTGGATTGACTGGATGTTGGCAGAAACACAGGGAGAAGGCTATACGATCTACTTAAACGGCAAAGCCAAACAAAAATCGCTTGGCTCGTCAGCCATGGACGGCAATCGTTTTCCGAAGTTGAAATATAAAATCTACCAAAATGCCTTGTGGATCCCATTTGAAAAAAAACCGGGCGTTACCCTGCAAACATTGTGGAACGTTTCCGGTGTACAGAATGTCGATGCCTGGAGTAATTGCCCGCAGGTAGAATTGGTGATTAACGGGAAAAACTGGGGCGTCAGGAAGCCGGATCCGGAAACCAAAAGATGTACCTGGGAAAATATGATCTGGCATCCGGGAAAAGTAAAAGCCTTGGGGTTGGATGAGCATAACAAGGTGGTTTGCAGCGACAGCATCGGGACGCCGGGAGATACTTCTTCACTGGTGCTTGAAGTTGAAACGCCGCTGACTACTCCGACGGGCAAGACCTTCAACTGCAGGGCGAACGGAAGCGATGTGACCATTATCACTGCAAAAGTTGTGGATGATCAGGGGCGGTGGTGTCCTTTTGCGAACAACAACGTCACTTTTCATATCGAAGGAGAAGGCATCTACTGTGGTTCCGCCGACTTTTATATCACAGATGGAAAACCGGCTGTTTATCATGCTCCTTTCGATCATGAACTCCAAATGGAAGGCGGGTTACGGAGAATTGCCATCCGGTCAACTTTTAATCCGGGTTTGGTAAAGGTCAGGGTTACCGCGGAAGGCCTGGGTGACGGAAGTACAGAATTTGTTGTTAAACCGGTAACCAATTAAAAATGCTCTTTGATTCTTTCTAAAATTTTAGTAGAGAATTGACTTTTGAAGTCCTGTTAAATGATAAATTTATATCTGATAATATTATAAAAACCTAAATATTTCTTGCGGATTTAAGATAAGTTTTTAAACTGGACTCATTTATATAAACTATAATGAAAAGACGAATAACCAAAGCATTTATAAAAATCTTGATGGGTTTAACAATTCATCTTTTTTTTGGGTATTATACACTTAATGCCCAACCATGGGCAGCCCATGGGAATATCTTAGTAATCCCTCAAAACCCACATTATCTTCAGTACACTGATGGGACACCTTTTTTTTGGCTGGGTGATACAGGGTGGGAAATGTTACACAGGCTTGATCGGCAGGGAATAGTCGAGTATCTTTTTGATCGGAGCGAGAAAGGATATAATGTCATTCAAACAGTACTTATAAGTGAGTTTATCCATTCTTACAAAGTCACAAATTTTTACAACGATAGTATTTTTATTAACGAAAATCCGGGAAAGCCATTTGTTACATCAGGTAACGATCCTGTCAATGCTGTGGAATATGACTATTGGGATCATGTTGATTTTGCAGTTGAAATGGCTCGGAAGATGGGATTATATTTAGCGTTATTACCAACTTGGGGTGAATGGGTTACCCCCAGGGTTGGAGAAGCCTTATTTAACACACCCCAACAAGCCTATAATTATGGTTGGTTCTTGGGTAATCGTTATAAAAATGTTCCTAATATTATTTGGATGTTAGGTGGCGACCGTTTACCAGACGAACGAGATATTGGTATAGCTCTTTGGCGGGCTATGGCCGAAGGTATAACAGACGGGGTTACTGGTGAAAAAGAACAAGATAGTAAAGCCGATTACTCTGCTACACTTATGACATGGCACTCTTACCAATCTTCTTCAAATTGGTTTAGTAATGATGAGTGGATTGACCTAAATACCTGGGGTTCTTATCATGGGGAAATCAACAACCCTCGTTCTTATGAAGCTGCATTGAAAGATTGGAACTTGTCGAACCCAAAGCCTACCTTGAACTCAGAACCATGTTATGAGAAAGGATCTATTAATTACGGTTTAGATGACAATGGTTATTTTACTTCAGCAGATGTGCGTATTGCTGCTTACTGGAGTGTCTTTTCAGGTGCTGCAGGTATTACATATGGGGCAAATGGAATTTGGCAGTTTGCAATAAAGGGTGATGATAATATTGCATCATCGCGTTCATCAGATTGGAAAGAAGCCCTTAATATGAAAGGATGTATACATCTAACTTACCTAAAAAAACTTATGCTATCAAGGCCTTTAAAAGGGTTTGTACCAGATAGTTCTATGTTGGTTTCGGGCCAAGGTGACCGGGCTTCGCATGTTGCAGTTTTGGCAAGCCAATCCTCTGCCTTCATTTATATCCCGACAGGTAACAAAATCCGCGTAAAACTTGGAAAACTTAGCGGGGAAAAAATCAGGGCCTCATGGTTCAATCCCCGCACCGGTGAATATACTTATATAGGGGAATTTGAAAATACAGGAGAAAAAGATTTCGAAGTTCCGGCCATTTCCGAAAAATTGGCATGGTTGCGGACTGGCCGCGGTTGCGATTGGGTTTTGGTCCTGACTTCTGACGTTTAGTGCGGTATCAAATTCCATTTTGAGATTAGGTCTGCCAATAGGGAGTTCATAATATCTTTTGTTGGAGAGCGGAAAGTAAATGTTTCCGTTGTTAATTGGTCTTGAATGTGTGTTTCAGTAATATTCATCACAAGGAACCGGATTTCTCTTAGAGAGAGTTTAGTCGTTAATTCCAGGTATTTCTCGACCATTAAGGCAACAAAGCAAATCAAAACATGGGCTTTAATTGCATTATGTTTTGATGATAAATCGGTCGGGCATGCAAATCGAACTTGCTCATCAGGAATGATTGCCCAACATGCCATAATTGATGATACCGGGTTATTACCAGCTCGTTTGATAACTGTTGTTCAGATAAATCGGTACAATACCCCTTTATTCCCAATAATAGCCTTCTTTTTTCTATCAATGCTGTATTTAGTCCCTGCAAGAAAACCCCCAATATCTTATAAGTCAACCAATTGGTGT
>WOYV01000009.1 GCA_011620585.1 Draconibacterium sp.
CAGATTTCGGGCAACCAACCTGTAACGCTTGATAAAATTGAAAAAGCAAAAACCAGCCGCATTTCAGTGGGAATCGATGAATTTAACCGGGTGCTGGGTGGCGGAATTGTCCCCGGTTCGCTGATCCTTTTAGGTGGCGACCCCGGAATCGGGAAATCGACCCTGGCATTACAAATGGCGCTGGGACTGAAAGAAAAGCTTATTCTTTATATTTCGGGTGAAGAAAGCCTGCAACAGATAAAGCTTCGTGCCGAACGCCTGAATAACGACAATAGTTCGTGTTTGTTCCTGAGTGAAACATCGCTCGAAAATATTATCGCACATACCGAAAATGTAAGGCCCGAAATCCTGATCATTGACTCGATACAAACCATTTCCACCGAATTGATTGAATCGTCGCCGGGTTCGGTGGGACAGGTGCGCGAGTGTACTTCGGCATTGCAAAAGTTTGCCAAAAAGAACACAGTGGCGGTGGTACTTATCGGTCATATTACCAAAGACGGCAACCTGGCCGGGCCCAAAGTGCTCGAACACATGGTCGATGCAGTGCTGCAGTTCGAGGGCGACACCAATTACATGTACCGCATTTTGCGATCGAACAAGAACCGTTTTGGCTCCACTAACGAACTTGGCATTTTTGAAATGCGCAGCGACGGTTTACGCGAAATTACCAACCCATCGGAACAACTGATTTCGAAAGTGAACGTCGATGTAAGCGGAACCGCCATTGCAGCTACTGTTGAAGGTGTGAGGCCTTTTTTAATCGAGATACAGGCGCTGGTAAGTTCGGCTGCTTACGGGACACCACAGCGTTCTTCAACCGGGTTTGATTTGCGTAGGCTGAATATGTTACTGGCAGTTTTGGAGAAAAGGGCTGGTTTTAAACTCATTGCCAAGGATGTTTTTCTGAATATTGCCGGAGGCTTGAAGATCAACGATCCGGCTACCGACCTGGCAGTGATCTGTTCAATTCTTTCCTCGAACATCGATATTGCCATCAACCATAAAATTTGTTTTGCCGGCGAAGTTGGCCTTACCGGCGAAATCCGCGGGGTGAGCCGGATCGAACAACGAATTGCCGAAGCGGCCAAACTCGGTTTTTCGCGCATTTACATTCCTTCACTTAACAAGGGTTTCGATACCAAAAAATTTAATATCGATATTGTGCGGGTGAGCCGGGTGGAAGAAGTTTTCAAAACCATTTTTGCCTGAATTAAACTTTATTGGAAGTTGAATTGGGTTGCGGATTTTACCCCCTGTTTCGTGCTTGCTCCGCTTTGCGGAGTCTGCGGCCTCAACTGTCCCGTTTGAGGGGGACAGTTGGAGCCGGTGACCTCGAAGAAGAACCGGTGAAAGCAGGGGTAAATAGTATTTTTTAACTCCCTAATTTTGATTTCTGGCGCAACTATTTATAATTTGGCACCCTGATATGAAAAGGACATTTCAAATACTTCTTTTTGTTTTGGTTTTTGTGGTGGTGGCTTGCGAAAAACCGATCGTACAAAAGCCGGAACATCTGATTAAACAGAATCAGATGATCGATATGCTGGTGGATATCCACAAAGCGGAAGCCATGTACAATAAATTCCGAAACGACACTTCAAGGACGTACCTGTCTTCTTCGGATTTTTACTTTTCGGTTTTGGCCAAGTACGAAGTTTCTGATTCGGTTTTTGAAAAATCGTTTATGTATTATGCCAGCGAGCCCAAAAATTTCGAAAAGATGTATCGAAAGGTGATGAGTCAACTAAGTGAAAAAGAGCAGGAACTCTCCGGGAAAAAAAATCAGGAACTCGATTTTGGCGACGATCCCATGACAAGCAGACCACACTCGTGAGAAAAATAGCAGCCACATACATTTTCCCCGGGAATGGAAAGCCGGTTAAAAACGGCATTTTAGTTTTGGAAGATGATGGAACCGTTATCGATCTCATTGAAAAGGCCGACGGCTTTGGCGACGAAGCAGGCGTGGAATTTTACAGCGGAATACTGGTCCCGGGTTTTGTAAACACGCACTGCCATCTCGAACTTTCGCATTTACACCAAAAAATTGACGAGAAAACCGGAATTGGAGGATTTATTGGGCAAATCAACCGTTTGCGAAATGCTACTGAAAACGAGATACAACAGTCCATGCACACTGCCGACAAGCGGATGTGGGCAGCGGGAACAGTAGCTGTGGGAGATATTTCGAACACCACACTTTCGTTGCCTGTAAAGTTGAAAAGCCGAATACAGTACCACACTTTTGTCGAAACTTTTGGTTTTCAGCCTTCAAGGGCCGATCGCGCATTTGATATTGCAGAAACGGTTAAAAACGAATTTAGTAATCAGCAACTACCAGCTTCTATTGTACCGCATTCGCCGTATTCGGTTTCAGAACCGTTGTTTCGTAAAATCGAAACAGAAGCTCGCAGAGAAAAAGGGATCCTTTCGATACATAACCAGGAAAGCGAAGGCGAAACGCAATTTTACCGTGAAGCTACCGGACCGATTGCAGATCATCTTCAGCATAATCTTGGACTCGATATTTCTCACTGGAAGGCGCGCACCAAAAGTTCTTTGCAGAGCATCCTCGATTACCTTCCGTCAGAAAATTGCCTGTTGCTCGTACATAACACCTTTACCAGCGAAGAGGATGTACAAACGTTGTTAGCCGGGAGGAAAGCAGAAAATACTTTTCTGGTACTTTGCCCCAACTCGAATTTGTACATCGAAAATGCATTGCCGCCGGTAGAAATATTCAGGAAAAACGAGCTAAATATTTGCTTTGGTACTGACAGTCTGGCCTCGAATCATCAGCTTTCGGTACTCGAAGAAATGATTACTATTCAGGAAAATTTTCCAGATATAGCGCTCCAAGAACTGATAAACTGGGCTTGTTTAAATGGAGCACGGGCACTTCAAATGGAAGATCAGCTTGGTAGCTTCGAACGAGGTAAGAAACCGGGTGTTAACCTGATTGCAACGCTTGATCTGAAACGACTCAAACTCACGTCGAAGTCGCGTGTGAAGAAGCTGGTTTAGCATTTTATTCCCCTAAATAATTCTTTACCTTTGCCACGCAAAGCAATTGTACATGAAAATCGGAAACATCGAATTAAAAAACACCCCACTTTTTCTGGCGCCTATGGAAGACGTCACCTACAAGTCGTTCAGGTGGATGTGTAAAAAATTTGGCGCCGATGTTATGTATACCGAGTTTATTTCGTCGGAAGCGCTGGTACGCGACATTCAGAAAACCCGACAAAAAATGCACCTTTTCGATTTCGACCGGCCGGTGGCTATCCAGATTTACGGGCACAATATCGATTCGATGGTGCGTGCTGCCCAGGTAGCCGAAGAAAGCGGGCCCGATTTTATCGATATCAATTTTGGTTGTCCGATGAAAAAGATTGTTCGGCATGGTGCCGGAGCCGCAATGCTCAAAGACCTTCCGCTTATGCAACAAATGGCAGCAGAAATTGTGAAAGCGGTGAAAATACCGGTAAGCGCCAAAACACGCTTAGGTTGGTCAGAAGGAGATAACCCGGTGATGGAAGCTGCCGAACGTTTGCAGGACGCCGGAATTCAGGCATTGGCCATCCATGGCCGTACACGTGAACAATTATACACAGGCGAAGCCGACTGGACATTGATAGGTGAAGTGAAAAATAATCCAAAGATACAGATTCCGATCATCGGAAACGGCGATATAAACAGTGGGGAGAAAGCCCGTAAATTACTTGATGCTACCGGTGTCGATGCACTCATGATCGGGCGGGGTGCTATTGGCAGGCCTTGGTTGTTTCGCGAAGTCAAACATTTTCTCGAAACCGGGGAAATCCTGCCACAGCCCACTGTTTCGGAAGTAGTGGAAGTTTTAAAGGAACAGTTACAGATGAACTTTGAATGGCACGATAACGAGCGTTCGGGAATTTTGATGATGCGCCGCCATTTTGCCAAATACTTTCCCGGACTACCCAATTTTCGCGAGCTGAAAATCAGTTTGTTGCGCGCCGAAACCAACGATGAAGTAAACGCCGTGCTATCCAGGATTGTGGAAGAATTCGGCCGCGTTCGTCTCGATTTCTCAAATGCCAGTTTAAAATAGCAATGCACGAAGATTATTCAAAACATTACTCGGAAGATTCGCTTTGGAAGAAGCTTCAGCAAGTGTCCAAAATTGCAGGGGCAAAAGTGGTTTATGTGGTGCTCTTGTTGTATTACACAATGAATGATAGCGGCATGGGGTTAAAAACAAAAATCAGCATTGCCGCGGCTTTGGGTTATTTTATTTTTCCGGCCGATGCTATTTTCGACCTGACCCCGATTATTGGTTATTCCGACGACCTTGGAGTGTTCCTGTTTGTGCTTTCGCAAGTAGCCCGCAATATTACCCCTGAAATTAAAGAAAAAGCCAAACAAAAACTCAACGATTGGTTTGGAACTGTTGATCCTAAAGATTTATCCGAAATAGATAGTAAAACTGATTAAAGCAGTGAAAGGTTAACAGAAGTTAAACTCTTTTGATTTAAACTTGAATGGCATATGAATTGTAAACATCTATATATGTAGATAATAAATTTTAATGTGTGAATTGAGGGAGAATGGAGACGATGCAGCTCTGCTGCAATTTGTTTTTTGTTTTTTGTTTTTTTTGTGAAGGAGTCAAACCTTCGAATTGTTAGCTTTTGTAGCCCCGCTTCGGCGGGGCTATTTATTTGTGGGCCGTTTAGTATTGTTGTCAATTTTTTAAAATTTCCCCTGCATATTTTTATCTGGAAAACCATCGATTTGCATAGCCTGAGCCTGAACCTGATTCTGCTGCCTGCCATTGCAATTGGCGCCTTTACAGGAATTCAACTGATGAAGAAAATTTCGGATGCTTTTTACCGAACGGATGTAATTATTATTACTGCTTTGTCGGCTTTTTTACTTTTGATTTTATGAAACACACACAACAAATATTTCGACTTACTTTCATATTTTTAACCCCGGTTTTATTTGGGATATGTACATTGCATGAAACACCATTGAAAATAAATTAATTGAACAAGATGAAACAACTTATAAACTTTTTTTCGGATAAGAGAATTGCTCGCGTACTCGATGTGGGTACCGGCCCGGGGCATTTTATAAAAGTTCTTCAAGAGGCATTTCCCGGAGCAACGATCACCGGTGTCGATCCGGATGAAGATTCGCTTAAAAAGGCTACAGAAACATACCCCGATGCTGAGTTTCAGCAAATGTCGGGCGAAGGGCTTGATTTTGAAAACGATCGTTTTGATGTGGCATCCATTTCCATGGCGCTCCATCACTTGTCGGACGTGCAACAAACCTTGCTCGAAATGAAACGCGTGGTTCGACCTGGTGGCTGGATTATCGTAAACGAACTCTTTAGCGACCAACAAAGCCCGGCACAGGAGGTTCACAAACGGATGCACCATTTCAGAAGCCGGATCGACCGTATGAATGGGATTACTCACAACGAAGCTTTTACGCGAAAAGAAATTGTAGAACTCATCGAAAAGGCCGGTCTCTTCATCGAGCTTAAATTCGAGTTTCAGAACCCTGCTCGAACTCCTTCACCGGAAGAGATAGAAGAGCGTAAAAGCAAGTTAAGGGAGGCGCTTCACCAAATTAAAGGAAGGCCGGAATACGACGAAATGGCGACAGAAATCCCG
Source organism: Draconibacterium sp. (assembly GCA_011620585.1). GTDB lineage: Bacteria > Bacteroidota > Bacteroidia > Bacteroidales > Prolixibacteraceae > Draconibacterium. The sequence goes on from WOYV01000009.1 coordinate 5,667, forward strand.
GAAATTGAAACAGCATTGGAAAAACACGGTTTCGAAATGGCAACCCGGCTGGTAGGTGTTGCCCGTGTAAAGAAATAACTTACAGGCGGTTGTTTACGATATTGTTGTATATGGACCCGAATTGTATACGGAGGCCAAGATCGGCCCCAATTTCAAACGTTGACGGTAGCTGAACTTTATTCAGCAAAACATCTTCCAACGAAACATCTCCTTTTGCAAGGTAGATTTGGTCGTGTATGTTTTCCACCCTGAGCCCCATTCTTACAGATAATCCACGAACAATGCGAACCGACAAATTGGTGTCGAGCGTAATACGGTTCTTGCTCCAGTCCTGAAGATAATTGGTTGCATTGAGGCCGGCTTGTATTTCACCCCATGTTTGCACCAGTTGTAAGTCGAGACGCAACGATTGCTCCCACAGGCTTTCACTTAATTTATCGTAAATGGTTTCTTCGTAATATTTCATCCATTCGGGGCCAATATAATAGGCAATTGTGAATACTTTGCGATCCGAAATGTCCCAGGGGAAAATATTATACTCGATGGCCGGTTTTATCGAAATCGAATAGACCATGTTCTGGTAGTTGTTGTTATACAAATTACCAAAAGCTCCTGCCGACCACCGCGAAGTGATGCTTTTTACCACACTTGAGGACGCGTAAGTAGAAGTGTTTATCGAACTGTAATCTTCGCCTTCGCTGGTATATTTTTTGGTATTTACCGACCGGCGTGCATTATTTCTGTATTTCCAGTCTTCCGTTACCTTGTCGGCACGGGCATAAAATGCATAATTATAGCTTTTCCGACTTTCTTCCAGGTTCATATTTCCACTCACATCCCCGCGAAATGTCCAGTTGTTCCACGGATCTTTTAGGTTTTCATTTTCTTCGGTCGCATCGCCGCCTTTGTAGTTCAGGACCAGTTTTTCCGAAGCTTTTGTCTGGCTGACATAGGGCATTAGTCCCAGTTCAAGTGCATCGGTTATTTTTTTTCGTTTCTCTTCGTAGGTGTCGTTCGCAAGGGTGGTAGCCGAAATTGTATAATTGCTGAGGTTGTCGAGCGTGATATTGTTATACATCAACGAATATACTTGTCCGCCTGAACCACTTACGCGTTCGTTGATGATAATCTGTACATCGGCTACTGCAGGTTCCATCACAAAATCGACATATCGCATTCTTCGGCGCATATAATCCATATCGAGCCGAATTCCTTCTACAAACACGCGAATTTTATCATCGCGTTTCTGATACGATGGGGTTCCTTTGCTTTTTGGTTTAGGATCGCCTTTGTCTTTTGACGCGAAAGTATTTACTGAACAAAGCAGTAAAAATGAAAAAAGAAAAAGTACTAAACGAGATGACATGATTATTCCTCCGTTTATCAGGTTTATATTGTTGGCCGGTAAAAGCTTCTTTTTCAGAAGACCTCAAATATACTTTATCGAATCTGATTCACGAAATCGATAGGGTGTTATTAACATCCTGTTTTACTTTTTTCACTTGAATTTCTTAAAAAATGGTCTTGAAAAAGAACAATTAAAAAATTTACATTCCAATTTGACCGCTGAGTTTTCCGCCGAATTAATCAGCAATTATCGCAATGTGATTGGCACACTAATTCCGAAGATTGTAAAAACCGCCTCGTTATTACAAAGGTCGCCACTTTCAGGACCGGGATGATAATCGATTTCACAATCGAGTTCGGCATCGGGCATGTCCACCTTAAGTTTTCCATCCATAATCCATTTACAGCAAACATTGGCAAGTAAAGGTTCTGTTGTCGACATGGTGTAAATGTATCCTTCGGAGCTAACCCCACTGTGCGTTCCTGTAATTTTGTATTCATCATCGCAAAAATCTTCCTGATTTCCGGTAAGATCAAAATGAGTATTGTAACCACTCACAAATTCACGGTTAGTGAGTTGCTCGAAATAAAATACTTTATTGTCGGGTGAAGTAATTACTCCTTCGCTGAGCGTACAATTGTAAACGGGATGCCCGCTTGAATTTTCACCGGTGTATTTTACACTCTGAGTGCCTTCCACCTTGTAATCGTCGAAATAGTATTCATCAAAATCGATAATCCAGGAAGCGTCCTCTACCGTCGGGAAATTGAATGCATTAACGATCATCACTCCGCGTCGGGTATGTCCATCGATACTGCTTATATTTTCCGGGCCATAATCAATGGTTATGGTTTTAGGCCAGGTTGTCAGATCATGCGGATCAACGGTGATTACCGGGTATTCAGACAAAGACTCTGGTGCGCTTTTTACTGAACTTTCGATTTGCAGGCCGGCACGTGTGGCATCTTCCTGAGTGCTCGAATAAATGAAGGAAGCAGTTACAGATTCGGTTAAAAGTGTTTGCGCCTCGTTACCGTTCATGGTCTTTTTTTCGATGTCATGACAAGCTGTGAAGATCAGAGAAAACAGGAAAAACCCGGATATGAATAATTTTTGCATGGTTAGATTGGTTTAAATAAACAACTAGAAACAACTATGCTTCATGAGCAACATGATTCTGTGTTCGCCAAATTAATTTATTTTTTTGAATGGGTACGGAGCCGAACCCCGATATTTTATATTGGCTTAATAAAAAAAGCCGTTCTATGTCGGCTGACGAAAGAACGGCTTTCCTTTTATCAATGATATTATTGATCGACTAATAGAATTTAGACCTTTTATCAACTATCTCAACTGCATTTCGATGCGTAATAAAAGCTCCAGAAGAAGCACGGTAATTCAAGGTTTGCGCCAAACGGTTTTGTTCGGCCGTAACATTTCCTGCAGGATTTTGGTTTTCAGATGTTACCATCACTACGAATACTCCGTTGTTGCCCGGAATAGGCGCCGATACTTTATCGACCGGTAATGAAGCAACCGTTCCGATTACAGCAGGTTCCGATCCAACTCCCGGGATCGAGAATGAATTGAAGTTGACGCTATTTGCACTTTTTACCTCGGTTCCCAAAGCTGCTGCCAGCGACGAAAGATCGGCATTGCCTGCCATATTGGTTTTAACTTTTTCAACCAGTAAATCAGCTTTCTTTTGTTTGCTAACAGCCAGTTCAACACGGTCGCGAACCTGGTCGAAAGGAGATATTCCTTCTTCAGTAATATTGGTAAGAACAGCAATTACGAAATTGTCGCCCAATTCAAAAATCGGAGAACCTTGCGAGGTTTGAAGTATATCACCCACTTCAGCTTCGTATGCTGCACGCACTAGTGGTCTTGGGCTTTCCAAGCCAACTATTTGAAGATCGTTTTCTCCCAGGGTTGCTACTCTTTTAGTTAAATTTTGTTCTGCAATGGCTGCATCAAACTCGTCGCGGGTTGTATTTTTCCCAACAAATTCGCTGGCTTTGGCATATACACTCTGATAAGTTTTGGTACTTGGAATTACGTTACGGGTAAGGTAAGCAATTTGTACCTGTGGAACCAGTTTACCAAGTTGAGTAGTTTGTACAATATGGATACCAAATTGAGAGGCAACTACGGTAACTTCGCCCTTTTTATTATTAAAAGCCGCATCTTCGAATGGTTTCACCATTTGGTTACGACGGAACCAACCCAGATCGCCGCCGTTAATGGCTGAACCCTGGTCGGTAGAGTATTGTTGTGCCAGTGGAGCAAATGCAGCGCCATTGTCGATTAATGTTTTTAAACTATCAGCCAGCGTTTGGGCGGCAAGCAACTCAGCTTGTGTAGTTACCTGAAGAAGGATATGACGGGCTTCCACCGAGTCGGGCATCATTTCCGATTTATGCAATTTGGCCAGTGTAAACGAATCCCCATTCCTGTATGGACCAAATACATCGTTTAACTGCGCTTTTTCATCGAAAACCCAGGTTGCAATGTTTTCAGGCAGATCCTCTTTTTTGAACCAAATATTTTCGAAGGCAACATCTGAACTGGCATTCACAAACTGAACATTATCTTCGGTTTGTTCGAATTCACTTTTTATATCGTTGATCCATTTTTCGGCATCGGCATAATCATCTTCCGAAGGAGTAACTGCATATACAATGTATTCAATTTTCCGGCTGGCAGACGATTTATAGTCTTCCAGATGTGCATCATAATATTCTCTCAGATCGCTTTCGCTTATCGAAATCTGATCGTCGGCAACCGAACTTTGAGGAAGTGTAATGTAATCGAAATTAACCACTTTGCTGCTGGCCAATAAATTATCCTCTGCTTCTTCTTTGGTTACATACAACCCTTTTCCAACCATGTTGGCATATTTCGACTGTGTGCGTTCTTCAACAATTTGTTTTTCCAGGTTCAGCCAGTATTCGCGTTGATCGGCTGCAACTCCGGTTTCCAGGTTTTTTAGGAATCGAACCACCGATGCACGGTCAAACTGACCGGTTTCGGGATTGGTGAAAATTTGTTGTACGATAGGGTGAATGTTGGAACCTTGCAGCATATCGAAAAGTTCGTCTGAACTAACTTCAATACCGAGGTCATTGTACACTTGTCCCATCACGATTTCGCTAATTTTGCGCTGCCAGGCCTGATCTCTGAGTTGTGCCCAGGTGTTTTCGTCCAACTGCGAAGTCTGGTAGTTTTGCTTGTATATTTCCCCCAGCTCTTCTACTTCGGTCTGGAAATCGGGATATTGTACAGATTCACCGTCAATTACGCCAACTTCCATGCGGTTTCTTTGAAACATCGACGAACCACCCTGTAACAAGTCTCCAAGGATAAATGCTGCCAATGAAACACCGATTACAATTGCTACTAACAATCCTGCTCTCGTTCTGATTTTTTGTAACGTTGCCATTGATTTACAGTTGTTTTAATGCAAATAATTATTTAAAAATTTCAGGCTACGAAGATAGCAATTTTAACTATTTAACCACGGGATTTGATTTTTTTTTAACCCCTGATTGTTGATGATTGTAAGGCTCTGTAAGTCAATTTGGTAGTTCGAAAAACCTGCTTACTGGTTTTCCGTAATAGTGAGTTTTACGAGTTCGATTTTGGTGTTGGTGGCCTTTAAAATTTTAAAATGAAATTTTCCGATCTTTATCAGGGAATTGATTTTCGGAATGCTTTCGTGGTAAAACAGGATGAACCCGGCGAGTGTTTCAAATTCTTCCGACTCGGGAAGATCGAGCCGGTATTTTTCGTTGATCAGATCGATCTCGGCGCGTCCCGAAAAGACATATTCAGTATCACTGATCTTTTTTTCGATTATGCCGCGTGTGTCGTGTTCGTCTTCAATTTCACCAAATATTTCTTCGAGGATGTCTTCACTGGTTACCATGCCCGATGTTCCGCCAAATTCGTCAACCACAATAGCAATGCTCCGGTGTTCCTGTATAAAGGTGCTCAGCAGTTTATTGGCAGGCATTGTTTCAGGAACGATCAGTACTTTTTTGATTTGGCTTTCAATCGACTGTGGGTTCTGAAATAGCACCGATGAATGAACGTAACCAATAATGTTATCAATATTTTCTTTGTAGAAAAGTATGCGCGAATAACCGGTTTCCACAAACTTTTGGCGAAGATCAGCAATTGATGCCCCTATTTCCAGCATTTCAATTTCGGTACGTGGAACCATGATTTCACGGAGTTTTACTTTCGAGAAATCGAGCGCATTTTTGAAAAGTTTGATCTCGGTTTCTTCTTTTTTCTCCTGGAGCAAGGCACGCGGCGAGTCGCTTTCATTTACAAATTGATCGAGATCGATTCGGCTAAAAACCGGGTTTTTGTTCACCGCATTCACATCGGTTTTTAATACTCGTTTTAAAAGTGTGTTGGTTATGGCAATCGAAAACGCGGTGATGGGGTAAAAAAGAACATAAAAAAATGCCAGTGGAAGCGAAAGAATATTTAGTAAAGAATTGGGATAAAGCCGAAATAGTGTTTTTGGGAGAAACTCGGAAACAAACAAAATAATAAGAGTAGAGATGATAGTTTGTAATAAAAGTACCATCGATTCCGATTGAATATAAATTTTAAAAACAGGTTCAAGGATCGCAGCAAAAGCAATACCGTAAATCACGAGTGCAATGTTGTTTCCCACTAACATGGTGGCAATGTATTTTCCCCCGTTGGCGGTAACAAAACGCAGGATACGCGAATTGAAAGGTTCGGATTTTTTGTCGAGCTCGAGTTGTAGTTTGTTGGCCGAAACGTAGGCGATTTCCATGCCCGAGAAAAAGGCGGAAAGTATAATCGTAATCAGTATCAGTAGAAAATACAAATTCATTCGTACGTCAATTATTTAAACTCAACGGCTTTGCTGTTTTCTTCCAGTTTTGGAATTTCTTTCCCTGGTGTTTGTACCTCCTGTATTGCCGACTTTTTGGAGGCATTGTTCACTCCAACATAAAGCACTCCTTTTGGATTTTTAATTTTCCAGTTCTGCATATCCTGGTCCGAAGTTAAGCCTATTCCGGTAATTATCTGATCTTCACGAATGATTTTTACATATTCTTCGGTAAATATTTTTTTGTTTTTCTCATCCCAGATAAGGTGCTCGGTTTTTAACGAGTCGCCTTGGATATTGGTGACTACCACATTGTTTTTTGCTTCCCAGCGGTTTTCTTTTACAAACTGTTTGGCATAATCAGCGGTGAGGCTCGACACGATTTTTTTCTGATCGTCGAATTTTATAATCTTCACGCCCTTAGGAAATTCAGTATAGCTCTGGCCGTCGTTTTCGTAACGCAACAGTTTGGGGGCTTTTAACGAATAACGGACCACGCCGGAGTCGGTAGAAAGAATTTCGAAATTGGTTGCCTCCTGAATAGGAAGGTTTTCGGGGGCGCTGAAAGCCTGGATTTTTGCAATGTCGTTTTTCCCGCAGGCTGAGAAAAGTATTGCAGCCCCCGCAATGAGAGCTGCAATACCACTTTTCTTTATAAGTTGAAAAATATTAGAATCTAACTTTTGTATTTTCATTGATCCATCCTCCCACGTGGTAGGTACTGCCTTCCTTCAGGTTTTCCATAAAGGCTTCCTCTTTGTTGGGGAAATATTTTCTGTATTTTGCCAGGTTTGTCGAAGCATCGATCGAACAATCTTCGCCACGGCGTGCTTTTTCGAAATAATCGCAAGCTAACCAAAATACAGCCGATTTTTCGAGTGAGGTACCTTCAAATTTTTGTGATGCGGTTACGTAAATGTTCGCAATCAGCATATTGGCCTCGCAATAGTCGGGTTTGATCGAAAGTGCCTTACGGGCATCTTCGCGTGCCCCTGGGTAGTTGCCTTCTTTTGCGTAACGCAGCAAGGCACGTTCGTAATAATAGGTAGCCCGCAATTCCTGGTCGGTTTCCTGGTCGATGGCCATTTGATAATATTCGTGTGCTTTCGCCATATCATCCTTTTTAAGATAGCGACGGGCCATGTTGAAGGCAGCTTCCGCCGATGGTTCAAGTTCGTATAATCTTTCAGTGGCATCCGAGAACAAATCGGTTTCGGTACAGTTGGCCCTGCCCAAACGACGTAACATGGTTTTGATATAATTCACATCATCTTTGTTTGCTTCAAATTCAGATGTATAGATTTTTACCAGCACATCGCAATCGGCAGCGCCTGATTTTCCGAAGATTTCCTCGATATAAGGAAGTACTTGGTCGCGGGTGATTTCAACGGTTTTTGGGTCTTCATTTTTAGCGATGATCGCATTGGCAACTTCAGAGCATTTTTCGTAATTCTGAACCACTGTTTCTTTTGGTAGTTCGCCTAATTTGAAAAGCGCAACTGTGGTTTGCATTAACAATACCAATACTGGCGGTTCACTTTCATTACCTTGCAAATCAACCGATTTTTTTAAGTATTCGTACCCGGTTTTGTGAATCTGTTTCAGTTCGTCACCTTCCGGAGGATTCCCGTTATCGGCATTTAATTTATATTTTAACCATGCAGTTCCTTTTCTTCCCAAAACATATCCTTCCTGGCCAAAGTATTTGATACGGGAATTGTAAAGTTTCATGTATTCGCCTAATAGTTTTTCGCGCTCAGCATCTGTTGTTGCATGTTCGATCAGGTATTCGTACATTTTTGCACCCTGGATATACAAATTGGGAGTAGATTTTGGATATTGGGCTACTACTTTTTTCCAGTGTGGCATTGTCGATTTGTAATCGTCTTGTTTGTAGAATTCAGAGTACAATGAATATTCGTTCATGAAATTCTGATCCTGCGCTTTGACTAGTTCTTCCGCTGACCTAAGATCTACTGTTCCGTTGGCAACTTCCACTTCTCCACCTTCGGAAGGAAGCGAACCTGTAAAGGCATAATCAAATATTTCGCCTTGTAAATTTTCTATATCTTCTTTTTTAATTTCGTCGATATATGTGAATCTGATCCATTTTGATTTTGGATCTCGTTCGAGTTCGTATTTTCCGTCAAAGCTGGTCATCATGGTACCCCCTTTGTGTACTTCCACGGTAATGCCGGCAGCAGGTTTTCCATCCATGTAGATGGTCCCTTTAATTACATTTTGCGCTTTTGCAACTGTAATGCCGGCAACAGCAATTGCGGCGAAAAAGAGTGATATGCGTAATAAGTTTTTCATAGTAGTTTTATTTTTCGCTTAATTTTAATCTATCTTACGTTGAATGAACCACAAATCGTGCAAATTTGCACTCAAATTAACTTTCGCGTAATTTTCACGAACTAAATTGTAACTTGTTGTGCCTCTTTTCCCAAGTTCAGCCGATATGTTAATGGTTGAACTGGAGCGATAAAGCGGAATACCAAGTCCAAAAGTTATGCCAAAGTCATTTATTTGGTGGCCATCAAATATATAGTAAGTATTTTCGTACTTAACCCCAGCCCTGTAAGCCACGCGTTTTAATGGACTTCTGATTGAAAATTTTTCCGGAACCCACTCGACTCCAAATGCAAATTTATTCAAATCTGTTAAAAATTCGTTTTTCGATCCCAAAAAGGTTGCATCCGACCACTGTTGGTGATAATAATCGAAGTTTATTTCATAAACATCCTTTTTAGAATACGAGAGTCCGAATCCGATAGTAAATGGGAAAACGATCTTTCCGCGTTCTTCAGATTGAGAAAAAAGTGTGTCCTGGTCGGCTGATGATGAATAAGAAATATTTTTTTGAACAATATCGGAAACAAAACCGGTGTAGGCTGGTTTATTTTCGAACACCATCCCCAACACAAGCTGTTTATCATCTTTCATGGGTATAATGCCCTGTACCCCAAATTGTAACCCGAAATCCTGAATGCGCATTTTCGAATATCGTTGCAAAAGATACAGATCGGATTTTGCAAAATAAAGTTCAGAGTTACGATTTAAGTTTCCGAAACGATAATTCAGGTTAAAACCAGCCGACACATATTTATAAGGTTGTATTGCAAGTCCAAACACGGCATTTGAAATTGTACCTTCTCCATAGTAGATTGTCTGGTATGCTCCTGTATTTTCTACATCTCCATTTTGCTGGACATTATAACCAACATTTGAATAAGGCAAAATACCAAGACTGGTAGCCATCCATTTGTTAATACGAAAACCCATCATGAAATAATTAAAATTCACATCGTTGGATTTCATACTACTAATTTCTGTCTTGTAACTTGTAAAAGTTCCCTGAATCCCAAACTCAAAAAGAAAATTAAGCGAATCGGTGGCTGTATATGACGCCGGGTTAGCTGAATTTATCTGTAATGGATACCTGCTGGCCAATGTAGCGCCACCCATAGCTGTCGATCGCCCTGTACTATATGGCTCAAGATCGCCCAGGCCATACCGTGAATACGGCGAGGTAGTGGCGTTATTGAATTGCGCATACAATAGTGCCGGGAAAAAAATGGCCCCGGCAATCAAAAAACTTACTCTTCTAAATCTCCCCATTATATTCCAATATGCGGTTTAAACCCAAGCTGGTTAAATTAAAGTGTACAAAGAAAGAATTTTTTAATTTGTTATCAAAAAATTCGGCATCGCCTCCGGTGATAATTACTTTTAAATTTCTATAAAAATCTTTAAAAGCAGAGATTGTTGTATCTACCTCGTATACAGTTCCGTTTTGTACTCCGGCCCTGATTGCCTCCTCGGTTGTTGTGCCAAAAAGTTTATTATAGTCCGCTTTATCAACTTTTGGCAATCGACCGGTAAACTGGTGAAGTGCTTTAAAACGCATTTCAAGGCCCGGAGCAATGTTTCCTCCGAGGTATTTACCATCGGCAGTTAACAGGTCGTAAGTAATAGCCGTGCCTGCGTCAATTACCAAGACATTGGTATTCGGGTTCAGATCGAAAGCGCCAACTACGGCAGCGATGCGGTCTTTACCCAGGGTTTCTTTCGTGTTGTAGCAATTTTCGATAGGCAGCGGTGTGTTTGCATCCAATTCAATAAACGTGTCGAATTTGGTTTGCAAGGCATGCTTTAAATCTTCGGGGTAATCTTTCACACCCGACAGAATGGCTTTGTTCAGCCCATCGTATTCCTGTTGTAACACATCGATGTGCGAAGGCAGAAATTCGTCGACCGGCACCGTGATGAGTACTTCGCCCCGGTTGAATACCGAAAATTTAGTTCGTGTGTTGCCTATGTCGATTACCAGGTTCATTTAATCGATAATGCGTTGGCTGATGTCAAGCGCCTTCACCGAGTGGGTGAGCGCTCCTATCGAAATATAGTCGACCCCGGTGTGTGCCACTTTTTTGATCCGTTTCTGGGTCATGTTCCCCGAAGCTTCTATTTTGCATCGCCCGTTAACAATGTCAACACATTCTTTCATCAACGACGAACTCATATTATCGAGCATAATGATATCTACTTCGGCAGCAAGAGCTTCTTTTACCTGCTCGATGTTGCTGGTTTCCACTTCAATTTTAATGCTTTTGGGCACTCGTTTTCGAATGGCATTTACAGCTGCTGTAATTCCTCCGGCAACCTGTATATGGTTATCTTTGATCATCACCATGTCGTACAATCCAAACCGGTGGTTTGAAGCGCCTCCCATACGAACAGCATATTTGTCGAGGTGACGGTAACCCGGCAGTGTTTTGCGTGTGTCCAGAATTTCCACTTTTGTGCCCTCTATTTCTTTCATACAGAGATTGGCATAAGTAGCAATCCCCGAAAGACGTTGTAAGAAATTCAGGGCTTTACGTTCTCCGGTGAGCAAGGCGCGGTAGTTCCCTTTGAATTCGGCAATCACATCTCCGGGTTTCACTTTGCTGCCATCGGGGAGTAATTCGTTCCATTCCAGGTTTTTATCGAATTTTCTGAAAACCATTTCAGCCACCTGTAGTCCTGCGATAACACCTTTTTCTTTGGCGACCAACTGAGCCGTTTTGCCCTGGTTCGGATCGATGAGGTTATTGGTGGTAATGTCTCCATCGCCAATATCTTCAGCATAGGCAAGGTCGAAAAGTACCTCAGCCGATTTTAATGTTTTCTGATCCATCATAACTTTAATCTCTTACGTTTTCAAACTGAATTTGCTTCTGTTTCTCTTGTATTATGTGCATTCTCAAATCAGGGTTCTCTTCCTGGAAGTCCTCCCGGATATGTCCGCCACGGCTTTCTTCGCGAAGCAAAGCAGCTGTGGCAATGAGTTTACAGATAGTTGCAGTATTTTTTATTTTTAAAAGGTTGTATTCGTTTTCGTCGGACGAAATACCATCGGCGATTTCGTTAAACCGTTTCAGCGCTTTCTGAATAGATCCCCCGGTCCGGACAATCCCCAGGTTTTCCGACATTAGCCCGGCCAATTCGTTTTGGTATTGCAGGAAGGTTTTTTCGTTTTGCGGATTTACGTGAACCGGTTCAGGAAGTTCGATTTCGCTTTCTGAAACCTGCAGATTTGCAGCCTTCTCGCTGGCACGTTTCCCAAAAACCAAACATTCAAGCAACGAATTGCTAGCCAGCCGGTTGGCGCCCATCACTCCGGTGGAGGCCAATTCGCCACAAACAAATAAGCCCGAAATATTGGTTTCGGCATCCAGGTTAGTCCGCACTCCGCCCACCATATAATGTGCAGCAGGCGAAACCGGCAGCAGGTCTTCGGTTAGGTCAAGCCCGAATTCCTTTAAATGCTGATCGATATTTTTAAAGCGTTTCCTGATCTTTTCTTTATCGAGATGTTTCAGCGACAGGAAAATATATTTTTGTCCCGATTTCTGAATCTGCCTGAAAATACTGTAAGCTACCACATCGCGCGGAGCCAGTTCGGCCAGCGGATGAATGTCTTTCATAAATCGTTCGCCCTGTTGGTTGAGCAGCCAGGCGCCTTCTCCACGCACTGCCTCACTTATGAGGTAGGCTTCGCGGCCGGGGATGTAGAGCGCCGAAGGATGGAATTGGATAAATTCGAGATCGGCAATTTGAGCCCCCGCTTCGTAAGCCAGCGCTATTCCGTCACCTGTAGCAGTGTGTGGGTTGGTCGAGCGTTCAAACAGCCTCGACAGACCACCGGTGGCCAGGATCACTGCTTTCGATTTAAAAAAAATATTTGTCCCGGAGGTGAAATCGTATGCTTGTACTCCTTGCATTTGTTTGTTTTTCTGAAGGAGTTTTAGTGCTGCCACATATTCGAAAGCCTGAATATTTTTATGTTGTTTTACCAGGTTGAGTTTGAAACAAGTGAGTTCTTTTCCGGTGGCATCGCCCCCGGCATGTAAAATACGGCGTTTGGTGTGTCCACCTTCAAGGCCAAGGACAATTTTCCCGTTTTCACGATCAAACTGCATTCCCAGGTCGATCATTTCGAGCACGCGTTCTTTGCCTTCGTTTACCAGAATCTCCACCGCGTCGCGATCACAAAGTCCGCGCCCGGTAAGCAATGTATCGCGCAAATGCTGTTCCGGCGAATCTTCGGCAGAAATAGCTGCGGCAATTCCGCCCTGTGCATAATAAGAATTACTCGTATCGAGTTGCGATTTGGTTACAATCGCTACCGATCCGAATTTTGCAGCATGGTAGGCTGCTGATAAACCAGCCAGTCCGCTACCAATTACAAGCGTATCAAATTCAAGTACTTGCATGCCAATTTCTAAGCTTCAAATTTAAGAGCCTGCAAAGTTAGTATTTCTTTAATGAAAAGGTGTGATTTTTATTATCAATACGTTTAATCCTGTATTAGGATAACATCAGATGAAAAATTTAATGATTTGACACATGTAAACTGTGTACCACCTGACAAATCTAATAGGTGATACTATATCATAAACTAAAAATCAAAATACAGTTTAGGGAAATATTTTAGCTATTGAATGTAAAAGTTTTAAGTGAAAGCTGATGTATTTTATTGCGCATAACTCATAATGTTTCCCGAAATCTGGAGCAACGAAATTTCAGCAACTTTGGTTAAGTACTGTATTGTTATCAGGCGTTCTTCTGCGTCAAGCAAGCTTTTTTGAACCTCGCGCAGTTCCAGCCCCGATAAATTACCGAGCTTGTATCGTTCCAATGCAATTTCGAGGTTTTCGCGGGCTACTTCCAGGTTTTGCTCTTCCAATTTTAGTAACCCCAAATTATTCTGATACGAATTATAAATGGTAAGCAAGTCAGCTCTCACATCTTGTTCTACCTGCAGATACTGGTATTTTTGAGTTTCGATATTTATTTTGGCATTTGTTTTTTCCAGTTTCCTGGTATTCCCGTCAAAGAGGTCCATTCCTAAGGTTAAACCATAGTTTAAGCCATGTACTGTTTGATGACTGACTGTTCCGGTTTCGTACCCATTGTACAAAAAATTATACCCGGTAGATGCGTTTAAATAAGGATAAGCCCGCGATGCAATAATCTTGTAATCCAATTCCGATATCACCTGGTCTTTTGTTGCTATCAATAAGCTTGTATTGTTGGTCAGGGTCTGGTCAAGCAGGTTGGCGTATTCCAGTTTGGAGTTAATTTGAATGGCTGTATCCTGCAAAAAAATATTTTGTTCCAGATTTTCAAGCGACAACAGTTTTTTCAACCTAACCTGCGAAGCAACTATGGCTTCATTTTGGTTGGCAAGCCTCGAACTGTCGGCATTTAAATATACCATTGATTGCAATAACTCCAATTTGGAGGATGCCCCCAACAGGTAGCGTTCTTCATCAATTCGAACCCTTTCGCGCGAAAGTTCAACCGCATAAACCAGGTTTTTATTCAGGTTTAGTTGTTGCATATATAAATAGTATTCGTCAATAATTTTGGCCACCAAATTTTCCATGCTCATTTGGGTGCTGAGTTCGCCCATTTGTTTAAGCTGGTTCAGTTTTTCGTAGGTGGTTTTAACGTTAAATCCTCTGAAAAGTATTAAGTCGAGATTTACATTTGCCGAGCCCGAAGTGTTGTATATTCCTCTGGAATCGTTCTCTCCGCCGTCGCGTAAAGCCTGGTTGGTGTTGTTAAGGGCGCCACCGTAACGATTGCTTGTACTGATGTAAGGCAAATATCCTGCATTCCCCAGGGTATAATTATTATCTCCCTGCTGTTCCTGATTTCTGGCAATTTTTATCGAATAATTTCGCTCTAACCCGGTAAGAATACACCCTTTCAGATCAAATACTTCCTGTGCATTCAAAGTTCCGGGAACGAAAATAACCATCCAGGCAAATACGTTGATAGCTCTATTTAACAGATTCGATTTTCTCAATATTAACCGATTCATTCTTGTCATTTTTTGATTCGCTTGATATATACAGATAGATTCCGGGAATAACATACAAAGTCAGGAAAGTGGATAATGTAAGCCCGCCAATAACTGCGATACCCATTGCCACACGGCTCTGTGCCCCTTCTCCAAGCCCCATCGCCAAAGGAAGAATTCCAAGGATGGTAGATAAACTGGTCATCAGAATGGGGCGGAACCTCGCTGCGGAAGCAAATCGGATGGCATCCTGTTTTTTCATCCCATTCGATTTTCGCTGGTTGGCAAATTCCACAATTAATATTCCGTTTTTTGATACGAGGCCGATTAACATGATAATTCCGATTTGGCTGAAAATATTCATGGTGATATTAAAATACCACATAAACAGGAAGGCTCCTGTAAGTGCCAGGGGAACCGTCATCATTACAATAACGGGATCTTTGAAACTTTCAAACTGGGCTGAAAGAACCAAAAATATTAATACGACTGCCAATAGGAAGGCAAACATTAGGCTTGAAGAACTTTCGGTAAAATCTTTTGAATCGCCAGCCAGGGCAGTGCGGAAGGAGTCGTCGAGTACATTGGTTGCAATTTTATCCATCTCGGCCAGTCCCTCGCTAATGGTCCTTCCCGGTGCAAGTCCGGCCGAAACAGTGGCCGACACAAAACGGTTGTAACGATACAATTGGGGGGGTGCTGTTTCTTCACGCAGGGTTACAAAGTTGTCGAGTTGAATCATTTGACCGGTGTTGTTGCGGACATACAACGATTTTAGGTCGAGTGGCTTATTTCTGTCTTGTCGGGCAATTTCACCCAGTATCTGGTACTGTTTTCCGTTCATGATAAAATAACCAAATCGTTGGCCACTGAGCGCCAGCTGAAGGGTTTGCCCAATATTTTGTGTGGATACCCCGAGTAAATTGGCTTTGTCGCGATCTATTTCAATCTGTAATTCGGGCTTGGTAAATTTTAAATCCACATCGGCCATTTCGAATGTTGGGTTATCCTGTACCTGCGACATGAATTCTGGCAAAATATCACGTAATTTTTCAATATTCGGAGCCTGCAATACATACTGGATTGGCAGCCCGGTGCGCCTGCCACCAAAAGTCGATTGCTGGATAACGCTTGCCCGTGCTTTGGTCATTTTCCGTAACCGGGCCGAAAGATCGTTTGCAATCTCCTGTTGAGTGCGTTTCCGTTGGGCAGGAGGTACCAGCACTACCCTAACAAAAGCCCTGCTTCCCCTGATCATGGTTGTTACTTTATCACGTTCAGGGACGGTGGCCTCAATAAGCGCAGTTACGTCTTCGGCATAAGCCTGGTTAAATTCGTATGTCGAGCCTTCGGGTGTTGTTATATTAATATTGAGTTGAGACCGGTCTTCAAGCGGGGCCATTTCTGCCGGAATAGTTTTCCATAAAAGAAATATCAGTCCGAATGAAAATATCAATATAACCAGTGCAAAATATTTTCTTTTCAAAAAGGCGTCCAGTGAATTTTTATAAGCCAGGTTCATCTTAACAAAAAACTTCTCTGACCAATTGTATGCCCTGCTTCGTTTATGTCTTGATTTTAGGATTTTTGTAGAAAGCATGGGAGTAAGTGTAAGCGCAACAAAAGCCGAAATTCCCACTGCCCCGGCAATTACAATACTAAATTCACGGAAAAGCCTGCCGGTCATCCCTTCCAGAAACACGATTGGGAAGAAAACGGCAATCAATGTAATGGTGGTTGCAATAATGGCAAAGAAAATTTCATTTGCACCTTGCATCCCGGCTTCGAGCGGTTTCATCCCCTGCTCGATTTTTACATATATGTTTTCCATCATTACGATGGCATCGTCAACCACCAACCCGATAGAAAGAACAATGGCAAGAAGTGTGAGTACATTTATCGTAAACCCAGCCATATACATGATAAAGAATACCCCGACCAGTGAAACCGGAATAACCAAAATAGGCAGGATAGTGGTTCTCCAATCCCGCAGAAAAACAAATATGATTACAACCACCAGCAGAAAGGCAAGGTAAATAGTATCCTCTACTTCTTTGATCGAGGTTCGGATGTATTGCGTATTGTCAAAGCCTATCTCGATTCCTACATCGTCGGGCAAATCTTTTTTGATGTATTCAAGCCGACTGTAAACTTCATCGGCAATATCGATATGATTGGCGCCGGGCTGAGGTACGATAACTGTTCCTACCATTGGAATGCCGTTCATTTTCATAATTCCCCGAAGATCCTCAGGACCGAGTTCGGCCCGGCCAATATCACGTATACGAATCGACAAATCGCCGGTTTGCCTTAAAATGAGGTTGTTAAATTCTTCGGGAGTTTTCATTAACCCGAGTGTACGAATCGTAAGTTCGGTGGTGTTTCCTTCTACACTTCCGGCCGGGAGTTCCACGTTTTCCCGAAGGATAGCATTACGAACATCGAGTGGGGTCATCTGGTAAGCCGCAAGTTTGGCCGGATCGAGCCAAATTCGCATGGCATAACGTTTTTCTCCCCATATCATAATAGAACTTACTCCAGAAATCGTTTGAAGTTGTTCCTTGAATGTTAACTCAGCAATTTCTGACAGTTCGAGTAAAGAACGTTTTGGACTTTGTACGGCGATAAACATGATCGGGCTCGCATCGGCATCTGCTTTTGATACGGTAGGTGGGTCGCAGTCGCGGGGTAAAAAGCGCTGTGCCTGCGAAACCTTATCGCGTACATCGTTTGCAGCTGTTTCCAAATCAACTGTCAATTCAAATTCCACCGAAATATTACTTCTTCCCTGTCTGCTGGTACTTGTTAGGGTTCGAATTCCGGGAATTCCGTTAATCGACTGTTCGAGAGGTTCCGTAATTTGGGTTTCAATAACATCGGAGTTGGCCCCCGGATAAGAAGTACTTACCGAAATCAGTGGAGGATCGACACTCGGGAATTCGCGAACACCAAGATAGGTCATTCCAATGATCCCGAACAATAGAATTACCAGCGAGAATACGGTGGCAAGTACCGGGCGCTTTATACTAACGGATGATAAACTCATTTTTCAGTTCTTATTGGTTAGTTACCAAAGTGTCCAACTGTACCGGAAGATTTTCACGTAGCTGAAGTATGGCCGACGTGAGCAAGGTATCGCCAAAGTTGAGCCCCTCTTTAATCTGAATCTGTGATTCGGTACGTAATCCGGTGACCACACTTCTTTGTTCAGCTTTGCCGTTTTTATATATAAATACTTTTTCTCCCGACATTTCAGCAATCAGCGCCTCGGTAGGGATCGAAACGGCATTTTCAATTTTCGAAAGCTGTGCTTCTACCTTCACCGACCGGCCAGGCTTTAGTTCTTCGTTTTTATTCGGATAAAGTGCTCTAACCGTGATAGTACGTGTATTGATATCAACTTTTGGGTCGACTGCATAAACATTGGCATGGTATTTCAAAGCATTGTCAGGGAATTCAAAAGTTATTGGGAATCCCGGGGACACTTCGCCTGCGTATTTTTCGTTAACCGAGAATTCGATTTTTAGTGGACTGACTTTTACCAAACGAACGATTTTGGTTTGTGTACCTGCAAAAGCTCCTTCACTAATCAGGCGAAGACCAACAATTCCGTCGAAGGGAGCACGAAGTTCTGTTTCGGCAATGCGCGCTTCAATTAGCATAATGTCTGCCTGGATCGATTGCAACTCGGTAGCAACCTGGTCGTAACTTTCGCGGCTAATGGCATCGCGGTCGAGGAGTTGTCGTTGCCGGAATTCCTTTTCCTCTGACAGTTTTTCCTGGGCCTGAAGTTTTAGTAACTGGGCCTGAAGTGGTTTGTCGTTTATTTTCGCCAGAAGATCGCCTTTTTTTACCCGGCTACCTTCCTCGAAAAATAATCCAACTACCTTGCCCGATGTTTCAAAGGCTAGCTCTACTTCTTCGTCGGGTAGCAGCGAACCGGTACTGTATATCAGCTCGCTCAATTCGTTAGGGACAATAATATAACCACTTGCACTTGTTTTTTGCATTCCTCCCCGCATGCCTCCAGGCCCCGGGGCAGCATTGGTACTATTTTGTTTTAAGAGCAAAGGTTTTAGTTTCGGATACAATATAATACCAAGCACTACCAGGATTATTAGTACCGAAAGAGTAAGCCTGAAAGTTATTTTTGAAGCCACTTTTGTCAGTTTAAGTTATTTCAATTGCGCGTAAAATTACTATTTATTAGGCAAAACCTTGGACTAACCAACAATCGAAAAGTTACTTGAGGGGATTAATTATTTTTTATTTTTTTTTAATGTTTTTTGCCACGAGTCTTAAATCTTCATGGCAATTGTCAGTCTTTGAATTAATTATGCCCAGGATGTTTATGATTTATTTAAGGAAGAAATATTACTTTTTACGGGAACCGGGTTTCAAATAGTTGTTAGGAACAAGTAGTAAAAAGTTGTATTTTGCGCCCGCTTTGCAAGAAAGATATTAGAAATTAAACTTTTACTGACATTGAATGGATATCAGAGTCAGTTAAAACAGAATAAAATGAGTTGGAGAAAAATCACGGAACACTTTAAATTCTTGTGGAGTTAACTATCTCAAAACCTAAGTTCAAGCGGGTGATCTCCTCCAATCGTCGGAGCTTCCCGCTTTCTCTAAGGTTTTGCTTTGAATAAGCTCTCGACCAAAGGAGGCCATTCTCTCGATAAAACGTCAGCCGAAAACTCAACCCCCTGCAACGAACAACCTTAAATGAATTTTATTTGATAGAGACTGCTCCACAACTTTCAATTACTTTATCGGGAGTTGTAAAACGATAAGCAAAATCACTTTTGTTGGAGCCGCTAAAAAATACAGGAACGATCAATAAAATAAACAATACAAATTGTTTTATCGTTATTTCGCTGATTTCCAGACACGTTTCTTGTTCTTCTTTTCTTTTTCGCGGAATGCAACTTCCAAATCAATCCCTTTCCGGTTGGCAATGGCACACACATAAATTAGAATATCGGCGAGCTCATCCCCGATTTCAGTAAAGTTTGAATTGGTATCAACCAGCAATCCTTCCGATTTTCTTACTGCTTTAAATAATTCACCCACTTCTTCACCAAGCAGCAAACATTTATCAATAATGGTTTGCGACGAAAAACCGCGCTCCACTTCCAATTCCGAAACATATTTTTGAAAGCTGACCAGTGTAGGTCTGTCTTGTAATTCAGGCATAAAATTGTTTTTCTGCAAGATACAATCAGAAAAGTGGAAATAAAAATATGACGGGGAAATCTGTTTTCAACTGAGTTTCACTTCCAATAAAAATCCGCTTCCATGAATGTTTTTGATCTCGATGTTGGGATCGTCTTTCAGGTATTTTCGGAGTTTGGTGATGAACACATCCATACTCCGGGCAGTAAAATATCCGTCTTCGCCCCAGATTTTATTAAGCGCCGTGTCGCGAGAAAGCAGTTCGTTTTGGTTTAGGCAAAGCAGTTTTAGCAAGTCAGCTTCTTTAGGCGAAAGCTTTTGTTTCTCCCCATTTCGCGAGATATTGCGCAGCTTCACATCGAATACATACGACCCGATCTGAAATATATTTTCTTCCTGAACGGCTTGCACCGATTGCCGTTTAATGATTGCCTGTATTTTTGCGAGCAGCACTTCGGTATCAAAAGGTTTGGTAATATAATCGTCGGCGCCCAGGTTGTACCCTTTCAAAATATCTTCTTTCAGGCTTTTGGCAGTCAGGAAAACCATTGGAATGTCCTGGTTGATTTTACGGATTTCGCGGCCAATCGTAAAACCGTCAACATTGGGTAGCATCACATCGAGTATACAAATGTGGTAGTTCCCGTTTCGAAAATGTTCGAGAGCGTACTTCCCATCATCGGTCCAGCTAATTTCATAGTCGTTTATTTCGAGGTACGACTTTAGTACCGCCCCAAAACTCAGGTCGTCTTCAACCAAAAATATGTGCTGCTTTTCTGTCATTTCCATTGTAATGTCATTCCGACGACGAAGGAGGAGGAATCTGTTACAGATCTCTCACTTTGTTCGAGATGACAGTTTTAACTAAGTTTTTATTCTCTCACAAAAGGTAAAAATACATCAAATTTACTTCCTTTCCCGGGTTCGCTGCTCACCGAAATATTACCGTGATTTGCTTCAATAACTGCTTTTACATAGCTTAATCCCAAGCCAAATCCCTTCACATTATGAATGTCCCCGCTGGTTTGCCGGTAAAAACGTTCAAATATTTTTGATTGAACGGCTTTGCTCATCCCAATTCCTTTGTCTTCCACCGAAATTAAAACGCCTTTTTGCAGGTTGCGGGTCGAAACCCGGATAGCGGGTTCATCGGCCGAGTATTTATTCGCATTGTCGATCAGGTTATATACCACGTTTGTACAGTGGTTTCGGTCGGTTGTAACCATCGAATTCACGGCTTTCAGATCGAGATCGATTTTTCCTCCGCGTTTTTCGACCTGGAGAACAATACCTTGTACTGCATCGTTGATTAGCTCGTGTACATCGATGGTTTCCCAGTTAAATTCAAAATCTTTCCGGTCGAGGCGTGCAATGGTCAAGATATCTTCTACCTGCCGGTTCATGCGGGTATTTTCTTTTTTAATCATCCCTGCAAAATACCGTATTCGTTCGGGGTCGCTGAGTACTTTTTCATTTATGATAGAGTCGGTTGCTACCGAGATGGTCGCGATTGGCGTTTTAAATTCGTGGGTCATGTTATTAATAAAGTCCGATTTCATTTCCGAAATCTTTTTCTGCCTGAGAAGATAAAAAATGCTCAGCGCAAAAGTGACCAGGATAAACAATGAAAAGAAAAAGGATGCCAGCAACAGCCAGTTAAGCGAGCGGTATATAAAGCTGCTCTTTTCGGGAAAATAGACTGCAAGTTCGATGTTCTTCTGGAAAATATCGTTGGGATAAAGGGTTGTCCGGAATCCGGACCTGGCCACCGCAAGCGAATCGCTTACTCCCGCAGGAAAATCGATAAGGCTGTCGTGTACGATCCCAAACTCAAAATCGAGCGGAATCTGGCTTTGGCGCAATTCATTTTCCAACACCCCCGAAATCAGATCTTCATCAATTTCGCTTACATCCCAGCTTGAAACCTCGGTAACCATTTTACTGGCAATCCGTTTCAGGTTTCCGGCTTTTAACTGGATACGTTTGGTAAGATCGGGTTGGAAGACCTGGAAAGTGTCGAGATCGGTGAGCAACGAATCAATTTTTATGGTACTAATCGTATATAATGAATCGGCATCCGAAATAATGGTGTCGCTGTGTACAAAAAATACTCCCGGGCTTTTCGATTCGCCTGAAAAAACAATGTTTCCCGAAGTACGGCGCTTGCTGTTAACATTGTACGTAAAAGATTGCACATCTGAATTGTTGCTGTCACTTTCTACCTTTATTTCAATTGTCGCTTCGTTCTTTCCGGGCGAAAACTCACGAATAATTTTTACCGGACGCCTCGGCTGTGTATTTTGTCTGTGGAGGATGATCATTGAATCGGGCAAAGTTTGCCATTCCATTTGTTTGTCGCTATCGAAGTTGAATTCGTAAGATTCAATCGACGAGTCGGGCGAAAAAATCAGTTCGTTTACCACGCCCAGGTTATGAATATCTTCAAGGCGGTTCGCGGTACGCAGCAGCGCCTCGTTCACGCCTCGTTCAAACATCTCGTTTTTTACACGGATCGCATTGTTCATCCATACCAACTGAACGGCAATGATCCCTAAAATAGAGATGCCCATCAGAATGATCAATCCGGTAAGAATTTTCTTGTTCATGGCTCAAATATAGTTATTTACACGTGCTCGTTTAGCATTTTAACTTTTCCTTAACAGACTTTAACCAGGTCTTAACGGATTGAATGCCAGATTGAAACCTATCTTTGTTTCAGAATTATAAAATCGAAAAAAATGAAACAAATTTTATCAGTAGCAGCAATAATCGGGCTGACAATTCTTCTGACTTCAGCAACAACTTTTATGGATGCCCCGCAGGATGCGCCTAAAAAAGCGAAAAAACAAATCAGTATGGTTCGTGTCGAAAACGGGAAAGAAACAAAAATTGACACGGTTATCGCAGCCGATCAGGTTTTTGTTTGGAATGGCGATACCATTGGTGGTGCGAAAGAATTGAAGTGGGTGAGCAAGGATGGCGAGTTTAATTTCGATTCGACCATGACTTTTGATTTTGATGTTAAAGATATGGGTAATGGACAGGTTTTCGTGGTAAAATCGGGCGATAAGTCGGCTCCTGCAGTTTTCGAATTCAAGGGTGGAGGAGATGAAGATGTGAATGTAATGAGTTGGAGCAGTAAAGATGACAACGATGTATTTTTTGGCCCCGGTGGCGGTCATCGCACAATGTTCATTCCCGAAGCGAAAAGAGGGAATGTAATTGATTTAAGCGACCCTGGAATTATCTCGTACGAGAAAAAGGAACTGAAAGATGGTAAAGAAAAAATTGTGATTGTACGCGAAAAACCGTCCGAAGAAAAAATGCATGAAGAGATAATTATTCACGGTGGGGCCCCTGTTCATGCAAAGCAAATTAAGGTATTTGCAGATGATGACGGACAAGTGAAAATATTTGAAAACGGCAATTTAATGCACCTTGAAGAAATGGAAGAAGGAACAAAAGTGATTGAAAAGGATGGGAAAAAAATCGTCATTAAAAAATCGAAAGATGGCGGCGAAATGAAAGTGAACGTTGAAGTAGAGGAAAACAAGGAAGAGAAATAGAAACAATTAAACAGCAGTTTGAAGCCGGTTTCCTGAAAATTTTGGAAATCGGCTTTTTTGATTTTATTGGCATTAATTTGAATTTTTAGTGCAAGAATTCTTTCTGCTAATTTTGTTAAATTAGTGCCTGCAAATATCAACAAAACCTGATCGTCAAAGTGAAAAAACTCTTCCATCTTTTAATCGGATCTTTTCTCTTCCTGCAAGTAGGCGGGCAGGTGATATCTGGCACGGTCGTCGATAAAAATACGAATGAGAAGGTGAGCTACGCAACCATTTATTTTAGCGGTACTTTTGTTGGAACCATTTCAGATATTAACTGAAATTTTACACTCGATGTGTCGAAATATGCCTCAATGCCGCTGTCTGTTAGTTGCATCGGTTATTACTCGCAAACTGTGTCAAGGTATTCTTTAACAGAACCTTTAACCATTTTTCTGGAACCAAAGGACTTTAGGTTGTATGAAATCGTGATTTCGGCTAAATCACTTGTACGGAAACGAAAATCATATCTCCGTTTGTTTAAAAAGGAATTTCTGGGTACGTCAGTAAATGCACTGAGCTGTGATATCTTGAATGAAGATGATATTAATTTTGACTACGGTTCGGATGATACGCTGAAAGTTTTTGCCATGAAACCTATCCTGGTCAGAAATAATGCGCTGGGTTACCTCATTACTTATTATCTCGATAAATTCGAATATTACCGTAATACTAAATCCTTTGTTTACAAAGGGAATATCATTTTTGAAGAAGATTTGCCTGATGGAAATCAGGCCAGGCAAAGAGCATATGTAGAATGCAGGAAAGAAGCCTACCTGGGATCGAGAATGCATTTTTTACGAAGTCTGTGGGCTGCTAAGCTGCCAAGAAATGGATTTCAAATGAGCGATTCTATGGAGAAGATTGTGGGATACAAGGATATTGTGATTCAGGAGGCAGGAAATGTTCAGGATGAGAATCGCCAATACATGAAATATATTTCATATCCGCTTCCCATTACTATTTATTATGACAATAAGGCAAGTAGAATGACTCTGTTAAATCAGCGGGTTTATTTCAATAAGATTGGTTTTGATTTACAAGGTATTTTTTGGGAAGGAGAGATGTTGAAAAAACGGGTAGGCGATGCACTGCCGTATGAATATGATATGAATAGTCGTTGATTTAAAAATAAAAGCCGGACTCCAGAAATGGAATACCGGCTCTTTCATCAAGACCTACTGTCCGAAGGCCAATTAATCTAATGCTCCCTCGAAAATATTATCTCTAATTTTTCATGTTTGCTCTGCGCGGGCAGTTCAAATTGTATATTCGATTGATTGATTTCGAAATTGATTTTTTCTCCGTTGTGGTGGACTTCGGAGATTTTGTTGTCGCCACGAATAGTAAACCTCCAAACTCTTGAATCGCTCATTTCATTAAATATCCCTTCCACCGGATGAATCACCAGCTTGCTTTTCCCTGGTTCTTCTGAGTATTCAATGTTGGTTAGCGCAAATTTTCCTTCGAGGTAATCGTTACTGGTTCCGTCGTCTTCAATTAGTGTGAAATTTCCATTGGCACCTGTGTATATTTCCAGTTCGAGCAAGTCGTTTGTACCTGCAGATATCGAGCGTGCATATTCGCGTTTTGGGATAATGGAACCTTCTTTTACGAATAATGGGATCTGATGAAGCGGAGCTTCGCACGAAACAGGCTGCCCGCCTTCCAATGTTTCGCCAGTCCAGTAATTAATCCAATGCGAACCTGAGGGCAGGAAAAGATCGCGTTCGCGTTTACCTTGTTCGTAAACCGGTGCCACCAAAATTTCTTCCCCAAACAGATATTCGTACAAGCGGGTAGGGCGGATAATGTTAACCCCATCAATGCGGGCGCGGTGGGCGTAAGAATATATATATGGGAATAGCTCCATTTTTAGGTGCGAATAAAAACGAAAGATAGAATCAGCTTGTTCAGAAACCTTAAAAGCAATGTTCCCTGTAGGGTTTTCGGGTTGCGAAAATGGAGTTGTTAAGGGCACAAAATGTGCAAATTCTAACCAACGGATGTACAATTCTTCGTCGATCTCTCTATCTATCCCAACCGAAAAACCGCCCATGTCGTTGGCCATAAAAGGTGTTTTATAAAAATGGCGCGTAGTATCGGTATACATCGCCAGATTTTCTTTAAAAGCCACGCGTGGCAGCCAGGGCGAGAATTCGTGAGTTGGTTTTTCCACCGTCCAGTCCGAACGGGTATCGTCGGTCCATTTCCCTGGGTAACGTTTAAATTCTTCGCTGTCAACACCTCCGCTGTGAGATAGTATAAAGCCACGCCCACCAGTTTCCTTCCCAAATTTTCGTGTGGTTTCGAACATGGCTTTACAAACCGGGATAGCATCGGTTTTATCGAGTTTTATAAAGTCGACACCTGCATCGAAAAAGTGCTTCACTTTTTGCTGGAAATATGCAGTAGCTTTGGGATTTTCAAAATCGATATCGCCACACCAGGTTCCGCTAACCTCTTCGCTGTTATCGCCAATTATCGTGGTACGAAGTCCGTTATGCCAGCCATCGGTCCGGATTTTTTCGGCTTTAAAGAATCCTTTTGATTTAGAGTCATCGTATTCTACTTCGTTGCCGGTTTGCATAATCGCATCCCACATCCACATTCCGGCTTTAATGTTTTTACTTTCCATGTAATCCCACATTTCTTTCCGGTTTGGATACGAAATGGTATCGGCTACAAAGTCCATATATTTTTTAGGGCCCTGACCCTGGTTTTGCCAGTCCCAAATCCACGAATCAATCCAGAACGCATCGATGGGGTAGTCGTATTCAATGATCTGATCGATTAACTCGATTGATTGCTGTTGGTTGGTATACGCCCCGTAAACAATTCCGAAAGCCCATGCGGGCGGGAGTACAACATTTGTATCGGCTACAGCAGTCTCAAGCAACGAAGTATGGTAGTTTGGCGCTTGTTGCGAGCAACCAACAAACAAGCAGGCCGCGGCAATCAACGCGATCAAGGCGTTGAAAATCGTTTTCATTTCTAATTACTGAGCGCTTGATTTCTGATAAATTCTTACGTAATCAATCTGAAATTGATGAGGGAACAACGAGTCGTCGATACCCATTTTTCCACCCCAGCCTCCTCCAATAGCCAGGTTTAGGATCAGATGGAAAGGCTGATCGAAAGGCCAGGCACCACTGCCTTCTCCATTGTTTAGAAAGTTGAAATATTGCTCTCCATCGACATAACTTCTGATTTCGTTCTCGTCCCATTCCATGGTGTACACGTGAAATTCGGTGCTTGCGGTTGGTAAGTAAAAAGGTTTGCCAACCTGCGTGCCAATAGTGTGATTAAAGAGTTCGGTATGAACGGTGGAATGCACGGTGTCGGGATCGTAACCGACGTGTTCCATAATATCGATTTCACCACTTTTGGGCCAGCCGCCATACGAATTTTCAGTAGACAGCATCCAAATGGCCGGCCAGGTTCCTTTTCCGCTTGGCACTTTAGCTTTTACTTCTAACTTCCCATATTTCCAATCGCCTTTTCCTTTTGTTGTTAGCCGGGCCGAACTGTAATCTTTCCCCGAGGTTAGTTCTTTAATTGCTGTAATTGTAAGAACTCCATCACTAACAAAGGCATTGACGGGATTGGCAACTGTGTACCATTGTTTTTCGTTGTTTCCCCAACCGTATTCGTTGCCACGGGTAGCATAGTTCCATTTGGTGGTGTCAGGTAATCCGTCTGTGTCAAATTCGTCAGACCACACCAGTTGCCACTCATTTGTACTTGCCGATTTTGTATCAGCTTTTTCTTTTTTGCTGTTCACACAGTGTGTAAAAAGCAAAAATATTACTGGAAGGAAGAGTAATTTTTTCACTTGAATATGTTTTAAAATAATGTCATACATCAGATTATTATTCAACTACATTTAGTTTGGAGCTCTTGCGTGCTCTTTAGCTTGCCAGAAAAATAGAATTCATTTTACAGGCAATTAAAACAAAGGAATGGGTAAGATACCCATTCCTTATGAATCTAAACTAAACTATTCCCAATCTTCAAAGGTTTTATTTCAAATACCATGGAGTTTGCATTGTGTTATCAACACCGCCAAATTGGTCACTTACGGCTTTTTGATAATTCTCGGGATTGGTGGTTACCTCGTTATTTGGATAATACCAACGCTTCGGAAACTGATTTGGATTATCCTGATTTAAACTGGTTACAGGATCTAATTTGTATTCCGGATAACCAGTACGTAAGAACTGATAATAATAACCACTATTGGGCTGGAAGAAATCGATCAACCAACGCTGTATCCAAATTTGTTCCAATCTATCTTGTTTTGAACCGGCTGTTTTATAAGCAGCTTCACCAGTGAAATAATTATCAATATACGATTGGGTAATTTCCATCCCATGCACTAAACCAGCAGTATGCGGCAAGTTCATATAGTATGACAACTGTGCTTTTACCCCGTTTTCGTAATACGTTTGAGCGTTACCTGAAACCCATCCTTCTTCAATAGCCTCAGCAATAATAAAACACTGTTCGGCATAGGTAAAATACAACAAAGGATCGTTATCTCTAAATTGCACATAACGCTGGTTCAATATGGAATAATGGCCCGCATCATTATTGATTGATAATGCGTTTGCATCAAGTTCGTAAGGAGCTCCTACATAGGCATCAAAATCTGTTTCGGTTAAGCCTTCACCAATTTTTACCTGAGCAGGTTCGGCAAAATAGAACAATCTATAATCATTGTTCATTTTTAGTGCGTTTACCGTAATTGTTGATGGAGCTTCATCGAGTCGCTGATTATTCCCATTATAGAAAGGATAAGTTGCATTTGTATTCTCGGTATAAACCAATTTTAAGTCGTCATCGTAGCTGGTCATTAAATTATTGGCACTAACAATAGCTGCAAAACGGGCTTTTTGATCAGCTGTAGCTTTTTTACTCATGGTTTGAATTATTTTTAACTGTAATGCATTACAGAGCTTTTGCCATTTCACTGCATCACCGTTATACATGATATCGCCACTAAAATTAACGCCTTGTGCAAAATACGATTCTGCTTGTTTTAAATCGTCGAGAATGTATGCAAACACATCAGCCTGCTTATCATAAACGGGCTGTGTAATGCCATCACTGGCCTGGCCTGCTTCGGCATAGGGAATATCTCCCATACTCAAGGTTGCGTTAAATCCATACCATGCTTTTAAAAACAGAGCCAAACCCTTGTATGATGGTTCTGCTACGCTTCCTTCAGCAAACTTTACCATGTCGCTAAGATCTGTCAGATATTTAAAGTTTCCGAAGCTTCCATATACCCAGTAAGCCCAGTAGTATTGTCCAGGGTCTGGTGTAGAAGCCAACTTTGTTACATGATGATCGAATAGGGTAATCTGAGTGTAAACATCAGGGCTGTTATTCGAAAGCTTGAACGTTTTCATCATTGTGTATGATGCAAGCATATCGGGAGTGGCAGATGTTGATTTATCCGGATTTGTATTGATATCCTCAAAATTGCTGCACGATGCGGTAAAAAGGACAATTGCAGCCAGTAATATATATTTTAAATTTTTCATAGTTCTAATTCTTAAAATGAAACTTTAATATTAGCACCAAGATACCTTGATGACGGGTCTGCAAAATTTTCACTACCACCATCAGGATCGGAATATCTGAATTCCTTTGCCCAGAACAATACGTTTTGTCCAACAAAACTTATGGATGCACCTTTAACGGGACCCATCTTTGCCAGGAATTGCGCTGGAACAGTGTAGGAGAGCGATACCTCCCGAAGTTTTAAAAAGGTTCTGTCTAAAATGTCTTCTTCGTTTCCGGTACCTCCCCATGCTGTACCACCGTGAACAGAACGGATGTAATCTTTATAGGTAACGTACACATCATTGGATGCAAAAACACGTGTATCTTCTAGTACCTCTCCGGTATTACTATCAGTTGTGTATGTACCAGAAACTACCATTGCTCCACTCGCAAGATAATTTTTAGATCCGGGTGTTGCTACATCCAATGCCCTTTCAGGAGTTACGGTTTCGGGGTGTACCCCTTGTAACCACATATAAGCTTCAGTGGTTGAAGACATCATTCCCCCAACAACACCGTCAAACGATGCAAATAAACTCCAGTTCTTATATTGCAATGTTGTATTGATACCCCAGATCCAGTCAGGGCTTCGGTATCCAATTACGGAAGAAAAGTTTTCTTTTTGTAAAAGTCCCGATTTATAAATACGCTGACCTGCATATTCTCCGGAAGGAACAGTTTGGTATGTTTTAATGGTGTAAGCGTCAACTCGTTCGCCAACTTTTACCCATGGTTTATTGGCGGAATATGTTGGGTCTAATTTGGAATAAACCTCTTTGTAGGTTGACCAGTTAATCCCCATATCCCAACGTAGGTTTGCTGTTTTAACCGGAGTTGCTGTTAAGGCAACAATCCAGCCTTTTCTGTTTGTTTCCTCTTCAGTATTGATATACATATAATTATATCCGGAAGCTGAAGTCAAAGGCCCTTTTGTTAAAGCATCATACTTTCGTCTGTTAAAGTAGGAAACATCGGCTGTCAGTCGTTTATTGAACAAAATTCCCTGCACCCCTATTTCATAAGTTTCTGAACTAGACGGAAGTATATTTTCAAGATCGTACAATACATCAGGTGAATATGTTCCACTAACATCATTCCAGATACTCGATACAGAAGTGTATACGCTGTTTATCGCATATATACCTGCAGGATCTTTTGCCTGTGTCCAAGAACCTCTTACTTTCAATAAATCCAACCAATCCTTTGATGGTTCACCTAATAATTCTGACACAATAAAACTTCCGGAAACTGATGGATAAAAATAAGACCTGCTTGATTCCGCAACGCCTGGCCCTGCTAAAGTCGAACTCCAGTCGTTACGGCCTGTTACATCTACGTATATTAATTTATTCCACGAGAGTGCCAAACGTCCATAGGCCGAATTAACCTGCTGCGTTCTTCTTTCTTCAGCAACTGTTGCGGGATTAACCGATGCAGCTAATGAGAAAAAACCTGGAACAGAAATACCTCCTACAGTAGTTGCATTAATATTTTCGTCTTCCTGATAAAAAATGGTGCCCCCTGCCAGATATTCTACTTCAAGCTTATCATCAATAAACTTTTTCATCCCGGTTAACAGCAGATCACTGTTAGAACTCAATCCGGATGTTTTACCTACCAGGTAGGCTCCTGTTCTTGCTCCGTTAAATGTTAATCCCGATCTATATGTAAAATACGGAATTCCGGTATCACCCAGTGAAGTATAAGAACCTTTCGACAAACTTAATTGTCCAACATCGCCATAAAAATCCAAACCTGAACGCAATGTGGCTTTTAACCAGTCGGTTATTTCGTAGCTTACGGTTAAATCTGCATTAAAAATATTACGTGTTACTTCATTCAGCCTCTCATATCTATCGTAATAAGGATTGTTCTGGTTTTTCCCGCTATATAGGTCATTTGCTATGTCATAACCAAAATGGTTGTTTTGGAGTACACCTGGATTTAACCAGTAGTCTTTATAATCCCGTACATCAAAATCAGCTGAACTATTGACCAGCAATGTGTACATAGGATCGTAGGAAGTATATCCATTTGAGCCCATATTTGGTGTGTGCCTTCTGGTATACGACAAATTAGATGTTAAGTGAAATTTATCTAAATTGATATCTCCCCCCAAGGTATAGGTATACTTATCTACTTTGGCATTTGGATAGCGGCCTTTGTTTTGAGTCCAGTTTAACGAACTTCGCAGTGCAATGCCATTTTGGTTAAAAGAAACATTTACATTGTTATTTGTAATATAACCTTGCTCCAAAAAGTTTTTAAAATTGTCTTTCCCTACCGGCAAATATGCATAATCCCGATATTCTTTTGCAACAGGATCCCATTGTGTTTGAATTGATCCATCCATTGCGCCACCCCACGATTGGTCTTTAGTTTGCTGATAGGTATTATTTTCACCACGACCATAAACACTTTGCTTTTCGGGAATAGCTAAATATCCGGCAGTAAACATAGTATTGGTACTAAGGTCGACACTTACACCTGTGCTACTGCTACTACCATTTTTAGTAGTGATTAAAATTGCACCTGTTCTTCCGCGAAAACCATACAAAGCTGAAGCAGTTGGTCCTTTAAGTACGTTTAATGACTCGATGTCTTCAGAGGAAATATCATTTAAAGTTTTATTGGCATACGCAATACCATCGATAACAATCAGTGGAGTTTCGCCAAGAATAGTGATTTTAGGGGTGGTGTTAAAATCAGTTGGGTTTTCTATTAAAACTCCAGCAACCTTACCTGTAAGCGATGTTGTCACGTCTGTTCCTTGTACTTTTTGTAAATCGTCACCTTTTACTGACTGTACAGAATAACCCAGCGATTTTTGCTCTCTTTTAATACCCAGGGCGGTTACCACTACTTCTTCCAACCCGATAGCATCAGATCTCATGGTAATATTCAGGCTGCTTTGGTTCCCAACGGCCACTTCCACTGTTTCCATCCCGATAAATGAGAAGACCAGAATTGCATCGGTGCCCAAATCGTTAATAGTAAACGAACCGTCAACGTTGGTAATGGTACCATGTGTTGTACCTTTTACCAGAACAGTAACACCTACAAGTGCCTCGCCATTTTGATCGGTTACTTTTCCGGTTACCGACTTTTGATCGGCTTCGCTGACTGTTTTAGGAGTCAAAATTATGTACTTGTCATTGATCAGAACGCCTACTTCGTCAGGGCTGAAAAGCTGATCCAGGACGGAGTTGACTGTCTCGTTTTCGACCGAAACACTAACTCTTTTGTCTACATCAATTAATTCGCTGTTGTATAAAAAGTAGAACTCCGATTGTTCTTCAACAGCTGCAAGAACCTGCTTAACCGTTGCTTC
>WOYV01000088.1 GCA_011620585.1 Draconibacterium sp.
ATCAGTATAGTACAGATGAAAAAACAATTAAATATAGATTGAATATTCATTCAAGTTATTTAATCATTCTGTAATGAAATATTATTCGATTGGAAACAGATGATAAGTACGAATGATAAAACTTTGCCGAAGTGCTTTAAAACCAATTTTTACTTTATGAAATTACAAACATCAAGAATGAATGTGGGGGCTTCCAAACGATGGTTGCTTTTTCTGATTTCACTTATTTTCGTGTGGAACCAGGCCCTGGCACAGCAAGTGCACGTTACCGGTAAGGTGACAACTGAAGAGGATGGAGAACCGCTTCCCGGGGTTTCCATTGTCATTAAAGGAACTACAACCGGAACAGTTACCAACATTGACGGTAACTTCGGCTTAAATGCACCTTCCGACGCAGTGCTGGTTTTTTCCTTTATCGGAATGGACTTAAAAGAAGTCGAACTGAATGGTCAGACTACAATTAGTGTGGTGATGAGCAGTTCTTCTCAGGATTTGGAAGAAGTTGTGGTTGTAGGCTACGGAACCCAAAAGAAAGTGAATCTTTCGGGAGCAGTGAATGCAATCGATGCAAAGGAACTGGAAAGCCGCCCAATTGTAAACCTGTCGCAGGGCTTGCAGGGTATTGCGCCAAACCTTAATATCGATTTTGTTAGTGGTGAGCCGGGACAGGCTGCACAAATCAACATCCGTGGTATAACCTCGATTAATGGTGGTGAGCCATTGATTCTTATCGACGGAGTTCCGTCTTCGGCGACAGAATTAAATCGGTTATCACCCGAAGATGTTTCGGATATTTCGGTTCTGAAAGATGCGTCATCAGCGGCCATTTACGGTGCTCGTGCTGCATTTGGGGTGGTATTAATTACTACAAAAGAAGGTACAAAGGAAGGTATTCATTTAAGTTACACCAACAACCTTTCATGGTCGAAACCAACTTTATTGCCCGAAAAAACCAACGACCCGTATATTTACCTTCGGCTGCAGGATTTGGCAACCGACAATACACCCTGGAATAGCTTTAATCCATCAGACGAAACTTACGCTTGGGCAAAAGAGCGATCGGATAATCCGGGAGCAACGGAAGGTGTAAGAATCAATCCTAACGACCCAACACAATGGGAATACATGGGTGCCCGAGACTGGACGCCCTATTTTCTGAGTGACTATACCTTCTCACAGAAACACCATTTACAGCTAAACGGGAAAACCGATAGAACTCGTTTTTACCTGTCGGCAGCTTACGACAACGAAAACGGGGCACTCAAGATTGCCGATGACCTCTTTAACAGATACAATATCAGAAGTAAAGTTGATTATGATGTTTTTGATTGGTTGACCATAGGAAACAACACTTTGTTTACCATGACCGAAAGAAGAGAGCCTTCGTATCTCGACATATGGGACCTTTACAATGTGGCTCCAACAGCATGGGATGTGAACCCCGACGGGTCGTGGGCAAATTCGGAAGTAGGGGTGGAGGCTGCACAGTTAAAAGATGGAGGAGAAGTAGATAACCGCTACAATAGTACACAATCGACATTTACTGCCGAAGCCAGGTTTTTCGGGGGCGATTTAAAAGTGAACTCCGATTTTACCATCCGAAAAGGAACGAGTAACTACGGCTGGTACTATTCGAAATACAAAATAGGCTATGGCCCTGACGATATTCGCGAAGTGGGTACAAACGAAGCCTACCGGAGTGCTACTTTTGATACTTACAATGCTTTTAATATTTATTCTACTTACTCAAAAGCGTTCGGCGATCACCACATAACTGCACTGGCTGGTTTTAACCAGGAAGAAAACCGTTCGGAGTGGATAATGGCGCGACGTGACCAGGTGATTTCCGGATCGCTGCCGACCATTGCATTGGCAACAGGTGAGGATTATGTGGATGAATCAATTACCAGTTGGGCAATCCGTGGCGCATTTTTCCGATTGAATTATATGTTTCGCGAAAAATACATAGTTGAGTTCAACGGACGTTATGATGGATCTTCACGTTTCCCGTCAGAAACTCGTTTTGGATTCTTTCCATCGGCTTCGGCAGCCTGGCGTGTTGATCGTGAAGCTTTTATGGAATCGCTTTCACCTGCTTTGAGCACATTGAAATTCAGGGCATCATATGGTTCCCTGGGTAATCAGAATGTTTCTGCTTACGGGTACATTGCTACGATGGAACCTTCGATTGCCAATTACATTGTTGACGGTTCACTTCCACAAAAAGTTTCTCCACCTCAATTGGTTTCTGATAATTATACCTGGGAAACTGTTGAAACCCTGAACTTTGGTGTTGATGTTGGATTCTTCGATGATCGTTTATCAGCCGAATTTGATATTTACCGCAGAAATACAACCGGAATGTTAACAGCAGGCAAAGATCTTCCTGATGTATTGGGAGCCTCTGAGCCACTCGAAAATGCAGCTGATCTGCAGACAAATGGTTGGGAACTTACACTGAGTTATCGCAACAATTTCAGGCTGGCAGGCGATCGGTTTAATTTTGATGCACGACTGATTCTTTCCGATAGCCGTGCCTGGATATCAGGCTTCGACAACCCAAACAAAAACCTGAGCCAGTACTATGTTGGCCGGGAATTTGGAGAGATATGGGGACTTGAAAGCGATGGGTTCTTCCAAACTGTGGAAGAAACTCAGGCGCTCGACGAAACACAGATTATTCCCTGGGGAGCGCTTTCAATTGTTCCCGGATGGCCAAAATATATCGATCAGGATGGCAACGGAATTATCGAAAAAGGGTACACCGTTGATGATCCAAAAGATCTCAAGGTTATTGGAAATTCTTCGCCACGTTACCGTTTTGGCATTAACCTGAATTTTGATTGGAAAGGTTTTGATGTTCGAACATTTGTGCAGGGAGTTGGGAAAAAAGATTACTATCCGCGTCACTACCTATACTGGGGATTTTACCAGCAACCTTATGAAGGTGGATATATGCACCTGATGGACTTTTATCGTCCGGAAGATGACAGCGAAGCATTAATGTCGATGCATTCGCAGGCCTACATCGATGCCGGATTGGCGAACCAAAATCTCGATGCAAAATATCCGATACTGCAAGCCTGGCTGGCTGACAGAAACCTTGGAGAAGGAATTAATGATGCGATGGGGTTGGCTATTCCTCAAACCGGGTACATGCTCAATGCAGCTTATATCCGAATTAAAAATATAACTGTTGGATATACTCTTCCACGAGAACTGACACAGAAATGGAAGATTGACCGCTTACGTTTTTATGTTAGTGGTGAAAACATTGCTGAATGGTCCGAGGTCAGTGATTACTTCGACCCTGAAGCAGTTACCGATAACGGATGGGGCTATGCTTATCCTTTCCAAAGAAGATATTCATTTGGAGTTAATATCGATTTTTAACCACACGAAAATCTGAAATCATGAAGAAAATAGTTTCAATATTTAGTATTGCTTTTGTCGTTCTGCTTTCAGCATGTAACGATGAATTTATGGATCGTTTCCCTGAAACATCCATCGGAACAGAGAACTTCTTCAAAAGCGAAGAAGACCTAAAAATGTTCCTGTATAATTTGTATAGTTTCCCGGGAATAAACGAATACGGCGACGATGGTTATCAGACCACCGACAATGCAGCCAACACCGGTAGTACTGAATTAAAAAATATCATGCTGAGCAGTAACCCATCGTCGGCAACAGTTACCGGGGGATGGACATGGGGCACCTTACGAAACATTAACCTATTTCTTGCCAACTGCGAGCAGGCTGATGTTTCTGATGATGTATTGGCACATTACCAGGGAGTGGCCCGCTTTTTTCGCGCTCAGTTTTACATGGAGAAAGTGAAACGTTTTTCCGATGTTCCATGGTACGGCCAGGTTCTTGGGACCTCTGATGAAGAGTTGCTTTTTAAAGGACGCGATTCAAGGGAGACCGTGGTTGAAAACATTTTCGAAGACCTTGAATTTGCCGCTGAGCATGTTAAAGCCGATCAACCAACCGGAGCTGTAAATAAATGGGTGGTTTTAACCTATATGGCACGATATGCCCTGTACGAAGGTACTTTTAGGAAATACCATGCCGAGTTAGACCTTGAATCATCGGCCAATACATACCTCGAAATAGCCCGCGATAAAGCAAAATTGATTATGGATAATGGCGGATTTGCCATTCACACAACGGGAAATCCTGAAAACGATTACAGTACACTTTTTTCCAGTCAGGACCTCACCTCAAACGCAGAGGTCATATTTGCCAATGTGAATGAAGACCAGGTAAAAAACAGTGGCTGGTGGGAATGGATGTTTGGCGATTACGAAACAAGTCCGTCAAAAGACTTGTTACAAGCGTATTTAATGGCCGATGGAAGCTATTATTCATCTCAATCAGGATACGAAACCAAGTTGTTTGTAGAAGAGTTCGAAAACCGTGATCCACGGTTAAAACAGACCTACGCCTATCCGGGGTGGAAACTAATAAATACCGGAACTTATGCCCAGGGTGGTGGAATTTATGTGCAAAAACTACAGAAGAATTTTACGGGCTACCACCAAATAAAAGGTTTCATAAACAACACCGAGCAGTCGATAACAAATGGTGTCGATTTTCCTTCATTGCGATATGCCGAGATATTATTGACCTATGCAGAAGCCAGGGCAGAACTGGGGACAATCACACAAAGCGATATCGACATAACAGTTAATGTATTACGTGACCGTGCCGGAATGCCGCATTTGAGTTTGAACCCCACGATTGATCCTTTGCAGGAAGTTAAATTCCCGAATGTCACTTCATCGATGAAAAGCACCATTTATGAAATTCGTCGCGAAAGAAGAATTGAATTTGCACTGGAAGGTTATCGCTACGATGATTTAATGCGTTGGGGAGCAGGTAAATTACTTGAGAAGGAACCTGTTGGGCCTTATTTCCCAGGACTGGGAAAATACGACCTGACCGGCGATGGGATTAACGATATCGTATTACTTGATGACAGTGAGTCTATTCCTGCTGTAAAGGAAGAAAACGATCTGGGTGTTAAGTTGATCTATTACCGTGTTGGCCCGCAGGATAGCGATGCCAATGTTTACATCAGTGGCGACAATATGGGGTACATCCAGTCGATAAAAGACCGCGGAACTTTTGTTGATCCAAAATACTACTACCGTCCGATTCCGCAAACTCATGTTACGGTTAACCCAAATTTGACACAGATTTTAGGATGGAAATAAATAAAAGCGAAGATTCATGAAAAAAATAAATTATACAGTTTTGGGTGTCTTGCTGTTGGCAGTGAGTTGTGTGCCCAGTTTCGACGAAGTATCGGTGCTCCCCGATGATCCGGGTGTTCTTGAAATTCTGGTGGGGAATGCGAACGGGAAATTGGCCCAGGAAAATGCGATCGATAATGAACAGAAAATTGATACTGTTTGGGTAAAAGACCGGTCGGCGGATTTTTCTAATGTGTATTTGCAGGGGAACTTTGCCCCGGGGTGTGTTGTTGAACCGCTTGATGGGGCGCCTAAATTAGGAACTTATGGTGATTTCTCAATACCCAAAAAGTATAGAGTAACAGCTCCATCCGGAAATTCAGCTGATTGGACAATAATTCTTGATATTTATACCCCGCCTGTTGGTTGTCTGGCCGATCGCTGGACCGGAGCAGTTACCTGTACCGACGGCATTTGGGCAAGCTACAGCCCGGCTTCCTGTGTGGGCGTAAAAACGGATAATGATTGTTCGAAACTTAAATTATCCTTTGACTTTTGGGCTGATGCTTCGGCTCCGGTTGTTCTGGAACTCGAATTCGGTGAAATCGATTTTGATACGTTCACAGGCGATATTAGCCTTATAAACGATGTAAATTTTACTTCCTATGGAGCAGACATGACATTTCATGCCGGACCGGCAGGAACATACAACGCTTCTTCAAATGTGCTAAATCTTAATCTTAAGTTCAGCGGTTACGATATTGGAGGAGGTGAATATTATCCATTTACTGTTTCGCAAAATTAGTTATTATCTCATAGATTTAATTTGGTTATATCCAGTCCCCGGTTTGGCCGGGGGCTGTTTTTAAATTTGAAGAAATGAAGAAAAAAATCAGTACATTATTTGTTTTAATCGTTTTGGTCAACGGGTTTTTATTTGCAGAGAATCCGATACGCGCGAACAAACATTTCAGCTTTGCCTTTTTTACTGACATTCACCTCAACAAAAATCATTTCGATAAAGAGAACGGTGGATTTCAGGGACTGAAAAAAGCCATTGAAAATGCGAAAGCAAACCAGGTGGATTTTATTTTGACCGGTGGAGACAATGTGGATATCGACAATCTAAAAAAGGGAGATGCAGAAACTGCTCATGCGCTTTACAAAAAATATGCAGAAATGATACATAATGCCGGAATTGATTACCACGCCACCATTGGGAATCACGACCGTTTTTGGTTAGCCGAAAAGGAGACCGAAGATTACGACTATGGCCTTTTTGAAAAGTACGTCAACAAAAGTTTTTACTCCTTCAATCACAAGGGCTGGCATTTTATTGTATTAAACAGCACCAGGATTTGCGGTGGCAAGTACTGCGTTGATGAGGTGCAAAAAGCGTGGTTAAAAGAAGATTTAGCGAATGTAGATGCTGAAACTCCGGTAATAGTTTCAACACACGTTCCGTTTTTATCTGTTTATTATCCGGCATTGGAAGGAAAATATACTGATACAGATACCTTTTCAAACTTTAAGGAGATATGGGAGATGTTCGATGAAAAAAATCTTAAACTGGTTTTGCAGGGTCACATGCATCTTTACGAAGAGATTAAGGTAAAAGGCATACAATTTATTACCGCAGGTGCAGTTTCTGCAAGTTGGTGGGGTGGTGCCTATCATGGCACTGAAGAAGGTTACCTGAAAATCAATGTCGATGGAGAGGATTTCAGTTGGGAGTATGTTGATTATGGCTGGGAGGCAAAGAATTAAACACACCATCGATGAATAAGCTGAAGTACCTTGTAACCTCTTATAATAGGGTCTGCTGATTTTCCCAAAATACATATCTAATCCATTGATTATCAACACTTATTTGTTCATGTTTCCAAGGTTTATAGCTGGCATAAATGCACGGTTTTATATAAATTGGGTTCAAAACACTTGCAGATATGATTGTCAAGCACAAGCTTGGTCTGGATGACCGGGGTACCATAGAAATGATACAGGAAAACATTTACCTGCAATACTTTTGCGGGCTTCCGTGTTTTACCACCCGCCCGGTTTTTGATGCCAGCCTGTTTGTCGATATCCGCAAAAGGTTGGGAGGCGATGAGTTTGAAGCTTTCAACCAACGGGTCATTGAAGTATCAGAACAGGTTAAACCGCCCCAGTCCCGCATTAAAAGAAAACAACAGCAGCAAAAGAAAACAAAGAAGCAGGTTCGCCGGGGCATCAGGGGCCAGCTTCAATACATCTCCCGCGATATAAAAATAGTTGACAGCCTGTTGGTAAAACCCGGCAGGGCAGGGTTGCTGGAAAAACGCGACAGGGAACTGATGAAAACCATCCGGAAAGTTTACAGCCAGCAAAAATTGATGTATGAGAATAAAACCCATCAATGCCAGGACCGCATTGTAAACCTTTTCCAGCCCCATGTGCGTCCGATTGTCCGGG
>WOYV01000036.1 GCA_011620585.1 Draconibacterium sp.
GGCACCCAAACTTAAGCTTGCAGATTTTAGAAAATCCCTTCTGTTATTCATGAAGTGTTTTTTGGTCTTGTAAATATAATTTGCACAATTTAAGATGAAATTATCTTAAATAAAAATTTAAAATGCAAATAAGTATTTTAATGTAATTCTTTGTTTTGTTGAAATTTCTTATGTGCCAGATATATAGTTGATTAGATGATGTTCATTTGTTTTTAATGACTTATCATTTTTAGGCTGATAACGATTTAAAGCGAATTTGGAAGTGGGTAGATTGGACGAATTTCTAAATAATTCAAGCGCAAAAAAAAATAAATCGCAGTGGAACTCTTGTAATTCAACGCATTGAGAAATTGTTCTTATTTAGAATGATTTTGAGTATTGACTTGTATATTTTATTATCGTAACTTGCTCTCACTGTTAAATCATTTGGATCCAAAAAAATGGGTCCATACAATACAGAAGATAGACGCCAAAGCCCTTTTTCATTAGATTTTTATAGGTATGCAAACATGTGTAAAGGTAAAACATGTGTGTTGATAATTTGACTTACTAAATCTTAATGAGAAGATCATGATTTATGAAACCCTTCAGATTCTGAAAGAACAACTCGAGAATTATTTCGAAGAGGCGGGGCTTGGCAAAAACATTATCCTTGATAATATTGCCCTTTGGGAGTCGGGGTCGCAGGATGCCGACCGCCTTGATGGAAAAGTTGTACTCACTTTACTAAATATGGAAGAGGAGTCGACAATGAAGAATACCCCTTCGGTAAAAGTGGTTAACGGAAAATCGGAGTACTTTAATCCCCCGGTTAATCTCAACTTGTTTCTTCTGGTGAGTGCCAATTGTACCTCGTATGAGCTTTCGTTGAGCAGCATTTCGCGAACCATCGAATTTTTTCAGGGAAAAAAGACATTCACGTCAGCCAATACGGTTTATAACCGTTTGAACCCATCATTACACCCGGTCGATCACTTCAAATTTGTAGTTGAATTGTTTACCCCGGGTTTCGAAATTCTTAATCATATCTGGGGGACCTTGGGAGGAAGACAGCTTCCTTCGGCGCTTTACAAAGTTCAGATTATTGAAATCAGCCGCCAGAAAAAACTGGCCAGTGGCGGTTTAATCACGCATATTGATGGAACGCTTAACCAAATTACGGAATGACATTCTCGATTAAATATAAACCATTGTTTTCAGTTGATATCCTTCATAAATACTATTTGAATAAAGGAAACGACGATTTTTTCACAATGGATCAGGATGAAAAAAACAAGCAGCTTACCGGTTACGATGTATCGAATTTCATGAGAATTACTCCTACAGCCGAAAGTTACCAGGTACTGATGAACCATAGAATGGTTTTTAAAGTGGTAAATACCGGGTTTGTGGTATGGATACAGGTTTCAGAAAATCGGGATACTGTACCGCTGGTACCGTTGGGCAATTCGCCGGAACTAAGCTTTTTGTTGACACTTGTAAATCACTCATTCATCAACTTCAGCAAACTTGATGCCTCAGTTGCCGGTAAACTATTCTTCTTCTCCAATAGAAAGCCCGCAGGGGAAAGTCCCTCATTTCCCCTGGTAAGGAGAACAAACAACAGCCAGGAAATAAGCGACAGCTTTACTTTAAGCACAGAAGTAGCAAATCAGTTAAAGTCTGGTTTGTCACCCGACGAAAAAAGACAATTGTTTGGCATCGTTCGGATGGGTATGAAAGGCGAAAATGCTTCAATGGACATCATTAACAATCAAGGTGAAATACACAATCCCGCGAAAGAATTCCAGGTGGTTTTTGGAAACCGCGAAACTACCTGGAGATATTTTTTTGATAAAGATCAGCAGATTAAACCCAGCGACG
The DNA here is from genome assembly GCA_011620585.1 of Draconibacterium sp. Taxonomy (GTDB): domain Bacteria; phylum Bacteroidota; class Bacteroidia; order Bacteroidales; family Prolixibacteraceae; genus Draconibacterium. Next base: position 1,864 of record WOYV01000036.1, read on the forward strand.
GTGTAAAAAAGGAAAACGGATCAGCCCGGCAACTCATAACAAAAAAGACACATCCACTAACCGAAAAAGGATTTGTTAGTGTTGACCTTGGAGGGAAGGAACTTCCAAACCCCGATGTTTTGGTTATCAAGCCAGGCGAAGCCAACACAATATACTCAGAAATATACATGTAACATTAAAATTAATCAGTTATGGCAACAACCTACAAAACTCCGGGCGTTTACGTCGAGGAAATTTCGAAATTACCTCCATCGGTAGCGCAAGTTGAGACTGCTATCCCTGCTTTTATTGGTTATACTGAAAAAGCTACCAATAAAATTAAAGGCGACCTGAAAGGTGTTCCCACCCGAATTACCTCAATGTTGGAATACGAAACGTATTTCGGTTTTGCAAAACCCGAAACAACCATTGGAATCACAATCAACGACACTTTGGTAAATGGAGTGACCAAACGCGACCTGGTAGTTACCCAGCCGGTTTCACGCGAACCGTTCCTGATGTATTACTCCCTTCAAATGTACTTTGGCAACGGAGGCGGGCCCTGCTACATTGTTTCGGTTGGGCGCTACGGAAGCGATTTGGATGACAGTGATACTGTGGTAACATCAATCAACGATTCCGACGATTTTAAAGATGGCCTGGATGAAGTTGCAAAAGTGGATGAAGTAACATTAATCCTTTTCCCCGATGCAACCGCGCTTTCGACTGCTTCTGTATTTTATGGTTTGTACAACGATGCACTGGCTCAATGCAATAAACTACAGGACCGCTTTACAATTATCGATACGCTGAGCTACGATGCTTCAAGTCCCACTGACACCAATATTGCCGATCTTCGTAAATTCATCAGTTCCGACAAACCTTTGGTCAAATACGGTGCGGCTTATTATCCCTTCCTGAAAACCATTTTAAATTATCGTTTCGATGAGAAAAAGATCGTTGTTTCGCATTATTCGTACGATGCAACTGCCTACGAAACCATTGATGCCAATGTAACTGCCATCGAAAGTCCGGGTACCGGGTTACCGGCTACCATTGCCGAACTGGTTGATTTAACAACTACTCCCGGCGATATTGCAGGGGCAGTGAGCGACGTACTTTTACAAATGTACAGCGCGGGAGGCTTTGATTTGGGAGGAACTTTCGCGAGCGACGATGTCAAAAAAACAACTTTCCTTGGTTTGGTCGAAACGCTTCTGGGATCTTTGAGCGATCTCGACGATTTCAAAACAAAACTGAACACCGAAGCCAAAGCAGCATCAAAAACAATCTCAGATGAGAATCCGACAATCGCGGCCGGTATCGATGCGGCGCTCGTTGCGTTTAATGCCGATTTTACAGGAGCAGGAAAAATTGATGAGGTTTATAAAAATCTGCAAGAGCTTTATGTAAAAATGCAAAACGCCGACACTTCTGCCAAAGTGAAGAATTTATTGAATGTAAATGCTGTGAATTTTGATCTTGAATTGAAGAAACTGGAAGACTACACGCCCTTAAATACGCAAACCGGAATCGCTTTAACCACGGATGCTTTTGCCAACGTTATTTCAAACATGGCTGCTTTGATTGTGGAGATACGCAAAGTAGAAGGAAAAGACGTAAACAACGGCGCTTTGAATGGCCGCAGCCTGGGTGCGGTAAAACTGGAAGACGATGCTGCATACAATAAAATTCTGACCGCCATCGGTAATCTTCCGCTTGAGTTACCGCCAAGTTCAGCCATGGCTGGAGTCTACGCCCGGGTCGACAACAACCGCGGGGTTTGGAAAGCCCCGGCAAATGTTAGCTTGAATTACGTCTCAGAATTAACTGTTAAGGTAACAAACGATATTCAGGACGACCTGAACGTACACACGCAGGGAGGGAAATCGATCAATGCAATCCGTGCCTTTACCGGCAAAGGAATTCTGGTTTGGGGAGCACGGACCCTTGCAGGTAACGATAACGAGTGGCGTTACATATCAGTTCGACGCTTTTTTAATATGGTTGAAGAATCGGTTAAGAAAGCTACCGGAGTATTTGTTTTCGAACCCAATGATGCAAATACCTGGGTGAAAGTAAAAGCAATGATCGACAACTTCCTGAATAAACAATGGAAAGCCGGGGCGCTCGCCGGACCAACTCCCGACAAAGCTTTTTATGTGAAAGTAGGTTTGGGCGAAACCATGACTGCACAGGATATTCTCGAAGGATATATGATCATCGAAATCGGTATGGCAGCCGTTCGTCCGGCTGAATTCATTGTTCTGAAATTCTCACATAAAATGCAGGAAGCTTAATTCATTCAATAAAATTTAAAAGAATACATCATGGCTAAAACATATCCATTACCAAAGTTTCATTTCTTGGTGAGCTTTGGAGGCGCAGAGTTTAACTGCACGGAAGTTTCGGGACTTGATTTCGAACGCGAAGTGATTGAGTACCGCTCGGGTGCCGATATTGAATATCATAAAATAAAACTGCCCGGATTATCGAAATACAGCAACATTACCTTAAAACGCGGAACCTTTGCCGACAAAGGCCGGGAGTTTTACGAAAGCTGGGTTAAGACTGTTTATTTACAGGAAGATGGAGAACAGTTCCGTGGCGATCTGGTGATCAGCTTGCTAAACGAAAGCCACGAACCGGTAGTGAGTTGGAAAGCTGCTAATGCGTACATCACCAAAATTCAATCGACCGACCTCAAAGCCGATGGAAACGAGATTGCGATTGAAACAGCCGAGATTGTTCACGAAAAACTCACCATGGTAAAATGACAAAAAGTAATTATCCACCGGTAGGTTTTCATTTCATGGTCGAATTTCCCGAGATTTCTTCCAACAGTGGCGACAATCGCTTCCAGTCGGTTAGCGGATTAAGGGTTGACATTGATACGGAAGAAATCGCCGAAGGGGGAGAGAACCGGTTTAAACACAAGGTCCCGGTTCGCAGCAGGTATCCAAACCTGGTTTTGAAACGCGGAATGCTCATCGATTCGGATGTGATCAGCTGGGTACGAGACGCAGTCGAAAACTTTGAGTTTAAACCTACAAATGTGGTAGTGAAATTACTAAACGAAAAACATGAGCCACTCGTTAGTTGGAACATTGTCCATGCTTACCCGGTGAAATGGAATCTTGACGACTTGAATGCCGAGCAAAACAAACTGGCTATCGAAACGCTCGAACTGACCTACAATTACTTTAACAGAATTTAGTTATGCCGATCGAAATTAAGGAATTACACATCAAAATCAATGTTTCGGAAGAGAATGCCCGGAACCGTCCTGTTCAGGAAGATATAACTAAAAAGGAAAAACTGATAGAGGCCTGTGTCGAACAAGTGATGGAAATCCTGGCTAAAAAGGAGGAACGTTAAAATGTCGGGAGAACTTACAAAACTTCAGATAAAAGCCTACCGCGACGAGCAATTCAACCACGAAATTGCCAATGGCGAATTCAGGACCCTGCTTAATCCCGAAAAGTATGTATTTAAATACAAGGTAGAACAAAACAAACAGCAGGCTTCGGGAACCAGTTCCACGGCACCGCGTTACAACCGTACCCCACCTGAAGACCTCGAACTGGAGTTTGTTTTTGATCGGACTGGCGTTTTGATCAATTACGGAAACCCGGCAACTGCTGCCGACGACCAATTGTCGAAAGACGAGGGTGTTGGAATTGCCGGTGATGTGGATCAATTTAAACGAGTTGTTTTCGATTACAACGGCGACGAACATCGTCCGAACTACCTGGTTATTACCTGGGGGGCTTTGCTTTTTAAAGGCGTTCTTACCGAAATGGACATTACTTTCAAACTGTTCAAATCCGATGGAACACCGCTACGCGCCCTTGCCAACGCTAAATTCAAAGGTTTTATCGAAGATAATCTTCGTGTAGCGCTCGAGAACAATTCATCGCCCGATCTTACACATGTCCGCATGGTTAACGAGGGCGATACGCTTCCATTGATGACCTACCGGATTTACGGAGATTCGAAATATTACCTCGAAGTGGCCAAAGCAAATCAGATCACCAATTTCAGAAAATTAAACGTTGGGCAGAAGATTTTTTTTCCACCAATTGAAAAAGTAGCAAAATAGATAAAATAATGCCTGAAGAAAGAGTCATACGAACTGCCCGCGCGGCCGATCTGGTCACCTTCAAAATTCTGGTTGATGGAACAGAACTTTCGTCGTCGTACCAGGTTTTGAGTATTACGGTTGAAAAAGAAATCAACCGGATTCCATGGGCAAAGATCGTATTACTCGACGGCGACCCGGCTCAGCAGGATTTTGTGTTAAGCAACGAAATATTCTTTGCACCGGGTAAGGAAATCGAGATCAAGGCGGGTTATCATTCCGATGAAGAAACCATTTTTAAAGGTTTGGTAATCGGCCATAATCTGAAGATCAGAAGCGACAAGGCTCAATTGATAGTGGAATGCCGCGACCCGGCTGTAAAACTTACTGTCGGGCGAAAAAGCAAATATTTTTACGATAGCAAAGACAGCGAGATTTTGGAACAGATCATTTCTGGTTACGGATTTCAATCGAATATCGAAGATAGTGCGGTTCAATATCCCGAAATGGTGCAATATCGTTTGAGCGACTGGGACTTTTGTGTTACGCGCGCACAGGCAAACGGTAAAATTTGTGTGGCCGACGACGGAGTGGTTTCAATAGTCGCTCCCGATTTTGAGCAAAGCGAAAAGGCAACCTTGGTTTACGGCGCCACGATCCTGGATTTTGATGCTGAGATCGATGCACGAAACCAGTTTGCCAATGTTACTTCTTATGGTTGGGATGTTGCCAACCAGGAAGTTTTGGAACAAGAATCGAATACTGCAAATGTTCAACTAAATGGAAATATAGAGCCTGACGAGCTGGCTTCGGTGATCAATCTTGTGAAATTGGAATTGAGGGACGGAAGCGGATCTACTGATGCCGGATTACAGGCTTGGGCCGATGCGAAAAAGCTTTTTAACCAACTCTCGAAAGTGCGTGGACGGGTAAAATTTCAGGGCTTGCCCGAGGTGAAACCCAATACCACTATTCAATTATCAGGGGTTGGCGACCGTTTTAACGGGAAAGCTTTTGTGTCGGCCGTCCGTCATCAGCTTGCCGAAGGAAACTGGACTACCGATGCACAATTTGGTTTCGATCCAACCTGGTTTACAGAGTCACATCTTGTCAATGAAGTTCCTGCTTCAGGCTTGATTGGAGCGGTTAACGGACTTCAAATCGGAAAAGTATCTCAAATACACGACGATCCAAATAGCGAATATCGTGTGTTGGTGCGCCTGCCCTTAATCAGCAATGAAGAAAAGGGAGTTTGGGCACGGGTTGCCACTCTCGATGCTGGAGATAACCGCGGTTCTTTTTTTCGTCCTGAAATTGATGACGAGGTGCTTGTTGGCTTCCTGAATGCAAATCCAAATTATCCGGTAATTCTTGGAATGTTGCACAGCAGTGCGCTTCCGGCGCCTCTGGAACCTGAGGAACCTAATAACGAAAAAGGATTTGTTACCCGAAGCGAACTCAAATTCATTTTTAACGACGATAAAAAGTCGATCGTTTTAGAGACACCGGAAGGAAGGACAATCACTTTGGACGATGATTCCGGTGAAATCAGAATCGAAGACGAATCAGGGAATGTCAGCACTTTTGATTCCGACGGAATTACGATTGAAAGTCAGGGAGATATTTCCTTAAAAGCCTCGGGTGACATTAAACTGGAAGGAACAAATATTTTATTAACAGCCAATGCTCAGTTTAAAGCGGAAGGTACTGCCGGGGCCGAAGTCTCAACGAGTGCCACAGCAATTTTAAAAGGATTATTGGTACAAATTAACTGATATGCCACCAGCAGCAAGAATAACCGATATGCATACCTGTCCGATGGTAAATCCGGGGCCGGTACCCCATGTGGGAGGGCCGATACTTCCGCCAGGTTGTCCAACTGTAATGATTGCCGGAATACCTGCCGCCAGGGTAGGGGACATGGCGGTTTGTACAGGACCTCCCGATTCGATTATCCAGGGATCAGGAACCGTAATGATCGGAGGAATGCCGGCTGCACGAATGGGGGATATGACTGCGCACGGCGGCTCAATTATAACCGGGTGTCCAACCGTAATGATAGGAGGATAAAAATGGAACAAACACTTACATTTATAGGAAGAGGCTGGAGTTTTCCCCCTGAATTCGAAAGGGGAACAAAGACTGTGAAAATGCTTGAAGAAGAGGCTGATATTTTGAGCAGTCTCGAAATTTTATTGTCAACCCGGCTGGGAGAAAGGATTATGGTCCCCGCTTATGGCTGTAATCTGGATGAACTGCTGTTCAAACCTATGAACCTGACGTTAAAAACTTATGTCGTCGATCTGATTAAAAGGGCGATTTTGTATCACGAGCCCCGTATCGATGTACACAAAATCTGGATCGATCCGCTGAGCGAAGCTGAAGGTGAGTTACTCATCAGGCTTGATTTTACGATCCGTTCGACAAACTCAAGGAAAAACATGGTATTCCCGTTTTATAAAACCGAAGGAAGTGAAACTTAAACTCTGCTAAATGGCCAATTGTGGTAAAGACATATTATTGAATCGCGAAGGGACCGAACAACAACAACGGTTTACCGATGCACTCAATCCTGACTGGGTGAAGTTGAACGACTTTGGTTTGGAAGAGTGGATGAATTTTGCGTGGAATTTCGCAAGCCAGGTAAATTATTTCGGAATTGAAAATGACAAAATACCACTGGGGAACTGGCAGGAATTCTTTCTCTCGAAAGCTGAATTAAAGAGTTTTTTAAAAGAAGTGGAACTTAGTTCGGAAGTTACGCCGCATCTGGCGCTTTATGTTACTTTTATTAAACTGCTCGGATATTCTAAAGATCATTTTAACCGGCTCACCAAACGTCATCTCGATTTTTACTACCACGATGTGCTGAAACTGGAGAAAGAACCGGCAAAGCCCGATCAGGTTTATGTCCTGTTCGAACTGGCAAAAAATGTGGTATCTGAGCAACTTGAAGAAAATACTCAACTGGATGCCGGAAAGGACAGCTCCGGGAAAAAGATGGTGTATAAAACCACCGAAAAACTGGTCGCCAATCAAACAAAAGTTTCGCTCTTAAAAAATGTTTATAACGACCATGATGCAAAAAAACTGAAAGCAGCTGAAATAGCCAATTCATTTGATGGCAAAGGGGAGGAGCTTCCAAAAGGGACAACAGCCTGGTGGCCGTTCGGTCATTACGAAAATTCGGGGGCTTCTGATTTTCCGGAAATGGATGATGCAAAAATCGGTTTTGCCATTTCCGGAGAAATTCTGGAACTGGCTGAAGGAAACCGTAATATTCAAATTAGCCTTTCTTTTAATCAGAAACTTTCTAAATCCTACCATCTGCCCGATCTGGATGCTTCGCTTGAAATGTATTGCACCGGTGAGAAAGGCTGGCTGGGGCCATTTCATCCCTTCGACAATGTAAGCGGAATGAATGATAAAGTTACTTATCAATCCGGTTCACAAGACGATCGGTCGAAACTGAATATCTTGTTTCAAATTCCAAAAGAAGAAAAAGCCATTGTTTCATACGATCAGAAAATTCACAATGAAACCTTTGGTTCTACCTATCCCATCGTCCGGGTTCTTTTTAAAACAGCAGGTGAACTGGGTTTTGATCTTTATCGCGAATTGGTCGACAAAACATTGCTCTCCATCAGGGTGGATGTATTGGTTACCGGGGTTGGCCATGCAAAACTGTACAACGATATTGGAGATATAAATAGCAAGAAACCATTTTATCCATTTGGAACACAGCCCGTTGTAAAATCAAAATTTTATATCGATTATCCCGAATTGTACAAGAAAAAGTGGCAAGATGTTTCAGTTGCAATCCAATGGAAAAATACACCCGAAGATTTTTCCCAATGGTATGCTGCATATCGCAGTACGTTTAGGACCCAAATCAGTGCCACCGATTTTATTACCGGGATTCTTAGCCAGGATTATCTCAATTCGCTGTTAGATAATCAAAGTTTAGCCCTGAAAATGAAAACAGAATTCGATGCTTCGAAAACAGTGGATGAAGAGATTCAGAAAATTCAGTTCAATAACCTGATTGTCTGGAATAACGAATATTTTACCGCAGCTGCCGAGATCATTGAAAATGAGGAGTGGTCGGTACTGAGCGGGAAAGACAAGCTTCCATTATTCGATACTAAGGAGGAAGACGGAACTTTCACAATGAATTTTGAACTTACAAATCCTGCCCCGGGAACCGATGATGCAGGACCGGTAAGACTTTCGTTAAACCATTCATTTCTGCATGAAATGTATCCGCGTTTGTATGCACTTGCCATGAGTAGCGAAGATAAAAATGTACTGATCCCAAATGAGCCCTACACTCCTTTTATCGAAACGCTTTCGCTCGATTATACTGCTTCGGCACAAGTTATACCCGATGGCTTGACTTATTTGCAGGAAGATTTTGAACTCTACCACGAACATCCTTTTGGTCAGGCAACAGAAAATATAGCAACAAGAATTGCCAATGGAATTGTGGATGAGCAGGAAGCCCAAAAGCTTCGGATCGTTCCTACTTATTGCAAAGGTGGCGAGTTTTACATCGGGCTTGAAAATGCACAAAATAAGCAAATCGTTTCATTGCTGATACAGGTGTTGGAAGGAAGCGAGAATCCGGAGGCTGATTCCTTTATCGGCAATCAAAAAGTGGAATGGTGGATGCTTTGCAACAACGATTGGAAACCGCTTGATACAAGCGATATTATTCTGAATGAAACAGGCAATCTTCTGAAATCAGGTATTCTGCGTTTTGCCATTCCAAAAGAAGCAAGTAATTCAACTACTTTGCTTCCGGCTGGTTACCACTGGCTTAAAGCCCGGATTCATAAAAGCTACGATGCGGTTCCGAAAATGATTGGCGTTCACGCTCAGGCCGTACAGGCAAAATTCGATGATAATGAAAATTCGTTGTCGCACTTAGCAACAGGTTTACCGGCCGCTTCCATCTCAAAAATGGTGAACCGCTTACCACGGGTTAAGGCGCTTACGCAACCATACAACTCATTCGGCGGTGTTCCCCAGGAAAGCGACGAAGCGTATTATCGTCGGGTTAGCGAAAGGTTGCGTCATAAAAACAGGGCCATTACTTTATGGGATTATGAGCATCTGGTTCTTCAGAATTTTCCTGAAATTCATAAGGTGAAGTGCCTGAACCATACCCGTTCAGTTTTACAGAACAACAAACGAAACACCCGCTACCTGGCCCCCGGAAACGTAAGCCTGGTAGTGATTCCTGATATAGTAAACAGGAGTGTATTTGATATTTACAAGCCTAGGGTGAGCAAAGCAACACTCAATCGAATAGAGGATTTTTTCCATAACTTAATTTCTCCGTTAGTCCAATTAACGGTTTTAAATCCCGAATACGAGGAAGTACGCGTAGTTTTAAAAGTACAGTTCATAAAAGGATTTGACGAGGTTCATTATAAAAATGTACTGAAAAATGAGCTCACGCGATTGCTTTCTCCCTGGGCTTTTAACACCGGGGCCAGCATCCGTTTTGGAATTTCGCTCCATAAAAGTGTGGTTATTCATTTTGTTGAGAAACTGGAATATGTCGATTTTGTTACCGATCTGAAGTTGTTTCAGTTGAACGCTTCAACAGGAATTGAAAACGAAGTCAGTGTGGCCGTACCTTCAAGCCCGGAAGCTATTCTGGTTTCGTCAAAAACACATATTGTTGACGATTACGAAAACCTTTGCACAAAACAAGATATCGAACCCTCAGAATCATGTCAGAAGTAAACAAACATATCACACTTCCTAAAAGCGTGGCTACATCCGACGATCTGGATTATGCTTTCCTTCGTAAAAAAGGACAGGAATATATCGAGAAATTGTCGGGCAGCATTTGGACGGATTATAACGAGCATGATCCGGGAATCACGATTCTCGAAATGCTTTGTTATGCCATCACCGACCTGGGAGCGCGCATCAATATGCCGCTCGAAAATATTCTTACACCTCCTGAGGGCGGAGGTTCGGTAGCCGATCAGTTTTACAGGGCCATTCAGATTCTTCCGTCGAAACCCCTGGCCGAAGCTGATTACCGGAAGCTTTTTATCGACATCGATGGGGTGAAAAACTGCTGGTTGCGAAAGTTTGAAAAAACAGTGTACGTGGACTGCAAAAACAACCGGCTTTCATACAACAGGAAGGATTTTGCTGATATAGATAAGGAAGATCGCAGTACGTTTGTTTTGAACGGATTATACCGGGTTATTGTTGATTTTGATGAAGAGGTTTTAAAAGATACCGAAGATAAAGAGGCGAAGAAACAAGAAATCAGAAGAGCTGTAAGAACCTTGTATCACAGTAACCGGAATTTGTGTGAAGACCTCGTAAAAGTTGAAGAAGTGCAAGCATTTCCGGTTCAGGTTTGTGCCAGTATCGAGGTCCGTCCCGAAGTTGATGAAGAGCTGGTTCATGCAAAAGTTTTGTGGGCCATCGATAAGTATTTTTCTCCCGGTCTGCGCTTTTATTCCTTGCAGGAAATGCTGGACAAAGGATATACTACTGCACAAATTTTTGAAGGCCCGCTGCTGCATCATGGTTTTATCGATCCTAACGAGCTGGCGGCTGCTAAGCTTCGGAAAGAAGTGCGGTTGTCCGACCTCGTGCAACTGATTATGGATATTGAAGGTGTTCGCTTAATAAGAGATATCTCAATCAACGATTGCAGCGAGAATAGTGAGGCAAAAAACGAATGGCTGGTATGTGTGCCCAACGATAAAAAACCTGTTCGGTGCCACCAGGGCGCTTTCAGCTATTATAAAGGCGTTCTTCCGGTAAACGTGAATTCAAAAAAGGTAAAAGAATACCTCGAAATTTTGCGGGCGACTGAAAAAAGTGAGCAGGAGCTTGCAGGTGTAGGCATGGATATTCCTGTCCCAAATGGCGAATTTCTATCAACCGGCGAAACGACAACGATCCAAAACGATTTTCCGGAAACATACGGAATCGGAAAGCTTGGTTTGAGTTCCAAAGCGTCGGCTAAAAGACGGGCACAGGCAAAACAACTCAAAGCTTACCTGCTTTTCTTCGATCAGGTTTTTGCCAGTTATTTTGCGCATTTGGATAAGGTAAAAGATATTCTGTCGGTCGACTCAAAATTGGCCCAAACCTATTTTACCCAGGCAGTTCAGGATGTGCGTGGCCTGGCCGGGATTGTTGATGAATATAGTTCAGATCCAGGCGTTTTAACCGAAAAGTTGCTTTCGGAACTCGACAATAATATTCCCCGGAAAAATAAAGTTCTGGATCATTTGCTGGCTCGCTTTGCCGAAAAATTCAGCGAATATTCCTTTCTGATGAAAGAATTGTACGGAAGTTTTGCCGATCAGTCCATCATAAATGCCAAAGAAGTATTTCTCTCTGAATATGGTGAAAAATACAATGTTTACGGCGAGAGTATCAATCATGGAATTAGCAACTGGCGAGGCAGTGCATTTAATTATTTCCGTCAAAAACCGAAAAATCTGTGGGATACTGAAAATGTAGCAGGTGCCCAGAAACGGATTGCGCGCTTGTGTGGAATTAAGGATTACCGCCGGCGAAAGTTGTCGGGGTCCTTCGCCGAAATCTACGATCTGATTGATTCGGATGGGGAAAAAGTATATCGTTGGCGGATTTGGAATCAAAAAGGTGAAGCTGTACTTTCTGCTACGGTTAATTACAAAGCGCCCCGTTTTGCCGAAACCGAAATGTATCAGTCGGTTGTAAAAGTGGTCGAATGCGATCCGGATTTGGTAACGAAAGCATTTGAAAAAGAAATGAAAGATGAAGCTGTAGTTGCGAATTTTGAAATACAACGGGCCGAAAGTGGGTTGTACTCCTTCGGCGTGATCAACGTAAATGCTGATCCGAAAAGCGCCGACAGGATAATTGCCCGGCAATTTTTGTACTATGATACTCAAACTGAACTTCTGGAGGCGATTCTGGATTTAATCAAATTTCTAAGAACAGATTTTGCCGAAGAAGGAATGTTTATCGTAGAAAATATTTTGTTGCGTCCCAATGTAAATGAAAAAGAAGGATTGATGGATCAGTTTATGCCTGTTTGTACCGATGGCTGCGAAAGTTGCGAACCTGTCGATCCTTATTCATACCGGGTAACGGTGGTTTTGCCGGGCTGGACCTACCGTTTCAGAAACATGGACTTCAGAAATTTTATGGAAGAACTGATTCGAAGAGAGTTGCCTGCACATGTATTGGCGAGGATTTGCTGGATTGGTGAGCGGGCAGGTACTGTGGAAGATTCTGATAACGATATGATCCGCTTTGAGCAGGACTACAAAGAATTCCTGCTTCGGAAAACAAAGTCGGGACAGGCGCAGAATGCACCCGTCCTGAAGAAACTAATCAACACGTTAACATATCTAAATTCGATCTATCCGACAGGAAGATTGATTGATTGCGAAGATGAAGAAGATTCGCTGAAAGGCCGCATTGTTTTGGGCCGTACAAATATTGGAAACCTTTAATTACAGAAGCGATGGCATCGAAATTAACACAAATCACCAGTGGGTATCATACTTTCGTCGAAAACCAGGTACTAACAGAAAACCAGTTAAACGAATTCGTTTCGTACTTCGACGACCAGGATCGTTTATCAAGGGTTTTCCTTCATGGAGTTGGAGTGGTTTGCGGGTTTAAACTCGCTGTTTCTGCGGCAAAAATTACCATTTCGCAGGGGGTAGGTATTACTACCGACGGCGACCTGGTCCAATTAAAAGAGGCCCTGAAAGGAACAACAGACAGAAAACTGGTTGACGGTTCGCTTTCGTTTACGCATTACCGTAAATTCAAGGATGAGGAGGCCTTTTATGCACCTTTCAGAAAGCTGAAAGGCAAAAAGGAACTTTCGAGCGCCACTCTCGAAATGTTTGAGTTATTTCCAGATAATGTGGAGAAAACAAAAGCCTTAACCGAACTGTCGGGGTGGAAAGAAATGGCAGTTGTGTTGTATCTCGAATCATTTGCCGATGACGGGGACCTTTGCACAGCCATCGATTGCGACAACCAGGGCATCGAACAGGTGAACCGGTTGAAAGTGTTGTTGATGCCAAAAGCCGAAGCTGAATTTCTTGCTTCCAATGATCCTGTATTTTCTGAATACAATAACATCGACAGCTATTTTAAACTTCCTTCACCCGCGGTTAAAAGGGTTGTTCTAAACCAGGTGTATACTTCGAAATACGAAGATTTGAAACGTGCTTATTCCGATGCCATCGTTAGTGGGAATACGCTAACTGGTTTAAAGGATGGAATCACGGTTCTGGCAAATAAATTTGATGATTTACTTAAACTGAACCTGAAACAAAGTGAGCTGGATATTACGCTGAAACGGCTGGATTCCCTTTACTCATTTAAAACCTACGGCGAACCATTCGATATTCAATATCGCTACGATTTTCTGAAAGACCTTGTGGATACTTACCACGAAATTGTGGCTTTGCTGCTCGATATCAGGCAAATATGTATCCCGGATACCACTGCTTTCCCAAAACATCTTATGTTGGGCCTAATCTCCGAAATTGGTGACGAACCAAAACACTTGCGGCACGATTTTTATCCGGCAGCCACAGCCGGGTGCGAGATGAGGGAAAAAGCCAGGTCGCTTTTCGAAAAGATAATTGTGCAGATTAAAAGTTATACCGTAAAATCGGGCGAAATACGAATCACGCCATCCAATAAGCTAAACCAACTCAGTCGGCGGAGTATTCCGTTTTATTACCTGGTTAACAGTTCCCTGCTTCAAACGTGGAATTTCGAAAAGACCAGGATTTACCGACAAAACCAACAACTTACTTATCACCGCGAAAATGTGGCAAAACTACCTCAATTACAGGAACCGCTATTTTATAATACCGATCGTTTTGATTTCTACCGGATTGAAGGACACCAGGGAAAAGACTACCGCGATGTGCTGGAAGACCTGAACGATCAGAAAACAGAATATGGTTTGTCATTCGATATAAAAGCGCTTTCGGTGAACATCAACACCGAAACCCTGGATGTGGATGATTACGAGTGCGAATTTGAAGACCTGAAAGTGATGCTGAAAGCCTGGACTTCGGAACAGGATTGCATCCTGGCGCAGGTCGCTTCTTTTTTCTCCAGTTTTAGTACAAAAGTGCCGGGTGCCAATGCGAAGGAAGCCGAACTCGATTTGAAACCGGGCGTGCGGAATACTGCTGCTTTTACCAACCTATCTGAAGCAAGCAAGTCCAGGAATTATTCACTGGTCACGAGTACAGGTACAAAGTCATTGTATCAGATGGCCAATAAGAGTAATGTGGTAAAAGACAATATGAGTGTGGTTGATGACACGCTGGGTGTTGAAATGAAAAAGGCTATTGAAGAAACCAAAGGTGGTTCGGTAAACGACCTGATTGCCAGCTCGCGCACAAAAATTCTTGAAAAAGTAAATACCGACGAGTGGAATGCCGAACCGGATTTAAAGGATTTCATAGCTAACAAGTCAGTTGAACTAATGGCTTACATGCACATTTTAACACAACAGATGCCTGTTGCTCTAAATGTAGTTGATCCGCTTAAAGTAAAAGACTATAAACTTTCACTGAGTCAGTTATGTTCGCTGGTTCAGAAACTAAAAGCAGGTTACCAGTCCACTCAATTATCAGTTGGTTTGCGGGCTTATACCGGTTTGCTGATTAACCAGTTGTCGACAGTTTGCTGTTCGGGTAAAAAGCTGGAGGTATTACTCGAAGAAGTGGACGACCGCAAAGGGCAGATTCTGTTACGTCTTCAACTTTCGAAATTTATTGAACAACATCCCGGACTGGAGCACAAAGCCGGTGTTGAACCCGGTGGAACTTTTGTTATCGTTTATAAGAACAAGGAAGTGGCCCCTTTGTCGCAGGTGCCGGGCAACACCGTGATTGCTGATTTCGCGCTTCCTTATATGTGTTGTTCCGATTGTGCTTCTATCAACTACATTATTGCAAAACCGGAAGCCAGTTTACGTCTGGAGCGAGATAAATATTGTCTGCTTACCGATACCGATCCGATTCTTTACCAGGCTACACCTGTAGATGGAGTGGTTGAAGCCAGCCCCGAAACTTCAGGTATAAGTATCGAAGATGGTAAAATCGTGGTGTTACCCGATGTTTTCGATCAAACGATGCTGGGCAAAGCCATTCGCTTTACAGTAAATAAACAGGTAACCGATGCGGTACTTACTGTTTATCAGGGCGTGGCAGCCGATTTTAAAGTGCCGGAAGGGCCGACAGACCAGGCAACACATCGCTTCGAAGCCAACGGGAAAAATCTTGAAGGGGCTTCTTATTTATGGGACTTTGGCGACGGATCAACTTCAAAAGAAACAACGCCAACACATACGTATAAACTTCCGGTAAACGATCAGGATAAAGTAACTGTAGTATTGATTGTTACCGCTGCAAACGGAATTTGCAAAACACGTGTCGGGCACGATATTACATTTGTAGAAATTAAACCGGAGATTGCGTTGAAGGTTCCGGTTTATTGCGAAAACGATAAAACCCCTTATCCGTTTACGGTAACACCCGAAGGTGCAAAAGTCGGGATCAGTGGACCGGGAGTACAACTGGGAAGCGACGGGCTGTTTCATTTTGTCCCGGCTGCGGCAAACGCGGGAATTATCAAATTTGTTTTGAATGGCGAAGATGCCGGAATAAGCGTTCGGGTTGTGTCGGCGCCGCAGGCTGCTTGCAGTCCCAGACAAGTGGAAAACCAGTTGGTTATTTCCAACTTGTCGAAAAATGCACACGACTTCGAATGGTCGATCAACGGATCAAAACAAAGCACTGCGAATCTCGATCCAATCGTGATAAATCTTACCCCGAACAGTCCGAGTGAATGGAAGATAACGCTGATTGCAACGGGGGCAGAAGTTTGTCCGGTTAGCAGAACTTCTGTTGGAATTACGACCAAATATATAGAGGAAACGCCGGTGAATAACTGCGTGGAAGAAGCAAAAACCGCCATTTTAAACGATTTCAAGATACTTTCAACCATTAAACCTGATACCAGCGGTATAGTTGGAGATATTCTGGTTCAGACACAAAGTATCTATGGCGGAACTACAGAGTTTAGCAAAGGCGTTATTGACCGGATTGATGATTTCATGAGCGGTAAAGCCAATAGCGAAGTTCGGGTTATGTTTGAAAAACTTTGGAACAAAACATTCGATATGATCATTGAAATGAGCGGGCAAGCCGAAATTCAAAAGCAACTGATAACCTTGTTCGAGCTTCAGATACGACTGTTTTACAATGTAATGGGATGCCAGAGCAACGAAACACTTAAAGCATTTGGCGATACGTTGGATAGTCTGCTCAATCAGTTACTGGACTTCTATAACCAATTAAAGGAGCGCCAGATTTCATTCAGTGAAACAATGAAAGCGTTTATAAAAGAATACGCTGCAAAAGTTGCTGACCTACTTTTCCTTGCTGAACATACAAAAATTGTAATCAATAATGCATTAATCTAATTTGACAACATTAGGTAATCATATCATCGAGAGAGTTCATGTGGATGTATATCTTCGGGACGAAAAGAAAGCGCATCAGATCAAAGATCAGATTAGTGGATTTTTACAGAACGATGTATTTCCTGAACTGGAAAGCCTTTTAGATGAAATGAACGCCGGTAATCAGATTATTCGTTACACCCAACTTGTTTTTGATATGAAAATCGAAAATTGGGAGCAGCGTTACCAGATAAAAAAAGAGCTGGTGCAAACCCTTCGGCAAAATATCGTTGAGTCGTTGGGTGTAAAAGTTCCTAAAACCGGCGAAAGATGGCGATTGGATGGAACCGGAAAGATTCTCGACACCGATTTGCACGGGGAATTTGTTAGTCCGGCACAGAATAATCGCAAAACGCTCTTGTTTTTTCTGGAACATGGTTATCTGCCCTGGTATGGAAAACGAGCCAATTTGGATGGGATATTGGAGGCGAAAACATGGGGGAAATTAGTAAGTGACGATTCTTTTGCTGTTCCACTGATCTCACTTTTAAATGAAAAAGAAAATGCAATGCAACGATTTGTGCTTCAGCTTTCCAGCTTGCATGTTATTTCCTTTTTAAGGGCTAATAACATTTTTATTGATCGCTCCGGATTTGAAAAGTTTTTGAAAACACTTTCAGCAAAATCACAAAAATTACTTATCGAATATTTACTGCGTGTTTCCGTGTCGTCCGGCAAAGAAATTTCCGGAAGCCGATTCTCGCAGCTGTTAAGTAGCTTTTTGAAAGAGGGCGTAGTTTCACCATCGGAAAATATAGCTAAGATAAATAATGAACTACATAAAAAGCTTGGGAAATATTTGAAGGATAGTGTTGTCCGTCAGTATTTTGAAATTGGAGAAGAAGAAATAAAAGATATTGTGATGTTTAAAGGGCGTCACCCGGTTGAACACACAAAAAGGGGGTCTATTCTAATCAAAGGGCCTATTGTTGAAAATGACCCAACCGTTATTTCAAAAGGATCAGTATACACTGATTACGAAAAAGAACCGCTGTTTTTCGAAAATGACACAGGTGAAATCATCGTTCGAAATGCAGGACAGGTTCTTTTTCATCCTTTTTTGAAATACTTTTTTGAACACTTCGATTGGTTAAACAAGGAAAACCAAATAAAAGAGGAATACCGGATACTGGCTTTGCAGTCAGTACATTTTTGTGCAACCGGTGCAGAAACCTTTTGGGAGGAAGAGATGATACTGGAAAAGTTTCTTTGCGGCGTTAAGCTGGAAACACCTGTTCCTGCTCTTAGTCTGCTAACGCCGGAAATCAAAAAGGAAGCAAATGAAATGCTGGAACAAGTTGTAGACAACTGGAAAGTGTTAAAAAATACTTCGGTTGAAGGAATGCGTGAGATGTTTTTCCATCGGGATGGAAAACTTGTTCGATTGGATAAAAATTTCAAACTGATTGTGGAACGAAAAGCACAGGATATTTTACTGGATAAGTTGCCATGGGGCGTGTCCATTATTAAGTTACCGTGGACGGAGCAATTGTTATTTGTTGATTGGTAAGCTATGAAACGACCTTGCAACTTGTTTGGGAACCCTTTTAATTTGATGAAAATGATAGCGTTGCTATTAATCAGATTGGGGAAGAGGGAGTTACATCGAATTCCATTGAAATAAACAATTTTAATGAGATGAAACGAGGAAACAGAATTTACAGATCGAATTACAGTGGCCGAAGAAATCATTCGCCGTTGTTTTCACAATCCGGGGAGTCATCTTTTTTTCCGGCACAGGCCAAACTTACAGTAGGCCAGCCAGGTGATCGTTTTGAGCGGGAAGCAGATCGTGTTGCAGATGTCGTTGTCAGTCAAAATGCACAGCATAGCTCTTTAATCGGATTGGATAATAATGGGTTTAGTAATGCTGGAAAAAGTATTTCAGAAAGTATAACGCCGCTGGTTCAGCAAGAAATGGAAGAAGTTGGCACGGCACAGCGGCAGCCAAAGGAAGAAGAGGAAGAAATTGCACAACCAAAACTGGAGGAAGAAGAGGAAGCTGTTCAGGCCCAGACAGAAGAAGAGGAAGAAGAGCCGGTTCAAGCCAAACAGGATGAGGAAGAGGAACTACAGATGCAGCAGGAAGAAGAGGAAGAAATAATGCCAAAATCTGAAGGAAGTGCGCAACCTGCTTCAAATGTGGAAAGCACTTTGGCTTCAAGTCCGGGAAGCGGATCAAAAATGGACAACAACATTCGTTCTGAAATGGAAAGCGGTTTTGGAGCCGATTTTAGCCAGGTAAGAATTCACACAGGGCACGATGCTGTAAATATGAACCGCCAAATGGGAGCACAAGCTTTTGCTCATGGTAACGATATTTATTTTAATAAAGGAAAATACGATCCTAATTCGCAAAAAGGAAAGCATTTGCTGGTACACGAACTTACGCATACCATCCAGCAAAAAGGTTTTGTAAAGGCCGATGTGCAAACCACGATGGATGATAACCGGGATCTTGTGTCGGATCGATTTAGTGGTAATTTACGATTGGAAGCCTGTTTGGATGGAGAACGAACGCTGAGTTATGGAAGTACAGGGCGACCGGTTTCATTAATACAGCAGGCTTTGGTTGATGCCGGTTTCCCTTTGCCGGTGTATGGCGTTGATGGGATCTTTAAAAATGAAACAAAAGCAGCAGTGGAAAGCTTTCAACGTTCATCATCGTTACCGGAAACAGGAATAATTGATGCCCGAACCATGGCTTCGCTCGACGGATTATTCTCTTGGGGAGCGCCAACTTTGCCAACCGGAACTCCAGCAACTGAAGCTCCAACCATTACTTCTTCAACCATAAGTATTGCTCCCGACGGAACTGCCGATGAACGTACATTGGTTGGAGTGGGAGAATTTGTTCGGTTTACCGGAAACACAGAAGGTATCTGGACTACCACTGCCGGGCGAATCGTTGGTTTGAATTCGGGGCAAAACATGGTGTGGGAAGCGCCGCCGGTACCGATGCTTAGTGTTATTACACTTACCAATCAGGCCGGTTCAACCTCCATGATCATGTCAACTACTGCTCCTGACTCAATTTCCTTAGAGCGGTCAGCAATTCTTCCTATCCCTGCCGGAACATTGGGCGCTGCAATGGAAGCCGATATTACGGTTCATCCCTTAAACGTAAACTTTGGGCGTACGCTGTGGTTCGAAGAACCCGGTCCGGCAACCAATGTAAGTGGTTATTTTAACCAGTTTTCTGCTGCCGATCTTCATCATGATCCCAATCCGAATTATCTGCCGTTTGATGATATGAATACCGGGCTAAACGATGAGGCTGCATGGAGGGGAGGTAATCCACCATACAGCAGAGGTTATCACGAATGGGTGATTCCAAACAAATACAAGATTGACGGAGAGTCGGATGCACAGGGAAGGGTTTTTACAAATGTTACTCAGTCGTTCTTTGTAACTCCGGGAGGTAGTTTTATAGTAGCCAAAGCAGGAGCATTTATTTTTCGGACACTGAACAATTTTACGCTATAAACGGCATTTTTTGAATTTCTAAAAGGTAAACGATGATTTATGTACGAATCAAAATCGGCACAAAAAAGTAGTACCCACTCTTCCGCTTCAAACCGGAACGAGCCTTTTATCCAGCCCAGTTTAAAGGTTGGACAACCGGGAGACAAGTACGAAGTTGAAGCCGATCAGATGGCCGATCAGATTGTACAGCAAGGCACGGTACAAAACATCTCGCAGGATACTTTTTTCCCTACCTCCGATAGTGTAAATGCCAAATTTCAGAATTCCTCCGGGGGATTTTTTGGCGCGGGAACAAGCGCTGAGAAATCGGACGAAGAAGAGCAGCTAAATGAACCGGAAGAAGATGCCCTTCAGGCTGGTTCAATCGTCCGGAAAAGTACCGATATCCCCGAAGAAGAACCGGAATTACAAACCAAGTCTGATACTCATAATGATGCAAGTTTGGTGGAATCGTCACTTGAAGCTTCAAAAGGCAGTGGAAGTTCGCTGAGCGGCGATACGAAAAGTGAAATGGAATCGGGTTTTGGAGCGGATTTTGGCAGTGTTCGGATTCACACCGGAAGCGATGCGGTGCAAATGAGTGAAAAGCTGAATGCCCAGGCTTTTACACACGGAAACGATATTTATTTTAACGAAGGAAACTATAACCCGGCAACCGAATCGGGTAAACATTTGCTGGCGCACGAGCTGACACATACGGTTCAGCAGGGAGCTTCAGTCCAGCGTAAAATGATCCAGAAGCAGGAAAATGATTCCTCAACTCTTGAACCGGAAATGCCTGAAATGGTAAATGAAAATACTTTCCGCGGAAGTGAAGGGATCATCAATAAATCTCAGCATACTTTTGAAATTCCGGAGGTCAGTATTCCGGCGTTTAAAAGAGATTTTACACCAGCTTCTAACTTAACTATAAGAAGGGGGCGACCTGAGGGAGAAAGACGAAATACACGGCAACGAACTTTGTGGGACGCCGCCGCACGCGAGGGAGCAGGCTTAAATACCAAACTCGATCAGAAAATAGCAAAGGCAGGTGCTTTTGGTGAAACTTACAATCCAGTTTATTATATGAAAGTTGGACGGGGAAGAGGAGATTCTCAGCAATACCTGGTGGGTACCCGAACATCTATACGAGACAGGCTTTTACGACCTTATTGGAGACCCGGTGGACAAATGCAATTATTTGAAGTGGATCATAAACTGGAATACCAGTTGAGTGGAGAAGATAGTTTGGATAATTTATGGCTGCTGGAAAGAGAAGCAAATGGAAGTTCCGGTAGAAATATAGATAAAGAACTGGAACGAAAAACGAATCGTTTACTCCATGCTTCATCCGGAACGGCTGTCTGGAACAATGAGCAGGCGCCGAACTTTCGGGAAGCAAAGCGGAATTTCGATATTACCTTTCAGGCTGTTAATTTCGATTTACCGTATGATCACGCCGGAAATCCGCCCCATTCTTATTCTTTGACTGAAATAAAAGACAATGCATCTCATCTGAATGCGGTTAATCCAATGACAATGAGAGATGTAGAAAGAGCAGGTATTCAGGGGTCTCCCACTAGGCTCGTGATATTTAATAATGCCACCGGTGGCAGAAGCTTCCCAATCGAAATCCCAACCGTTGACGCTACTTCGGTACCATTCACTAACCGTCATTTTCTTCCGGGGTTTATACCAACTACCGCTGAGATTCATCCTGAGCAAACGAACTTCGTAAAAATCAATGGGCAATTATGGTCGTCCAATCCAAATTTATACGGGCACGGATTAAATACTTATGTTGAGGTTGCTCAAATGGAAGGAGTTCCCCATACCGGACGGTTAAATGTAACTGCATTGCGAAGTCAAATTGAAGAGCTGTTTGGTTCTGAAAATATTCAGGTAACAAATCTCAGTCCGGTGCGCATTACGTCAATAGATGTGGATGCACAGGGGAACATGATTATTCATGGAAAGATTATTACCAATATTCCGTTGATAGACAATGCCAATATTGACCTGGTTATTGAGGGGAATGATATTCGGGTGGAAAAAACTTTTTACGGGAGCGACTTCTCAATTCCGGGACCACTGACGGTTACCAATTCAAGTTTAACAGTCGCAATAAGCACAGAGAACGGATTTGTCCTTTCCGGTGAGGCCGGACTTGAAATCTCAAATCTTGCTGAAGGGCAAATTTCTGCATCAGCCCGTTCCGGGCGGAGAGGAGGAGAAAGTGCAGGTTTTGATCTGAGTGGATATTTAGAATTTGATACCCAATTATTTGACCCTGCACGTATTGATGTTAGTTATGTAAACAAAATACTTACTGTTGGTGGTAGCATAACTATTCCTGAAGGGAAAGTCCCGGGTATAAAAACGGCAACGCTAAATGCGATTTACAGTGAAAACAATTTTAACGCCTCCGGCGATGCCGAACTCGATATTCCCGGAATCGAACAGGGAACGCTTTCTGTAAATTACGGGGAGGAAGGTTTTTCCATGTCCGGAGATTTTAACCTGAGTTCTGAAATCCCCGGGATACAGGGCGGAACTGTGTCGGCGCGGGTAGGAAAAGAGGAAGGTGCAGAAGGTTATGATATTATGATTTCCGGTACAGCACAGCCTGATATTCCCGGAATCGACTCAACGTTGACCGTTAGTTACGAAAACGGTGCGCTTACCATTGAAGGGCAAGCAGCTTACGAACGCGGAATGCTCAGTGGAAATGTACGTTTGGGTGCTACCAACCGAACCATTGGTGACGACGGCCAGCCTACAGGCGAGCCTGATGATACGATGCGGGTTTACGGTGGCGGAGATCTCACGCTGCAACTTACACCGTGGCTGGAAGCAACGGCCGGTGTGCAGTTTCTTCCAAACGGTGAAATTGAAGTAACCGGCAGGATTGGTTTGCCAAATACAGTGGATGTTTTTGACCGGCGCGAATTCAACCGAAATCTTTTTACAGTGCCAACGGTTGAAATCCCAATTTTTGCTATTCCGCTGGGACCACGCAGTATTGGTTTGGTAGCACAAATTAGTGGAGGACTCGATTTTTCAGCCGGATTTGGTCCCGGGCAGTTGCGCGAAGTGAATGCCGAGGTTACCTACAATCCTGACCGTGAAGATGAAACCGAAATTCATGGCCATGGCGAGTTTGCGATTCCTGCGGATGCCGGACTTACTTTGCGTGGCGATCTCGGATTGGGCGTAAGCGTGGCCATTGCCAGTTTGTCGGGGGGTATTGAATTGGCCGGAACACTCGGTCTGGAAGGAGAAGCTTCCGCTATGGTTGATTTATCATGGAGCCCCCAAACAGGAGTGGTACTCGATGCGGAAGGACGAATCACGGTGAATCCAAAATTTGTGTTCGATGTAAATGCCTTTGCCCGCGCGAGCCTCGGCATTGGCTGGTTTTCGATCTCAGAAACCTGGAGATACAATCTTGCCTCGTTTAGCTGGGGACCCGATATTCAATTTGGAATAGTGTTCCCGGTTCATTACCAGCAAGATCAGCCTTTTGATATTTCATTCGACGATATTGAAGTAATCTATCCCGACCTTGACGTAATTGATATGGCAAAAGGACTGGCACGCAATATTAAAGATGACATTTTTGATTAATAATTTAGACATGGATAAATTGATTGAATTAAATAACCAGGGAGTTACACATTTTCTGAATCAGCGGTTTAAAGAAGCTGAAGATTCGTACAACAAAGTGCTGGAGATGGATGCACACAATGCTACGGCACTGAATAACCTGGGATTGCTTTACCATCAGCAAAAACAATACAACGATGCAGAAAAATGTTTTGAGGAGGCGATTAATGCAAACCCGAGATCTTCTTATTATCTAAATCTTGCCAATGTGCAGGTCTTTCTAAAGAAATGGGATGTGGCTGAAAAAAATTATAACAAGGCTTGTAAATTGGATGCAAGAAACCAAAAAGCCAAAATTAGTCTGGCTCGTTTTTATGAAACCCGGCAATTTTATTCAAAAGCTGCTGAAGTTTGGTTCGATTTGATCATACAAACCAACGAAACTGAATACAAGATAAACCTGGCCGGAAACAAAATGGCAATGGGGCAGTTTGAAGAAGCATTGGCCATTCTTTCAAAACTAACCGATCAGAAAGAAGCTGCCATGGTTTATCATCAAATCGGCATTTGCGAGTTGAACCTGAAGAATTACGGCTTGGCGCTGCTGGCCTTCCGCAACAGCCTTGGGCTTGCTCCCGACAATTTGGGTACACGTCATTACATGGCTGTGACTTTGCTGGCGGCAGGAGAGTATGAGAAAGCGTTGAGGGAATTCGATCTTCTTCTGAGAATGGAACCCAAAAGTATAAAGTTTCGTTTGGATAAGGCTTCGGTGTTGCTGTCGCTAAAGCGCACTGGCGAGGCAAAAGCGTTGATCGACCAGGTTTTAATACGTGATCCGGAGAATGAAAAAGCAATAAAATATCTTAAATTGTTAAACGTTTAAGAAAATATTTAATGGTTGTATCGGCTGTAAATAGGATGGAAAGTATTTACCAACAGGTTTTTACTTTTGTTCGGATGGGAATTCTACATCGGCTAAACCTGGATTTCAAAAAAGAGAATCATTCAGAGTCGGGCATCCCCGATTTTTCGTTTGGGACAGATACGATATTAGGGAAATTTATTGCCGAAAATAAATTAAGTAGCGAAGAAGTTTTTTGCTTGTTTCTGGCGTTAATGCCGCATTTATCGCCCGGTTTTATTTCTGGTGTAGTTGGGGCATATCTTCCCAATGGAGGTGAGTTTCCGGAGTTTGGTGGAGTAAAAGGTAAAAACCACCGTGGAATTATTCCAACCGGAGAAACGGTTCTTTACCTGCTGGCCGGAAAAGACCTGGTAAAAAGAGTGAAGATGATCCGCATGTTTGAAGAAGACCACCTGTTTGCGCGGAAGAATGTTCTTTTTCTGGATCAAGTTCTGGCCGGAGAACCCAAAATGAGTGGTCGCCTGGTGTTGGATGAGGAATATGTCGATCTTTTTCTAACCGGTAAAATATCAAAACCAAAACTTAATAATGACTTTCCTGCTCAACTGATTACTACTCAACTCGAATGGAAAGACTTGGTTTTGAATGAGAAAACACTCGATGAAATCAAAGAAATTGAGACCTGGTTAAAATTCAATGCCGATCTGCTTGACCAATGGAAATTGCATGGAAAAGTAAAACCCGGGTTTCGCGTGCTTTTTCACGGGCCACCCGGAACCGGAAAAACCATGACTGCCTGCCTGCTTGGGAAATATACCAGCCGCGATGTGTTCAGGATCGATCTGTCGATGGTCGTCTCAAAGTACATCGGTGAAACTGAAAAAAATCTTTCCAAACTTTTTGATAAGGCAGCCAACAAAGACTGGATTTTATTTTTTGACGAAGCCGATTCCATTTTTGGAAAACGCACCAATGTAAGGGATGCACACGATAAATATGCCAACCAGGAAGTTTCGTATTTATTGCAACGCATCGAAGCCCACGACGGTCTGGTAATTTTGGCCACCAATATGAAAGCAAATATCGATTCTTCCTTTACGCGCCGTTTTAATGCCATTATCGAATTTGAAAATCCCGGACCGCAGGAACGCCGGAGACTCTGGGATAATTATTTGCCTGCCGGCATTGAACTCGATCAAGCCATCAACCTAAACGAGATTTCGCGAAATTACGAATTAACGGGCGCAAACATTGTTAACGTCATTCAGTATGCTGGTCTCCAGACTCTTGAAAAGAAACGTAGCTCGCTTGTTAAGGAAGATATGCTGAAAGGAATTCATAAAGAATACCTCAAGGAAGGAAAATTAATTAGGAATGCGGAATAAATTCAGTTTGTTCTTTTCGTCGAAAAATGTAAATTCACGAAATAACATTCATGTCAAACTTATGAATTCACTTCGATTTCTGCTCGTATTTTTACTTTTCTCCCCAGCGCTGGTGTTTTCGCAAGCCAATTACGATGAAAGTAAAGTACCTGGTTTCAAATTACCGGATCCACTGATTTCATTTCGTCAAAGGAAAATCAGGAACGTAAAACAATGGGAAAAGACTCGGCGTCCCGAATTACTCGATTTCTTTACAAAAAATATGTATGGCGAAATTCCGGGGAAACTGGAAATATCCTCGTTTAATATTTTGGAACAGGGGGATGATGCATTCAACGGAAAAGCGAAACGCAGGCAGGTTGAACTCACTTTTGAAAAAGGCAAGCACAAAATACACTTTAACATTTTAATGTATCTTCCGAAGGGAGTGGAAAAAGCCCCACTTTTCCTTGGTTATAATTTCTCGGGGAATCATTCGGTAGCCAGCGATCCGCATATTCTTATTTCCACTGCCTGGGTAGAAGACAATCCCTCGCTGGGCATTATCAATAACCAGTTTACCGAACAATCACGCGGGGCAAAGGCCAATCGCTGGGCAATTGAAAAGATGCTCGATGCCGGTTTTGGACTGGCAACGATTTACTACGGCGAGGTGGATCCGGATAAAGAGGATTATTCCGATGGTATTCAACCTTTTTTTTATGTCGATGACCAGAAAAAGCCCGCGGATAACGAATGGGGTTCTGTGGCAGTTTGGGCCTGGGGATTAAGTCGCGCAATGGACTATCTTGAACAGGATCAGGACGTGGATGCTCAAAAAGTAATCGTATTCGGGCATTCGAGGCTGGGAAAAACTGCATTGTGGGCTGGCGTCAACGATCAACGATTTGCGGGAGTAATTTCCAACGACTCCGGGTGTGGGGGAGCTGCGCTATCGAAACGCGAATTTGGGGAAACCATTAAGCTGATTAACACGAGTTTTCCGCACTGGTTTTGCAAGAACTTTAAAAACTACAGTGGAAACGAAAAGGCGCTTCCCGTCGATCAGCACGAGGTGCTTGCCATGATTGCCCCACGGCCATTGTATGTAGCCAGTGCCGAAGACGACCAATGGGCTGATCCTGGAGGGGAGTTTTTATCGGTGGTGTATGCCAGCCCGGTGTATAAATTATATGGGGTTCAGGGGATTACCCAAACTGAAATGCCCGCTGTGAACCAGCCAGTAATGGGGCCGGTAGCTTACCACATCCGTAGTGGAAAACACGATGTTACCGAATTCGATTGGGAGCAATATATTCGGTGGGCTAAACAATACATTCAATAAAAATGACGAACTCAAATACCATGAAACGCATTTTATTTTTTTTCGGAACAATTGTAATTCTGGTTGCTTGTAAACAAGTGCAAAAACCACAAACCATTCACCTGTTTAATGGTATTGATTTGAGCGGTTGGCATGTCGATGTTCCGGATGCAGATACCAGTCCCGGTATCGAAAAATCATTTGTTGTAAACGACTCGTTGCTGATAAGTATGGGAGAACCCCGCGGACATTTGATCACCGATTCGGTTTTTAGTAATTACCGTTTGGATGTGGAATACCGCTTTGCATCCGAACCCGGAAACTGTGGAATTTTGGTACATGCATCCACACCACGTGCCTTGTATCAAATGTTTCCAAAATCGCTCGAAATTCAGATGCAAAGCGGCGATGCCGGCGACTTCTGGTGTATTGTGGAAGACATCACCGTGCCCGACATGGCAGAACGCCGCGGGGCTGAAGAAAGCTGGGGGATCGTTGAAGGGAAAAACAGGCGAATAGTTAATCTTACCGGTGGTTCGGAAAAGCCGCTGGGCGAATGGAACGCCATGAAAATTGAATGCGTGGCCGATACCGTTAAGGTTTGGGTTAACAATGATCTGGTCAACTATGGCTATAACTGTACGGCTTCCAAAGGACAAATTGCCGTGCAGGCTGAAGGCGCCAAAGTGGAATTCAGAAAAATTGATTTAACACCGATAGAAAAGATAACTCCTGGTTCGGAGTATGTTTTTGAGGGACTTTCAAAATAAAAAAGGGAACCCACAGGCCCCCTTTAATTTATAGTAGTGCAAATCGTTTATTTGTCAACTTCAACTTTTGCCAGATTATCACTTTTATATTTGCCGGCTTCCAGTTTAACTTTAACTTCCTTGAAAGCATCCAACGTGATTGCAACATCATCCAGGGTATGCACGGCTGTTGGAATTAAACGTAAAAGAATTTCGCCTTTCGGAATCACCGGATAAACTACCATTGAACAGAAAATACTATAGTTTTCGCGTAAATCGTAAACCATTTGCGAGGCTTCTGGTTCACCGCCTTTCATATAAACCGGGGTAACCTGTGTATTGGTTTTACCCAAATCGAAACCTGCTTCTTTTAACCCACCTTGCAGGGCATTAACAACGGTCCAAAGTCTTTCGCGCAATTCAGGCCGGGTACGGATTAAATCCAAACGTTTCAGTGCACCAATTGTCATCGCCATTGGTAAGGATTTGGCAAATGTTTGCGAACGCATATTATAACGCAAAATGTAGCAAATATCTGTTTCGCAGGCAATAAAACCACCAATTCCGGCCATTGCTTTGGCAAAAGTACCGAAGTAAAGATCAATTCCATCCTGTACTCCAAAATGTTCACCCGAACCGGCGCCGGTTGGCCCCATCGTACCAAATCCGTGTGCATCGTCAACAAACAAGCGGAAATCAAACTCTTTTTTTAGTGCAACAATTTCGTCGAGTTTACCAACCTGGCCCGTCATGCCAAAAACACCTTCGGTAATAACCAGGATACCTCCGCCATTTTCAGCAGCAAGTTTAGTTGCAAAGTCAAGCATTTTATGCAGCTTATCCATGTTGTTGTGCTGGAATACGAAGCTTTTCCCTCCTTTGGCTTTGTGAAGGAAAACACCGTCCATAATACAGGCGTGTGATTCCGAATCATAAACAATAACATCTTTTCGGCTGGCAAGAACATCGATCGCAGAAACCATTCCCTGGTAACCATAGTTCAACAGGAAAGCGTCTGGTTTTCCAACAAATGCAGCCAATTCACGTTCCAGTTGTTCGTGTTTGACGGTTTGCCCCGACATCATCCTGGCCCCCATCGGGTAAGCCATACCATACTGGGCAGCAGCTTCGGCATCTGCTTTTCTCACTTCCGGGTGGTTCGCCAGTCCCAGGTAGTTGTTCAAACTCCAGGTTAAAACTTCTTTTCCGCGGAAGTTCATTCTGGCTCCAATTTCACCTTCCAGCTTTGGAAAAGCAAAATATCCGTGAATTTGGTCCATCCACTTACCAATGTCACCTTTATTGTTTCTGAATTTTGCGAAAATATCCATGATAATTTCTTATTTAAGTTTCGATTATACGGGTGCAAATGTAAACTTTTTTAAAATCTCAGCAAATGTGTTAAATAATACTAAGCAGGTTTCAGTTTGTATAAACTTAGGTGTATTTTAGGCGCCTCACAGATTTCGAACGAAAGTTCTATGCCACTTAAAATGAATTAAATAAGTAGTGTTAATAACTCGTTCGGTGATTTGCATTTTGGAGATCAATATGTTTCAGGTATCTAAAAAAAAGTATATTTTTGCGCCATGTTTATGAAAATGAGAATTCTGGGAATCGGATTGGTACTTTTTACGATGGTTTTGGCATCGTGTAGCGATTATAATAAAATCGTGAAAAGTTCGGATTACGAGTTTAAATATAAAAAGGCTGTTGAGTACTACGAGGAAGGTGAGTATGTGAGGTCGGGAACCTTGTTCAAAGAGTTGGTTACTATTTATCGAGGAACAAGTCGGGCCGACCGGATTTACTATTATTATGCCAAAAGCATGTTGGGACAGAAAGACTACCTCATGGCCGGTCATTATTTTCAATCGATTGTGAAGGAATTTCCGATGAGCGAGTATGCTGAAGAAGCCCATTTTATGGTTGGCTACTGCGAATACCTGCAATCGCCTAAACCCAGGCTCGATCAGCAGATCACACAGCAAGCCATCGATGCCCTGCAATTGTACATTAATTTGTATCCATACAGCGATCGGGTAGATGAAGCCAACCGCCTGATTGACGAACTTCAGGACAAATTAGTGTACAAGTCGTATTTAAGTGCTAAATTGTACTACGATTTTGAACAGTACAAGGCGGCGGTTGTTGCATTAACAAACAGCCTGGAGAAATATCCCGACAGCAAGTACCGCGAAGATTTGAAATACATGTTATTGAAATCGAAATATTTGCTGGCGGTTAATAGCGTTAGCGATAAAACCGAATCAAGATATTCAAGTGCGCTCGACGAATACTTCTCATTTATTGATGAGTATCCCGATAGCAAATACAAGAAGGAGATCGAGAAATATTACGAAAAGGCCTCCGAAATTTTACATTACAAAGAAGAAACAATTATTAATTAAGATGGATTATAAAAAAACAAAAGCTGCACAGAGTACCATTTCACGCGATTTGGATGTGTTGACACAGGAAACCGGTAACATTTACGAAACCGTGATGGTACTGGCCAAAAGAGCCAACCAGATTTCTTCGGAATTGAAAGAAGAATTGAACCAGAAATTGCAGGAATTCGCTTCTTACACCGATAACCTGGAAGAGATTTTCGAAAACAGGGAACAAATTGAGATATCGAAATTCTACGAACGTCTGCCAAAACCGACCCTGATCGCTTTTGAAGAGCTGAAAAACGATGAAATTTACCATCGTAACCCGGCTCGCGAAAACAAACAGCGCTTATAAGCCAGGCCCATGCGGCTGAAAGATAAAAATATTATACTTGGTATTACGGGAAGTATTGCCGCCTACAAGGCAGTAATGCTTCTTCGTCTTTTAGTAAAGGAAGGTGCCAGTGTTCAGGTGGTAATTACGCCGGCAGGTAAAGAATTCATCACACCGGTCACCTTATCTGCGCTTTCGGGTAAACCCGTTATCAGCGATTTTTTTGGAAGCAACGACGGAACATGGAATAGCCACGTCGATCTTGGATTGTGGGCCGACCTGATGGTTGTTGCTCCTGCTACTGCCTCTACGCTCGGGAAGATGGCCAATGGAATTGCTGATAACATGCTTATTACCACGTATCTTTCAGCCAAATGTCCGGTGTTGGTTGCCCCGGCCATGGATCTCGATATGTTTGCGCACCCTTCTACACAGCGTAATTTGCAGATACTCAGAGAATACGGTAACTCTATTATCGAACCTGCATCGGGCGAGCTGGCCAGCGGGCTCGAAGGAAAAGGCCGGATGGAAGAGCCCGGACACATTCTTGAACAAGTGATACAAACACTTGCAGGTAAAAAAAAACTTCTGAATTTTAGCTTTCTCGTTACGGCAGGGCCAACTTACGAGAAAATCGATCCCGTACGTTTTATCGGAAATTATTCAAGCGGTAAAATGGGTTATGCCATAGCCGAAGAACTTGCTGAACAAGGCGCCCGCGTGGTTCTGGTTTCTGGTCCGGTTTCGATTTCAGCTCATCATCCCAATATTAAAGTCCTTCGGGTTGAGTCGGCTAACGAAATGTACGAACAATCGGTTAAAGCATTTCAGGAATGTGATGGCGCTGTGATGTGTGCAGCCGTGGCTGATTTTACACCTGCTGATAAAACCACCGTTAAAACCAAGCGTGGTAAAGAAAACTGGATGATCGAACTAACACCCACACAGGACATAGCTGCTACTTTGGGGAAAATGAAAGCAGGCAAACAAGTGCTGGTGGGTTTTGCGCTCGAAACCAACAACGAATTGGCGAACGCCGTTTCGAAACTCAAAAAGAAAAATCTTGATTTTATAGTACTAAATTCGCTGAACGACCAGGGAGCCGGCTTTAGTGTCGACACCAATAAAATTACCATCGTAGGCAAAGACAATAAAATTACTAATTTCGAGTTAAAACCAAAGAAAGAAGTAGCAGCGGATATTGTGGCGAAGATCATTGAATGGAAAGGACTTTAAGATGGGAAAACGGATTTTTATAATACTGGTATTGAGTTTGGGTTTGATAGTTACATTATCTGCGCAGGAATTGCGTTGTAACGTTACCGTTTCGGCACGTGGAATTCAGGGCGCCAACCAAAACCTGTTCCGTACCATGCAGTCGGACCTGTACGATTTTATGAACAACCGCAAATGGACCGACAATGTGTTTGATTACGATGAAAAGATTCGTTGTAACATCCTTATTCGTTTAGACGAGCAGATATCGGCTGACGAGTTCAAAGGTTCGATACAGGTACAGCTCACCCGTCCGGTTTTTAATTCAAGTTACACCTCCACCGTGCTGAATATCAAGGATAACGATTTTCATTGCAAATATGTAGAGTTTCAACCGCTTGAATTCAACGAAACCTCTAACCGCGACAACCTTACCAACATCATGGCTTATTATGCCTATGTAATTCTTGGATTTGATTACGATACTTTTTCTCCCGAAGGGGGGACGCCATTCTTCGAAAAAGCTCAATCGATTGTCAATAATTCGCAGAATGCCCGCGAAAAGGGATGGAAGGCTTTTGAAAGCGAACGTAACCGTTACTGGCTGATTGAGAATATCATGAATAAATCGTATTCCTCGTTCCGTAGTGCCATGTATACCTACCACCGCCAGGGGCTCGATATAATGTCGGACAAGGTGGAAGAAGGTCGGGCCAGCATTGCCGAATCGTTGCGCGATATTCAGAAAGTGTTCCGCCGCCGCCCGTCAACCTATATTTTGCAGATGTTTTTCGATGCCAAAGCCGATGAGTTGGTAAATATATTCTCAAAATCGTTTCCCGACGAACGCAACCGTGTACTCGCTATTCTTAACGAAGTTGATCCTTCGAATGGGAACAAGTACAAAAAAATATCTGAAAGCGACGAGATGTAGCGAAATTGTCGGAAGATTAACGCCCGAACGTTTAGCACATTTAGCTCAACTATTACTTCGTATTTTCGTTAACCCTGCATAAAATTCTTCATCCTGTTGCAAAAACTCTCCAGGCTACTTGTATTGCTGAACTTCAGGAAAGGCATCCACATTCGACATTTTTGCTACCAGCAGAGCGGCCACCGAGTCGGCAAAAAAGAAACCGAAATTGGCACAAATCAAGCTAAACAAAACCACCGCCGAGAACCAGGTGATAACTGCGGCTACCAGATCGGGAGCCGAATGAAGAGCTTCCGAAAGAATACCCAGTACCTGTAAGCAAGCCGACAATCAATTTAAATCCGGTCAGGAAAATCGCTGCCAGAACAGAAATAAATGCCCCTCTGTTTTTCTCCTTCACTACGGTCATTGAGCTGAAATCAGATAAAGCAAAAATCCGGAACTAGTTTGAACAGGCGATGAATCAGGTTTTGCTTTTTGGTTTTTTAAAGTTTCTCAACGATAATAAATTTAGATTCGAAATATCAGAGAGTAAAAGATGACAACCCTGTTTTTTGCTGTACCCAAAATTTAACAAATCGCTGTAAATGAAAAATAAATTTCATTTGCCGGATAACGGCAAAACTTTGTCTCTACATTTGCAGCCTCATAATTTACAGGTATGGATAAAAAGGCATTGTTTCAGCCTAAGTTGCTGAGCGTGTTGCGGCAGGGGTACACCCGGCAACAGTTCACCAGCGATTTGTTTGCAGGAATTATTGTGGGAATTGTGGCGCTTCCACTCGCGATTGCGTTTGCCGTTGCATCGGGTGTATCGCCGGGAAAAGGGCTGATTACCGCCGTGGTCGCAGGTTTTATCATTTCGGCACTCGGTGGCAGCCGGGTGCAGATTGGCGGTCCAACCGGAGCTTTTATCGTTATTGTATTTGGAATTCTCGAAACCTATGGTTTAAATGGCCTGATGATTTCCACCATCCTCGCCGGGATTATTCTCATTATTTTTGGCCTGCTCAAATTAGGGTCGTTGTTAAAATTTATTCCGCATCCGCTAATAGTTGGATTTACGAGTGGCATTGCCCTGGTTATTTTTTCGACACAAATAAAAGATGCGCTGGGCTTGAGCATCGAACATGTTCCCTCGGAGTTTCTTCCCAAGTGGGGCGCTTATTTTTCGTCGCTTTCCACTATCAATCCATGGGCTATTGGCATTACCCTGGTTACAATATTGATCACTGTGGGTTTTAAGCGGATCTCCGCAAAGATTCCGGGTTCGTTTGTTGCCATTGTGGCGATTACTGCATTGGTGCAAATTTTAAAGCTACCGGTAACCAGTATCGAAACCGTATTTGGCGACATTCCCAATAAAATTGAACTGGCATTGCCAAGTTTTAAACTGGCCGAGCTGAGTTCTTATCTGGCGCCCGCGTTGACAATTGCTCTGCTGGGTGGTATCGAATCGCTTTTATCGGCGGTAGTCGCTGATGGAATGATCGGCGGGAATCACCGTTCGAATACCGAACTGATCGCCCAGGGAATTGCCAACGTGGTAACTCCTTTATTTGGCGGAATTCCGGCAACAGGTGCCATTGCACGTACGGCCACCAACGTTAAAAATGGCGGACGTACCCCGGTAGCCGGGATTATCCACGCTTTTACCCTTTTACTGATCATGCTGTTTGCGGGGCAGTGGGCCAAACTTATTCCAATGTCGTGTCTGGCAGGAATCCTGATCGTGGTTTCGTACAACATGAGCGAGTGGCGTGCCTTTGTTTCCATTCTGAAAGGATCGGGCTTCGATATCCTGGTATTGCTGGTTACTTTCTTTTTAACCGTTCTGGTCGATCTTACTTTTGCTATCCAGATTGGGGTGGTGTTGTCGGCACTTTTGTTTATGAAACGCATGGCCGACAGCGGTTCGAAAACTCCGATAGAAGTTGACAGCGATGTGCTCGAAAATTATGCCGAATTGCCCGAAGGCGTTGCCATTTACGAAATTAGCGGACCCTTCTTTTTTGCTTCGGCCAAACAATATTGTTCTACCTTGAAAAGCATTGGTTCTTCTTCCCGAATCCTGATTATCCGAATGCGACATGTTCCGTTTGTCGATGCCACCGGAATGCAGAACCTGAAAGCTGTGATTCGCGAACTGCATTATTTCCGTACAAAGGTTATTCTTTCCGGAGTCCGCCCCGAAGTGCTAAAAGAACTTGAAAAATGCAAAGTTCATGATTTACTGGGAGAAGGGATGATCCTGCCCAGCTTTGACCTGGCGCTTAAAAAGGCTAAGGAGTTGTAATGGACAGATTGCTTACCCGTAATTGATTATAAAGTTCCGTGCGCTGATAAACGAACTGCGACTTTAGCGCCTTGATTGCTGCACCGATGCTGCGCTGAACCGGGGCTCAGCGGAATTCAGCATTGCTAAATTTGTACTTTGTTACCTGCTGGGCTTTGTTTTCAGTCATTATATTTTCAATTTTAGCGCTATCCCTATTTTGTTTTAGGGTCGGCAAAAAAAGCGTTGGCA
>WOYV01000051.1 GCA_011620585.1 Draconibacterium sp.
AGTTTATTCCATTCACCAGGCATATATGTTAAAGCGCCATTTATTCTATTTTGCAAGATTTGTTTATCTTCTTGTGTTACAGAACCATCACCATTAACATCGGCTCTGTCTAGAGTTCTATATTCAACGGGGTCATCTGAGTCTAGGTTTGGAACAATTTCTCCAGAGAGGATTTTTTCCAAAGTTGAGACATCTGAAGAATTTAGTGTGTTATTTCCATCAACATCTCCTGAACCATACCAGTTTAGAGTTGAATCGTTTGGTTGAACGAAGGGATTAATTGTATATTTGTAGGTTTGAGGAATGTTCACTAAAAAGTTTATTGTTGTGTCTTTTGCATTTGTTTTTGTGTCTGTTGCTTTAACTTTTAATTCATAATTTCCATTTCCCAAATTGAAATTAGTTGAGCCTGTGGCATCAATTGGTGTTTCTGTTCCATTTAAAATGTATGAGGCTGAAGAGACTCCGCTTTCATCGGTTATATTCCATGCGAAGGGGATTTCTCCTGTTGAATATGTCTTGTTATCTTCTGGGGAAGTAAATGCGATTTTTGGAGGAGTTGTATCTGATGTTTCTTTATCGACTATGAAGCTGACTGTTTCTTTGTCTTTGTTGCCAGATATGTCGTAGGCTTCTAATGCAAGTGTGTAGTTTCCGTTTGGTAAAACAAGAAATTTTGTTCCTGATTTTGAAAGAGATGTTTTTTCTCCGCCATTAATTGTGTAATAAGCTTCTTTGAAATTCTCCTCTACTACTTTGTAATCTAAAGATATTTTGTTTGTGCTGTATATTTGTCCGTTAGAAGGATTGTAGAGTTCTATTTGTGGATCTACTATGTCCACATCAGGAATTATGTCTGGTTTACATGATGGCATAACAGTTGCCAATGCAAAAGGCACTGCGTAGAGTAAATTTTTTTTTGCTTCGCCAATGAAAGATTTAGTCTTATTCAATTTTGAGGTCTTTGGTTTCATAACAGATGAGTCTTTGGTTATTCGTTTCATTGTATATTGCAAGACGCAAGTGGTTTATCATACTAAGCCATAAGGTACGAGAAATGCATTACATTTATTTCTCTTATCTCGTTAATTTGTTAAAATGCTGTTTTTCTGAATCATTTTCGTTTATAAGTCCTTCGGTTGTCGGATGAACGCTTACCAACACTTATATAAATCAACTGTTTTTTATCGAAATCATGGGGTGGCAGAATCTCTCGCTGCTGATCGTCCCGGGTGTCACCACATTAAGCGCCACTAAGGTAATAAATTGTGGAAATTGTGTTTGTGTAATGCTGATGTTTTTTGGAAGGGACGGAAGCGGGAAGATTGAAGCAGGAAGTGGGATGCTGGATGCTGGATATTCGATGCTCTAAAAACAGATTCCTCCTCGTTCCTCGTCGGAATGACAATATTAATAAGTAATCCTTGCGGCGCATCATGATAAGTGATCTAAATAAAAAACAATATTGCGCCGCCAAACACTACAAGAAATGTCATCCCGATCCCGAGGATTCGGGAGAGGGATCTCATGAAAGAACAAGTTACGAACTGTGACTGAACACTCGCGGCTTGAAGCTTTTGTGGGGATTGCTTCGGTCGTAAACTTCCTCGCAAGGACATTAAAATGGAAAATATACAAGGTCGCGGACAAGCACAAACCGGTCTCAAGATATGATATTCGATTGTCCGCCAACCGATCCTGTAATAAGGCCCGTCATTGCGAACCAACGCAGGAGGTGAAGCAATCTTATACTTGTTACTTGACAATGGATACTTGAGGTTCATAGCCCAAAGCTTGTAGCTGATACTATTCATCCCCCTGGAAACTGCGTTTCCTTTCCCCCTTTAAAAAGGGGGACGAGCCAGATGTGGCCGAAGCTTGTAGCTTGCAGCTTGGGTCTCGTAGCTGAAAGCTACAAACCCAGCACTTCAGGCCCCTGTTCAAAAACAATATCGCGTGGAATACCGGCTTCACCAATTCTGTCCAGGTCGTTTTGAAGCGCTTCGCGGATAAATCCCTTTTCGTCGAGTTCTTTCTGTGCAGCAGCATAATCGCCGTTGCCCTGAATTACGAGGATATGTTCGGCCAGGCCAAGCATTGCAGCTTTCATTTTTTCGAAATCAACACGGTAGGTTCCGCTAGCTTCGTCGCGGGTAAAAGCGCCTGCTTCCTCGAAATAGTAAAAGCGCATCATGTTGGCTTTTCCGTGGGCGCTGGCGGCTCCAAAACGCACCGAGCGGAAGATTCCGGCCATAAAAGTCACGAAGTTGTCCATCATGTCTTTTTCACCCATCTCCCCCATCTCGTTCAACTGGTAAACGCACCACAAGCCCAGAATATCGGCTTTTCCTTCTTCCATCGAAGTGTAATTATCTTTTAAGGCTTCGCGTACAGTCGAGCTTTTATCCACTGTGTTTCCAAGTCCGAGTCCGTGGGCGACTTCGTGGAACATCGTATTTTCAAAAAAAGCATCGAATTTAACGTGTGAGCGCTGGTCTTCGGCAATCAGCAAACCGGCAATCGGAACCAGAATTTTATCAAATTTTGCCTGCATCGAATTCTTAAGCTGCAATTTACGGCTTCCTTTGGTTTCGCGCACTTTCTCGTCGTTCGGAAGATTGATGGCAATGGTTTTGCTCCCGGCATTGCAGTCGCCTGCGTAGTAAACGGCGTCGTACACATTCATGTCCGAATCGAGGCCCGGAGTTTCGTCCTTGTATTTTTGTTCACAAGGCAGTGCCTTTTGCAAACCCGGCAACAGTGCAGCATATTTTTCGAGTTTGCTGCTCCAGTCTTTGTCTTTAATCAGGATAAATGATTCGTGCGCGGCTTTGTATCCAAAGAGCTGATCTTCGTAGTTTTCGATCGGGCCAATAATAAAATCGATGGTGTTGTTTTTCATGGCCATCCAGGCCACATCGCTGTCGTAATAATCATCGCTCAGCAAGGCTTCGGCCCGTTTTTCGAGGTAGGTTTTAAAACCGGGGTCTTCGGCCAGTTGTGCTGCTTTTTTTAACAATGCCGCAGCCTTCTCAACTTGTTTGCCAAATGCGACGTGATAAGGCACCGATTTCAAAGCGCCGTCTTCGCCCCTTCTGACCAAGGTGTACAGACTGGTTTTTGAATCATCACTCCAATTTTCGAATTCTTCCCGGGTCATATCAACCGGGTAGAAATTTGCTCCTGCAGGTTTGGCTCCGTAGCCGGGTAAAAAGGGTTCGTTGTTGTTTAACCGCTCCCACGGGCCATAGTTTATCTGGATAAACTTCCGGGTGTAAGCATCCCAGTCTTTTCCCAAAAGCTCCTCTTTGTCGCCAAAAGCTTCCATCCAGTATATATCTTCCATCAATTTAGCTGCCTCAAAAAGCAAGGGAAGTATTTGTCTTTCCTTTTCTGTTAACACGCTTAAATCGGTGGTGAGTTTGAATGAAGCAAACTCATCCGCCTTTTGTTTTATTTCTTCCTTTACATCCATTTTCTTGTCTTCATTTGATTCTTTTGTTGTTCTGTTTGCACAAGCAAACGCCAGCACCGAAGCCAGTATCAGAACTAAAACCTTTTTCATAGCGAATAGTTTATTAATTTTTGTCAAAACTAAGAAATACCTGGCGAAAAAAGGATGGAAAAATTCAGGTTTTGAATGCCTCAGCCTGATTAACGGTGCGAACCCATTTTGACTTCGATTCCTCCCTTGTTCTCCCCAAATTTATTTAAACGGTAAGTAAACGAAAGCATCACAAAACGCCCGATGCTGTTCGACCGGATCTCGCGGAGATAGTTTAACTCACCAAAACGTTTTACAATCTGGTTCTGGTTTAGTAAATCGAAGCCTTATAAAGTGAGCGTTCCGCGTTTATTTTTGAGGAAATAGTGGTTGATTTGCGCACCCAGCAAAGGAATGCTCAACGATTCGCCAAAACTTTTGTCGGAATAATTGGTTAGATCCGAACTCACTTCAAAATCCCACGAATCGTTAGGCGTAAAACGCAGTTCGCCAAGCCACGAGGCATTAAAATAATCGTTGTTCATATCGCTCTGAACCGAATACGCGAATTGGTGAGCGTAACTTCCACGCCGGTGTTCACATCCCATTTTTCCTTTTTCCGGTTGTCGATACTAAACGAAAAGCGGTGCCCCAGGTTGGTATATTCGTTTTCAACTCTGTTAATCAGGTTGAGGCCTTTGTTCCAGCTCTCGTCGAGGTTTAAATGGATTTTCACGTCCAGCCGGCGAAGCGGGGTCGAAAAGTCGATATTGCCGTTTACAATCACCTCTTTATCAAAGTTGTCGAGGGTATTAATCATGATCAGGTTGTTATCGACGGTTCGCACCGAGTTGATTTTATCTTTCACATAGGTTCCTGATACATTCGCCACCAGGGAAGTAAACGAAAACTGATCGAACAAAATATAATGCGCGTTAAACTGGTGCGAAATTTCGGGCTTCAAATCCGGGTTTCCGTGGTAGACCGACAATGGATTGATATTGTTGACCACCGGCAAAAGCTGTGTAACTCCGGGCACATTAACATCGGTATTATAGAAGAGCATCAAACGGCGACCGGTCTGAAACTGGTATTCGTACCAAAGCGATGGCAGCCAGTATAGAAAGTTGGATGGCGAAGAAAGTGCATTGTTTAGTGTGTTATCCATTTCCCCGATTTCCATTTGCATGGCCAGCGAAAGGGTACTTTTTTCGCCCGTGCGTTTGATTCCCAGCTTTGGCTTCAAATATTCGTATTCTTTGCTGAAATTATCTTTCGAAGTAATAAACTGCTTGTCGTTCAGCGTTGGATTGTCGCCCTGTGTCCGTGTTAAATCTTCCGAATTTCGTCAGGCAACAATTTCGGGACTTATTCCATTCTCGTTTTTTTGTTTGCGATAAAAACACCTTACTTCAAGATCAAATACTGTTAAAGCTTTGTTAAAATGTACTTTTCAAAGGGTTAAACTTGCCATAAAAGCTGACATCTCCCCTCGCCAGTGGAGAAAAAGCGGAACCCCGCGGCTTTGTCGCGGGGAATTCTTCAGGTTAAAATACTTACTTTTTAAACAGCTGAAAAGTTTTTGGAAAAGTTTGTCTTTGCAAAGTACGAAACTTAATTTTTGAACATAAGCGAACAATATTCGGCTAAAAAAGTTAATAATGCAGTTTGTTCGACTTGAACAAAAGAATTTTTAATTAGTTTTATTTAAACTCAATTAACTTTGACGGCTGACAAATTCATAAAAATAAATAAATGAGCCATAATTTATTAAAAGGGAAAAGAGGAATCATTTTTGGGGCCTTGAATCCCGATTCTATTGCCTGGAAAGTGGCAGAGAAAGCACACGAAGCAGGCGCTACCTTAACATTAACCAATACTCCGGTTGCGGTTCGAATGGGTGAAACAAACGGACTGGCAGAAAAACTGAATACCATCGTAATTGCTGCCGATGCCACAAATGTGGAAGACCTGAACAATCTTTTCCTGAAATCGATGGAATACCTTGGTGGCAAAATCGACTTTGTGTTGCACTCGATTGGTATGTCGCCCAACGTGAGAAAAGAACGCCACTACAGCGACCTCGACTATAATTATCTCGATAAAACGCTTGATGTATCCGCTATCTCGTTTCACAAAGTGATGCAGACAGCCCGGAAACTGGATGCCATTAACGAATGGGGTTCGGTTGTTGCACTTTCGTATGTTGCTGCCCAGCGTACTTTTTATGGTTATAACGATATGGCTGACGCAAAAGCGCTGCTTGAATCGTTTGCGCGCAGTTTCGGGTATATTTATGGCCGCGAACGCCATGTACGGGTAAATACCATTTCGCAGTCGCCAACCATTACCACTGCGGGAAACGGCGTGAAAGGCTTTGACCGTTTGCTCGACTTTGCCGAGCGGATGTCACCACTGGGTAATGCAACCGCCGAAGAATGTGCAGATTATACCATCACCCTGTTTTCAGACTTAACCCGTAAAGTTACCATGCAGAACC
Organism: Draconibacterium sp.; assembly: GCA_011620585.1. Classification (GTDB taxonomy): domain Bacteria; phylum Bacteroidota; class Bacteroidia; order Bacteroidales; family Prolixibacteraceae; genus Draconibacterium. The sequence goes on from WOYV01000051.1 coordinate 5,985, forward strand.
TGTTCCACGATGGTGGGTTCTCGAACATGGGTATGAGTTTGCAGGCGCTGCAGCAATACGAAAAAGGACTTCATAAAGATTGTAATTGCGGCGATGAAATTCCTGCCGACGGTGAAGAACATTTATACGATTAACTTTTTTTCAAAAAAAACAGTGGTAAAATCAATTACCACTGTTCCCTGATATCGAAATCAATTCTTTATTTCTTTTTTCGTTGAACGCCTTGCTGTTGTTTAGCCATGTCTTCCAAGCGCTTTTGGAACCCCGATTTCTTTACCGGTTTCTTTTTGTTGGCTTGCAACTGCGCATGGATTTTATCCTCGTCGACAAAATTACGGATCAGGTAGGTCTGTCCAATGGTAATCATATTGGCAAGCAGGTAATAATAACTTAAACCCGATGGGTAGCTGTTTAGCAGGAAGAAGAACACTATTGGCATAATATACATCATGGTTTTCATCCCCGGCATTCCCTGCGAACTTGCCGCAGATTGACTCAGATTAGTAGAAATAATGGTTGTAACGGTCATTAAGATCGTAAACAAACTCAAGTGATTTCCCATAAAATTGCTGATAAGCGGAATGTTAAAATTCCAGCTAATGATTGAATCATAAGTGGAAAGGTCGTGTGCCCACAGAAAACTTTGGCCACGCAACTCGATCGATGTTGGAAAGAAAAAGAACATCGCAAACAAAATTGGCATTTGAAGCAGCATTGGTAAACAACCTCCCATCGGATTTACACCGGCCTTTTTATAAAGCGCCATGGTTGCTTGTTGTTTTTCCACCGTTTTATCACCAAACTTCGTGTTGATCTCGTCGATCTCGGGTTTTAATACCCTCATTTTTGCCTGCGAAATGTACGATTTGTACGTGAACGGGAATAAGATCATTTTGATCAGAACCGTCAAAATGAGGATAATGATCCCGAAATTGGAGATATATCTGCTTAAAAAGTTAAATACGGGTATAATCAGCCATTTGTTCACCGGGCGGACAATGGCATAACCCAGATCAACCTGGCGTTCCATGTCCAGCCCGTATTGTTTTAAGGTTTGATAGTGGTTCGGGCCAAAAAAGAATTGCATCCCCACGTTTTCGTCGGCTGAACCGTTATATGGAATGGCGATGTCTGCCCTGAAATTTCCAAGATATTCCTGATTGTTTTCGTACTCAAATTTCTCTTGTTTTACCATAGCATTCGGGAACGATTCTTCCGAAATGATGGTCGTACTAAAAAATAACTGTTTGAAACCGATCCATTTTAACTTGGTGGTTAGATCTTTTTCGTCCGATTTAGTCTTGCTGAGGTTATCCACCTCGTCTTCAAAGAACTTATAGGTAATGTTGGTGTAGCGGTCTTCGCCAAAGCGCGAATAGCGTTCCTGCCGGGGTACATCGTAGCCCATCGCAAAGTTCATGTACGATTGGTTGGATGCAATATAATCATTCATCCCCTTCATGTGGATGTCGAAATCGACCAGGTATGAGTTGTGTGACAGCGTATATACATACTCGATGTATTTGCCCGGTTCGGGTTCTAACCGGAAGGTTACCGATTCTGTTCCGCCAGGGTTTTCCTTGTTAACTTTCATACGGCCTTCGTCGCCTTTTTTTACCGGTGGCCCTGTTACTGTCACATTCTTTTGTCCGCCGACCTGCTTAAAGAATAGTTTTTCGGTTTCGATGGGTCGGTTACGCGAAAAGAAATTTAGTCCAAACAAGGTTTCTTCGCCACTAAAAAGAATCACAGCAGTAGAATCATAACGCTGATAGTCTTTTAACTGAACCGAATATATTCGTCCTCCCAGGTTGGAGAAGGTAATTTTCATCCGGTCGTTTTCGAGAGTCGAGAACTCTTCTTCACCCATGGCATTGGCTCCAAAAGCGCCAAACTCGTCGGCTTTTGCTTTTTCAATTTCTTTCTGTGTTGTAGAATCCCCCGATGCAAAAGCACTGTTCTGGGCTTCCTGTTCGGCCAGTATTCTTTGCTGTTCAAGCGCTCTTTGCTGTTCAACTAGCGCTATGGAATCGCGTCTGGTCTTTGCTGCTTCAATTTCTTCTTTCGAAGGCTGGTTTAAATAAGAAAATACAACCAGAATCAGAAAGATGATTACGATTCCGTAAATCGATTTTTTATCCATGTTTATTTTTAAACTAATGCATTTTTAATAAAATCAACAAAAACAGGGTGTGGGTTGAGAACGGTACTCCGGTATTCAGGGTGAAACTGAACCCCCACAAACCATTTGTGATCAGGAATTTCCATAATCTCTACCAGGTCGGTATCAGGATTTATTCCTACCGGAATCATACCGGCATCCACAAATTGTTCTCTGTAATTATCGTTGAATTCGTAACGGTGACGATGACGTTCGTGTACCGTTAACTTATTATAGGCTTTGCAAACATTCGAATCTTTTTCCACGATGCGGCACTCGTAAGCTCCCAATCGCATCGTTCCTCCGTAATGGGTAATCCCTTTTTGTTCTTCCATCAGGTCGATGACCGGATACGCTGTTTTCGGGTTCATTTCGGTGGAATCGGCCCCTTCCAGCCCCAATACATTCCGCGCAAATTCAATTACGGCTACCTGCATTCCCAAACAAATTCCGAGAAACGCGATATTCTTTTCGCGGGCATACCGGGCAGCTTCAATTTTTCCCTTCATACCACGGTGGCCAAAACCAGGTGCAATAATAATTCCGTTCAGATGCGATAGTTTTTCATCAACATTTTCGTGATTGATTTCCTCGGAGTGAATCCAGTTGATATTTACTTTACAGTAATTAACAGCCCCGGCATGAGTAATTGCTTCAGCAATCGATTTATACGCATCATGGAGTTCCACATATTTCCCAACCAGTCCAATTTCAATGGTTTGTGTCGGATTTTTAAGCTTCGTGAGGAAATTATTCCAGGCTGAAAGATCTATATCTTCGTTAATGGTAAGATCCATTTTCTTCAAAACCGTGATATCCAGCTTTTCTTCCAGCATCTTCAAGGGCACATCGTAAATCGTTGGAACATTTACTGATTGGATTACCGCTTCGAGGTTAACATTACAGAAAAGCGCGACTTTTTTACGTATCGAAAGGTCAATGTCGTGTTCGGTACGTAAAACCAAAATATCGGGTTGAACCCCGGCTTCGAGCAACATTTTTACAGAGTGTTGTGTGGGTTTGGTCTTTAGTTCGCCGGTAGCCGATAAATATGGTACCAGTGTTAAATGAATAACAAGCGCTTTATTTCCAAGTTCCCATTTTAACTGACGAACCGATTCGATATAAGGCAACGATTCGATGTCGCCAACCGTACCGCCAATTTCAGTAATAACTATGTCGTAATTTCCCTTTGACCCCAGAATTTTGATCCGGCGTTTAATTTCGTCGGTAATATGAGGAATTATCTGTACCGTTTTTCCCAAATAATCGCCGCGTCGTTCCTTTTCTATTACTGATTGATAAATCCTGCCGGTAGTTACATTGTTTGCCTGAGAAGTAGGTTCATTTAAAAAACGTTCGTAATGCCCCAGATCAAGGTCAGTTTCGGCACCGTCCTCGGTTACGTAACATTCACCATGTTCGTAGGGATTCAAGGTTCCCGGATCGACATTGATGTATGGATCGAGTTTTTGGATGGTGACACTGTAGCCACGAGATTGAAGCAACTTGGCCAGAGAAGAAGCTAAAATGCCTTTCCCGAGCGATGAAGTAACTCCACCGGTAACAAATATATATCTAGTTTCAGACACGACGGTAAACTTTAAAAATGAAGCCACAAAATTAATTAATTAATACGAACCGAAAACTAAACCATTATTAAATATCCCTAAATTGACATTAGTTAATAACAAGCGACTCTTAACAAACATTCCTACTTAACAATAATGAAACCAAAATGCGTCGCCTATTTTTGTTTACACTGGCAGAAAGTTTGAAATATCGAAAAACAAAATTTTATTACTATTTATCTACTTTTATCCTCTCCATACATTGTTTATTTGTAAAACGAAACGCAGATTACATTTGTAATTTACAAATGTACATCATAAGTATAAATCAAACGCCCTGTATTTTCAGCCTATTTAGAAGTAATTAATAGATGTTCAGAAACAGGCCTGTCATGATGTCATACCATGTTTTTACTTCTGTAACAAAAAAAAGCCACTCACCTTTCGGTGAATGGCCCCGCTATTGCAAATAGAAAAATCTTAATTAAAGAATTCTCCTTTTAATCTTTCAACCCATTTCGAGACCCTGTCTTTTGTAAGCCTGGCCTGGTTTTCCTGATCGATAGGCAGTCCAATAAATACGTTTCCGCGTTGTGCTTTCGACGAATCAAAGGTATACCCTTCTACGGATGTGCTTCCTACTATTTTAGCTCCACATCCTTCCAGGATAGAAGCCAGCAGGCCAATCGCGTCACAAAAATTCTCGGGATATCCTTTTTGGTCACCTAATCCAAATATTGCAAAGGTCTTTTTCGAAAGGTCCATTTCTTCAAGGTCGGGAATAAACTCGTCCCAGTAATTGGGTAGTTCGCCATCGAACCAGGTAGGTGCGCTCAAAATAAAGTTGTCGTATTTCTCAATTACTTCCTTGTTTAATTCTTCGGCGTTAACCACTTCAATTTCATCTTTCCCAAAGGCTTCGATCACTTTCTCAGCAACTTTTTTCGACTTTTGGGTATGAAAACTATATATGATTGCAGTTTTACTCATTGCTTACGTATTTAGTATTCAATTAATTCTTTTGCAGCTGTGTAAATTCTCTCGGTATTCGGCAAAATCGCGCGTTCCAGAATACGGTTGAAACCAATTGGAACAAAAGGTGATCCAACACGTTTAATCGGAGCGTCGAGGTGTTCAAAGCCTTTCTCGTTTATAAGTGCACTCAACTCGCCTCCAAATCCACCAAATACCTTGTCTTCGTGAACAATCAGCACACGATTGGTTTTCTTAATCGACTCCAGAATAGTTTCTTCATCCAGCGGAATCAGAGAACGAAGGTCGATCACTTCGATATTGGCAATACCTTCAGCGGCCAATTTATTGGCTGCTTCGATACATAAATGCGTTGTATTTCCGTAGGTTAAAATCGTGAGGTCACTTCCTTCGCGACGAATGCGGGCTTTGCCAAAGGGCACTTCAAAATCATCAGGTACAACGGTTGCGGCTTTTGGATCCTGGTAAAGGGCCTTAGGTTCGAGGAACAGGGTTAATCCCCGAGAACGCATCGAAGTGCGTATCAAACCAGCGGCATCGTCGGCAAACGAGGGATAAACAATGCGTACACCTGGAATAGCTACAAGCGAACCTTCAATATTTTGTGAATGATACATCCCGCCACCGATGTAACCACCTGAAGCCAGACGAATAGTGATATTCGGCACAAATTTTCCATTCGATCTCCAGTAATCGTGGCTGGAATCGACATACTGTTCCATGGCCGGCCAGAAATAATCGGCAAATTCGGCGCCTTCAATTACCACACGAATCTTATCGTTGTAACGCGACATCCCGTTGGCAGTACCCATTATAAAATCTTCGGCAATTGGCCCGTTGAATACACGCTTGTTACCAAATTCCTTTTGCATGCCTTTCGAAACGTTGAATATCCCGCCTTTGTCTTTGTTGGCCATATCCTGCCCCCAAATAAAAGTATCTGGGTTATGACGAAACTCGGCTTTTAGTGTTTCATTTAAGGCTGTGATCAGCTTTTTCTTCTCTCCTTCGGCATTATGCAACCCTTCAGGATATTTTTCAGAAACTACGGGTTCGGCAAAAACAAAATTGTAAATCGATTCAGGATCGGGATCGGGAGCTGCCAGGGCTGCCTTGTGTGCAGCTTTAATTACCAACTTAGTTTCAGCCTCAATCGCCTGCAATTCTTCTTCTGTAAAGCGGTTATATCTAATCAGAAGACGTCTGAACTTACCCAGCGGATCGTATTCAACCACATAGTTTCTTTCTGAGCCAGAGCGATAGAGAAGGTGGTCGTCTGAGTTCGAATGTGCCCCCATTCGCACGCAGTTGGCCTGTAAAATAACCGGTTTGCTCTCTTCAATCGCAAAACGTTTGGCTTCTGCCATTGCATTCATCGAATCAAATACATCTTTACCGTTACAATGGATAATTCGGGTATTTTTAAAGCCTGCAAAATTGTTGGCTACTTTGCGCTGGGCAGTCTGGTCTTTTTTCGGTACCGAGATTCCATAACCGTTATCCTGAACAACAAAAATAACAGGCAATTCTTCTTTATCCGCACCCGTGATGGCTTCGTAAACGTAACCTTCGCTTACCGACGATTCTCCCTGACTGCTTATCGAAACTGCCTTCTCGCCATAATATTTAATAGCTCGTGCAGTTCCAACGGCATGCAAAGTATGATTACCGGTTGCTGATGATACGCTATGAATATTCCACTCTGTTTTTGCGAGGTGGTTCGACATATGACGTCCACCACTTGAAGGGTCGGTAGCCTTTGAAATTCCGTTCAGGATAATTTCTTCAGCCGTCATTCCACACGATAATGCAGTCAGCATATCGCGGTAATATGGAAAAATATGGTCTTTGTTTTTCTCAAAATTCTGACCAATGGCCAACTGAATTCCATCGTGTCCTGCATAAGGAGCATGATACGACCATCCAATTGCCTGTTTCAGGTAATTCGGGGCCTTCTCGTCGATGGCCCTGCCAATGGTCATCAGTCGGTACCACTTCTCCAATGTTTCCTTTGGAGTGCTTTTAATAGTATACAGTTTGGGTATGTTCAAATCATTCATTTTCTGTTATATTGCGCGGTTTATATCAAATTTCTCTAAAATATCAGCAATTCGGCGTAAGAAAGCTCCTCCCAACGCACCGTCGATGATACGGTGGTCGTAAGAGAGAGACAGGTACATTTTGTGGCGTATTGCAATTACATCGCCCGAAGGTGTTTCCAGTACTGCTGGTTTCTTCTCGATAATGCCGGTAGCCAGGATCGCTACCTGAGGTTGATTGATAATTGGTGTCCCAATAATATTTCCGAACGATCCGAAGTTGGTAATTGTAAAAGTACCTCCCTCTATGTCGGATGGATCGAGTTTATTGGTTCGGGCGGCATCGGCTAAACGGTTTAATTCTTTGGTAATGCCAACCAGGTTGCGCTGTTCGGTATTTTTGATTACCGGAACGATCAGGTTTCCATCGGGTTTTGCAACAGCGATTCCCACATTAATATCCTTTTTAAGAATAATCTTGTCGCCACTAACCGATGAATTTACCAGTGGAAACTCAGATAGAGCGAGTGCAACAGCCTCTGTAAATATTGGCATGAAAGTGATTTTATCTCCATGCTTTTTTTGGAAAGCATCTTTATTTCTGTTTCTCCACAGAACCAGTTCTGTTACATCGGCTTCGACCACCGAAGTGACATGCGGTGATACTTGCACCGACATTACCATGTGATCGGCAATCAATTTGCGAATGCGATCCATTTCTATTACCTGGTCACCGGCACCCGGAGTTACTGTCATTGGGGCTTTTCGCTCAACCGTAGAAGCTGAAGTTGCAACCGATGCTTTTGCAGCAGGCTGAACCGGTTGTGATTCGCCCCTGTTTTCGAGGTAATCCAGAATATCTTTTTTCTGAACACGACCACCGGCACCTGATCCGTGGATTTTCTCCAATTCTTCGAGTGTAACGTTTTCCTCTTTGGCAATGGTTTTTACCAACGGAGAATAAAAACGGTTCGATAATTTCCTACTATCTTCTAATGAATGGGGAGTTTCAGCTACTTTTGTTTCCTCTGAAGGAATTTTTTCCTTTTTGACTACTTCGGTAGCCGAAGGCTCATCAATTGCCCCATCAAGGCTGATAACCGCTAATACTTCACCTACAGCAACAAGGCTGTCTTCAGGGTATAATATCTTTGTAATTACACCGTCAACCGGCGAGGGTATCTCCGAATCCACCTTATCGGTGGCCACTTCAAACAAGACATCGTCTTCTTCAATGGTATCTCCCTCTTTTACAAACCATTTGGTGATCGTCCCTTCCTGTATGCTCTCACCTAACTTGGGCATAACAATGTTAAAACTTGCCATAATTACGATTCTTTAATTCTATTTTTGCTATTTGCAGTTACAATAACGTTCTCAAAATTGAAATGTTCACATTGCAATTTTATTTAGTGCAAAAATAAAGTTAAATGATTATTTAAGACAAAGCAAGCCGTTAAAAAACACTAAATAGTATTTATCTGTCATAGATTCTATCTAAGAGTAGGATTGAACTCGTGGATAAGGGACCAATAGAATGTAAACTATATGATGTTACATTTGTAATGAGCCTATTAAATCATTTACCGAATGCATGTTATGCCTATCAAGATATTCATCCAACCCCTTAACAATTTTCAACGCAATCATCGGATCTTTAAAAATGGCGGTTCCCACCTGAACAATGCTTGCGCCTGCCAGCATAAATTCAATTGCATCGGTAGCATTCATAATTCCCCCAATTCCTACCACAGGAATTTTGACTGCATTTGCCACCTGCCAGACCATGCGTAAAGCAATGGGTTTGATAGCCGGTCCGGAGAGTCCGCCGGTAATAGTTGATAATTTTGGAACTCGTTTTTCGGCATCGATCGCCATTCCGAGAAAGGTATTTACCAACGAAACTGCGTCAGCACCTTGTCTTTCCACTGCCCTCGCGATTTCCGAAATATCTGTTACATTGGGGGAAAGCTTTACAATTAAGGTTTTGTGGTACACTTTTCTGACTTCGCGGGTTACCATCTCGGCTCCCGGGCAAGTTACACCAAAAGCCATTCCCCCTTCCTTAACATTCGGACATGAAATATTTAGTTCGATGGCATTTATTTTATCCAATTCATTAACTTTTTCAGCCAGTTCAACATAATCTTCTACCGTCGATCCGTTTACATTCATGATCAACTGGGTATCGTAATTTTTAATTTCAGGGTAAATATTCTCGATAAAATAATCAACACCCTTGTTTTGCAGGCCCACTGCATTTAACATACCCGCTGCGGTTTCTGCCATTCGCGGGTACTCATTACCATCTCTGTTTTTTAGCGTACTTCCTTTCAAAAAGAATCCGCCAAGCAAAGCGGGATCGAAAAATTCGGCCATTTCGCGGGCAAAACCGCAGGTTCCCGATGCCAATGTAATTGGATTCTTAAATTCCAAATCGTGCAAACGAACTTTTAAATCTGCCATTTTAATTCATTTATATTGAACACCGGTCCATCGGTACAAACACATAAATTACCCTTTGTGGTGGGCTCGATACAACACAGACATACTCCAAACCCACAAGCCATAAGGTTTTCGAGCGAGACCTCGCAAAATACTCCGGCCAATTTTGCTTGTTTGGCAACAGCTTTCATCATTCCATCCGGACCACAGGCATACACTTTATCATAGGTTCTCAGTTTTTCGGTAAATATCGAATGTTGCGTTACAAAACCTATTTCTCCCAGCGAACCATCTTCTGAAGAATAATGTAGTGTTGCAAATTCAGAGTAATGCTGAGCATTGATATGATCGGCCTGTGTTCTCGCGCCCAGTATTATGTCGACTTGTTCTCTTGGTAAACCCGATTCTTTGGCTAAAAACAGCATGGGTGCCACACCACTACCTCCCCCTACGAGTAAAATCTTGTCGGACACAAAAGGTTTGGTAAAGCTCTTTCCTAAAGGATATACCAAACTTAGCGTGTCACCTACTTGTATATTGGTAAGTCTTTCAGAACCTTTTCCAAGAATCTTTACGATCATCGAAAGCGTATTCAATTTATCATCTACTTCAAATATTGAAAATGGCCGGCGCAAAAAAACTTCTTGAGAATTTTTGATTTCTACATTAACAAACTGACCGGGAAGTATTTCTGGCAACTTCGAATCTGATTGTATTTTAATGAGGAAATTAGTTGCATTCAGTGCAGTATTCTGAATAACGTTGAAATCGGCAACAAACTTTTTAGGCATGTGTCAAAATTTGATGGCAAAGATAATTGAAATAGATTTTTTAATTGTTACGAACACAAAAAAAAGACCGCATTGAAACGGTCTTTTAATTATGAAATTTATGAGTGATAAAAAATAAAGGGTCAACTTTCATGGCATCTCTGCCTCAACACAAACAACATGGTCTTTTTTTTTGACCAGAAAGGCCACTATTTCTAGTGGCCCAAGCGACTTCTGGATTTATCTACTTAAAAAATTGGGTTTGTAAAAATTCTCATCTTTATTCAGTTTATCTTTGTAACTGATAGATGGAACAAATGTAACTACAATATTTTACATGTGCAAATTACTTTTAGCTTATTTTGTAATCAAAGTTTACTTTAGTGAATTGGATTGAACTAAGCCTCGTTGGCGACATTTTACAAAAGTAATCGCTCAGATCAGATAATCTTCAGGATTAAACTTATTAATGTAAGTTCATCCAATAGCTCAATAAATAGTTTAAGAAGTTATAATTCAGTATAATATAAATGAAAAACAGGAAGATCAGCTAACTGACTGATCTTCCTGTTTACTGAGTGTCCAACTTCAACACTCCTTTCATTTAATCTACAATACATTTATCTACAACAACATTTTACAAATATACGTGATACAATTTACAAAAACAACTAATTTAAAACTTTTATGTAACCAGGTAAAAATAAGGATTATGTAGTTCAGTTTAGACCTACTTTCTATTTCGATTGAAATAACTGGTAAACGAACCGTCATTGTGAAATAAAACAACTCTTTCGATGGTGTCATCCCAGGTATCTAATCTATCCTGTTCAATTCTGGAATGTCTTTCCGGTCTTACTTCTTCCTGATTCTTGTTTGTTGATTTATCAGTATCCGGAATATTATTGTTTTCAGGAACATTCCTCTTACTATTAAAGTCAGCAGGGTTAGCTGAATCTATCATCGATCCTTCTCCCGTCAATAACCAACGCGCATTTAAATCAGGAAATACATGCAACATCTTTTCGATGAGCGCTGCACTGGGCTTGTTTCTACCGTTGAGAATATGAGATATATTAGAGCGCTGAACTTCCAAAATAGTGGCGAGCTCACCGGCATTAATACTTTTTATGTCCATATACTCCTGGATTCTCTCTTTCATTTTCTTGTTTGTTAAGATACAATTTAAAAGAACCAATCAAATTGTATAATAAAACGCGAACAAACCTACATGCACTACAAATGTAACAATATATTTCAAATTCCGCTATACCTATGTATAAATTATTTGGGCCATATCTAGTTCTTCTATATTTTTATAAACTATATATTACATTATATAAATATTGTAATAAGCTGATATGTAGATATATAATTTTAATATACCTTCAAGTTTTGTTATTATCTCGCAGATATCACATTAATATCTATAAATACATTTATATAATATCGGTAAAGTATTGAATATCTGAACAGTAATATATTATGTATTTATTTCAGGACAAAGAGTTCTCTAAATTTACAATCATACTTTGCGTGTTATGATTGTAAAAATCACAACATAAATCTATTTTAGGTGCGTAATTTTATATTTTAGGCATGTAATCAATCTATACTGTATGGGGTTTTATGTAAAATTTAAGTTTAAATTATTTAAATCTGTATTTACATATGTAGTACTTCAATAGATTTATCTTATTACATCTGTAAATATTTATTTCTAATCATTGTTCTCTTACTGTCTTTCTTCAAATTTCTCATTTATTTGGTTTTATATTTTCCTGAACTGATAGCAACACATATATTCACGCAAAATTCCCGATTTAATTCAATTACGCCATTCTCAAGCACTTAAAATCAACAATATAATGACTTATTTGTCAGAAGATCAACATGTTAAGAATAACAAACAGTAATCAAGAGCAAACATCAAATAAATTTGGCGGTGATATTATTATGTGATTTAACTTTAACTGAATTTAAAGTGAGTTGAAATTGACTGAAATAAGAAAGTCAAAGGAATAATGCTGTATTTCGGGTAGATAGGTAGCACGCACCCCTATCTGAACCGGAGCATAAAAACGAAGAAAGTTCATATCTCCAATCACTTCTACTCCAAAAGAGGAAATATTTTGATTGTATGTTCCGACAATATGACCTTCTTGAAACAGGTATCTGGATAAAAATGCATAATCATAAAAAACAGAAGTATTGATTCTTCGGATATAAGTTAATCCCCAAATGCTAAGATCAGGATTTACTAAGGGTAATTTGTAATCTATTCCAACCAGGGACAACTGTTTGGTAGATACCCTGGCCCATCCCCTCGGAAATCGAATAATATCAGAATAACTATAATGATCACCAGTGCTTCGGTCCTGAGCGCCTGCATACAATTTTATTCCATGATTGGCAAGAAATCCAGGCAGATATAAAACGCCATGTCCACCTAATTCCGACCCAGAATAATTGCTTCCAAACGGGGAATGATAATAACTGGCATCGAGAATTATACCAAAATTTGGCCAAACATCCTGATAACTCTGCCGAAGCAATTGATGGAAATACAAGCGGTACGACATGGAATGATAATCTCCGACCGGATATGCGGAAGGCGTAGATTCTGAGGCTTTTGTAAGTGTATATTCGTACCCGACTTCGGGTTGTAACAAACGATAAAAACTACCTCGTGTTATATTTAAAGGCAATTTAATCGCTGCTGACAATTGGGTTTCGTTCCATGTAAATCGTTTAAGCGTTGTATCTCGTGAAACCACATTGCCATTTTGAATATACTCGGTAATCTGGTTGTACTGCGAAGCACGTTTCCCTGAACTAACTTCAAAATCGAGAACCGGATACCAACCTTTATAGATATAACTCGCATAAACCTGCCCGGTCTTTTCAGATAAATCCCATTTATATCCGAGTACCGTTTCGGCGGTTCCAAGAATATTTTGAGAAAGAATACTCACCCCAGGAGCGAATTCATAACGATACGGATCGACAAACACCGGTGCCCAACTGTGAAAATTTAACAAATGCGCGGGTTTTCTGTATGTTTCGGATTGAAACCGTATTGTATCAGAAACAGAAAGATCAGGAATACCCATTTCCTGCGTGGCCATTTTTTTTGCAAGTGGATATGTCTCACGCTCAACCAATTCAATTGGTTCGCGAGAGACATTTTTGATACTAATCAATCGATAACCATCGGCTGTGTAATCGCTAAAAATTAGGTTTCCCTTGTCATCGATATCGGGGTAAGCGGCGCCGAAACGAGGTTCGTACAAACGATTTATATCATGCGATTTCAGATCAAACTGATAAATGGCATCTTTCCCCGACAAACTGGCCACGAAATAAAGAACCTCGTTTTTTACACGCAAGTGTTTGATATCCCCCAGTTCGATATTGGCAAGTTGTTCGTATTTCCCGGAACCGAGATGAAAGCGTACAAGCCGCTTTCCATGATCGGTTAACATTACGCAGAGAATAGTCGAATCGTTTTCCCATGCCGGAGATAAAAGGTAGTTGTTTTCAACTGTTTGTACCCGGAAGCGTTTTTTACCATCCGGAATTTCATAAATCGTAAGATAATAGTTGCTTGAAAAATCGGCTTCCACAACTGCCAGCCTTTTAAGATCGGGAGAAATAGCAGGTGCAAATGCTTTAAATTCAGGAGTGAAATGGATTTTCTGCCCTGTGTTCACATTTAGAAGTCGAAGGAGTGAAAACCCGCTGTGAGACCAGCGAAGATTGGGTAGGTGCTCCGACCAGGTCATCCAATCGCCTTCAACATTCACCGATTCATCAAAAATTACCCCCGGCTGATGAATAATGGTTTCCTGTCCATTAAGATCGATCATAACAAAGGCCGGAATTTGATTTAATCCTGTTTTATAAGCAATCGTTTTTTGATTATCCAACTGGTGTGCAAAAGTGTAATCAGTATAAGTGTGGGGTTTATTGGTCAGACTTATAAATGCCTTCACCTTGTATTTTAAATCTTCGCTTTGCCAAACTGTTGCCAAACTATCGAAAATGGAATTATACAAACCAACTTTTTTAAATCCGGTCTCCTTTTTCAATGCCGAATTAAATGGAGTGAACGACAGTGGTTTTTTACCAACACGGGGCACAACCTTTTCCCAAACACCCGAGCCATATCGTTCTCGGGTATTGGCTACCAAATAATAACCAAGGTTATAATGATTTGGAACAAAATTTCTATAAGAACCCAGGTAAGCTTTATCGTACGAGTACTTTCCGTTTTCAACAAGTTGTGCCCGATGTTCCATTAAAAATGAAGGAAAGCGTCCTCGTCCAAAATTACTGAGCGCCGTTTCGGTGACTACTGCATCGCCTTCGATAAACCACCAAGGAAGATAAGCGCCAAAAACAAGCGCTGTCCCCTGTTCTCCCAATAATAGTTTGATAATACCGGGCATTTCTGAATTTACTTTATCGATCTGGACCACATGGCGAAATTCATGCACCGCAAGTTGTTCCAGCCAGTCGAGTGGATAAATAGCCTGGTTGGGCGTGGTATAAAATTCAGATCGTTTGGGAGCATAGGCCACCAAACCATTTGATTGAACGGTTTGTGTGTGAAGTAAAATCGATATTGTTTTTGGCTTATGATGTAACGAGTAACTCGCATAATTGTATACTTTCTCAAGTTTTTGAGCCAAAACCTGTGCCTGCTCTTCGTAATAATCGGGATAAATTAACTGGAAGTTTTCAGTACTAATCTGCCGCCATCGTATGGATGCCGGATCCTGCCCGGTTTGGAAATATTGGGCCCTGGCAAAAAATGTCAGTAAAGTAAATACAAGCAGAAAGGGAAAATTCTTCATCTAAAAATATTGAAGAACCCAAAATACGTAAAGCATTTCAAAATAAAACAAAAAGCCCGGAAAATTCCGGGCTCAGTGGCTTGCTTTGTTTTTTGTTTTTATACTTCGTTGACTCCAAGTATCGGAATCGGATTATCATCGTCGTTTTCGTTCAATACGGCTTGATAGAATGTGGCAAAGGCTGCATGTATCCACATCAAAGAAATAATTGCACCTACGAAGAATACAATCAGCCCACCAATAAAAATGAAAAATGAAAGGATAGCCATCCCAAATATTTCCCAGCCATGGCCGCGGGTCATCTGCCAGCTTTTTTCAACAGCTTTCATTGGTTCCATGTCTTTATCCATTACCAGGTAAGAAACGAATATTAGACGACACCATACTATAATACCAGGAATTATGAGCATGAATGATCCCATAAGTACCAATGCAAAGACAATCAGGTTAGCCAAAACGATATTCAGGTATTTGTTTCTGAAACCTTCAAATAATATGCGTAGATCTGTTTCCTGGTTCCTAATGGCTTTCAGAAATATAAAATCTTTACCGTACTCAAGTACCGGAACAAATAAAAATACATAGGCCAGGCCAAATAAAGCCAAGGGCAGAAGAAGAAGTGCCGGGCCAAAGTCATGTCCTTCAAATTTCATCGAATAAGATGGGCCATTTAGAAGTCCAAGAATAACTACTGTAAGCAACAGGGAAAGAAAGTGCTTGCCGAAAATGGTTTCCCAGGCCGAGCTAAAACTTCCTCCCACCGAGGGTTTTAAGTTGAAATGATTTGTGTTTTCCATGACATTTAATTTTAATTGGAAATGAACATTGTTTTTTTTGTTTTTGCTGATTCAAAGGTAGCGGGGGTTTGAAAAATATCCTTCCTACTTTAGTTGGATTTATTAAAATCACTACTTTCGTAGTTAGCAGTAACTACAGGTAGTTTGTAAACTTGTACTGCACTACTAAAGTTACCGACAATGTCGATCGAAACAATTTCTTACATCGCAACCTTTATTTTAACGGCAGGTATTTCCGCCCTGGGAATTATGCTTTCGATCCAGTTGTATCAGCAGTTCAAAAAACCGGTGCTGGCAGCTTTGCTTTATCAGCAAATCTTTTTGTATTCCTTTCTTATATATAGTATTTGGGGAAATATCATTTTAAAAACCGTTCTGAATGATATCCAAATGAGTGCTTCGCTGAGTGCAAAACTGGCGGTTTTTGTTCCGATGATTGGAATTCCGTTTATGATGGTCAGCTGGTTTATGTTATTGAAAGTAGCGCTCGGATTAAGAGGGATGGATAACATGAAATCGTTGGGATGGTTGTTTTTTCCAACTTTGGTAGTGCTGATACTTGCCATCGACTTCCTGATTTATCATGAGAAAATTCCAATCCCCAAGAATGCCGACCTGTTTATCGTACGGATCCTGACTTTCATCAACCTGTTGATATATATTGCTTTCACGCTTGTATTTTTTTTAGTTCCCGTTAAAAAGAAAGTATCTTCTGAAGCCGGGTTTGGGCGAAAGGCAGCTTTTCTTTTACTTGCGGCAGTTATGGCTTCATCCATCTCTATGATTTTTTTCAATCAGTTTGGGTTTATTTCGATTAATATTTCGGTATTGCTTGCTTTTGCAACAGCGGCTTTTCTTCCGGTTTATATCAACTTCCGACATGCTTTTACCGATAACGTTCAAGATTTGAATTTCGAGGCGTTTTGCGAATTGTATGAAATTTCGAAACGTGAAGCTGAAATTGTACAGTTGATATGCAATGGACTGAGTAACAAAGCTATTGCCGATAAATTATTTATCACACTCCAAACGGTAAAAGACCATAATCACCGCATATTTATGAAAACCGCTGTTAAAAGCCGTGTGCAGCTTACTAACCTCGTACTTGAAAAAACGGGTGAAAAAGTCTGAATCAGTTTTTCTTTAATGCAATCAGAACGGTGGTTGGCGATTCAAAAATATCCTTTCCCGAAAAAATAACCTCATACTGCGGATCCAAACCAAGTTCGTTTATTCTCCGCTTGGTTGAAATAATGATTCCATCCGGATTTTGTTGAAAGAAATCGTGAAAGCCGTCTGCATCGATCCGTTCAATTTTTCGTTGAAGGTAAAATGAATACGATGGATTAAATTTTTCGTAATACCGCACTTCTTTGTTTTCAACCAATCTCAGGCTGTTCGAAACCGGATTCTGATGATCGATAACCGGATACACCGCTTCAAAAAATACAAGCGCGGTAATCAGTCCGGAAAATCCGGTAATCAGCAAGAATTTGTGAATACTATTTCTTGAATTCCATGCCAAAAACAGAAATGCCGGGAATACAAACAACCAAACGCTCAAATGCCGAACAGGCAATAGCGAAGGGTCAAATTTCATGGCAACAAATGCGGCAATCGGAAGAAAAATGCTCAGGCTTAGTAATGAAATAAATGCTACCCTGACTTGTCGGTAATTTGTCAATTTATGAGTAATAAAAAAGCCAGTAATTACAGCTAAAAAAGGATAAGCCGGCACGGTATAATTGGGTAGTTTTGTTTGCGATACAGAAAAAAATCCGACAATACTCAATCCTGCGGCCAGGCTAAAAAGCATAAACATATTTTTCTTATTCTGAAAAGCAAAACGAAGTGCCTGTGGCAGGAAAACAGCAAAAGGAAATAAACCAACTACTACAAATAATACAGTCAGTAAAAAAATTCCTCCGTGTCCTTCCATCTCGCCGGAAAAACGATCCAGGTTGTGTTCGAAGAAAAATCCGCGTGTCCATTCCCAATCGGTCGCCAGTCCATTCATTACATACCACGGAAGTACAATTGCGACTACCAGCACCACGCCAATAAAGGGTTTAAGTTTTTTAATTGTTTTCCAGTCGAATTTCTTTGAGAAAATCAGGAAAAGCAGGAAAATAAGTCCAGGCAATAAAATAGCGACGGGGCCTTTGGCCAGTGTCGCCAACCCCATTGAAACATACATCCAGAGCCAGTCAAGTTTTGAATCTTTGCATACAACTGAATAGAACGAGAACAAACTCCAGGTCATAAAAAATATGAGGTAAGGATCGGGGACTGCTAAATGAAACTGTAGCGAAAGATGAATGGACGACAACAAAACAACGGCAGTCCAAAATGCGGTTTTAGAATCGGCAAACTGCCTGGTGTAAATATAAGTTACAAGAATGGTGAGGGCGCCAAAAATTGCCGAAAAGAAACGTGCCGCAAAAGGATTTACCCCAAAAATACTGTATGACAGCATCATGAAAAAATAATGAAGCGGAGGTTTGTCGGTTCGAAGATCGAAGTTGAAAGTAGGTACCAGCCAGTTCCCTTTATCGAGCATTTCGCGGGCACATGTTGCGTTTTTGGCTTCATCGAGAATATAAATACTAACTCCCCACGAATTTAAAAGATAAATTCCTAATGCCAGAAGAAACAGGAAAACCGGCAAGTAGCGGTTCTTTATTACTTCATCTATCCCTCTCATGATAATTGTAATTCTAATTGTTTTTCAAGCTGTCGCAAGTTAAAGAAATGACGCTTACACCTGGACTCTTATCCGGAAAAATACAGGAATATACGTGGAAATAACTCCCTATTAGCGATTTATTATGTGTAATTTAACAAATCGAACCTTAACAAAAAATAAACATAAAATGCTAAATTCTTTCTAAATAATTTAGAAATTTGTTGGATTTAGCCAAAGGATCGAAACAATGAAACAATTAATTCTACGGAATCAGTATTTTCTATTTCCTCAACTTTTGTTTTTAATAGTTGCCGGGATTTTGCTGATTGTTTATCCCAAAGTGGAATTACACATTCTCATCAACAAAATGCACACCCCCTGGTTGGATAGTTTTTTTCGTTTTATCACCAACCTGGGCCATGGGTTTATTTATATCCCGGTTATATTTATACTGATTAACAAAAAAGTAAAGTGGATGTTGGTTTATTTACTGTCAGTGGCTTTCAGCAATACCGCCCTGCTTTTATTCAAACAATTTTTCTTCGTTAACTCATACCGTCCCTCCTGGTATTTTTATTTATACGAAAACTACCGGTTACACCTGGTTGACGGAGTTCAATTACACCATCTGAACAGTTTTCCTTCGGGACACACTACCACTGCATTCACGGTATTCTTTGTTTTGGCAATTCTATGTCGGTTAAATCTATCGAAAACTGTTTTATCTGTACTGGCAATTCTTACTGCCTTTTCGAGGGCTTATTTGTCACAACATTTTTTAGTTGACATAGTTGCCGGATCGATTCTTGGTACCGGAGTAGTGTTTTTATCCTATCATTTGGTAACAAGCCGTGAAAAGGCCTGGATGCGCATCAAACTCTCGCGTTTTCTTATTCCTAAAAAGAAAAAACAAGCCGTATTTGACAATTAATTGCTAAGATTACATCGGTTACTTATTCCTCGAAAAACAAATCTTCCCTGAGTTTTTCTATCCGGTCGAGAGCATAATTAATGTTTTTTCCGCTTTCGCCCGCTTCTGTTAAATATATCTGATAATAGTTTAGCGCCAAGGTTTTATTGGAGTTGAACTCTTCGTAAGTTGTGGCTATTTCAAACAATACCTCCACTTTCTCTTGATTGAGTTCGAAAGCCTTTTCAAGCGCTGCCACCGATTCCTTAAATTTTCGTTGCTGTCCGAGAATCTGCCCCAGATGGTGATACATTTCAGCAACATATTCCGGCGTTGATCCGTCAATGGCCCACTGCATCAGTTTTCCGGCCTGTTCAAAATCCTTGAGCTTTTTATAACATAAACTTTGGTAGTATATTACCAACGGATCGTTTGGATTTTGCGAAAATAAACCATTAAATATTTCCAGTGCTTTCTCCTCAAATTCAGCAAAATAGGTAGCAATTCCATAGTTCATGAGAGTTTCATAGCCAGGCTGTTCTTCCAGTTCAAGGTATTTTTCGAAACTAACCATAGCCGGGCCATAACGCCTGGTTTTGTAAAGAAACATGGCTTCTTCGTAACGAAGCTCCTGATCGGCAGGAAACTCGTTCAACCCTTTCTGGATCGTCAGCATAATTTGGTTTCCCTCCTTTTTCCAGTTGTAGCAATTAATCAGGTTGATATACGAAGAATGATCGCGGGGATAAGTTTTTATCACATTCTCGTAGAGCCGGACCGCCTCTTCGCGTTTGAATACACGAAACGCGCAATATGCGAACTGCTTGTTCCAGAAAACGTTCGACGAATCCTGCGCATAAATCGATGAAAAAACATCGTAGGCTTTCTGATATGCTTTTTCGTTGATGTAAACCCGCCCTAATTTTCCGGCCAATACCAGATTTTCAGGAGCCAGGGTTCGTGCCTTTTCAAAGAATGCCGCAGCATCGGTATTATTGCCTAAAACAGAGAAACATTCCGCCGATTCTTCGAGTAGTGTTACATTGTCAGGTTCCAGGCCAAGCCCTTCAGCGTATGCAGAAAGAGCATTCTGGTAGTCCTGCAAGCTTTGATAAACTGATCCTTTTTTCAGAAATAAAACAGCAGAAGGTTTCTCTTCAATCTGTTTCTGAATCTCGGTTAATGCCCGATTGTATTCTTTATTTAAAATAAGAAGATCGATGTTTTGTTGGGCCGATAACAATTTAGGAAAGGCCAACAAAACCAGGATTAACAATCTTAGTGAAATTCGCATAAAACAAATTCTTGATGTAGTTACTCTTATTGCAGAACAAAATTTATCGGTACGGTGTAGCTTACATTTACACTCTGTCCACGTTGCTTGCCGGGTTTCCACTGCGGAAGGCTGCTTACAACCCGCAAAGCTTCTTTATCAAGCGAAGGATCCACTCCCCTTGCAATTTTGGCATTCGCCACTGTTCCGTCTTTACTGACTACAAAAGTTACGTAAACTTTTCCCTGAATTCCTTTCTCCTGTGCAATCTCCGGATATTTGATAGCATTAGATATGTATTTCCGTAAAGCCAAATCGCCACCCGGAAATTCGGGCATGTCTTCAACTATAAAAAATATTTCTTCGCCATCAATTGTTTTTGGTTGGGCAATTTTAGGCTGTGAATCCGGATTACTCCAAATGTATGTATTCCCAAGACTATCTTTTGAGATAGTTACATTGCCTGCTTTAAAAATTGCTTCAACTTTTTCCATATCAACATCATCGCCACTTATTAATAATTTATCGCCATCCACCCTGAGTTGCATATTAGTTGACTTTTCAGATATTGGCATTTCAGCTACTTCTTTTTGCTCGCAGGCAAAGATCACTACCAGCAAGATAACGCTCAGCGCGCCAACTACATATTTTAAATTGGCCATTTTTGAAGATTTTATTTTTGAAATCATTTGAATACGTTTTTTTATTAATGATGAATTAAAGTTATTGGCTATTTCGAGCTGAAAACCAACAGCCTGGCTCAGCAGAAGTTGTTTATAGTGCAACACATTCATTCCTGTATTTAGTACCGCACGGTCGGCCAGGAATTCATGATTTTCACGAATTACTTTTTTCAGGATCCACATAAATGGATTGAACCATTGCAGGATGGTCAATATTTCCAGAATGAGCACATCGAAGCTGTGTCCCTGGTGGATGTGTTCCATTTCGTGGGCAACTATTTTACCGTAACCAGGTTCTTCCCTCTTTCCAGGGTTGATAAATACATAATTCAGAAACGA
Source organism: Draconibacterium sp. (assembly GCA_011620585.1). Classification (GTDB taxonomy): domain Bacteria; phylum Bacteroidota; class Bacteroidia; order Bacteroidales; family Prolixibacteraceae; genus Draconibacterium. The sequence continues at coordinate 27,511 of WOYV01000051.1, forward strand.
AAAAGGACTGAATTCTTTTTTGAGCAAGACAAATTTTACACTGCCGCTTTTTTGCACCGGGTTCCGGTGGATCAATACAGCAATTTGCGCCAATCGAATCATGAATAGTATGGTAAATATAAACAAGCCTGTTAAGTAGAGCATCACTATTACGCGGCTCGAGCTAATAGTTTGAATAATGGTTCCTGAAAAATCCTGTCCGTAAATGGTAATCGCTTCCACCAGGTTACGGTATTGGGTAACCGTTACTTCGGGTAGCAAAACCGATTGAGGCTGGTAAACCCTGAAATGCAGAAATGGAAGCATGATCGAGAAAGCTACTGAAATAAGCAAAAAGATGCGGTTGAGCCGAAAAAAGGTCTCACGGCGCAGGAATAAAATGTAAATCAGCGACAATAACGCCAAACTGACTCCCGATTCGAGCAGAAAATTAATCGCGCTGTTCATCTTCATTCTGGTTTTGATTTTCAATATCACGTTTTACGTCTTCCAGCATTTCATCCAAATCGGAAACGCTCATATTGTCCTCACGTGCAAAGAATGAAACCATCTCCTGGAAAGAACCACTAAAATAATTACGCATGAAGTTTTTCATAAACAAACGCGTGTAGTCTTTTCGTTTTATCAACGGAAAGTATTCGTGTGTTTTTCCGTAAGCATTGTGACCTACAAATCCTTTCTTCTCAAGGATTCTGATAATTGTGGAAACAGTATTATAAGCCGGTTTCGGATCAGGCATTTTTTCCACTATGTCTTTAACAAAAGCTTTTTCAAGCTTCCAGAGCAACTGCATTACCTGTTCCTCCGCTTTAGTCAGTTCTTTCATTTCTTTTATTTCTTTACTTGTTCTGTCGATATTTTAGATGGATCGACTAATACTATTTTATACAAAAATAGGAAAACCATTATTAAAAACTAAATATATAGTTAAAAAACTACATTTTTAGTTTAAATAATTCATTTTCTATTGTAGCTGAAAATTAATTACCGCGGTATAATACACCTGAACTGGTTTACCTCTTTGTTTTCCGGGTTTAAACCTGGGTAAACTATTAATTACCCGTAACGCCTCCCTGTCGAGCGATGGATCAACGGGGCGGCTAACTTCAGCACTAACCGCCTTGCCTTCACGATTGACAACAAATTTTACGTACACTTTCCCCTGGATTCCATTTTCCTGTGCAATTACCGGGTACTTTACGTTGTCGTGAATATATTTGTACAAAGCCCTGTCTCCTCCCGGAAACTCTGCCGGTTCTTCAATTATATTAAAGAAAATCTGTTCTTCTTCCTCTTCTTCTTCCTGCGTTTCGATTACCGGCGCCACATCGATAAGCGTATTTTCATCCGCTTCAGAATCCTCAATTTCCAATTCATTCTCAATAACCACATCATTGTCAACAATATTTAGCATTTCAACAACTTTTGGAGGTGGCGGAGGTGGCGGAGGTTTAATCTCTTGTTCGCGGGTAACCGGAATTATTTCTTCTTCAACATCCCGGGCCTGAATTGCGCCCAGCGATTCGGCTTTTGAAGGGCTTGATTTCCATTCGAATGCAGCCAGGGCAACTCCCAAAGCCACAACCAATCCCAACAGAAAAAACATATTTCTCATTTTTTCGAGATCGGCTTTTTGCGATTTTTTTAGTTCCATAAATTTTTAGTTTTTAGATTAAACACTCCTTTTTTTGTTCTGATGAAACCATTATTTTCTTTTCATCGAATTTTTTTTCATCTAACCTTGTTAAATACGATTAACTAAACAATTAGTCTTTTAACTAATTATTTAGTTCATAAAATCACAAACATCATACCAATCTCAATTATTGAAAATTAAATCAACTAATTACTTAGTTGAGGCTAAGAATATTTTTGGAGATGCCATTGACAGATAATATGATAACAAGAAAACAGAGTGATAAATTTGTTCCGCGATCTTAAAAATATGAAGTAGCGTTTTCCCGATGGAGGTTGATCAGAGCACGTTAAATCGGTCGCGATCGTTTAATAACGGAAAAGATTTTCGGAATTTATGTAAGTCTTCGTACGATATTTCAAAGGTCTGGGCACTTTCGCTTTCATTCATAAAATCAGCAAAACCTTTGGGTGAAACACAGGCCGAACCTCCCAGGTAGTTTAAGCCTGCTCCATCCGACCCAGTTCGGTTGACGCCCACACAGTAGCACTGGTTTTCAATTGCCCGGGCAACCAACAGGTTTTTCCAAACGTGGTGGCGCGGCGACGGCCAGTTGGCCATATAAACCAGCAGGTCATAATCTTCTGTATTTCGCGCCCACACCGGGAAACGCAGATCGTAACAAATCAACGGACAGATTTTCCAACCCCGGTATTCCACAATAGTCTTAAATTTTCCGGGTGAATAATGTTCCGTCTCCTGCCCCATCGTATACAAATGCCTTTTATCGTATGTTTCCATATTTCCATCAGGAAAAACAAACAAGGCGCGATTGTACATACTGTCGTTTTCTTCAATAATCAGGCTACCCAAAACTGCTGCATCATTTTTGCCCGCCATCTTCTTCATCCAGTTAACAGCGCGGCCATTCATGTTTTCTTTTAATATTTCAGGCTTCATCGAAAAGCCCGTGGTAAACATTTCAGGCAAGATAATCAGATCGGTATCTTCCAATACTTCAAGCATTTTTGAATACTTTTCCAGGTTAGCTTCCGGGTTTTCCCAGATAATATCCGGTTGGATGATTGTTACTTTCAGATTTTTCATGCCTTCTATTTTATTTTCTGCTGTCCGCCCTGCCGATCCAGTGTTTTTCTAAAATTTATTTATAACCGTCACTCCTAAATTTTCAAATTCATCCATGTTGACCAGCGCTTCCGGAGCTTCTTCCAGCGAAATCGTTTTACCCAGCATCAGTGCAGGTTGTACTTTCCCTTTTAAGATCATTTCAAAAACCGCATCGTAGCGAAAGGCCTGCATACCGTGGCTCCCGATAATTTCCAATTCGTGCGCCACTACCCTGTCCATCGGTACTTTCGGGTGTTTGTGATCGCCGGTCATTAAGCCGACCTGGATATGTTTTCCCCGTTTTCGTAAACAGGAAACCGAATTAAAGCAGGTTTCCTGGCTACCCAGTGCATCGATAGAAACATGCGCTCCACGTCCGCTTATTCTGATAATCTCCTGAGAAACACTTTCAACCTTCCGGGCATTGATAACTTCTGATGCGCCCAGTTTGCGTGCCAGCTCCAGCTTTTCTTCTTCAATATCCACTGCAATCACACTGGCGCCGGCGCCGGATGCAATATTGATGGCAGAAAGCCCGACACCTCCACAGCCATGCACGGCCATCCATTGCCCGGCGCTTACTTTTCCCTGATCGATCACAGCCCGGAAAGAAGTGATAAAACGGCAGCCAAGACTGGCAGCAGTTACAAAATCGATTTCAGTTGGTAAATGCACGAGGTTACAGTCGGCATATTTTATTTCCACCAATTCGGCAAACGAGCCCCAGGCTGTAAACCCGGGTTGAAACTGGTGATCGCACACCTGCTGGTTACCGCTCCGGCATTCGTCGCAATGTCCGCAACCGCTTACAAAAGGAACCGTTACCCGGTCTCCCGCTTTAAAATTTTGAATGTTTGAGCCTGATTCCACTACAATGCCGGCCAGCTCGTGCCCGGGAACATGTGGCAAAACAATGTCCGGATCGTGTCCCATCCAGCCGTGCCAGTCGCTGCGGCAAAGCCCTGTGGCTTCCACTTTCAGGACAACGCTATCGGGCGAAACCACTGGATCGGGTACATTGCGCACTTCCACTTTTCCTTTGAATTCGCTGTAATAAACGGCTTTCATGCTTCGCTGTTTTTAAGTCCTTCCAAATTTACTAAAAACACTTGCATTACAGGAAGAACAACAACGATTTTGTTAAACGCGTATTAGGTTTTAAACGCGTATAAAATTTGTAAATATTTATAACTGAATATAGTTTTGAAAACCAGCAATCTAACCAATTAATGTTATACCAAATAACTGTAATAAAATCTTAAGTACGCTCGCTTTGTGTCGGAGCATAATAGTTCAAAAAGAAAACTTCTCCCCTTCCAGGCTGGCTTTGGATTCGTGGTATTCATCCATCAGTTTTTCCATGATCTCGGATACTGACAATACTTTGTTTAATTGCGCCGACACCTGTCCAATTTCCAGTTCGCCTTCATCCAGATCGCCTTCGAACATGCCTTTTTTTGCACGGCCACGTCCCAGCAATTCGCTTAATTCGCTCGCCGTTTTCCCGGCTTTTTCTGCTGCATCTACCTGTTGAAAGAATCCGTTTTTTATCAAACGAACCGGGGCAAGTTGTTTTAGCGCCAGTTTGGTGCCACCTTCTCCCAGCGAAGTCACCAATGTTTTAAAATCGGGGTGTGCCGACGATTCTTCTGCTACCGCAAACGCAGAGCCGATTTGTACTCCATCGGCACCTAAAACCATAGCGGCTAAAATGGCCTGTCCTGAGCCGATTCCTCCTGCCGCCATCAAGGGCAGTTTCGTCGCATTCCGAACCAAAGGAATAAGCGTAAGCGTTGTTGTTTCCTCGCGTCCGTTATGCCCGCCGGCTTCAAAACCTTCGGCCACGACGGCGTCGACACCCGCAGCTTCACATTTTTTGGCAAAAGATGAACTCGAAACCACATGTGCAACTTTTATCCCGTGATCGTGTAACCAGCCTGTCCATTTTTTCGGACTACCTGCGGAAGTAAAAACAATAGGAACGTCGTGTTTCACAATTCTATCCATCAGCTTTTGCTGCTCGGGATACAAAAGCGGAACATTAACACCAAAAGGTTTATTGGTGGCGGCTTTGGTTTTTAATATGTGTTCTTCCAAAGTTTCGGGGTGCATTGATCCGGCGCCAATCAGACCCAGCCCACCGGCATTACTAACTGCCGACGCCAGTTTCCACCCCGAACACCAAACCATTCCACCCTGAATAATGGGATATTCAATTCCGAAAAGTTCGCAGATTTTATTCATAAGAATATTAATTGTTTTTTCGATACAAGAATTGGAGGCTGGCAGGCAAATTAAAAACTGACCATTAGGTTCTTGGAATGTCGCTTCCCAGTTTTTCTTCGAGTAATTGAACCAGCGTTTCCTTTGAGATGCGTCGTTTAATTTCGCCACCCTGAGCCACCGACATCGTTCCGCGTTCTTCGGAAACCACAATCGCCATGGCATCGGTATTTTCAGTTAACCCTACAGCTGCACGGTGACGTAAACCCAACATTTTATCGAGCTGCTTTTGAGTGAGTGGCAAAATACAACCTGCCGCCACAATTTTGGAACCCCTGATAATAATGGCGCCGTCGTGCAGAGGCGAATTCTTAAAAAATATGGTTCGAATTAGCGAGGAAGATATGCGGGCATTAATCCGTTCGCCAGTGTTTACCTGGTCGGCCAGTTCGTTTGCTCCGCAAATAATTATAAGTGCGCCGGTTTTAGTTTTAGTCATCGAATCGCAGGCATCCACAATGTCGTCGATGTGTTCTTTGTCGAAGGTTTTTACTTTTCCTGTCCCGAATAGTTTATCGAGCGAAAGGACTTTATTCACGTTGTAGTTGGTTCCGATAAACACCAAAAATTTTCTGATTTCGGGGTGAAAAACCACAATCAAAGCCAGCACCCCTACTCCAATAAACTGTCCCATTATCGACCCCAGCAACTCCATGTTGAGTGCGCGAACGATAAGCCAGAAGAGGTACAACGAAAACAGCCCGATAACAATATTGAAAGCTACCGTTCCCTGGATCAGCCGGTACAACTGGTACAAAAGAAACGCAACCAGCAAAATGTCGAGCACATCGAGAAAACGTATGGTAATAAAAAGTGGCATTATTTTATGGATGCTTTAATTTCACAAAAGATCTTAACTGCTTCAATAGCTTCTTTTACATCGTGTACACGTAAAATGTCGGCACCGCCCAGCAGCGCCATTGTATTAGCTACGCTGGTACCGTTTAATGCCGATTCCGGTTTCAAATCGAGCGCTTTCCAAATCATCGATTTACGGCTCAAACCCACCATTACCGGAAGCTGGAATACTTTAAAAGCATCGAGCCGGTTCAACAATTCGTAATTATGATCGAGTGTTTTCCCAAAACCAAATCCGGGATCCAAAATCACATCTTTTACACCAGCGCGTGTCAGTTTTTTTACTTTATCCGAGAAATACGAGGCAACATCACGCACGACATCATCGTATTGAGGATCTTCCTGCATGGTTTGCGGAGTGCCCTGGATATGTGAGAGAATGTAAGGCACTCCCAGCTTTCCAACCGTTTCGAACATGAGCGAGTCGAGCGAACCGCCCGAAATATCGTTTACGATGATGGGGCCAATCTCATCGATCACCCGAACTGCCACCCACGAACGAAAAGTATCAACTGAAACCGGAAGTTCAGGAAAGTTTTTCCGAATTGCCTGAACGGCAGGAAGTAAACGGCTTAATTCAATTTTAGTGGAAATACTGCCGGCCCCCGGACGTGAAGAAACTGCTCCCACATCCACCAATGTTACTCCTTCCTCCACCATTTTTTCAACCGCTCTTAAGAGCACCGTTTCATCTTCCATTTTACCACCATCGTAAAACGAATCGGGTGTAACATTCACGATACCCATTACCACCGGAATCGACAGATCAATCTGTGAATCTCCGAGCGGAATAAAGCTTTTACGTTTAAGAAATTTTCCGGCTGACTGTGTGATCAACATCCGAATAAAACTTTTTGGTTTACTATTTATTAAGAACCCGCAACAAATCGTTAACTACAAATGTAAAAGAAAACCATTCAATTTTCTCATTTTTTAATACTTTTATCCGTCGATTTGCCAATCATTAGACATTAGAAAATCCTTGGCTGGCTTACGATTGACAGTAAAAGTTCAACGAATAACCGATAATGGAGAAAACAAACCAACAATACGATCAGGTAATTTCAGTATGCCGAAGTCTGTTCCTGAAAAAAATGAAAGACTACGGAACTGCCTGGCGGATACTGCGTCCGCAATCGCTTACCGATCAGATTTATATCAAAGCACAACGCATCCGTAGCATCGAAGAAAAAGGCATTTCGAAAGTGGGTGAAGGAATAAAACCTGAATTCATTGGCATTATCAACTACTGCATCATGGGTTTAATTCAGCTCGAACTTGGTCCCTCGGATGAGGAGCTGACTTTTGAAAAAACTGCGGAAATGTATGACACTTATTTCCAAAAAGCCAAGACACTGATGATGGACAAAAACCACGATTACGGTGAAGCCTGGCGAAATATGCGCATCAGTTCGTACACCGATCTGATTCTGATGAAAATAAAACGTACCAAACAAATCGAAGATAACCAGGGACAAACACTGGTTTCGGAGGGAATTGATGCCAACTACATGGACATGATCAACTACGCGGTGTTCGCGATGATTAAAATTGAATTCGAAAACTAACTGAAATATGATTAAGCTACTAAAACAACTGTCACGCATCCTGTTCGGACTCGTATTTATTTTTTCGGGTTTTGTAAAAGGAATCGATCCCTGGGGATCGGCTTACAAATTCACCGACTATTTTAATGTAATGGGGCTTGAAAGCCTGGTATGGGCTGCTTTTTCGCTCGGAGTGTTGCTTTCGTTTGCAGAGTTTGCCATCGGGGTTGCATTTCTGTTCAACTGGAAAATGCGCATTTTTTCGTGGCTGGGCTTATTATTCATGGCATTCTTTACTCCTCTTACACTTTGGATCGCACTGAAAAATCCGGTAAGCGATTGCGGTTGTTTTGGCGATGCATTGGTAATTTCGAACTGGGCAACCTTTTATAAGAATCTCGTGTTTATTACACTCGCCATCATTGTGGTAATTAACCGTAACTGGTTTGCCGAACGGGTAAAATCGTGGGCGCCACTCATGTTGAGCCTGCTTGCGTTTGTTGTTTATTTTTGTGTAGTTTATTACTCGTACAACCATCTTCCTGTTTTCGATTTCAGGCCGTATAAAGTGGGAGTAAATATCCCGGAAGCGATGAGCCATCCTGAAGATGCTCCCCAGGAAATTTATGAGAATATTTTTTATTACAAGAACAAAAATACCGGGGAAGTCAAGCAATTCAGCGAAAACAATTACCCATGGAAAGATACTGTGAACTGGGCATACGAAACCATGGACTCGAAACTGGTACAGGAAGGTTACACCCCTCCGATCCACGATTTTATCATCGAAACACCAGACGGAGAAAATATAATTGATTTTTATTTGTACGACGAGAATTACGTATTTATGCTGATCGCCTACGACCTGCATAAGTCAAGTACGAAGGAACAAAGCAAAATAAATGCATTGGCCAACTGGGCCATGTCGCAGGGGAATTCGTTTATTTGTCTCACTTCTACCCTACCTGACGAATCGGCTGAATTTGCGGTAGAGAACAATGCACCTTACGAATTTTTTAACTGCGACGAAATTACGCTAAAAACGATGATCCGTTCGAACCCGGGACTGATTCTTCTTCGCGAAGGCACCATCCTGGCGAAATGGCATTACAACGATATTCCAACTGTGGAAGAATTTGAAAAAGAATTTGGGAGCTAGTTTCCATTATACCTACATTGAATCGTTTTTGGGACACCATAAGCGGTTTCTTTTATTTTACCTTAACTCCGCAAAATAAAATTCATAAAAATCGGAAAGCCCTGTAGAATTAA
>WOYV01000099.1 GCA_011620585.1 Draconibacterium sp.
TTATACTTTCCGTTGAGATCCCTCGTCAGGGAACACTTTAAATTCTTGTGGAGTTAACTATCTCAAAAGCATATTTAAAGCTTAAAACTTGATGTTTCCCTGCCGGGGGCCTTCATCTTTGCCTTAACGCAAAGACGAAGCAGAAAACTCAACACCCCTGCAACTAACAACCTTAAATGAATTTTTTATTATTCTAATGAATACCGATCACGTCGGGATTTCCATCAGGATCGCCAATAACTGTTCCTCCTTCACTAATGTTTCCAAGAAGTAAAAGCCCGGCAGCATGTGGAGCTGCCATTGAAGTTCCGCTAATAGTATTATACCCCCCATCTTTCCAGGTTGATTCAATATTAACTCCAGGTTCACAAAAATCAACAGGTGGGTTTCCCCAATTTGACCACGAAGGCATTTTATCATTACTATCCATTGCCGAAATCGTATAGACATTGGTTCCATTTGCTCGGGCTGGCGAGTGATTATTGGCATCGTCGCCTTCATTCCCTGCAGCCAACACAAATTTAACCCCTGAATTTTTTGCAGCATTTTCAACGGCCTGATCCAAAGCATCAGAAACCGGGCCACCTAAACTCATATTTGCCACATCACCACCTTTTCCATAAGTGCCAACATAATCTACTCCGGCTATTACTCCAGAGTAACTTCCACTGCCACGACGATCTAACACTCGCACTGCGACAACCTTTGCACCCTCAGCAACGCCAATAACCCCAATATTATTATTGATAGCAGCTATGGTCCCTGCGACATGAGTTCCGTGTCCGTTTTGGTCGTCTGGATTGTTTGAATCACGTCCGCCAAGAAAACTAACGCTTCTACCTGTATCAACATTTAAATCAGGATGGTTCTGATCGATTCCTGTATCAATAATCCAGGCAGTTTTCCCTACTCCATTCCCTGCACCACCAACTCGTGTAATTCCCCAGGGGACTACCTGTGCCGGATCAGAAGAACCACCGCCACCACCTCCGGGTTTTCCTTTCGTAGGATGTATGAGCACAGCAATCTGATCCTCTTCAATATATTTTACCGATGGATCGCTTTCAAGCTTTTTCAATTGTCCTGGAGGGATTTTTACAGAAAAGCCTTTTAATGCAGTTCCGTAAACATGCTCTACTTCACCATCTAAAATTCCGGCTCTTTTTAATATTTTGGCTGAGGCTGATTTTACAGCAGCTTGTTTTTTTTCATAGCCTTTTAGGTTCGCCAGTTCCATATCCAGCTCAGCGTCCTGCAATACAACAATGTAACTTTTTGGATTAGAAAAAGCTGATTTTAATTCCAAATCTCCAGTTTCGTCTTGTACCAGTGGCTCCTGGCAGGCGTTCACTAACCCAACCAGGATAGCAAATGCAAATAATTTAAACAGCAATTTTCTCATTTTCGTTTGATTTTTGACATTAATAGATAGAGTTTGTTTGCACAATGTAAATATATTTTACTAAAGCGTAACTGGCAGCAATAAAAAAAGCTGCTTGAGTTACAAACAGCTTTTTCGTACATATTGTTCACAGTTACTGAAGTAGTTCTTTTACTTTTCCCTTAATTTTTTCAAATTCAGCCGGTTCGAAACCAATCGACGAATAGGCTACTTTTCCATCTTTTCCGATAATAAAGTTTCGCGGGATATTCTGTTTAGCATAAAGCGAAAAAACCGTTCGTTCGGGATCGGGATAAAAGGGCATGGTAAAACCTTGTTCGGCTTTAAATTTATTTACCTCGTCCCATTTGTGTTCGCGCCCGAGGATGATCAATACAAAATTTTCGTTGTCTTTGTACTTATCGTACACTTCTTCCTGCAAATGCGGAAGTTCTTTACGGCATGGCCCGCACCAGGTTGCAAAAAAGTTGATCCACACTACTTTACCTTTCAGGTTGGATAGTTTTTGGGTTTTTCCGGGCGCTGTTTCGAAGGTAAAATCGGGAGCATTTTCACCGAGTTTAACTAAAGTGAATTCGTCTTGCGCAAAAAGTGTTGCAGAAAAAAGCAGGAGGGTAACAATCGTAAGCAGATGTTTTAATTTCATAATGGAGTTACTGTTTGTTTACGAAGAAAGAAAAAAATGTTCAAACTTTTGTCGCTGTATAGTGATTATTTGTTTAGTAATAAACCATTTATTTGGCTAACCGGATAAACGAATAATGCTGGGCCGCTGTTTCTGATTCAAAATATAAATACCGAACCTGGAGAAGATAAGGAGGTGTAAAAAAGGTGGCGTCCAGCACGGGTGAGGTGGTATTCAGCCGTCCGGCTGCTGTTTGAATGTAGCCTCTTTTGAAAATGCCCTTTTTATAAACCTCAAGAATCAGCGTTTCGCCATTCTGAATGTATTTCCAATTGCCCGTTTTTTGATTTTCTTTTAATTCTCCCTCTAATACAACTGATGCATCCTTCCACTCGCCCAGAAGAATGGAAAAATTTCCATTGCCAGAATTCAGTTCAAAATTGGGATTTTCGGAATCTATAAAATTGAATGAGTATTCTCCCAATATAAACTCAATTTCAAAATCAGGATTTCCGTTTTCGTGGAAATATTTCCATTTGCCGATGGGAAGTCCTTTGGCAAATTCTCCATTAACGTTTACCTCACCGTTGGGGTAATAGCTGATGAAAGGTCCCTGGAGCCTGGTTGATTCAATACGTCCTTTTGCCAATAAGCTACCGTCGGCGTAATAGTCGGTAAACTCACCCCCGAAATAATTAGCTCGTTTTGCCCAAAAGGCTTCACGGTAGTAGCTCGCATTTTCAGGCAAACTAATTTGCCAGTATTCGTTGAAATATACCCGAATAGTTTTACTCAAGTCTTTCGTAAAGGGATGACGATTAACGGCTGTTGTGAGAAATACAGTATCCGGTATTATTTTTCTTAACCGCGTATCCAGAACCATTGAAAGCGTATCCACTTTTCCTCCCCGTTCGTCGATTAGATGAGAGCAGCCATTACAATAACTTTTGAGGGCGATACAGTTAACATTTCCACCCAGTACAAAAGCACGTTCGAGGTCGTTGCAAAAACGATCCAAACTGTCGAGTTGAAAGTAACAAACTGCGGAGTTGATAAATACAGAGGAATTCTGCGGGTCGTATATTTTTACACGGTTGTAGCATATAACAGCCGAATCGTACTTTTCTGCTGCACGGTAGTAATTTCCCAGAAAATTGTTCATGTACAAAAGCTTGGTTTGGCTGAACCCGTTGTCGGCCTGAGCTATGGCTTGTTCAAACCAGATTGATGCATTTATCGAATCAGCTTGTTTTTTGTAAATATTTCCCAGCGCATATTTCGATTCGGTATTTTCCGGTTCGAGACGGATGTTGGTTTTAAAATCAGAAATTGCACCTGTTGTATCATTTAATTCCAGGCGGCAGATGGCGCGGTTCTGATAAATGAAAAAGGCTTCCGGATCTTCGGATATTGCCTCGTTAAAATAGGTGAGGGCTTCAGCGTATTTTTTCTCCTGTAGCAGAAGATAGCCTTCGTAATTTTTCTGGGCTACTTTTCGTTTAATAAACTTTTTTTGCGCGGAAACATTAAGCAATCCAACAAAAATGACAAGTACGAGGGTGTACAAAAGTTTTTGCATTCTGTTTTGGTTTTATTCAGATCAGGGTGTGCAAATTAACAATAAACCTGAACAAACAAAAACACCCGCCAGAATTTGACAGGTGTTTCATTTATATTGTTTGGTTAAAGAATCGCTGTGTGTGATAAACCTTAGTAGCTTAATTTATTTAGAAAGAAACGCGTTTACCGCTGTTTCAATCCGATCCTGAATTTTTGAAGTATCAGATTTTACGAACGGATCGCCGGTAATGTTTTCGAAAAGCTCGATGTAACGCTCCGAAACCGATGCCACAAACTCTTCGCTCATAAATGGTACGGTTTGTCCTTCTTTTCCCTGGAACCCGTTTTCGATCAACCATTGGCGTACAAATTCTTTCGAAAGTTGTTTTTGACTTTCTCCTTTTGCCAGTCTTTCTTCGTAACCCTCGGCATAAAAATAACGCGATGAGTCGGGAGTATGGATTTCGTCGATGAGGTAAATTTTTCCGTCTTTTTTGCCAAACTCGTATTTGGTATCCACCAAAATCAGTCCTTTTTCAGCAGCCATTTCGGTACCGCGCTGAAACAGCTTTCGGGTATAATCTTCTAATATCAGGTAATCGGCTTCGGTTACCAACCCTTGAGCGATGATCTCTTCGCGCGAAATATCTTCGTCGTGTCCTTCGTCGGCTTTGGTAGTAGGGGTAATAATTGGTTCAGCAAATTTCTGGTTTTCCACCATTCCATCGGGCATTGGCATTCCACACAACGAACGTTTCCCGTCGCGGTATTCGCGCCAGGCGTGGCCGGCCAGGTAACCACGGATCACCATTTCAACTTTAAAAGGTTCGCACATGTGACCTACCGTTACGTTTGGGTCAGGCGTAGCAATTTTCCAGTTTGGCACAATGTCGGAAGTGGCGTCCAGGAACTTCTCGGCAATCTGGTTTAACACCTGTCCCTTGTAAGGGATTCCTTTTGGAAGGACCACGTCGAAAGCCGAAATCCGATCGGAAACTACCATTACCAGGAACTCGTCTTTTATGTTGTAAACGTCGCGAACTTTTCCCTTGTACAGACTTTTTTGCCCCGGAAAACTGAATTCTGTTTTTGTTAAAGCATTACCCATTTTATTGTTGTTTTTAGTGATTATTGATTGGATTGCAATTATTCGATTCAAACTTCTTTAACGACAATTTTTCGGCTAATTTGTTTAGTTCTTTTCATCATTCTTCATTCTCGATTCCGCCCTGATTTTATCAATATATTCCTGGTGTTTGTCGTATGCTTCTACAATGTCGCGCACCAATTTGTGCCTTACAATATCTTTCTTGTCGAAGTAGATTGTAGTGATCCCTTCAATACCTGTCAGTATTTTCATGGCCTGCACAAGTCCCGAGTTACTTTTTTTAGGCAGGTCGATTTGGGTGACATCGCCGGTGATGATAAATTTGGCATTCAATCCCATTCGCGTGAGGAACATTTTAAGCTGGTTAACCGTAGTATTTTGCGCTTCATCCAAAATTACATAGGCATTGCTGAGCGTTCGGCCACGCATAAAAGCAAGAGGGGCAATCTGGATGGTTCCGTCCTTCATAAATTCTTCGAGCTTTTTTGGGGGGATCATGTCCTGCAAAGCATCGTATAAAGGTTGAAGGTAAGGATCAATCTTTTCTTTCAGATCGCCGGGTAGAAATCCAAGGTTCTCGCCAGCTTCTACCGCTGGACGGCTCAATATGATTTTCTTTATTTCCTTGTTTTTCAATGCCTTTACTGCCAGCGCGATGGCTGTGTAGGTTTTCCCGGTACCTGCAGGCCCGATGGCAAACAAAAGATCGCTTTTCGACGATTCTTCGTACAAACGCCGCTGGTTTGGGGTACGTGCGCGAACCGGTTTCCCGTTATTTCCAAAAACAATAATGTCGGGTTCTCCGGTACCTTCTTCGAGATTTGAAACTCCGTTGTTCATCAACTCAATAATGATTTCGTCGGTAAGCACATTGAATTGGTAATAATGATCGAGGATGAGTGCAAACTTCTTTTCAAATACCTTTAATTCGTTTGGTTCACCCTGGATAAAGATTGAATTTCCGCGTGCGGTGATATTGATTTTTGGGAAGAGCCTTTTGATCAAGTCTATTTTCGAATTGTTGATCCCGAAAAACTCCAGCAGGTCTATTCCTTCCAGTAAAATTTGTTTGTCCAAGCGTTTGTTTTACTCTTTAAATGAGTTTCAAAATTACAAAATAAATTGATTTTTACAGGTTTTGTTTTTGCTTCGTTTCGCTTGCTTTAACCAATGTAGTAAATTGTCAAATAAGCTGAATTAGAGTGGGTACTATGCCAGGTTTTAAACAGGTTTTTTTATTTGTGAATAACTTTGTAAAATCTGTTCGGGTGTGGTGGTTCGGAATGGTTAATTTCGGGTGCACTAAATAATTTGGTATGGATCGAAAACTGGAAGCTTTTAAAGAACTGTTGGATATTATGGACGAATTGCGCGAAAAGTGCCCCTGGGACAAAAAGCAAACGCTTGAATCGTTGCGTAAACTAACCATTGAAGAGACCTACGAACTGGGCGACGCTATCCTGAAAAACGATCTTCAGGAGATTAAAAAGGAACTGGGCGACCTGATGCTGCACATTGTTTTTTACGCAAAGATTGGTTCTGAAAAAGGCGCTTTTGATATGGCTGATGTACTCGAAGGAATCAACAAAAAACTGGTGTACCGTCATCCGCATATTTTTGGAGATGTAGATGTGGAGGGCTCCGCGCGGAAGGTGGAAGAAAACTGGGAAGCGCTGAAACTAAAGGAAAAAGGCGGAAACCGCAGAGTTTTACAAGGCGTTCCAACAGCCATGCCGGCGCTCGTAAAAGCCAACCGTATCCAGGAAAAAGCCAGCGGCGTGGGTTTCGACTGGGAATACCGCGGGCAGGTTTGGGACAAGGTACGCGAAGAAGTGAACGAACTCAGTTACGAAATCGATAAAGTAGACGAAGATAAAATGGAAGCTGAATTTGGCGACCTCTTTTTTGCTATGGTGAATGCTGCCCGATTGTATGGCATCGATCCGGAAGCTGCACTCGAACGCACCAACCTGAAATTTATAAAACGTTTTAATTACCTCGAAAGCCAAACACTGCTTAAAGGCCGCAACCTGCACGACATGACCCTGGCAGAAATGGATGAAATTTGGGAAGAAGCGAAGAAGTTCGAGTAGGCAGAACCCAATCTTAGTGCTTAGTGCCTAATTCTTACTCATGATAAAAAGTATGTGGAGAACCTTGAGTAAATACATTCTTTGTCTCTGTCATTATAAATTTTATCACATTTTCTTTTATTCTTAATCATATCAGGTAAATTAGTATTCGGATTTAAAATTGGTTCAAACTTAAACCTGGTATTATGAAAAGCATTGCCACTATTTTACTTTTTGCTATCATCTTTTCTTGTAGCCCGAATACAGCAACTAAAGACGGGACTGAAGCAACACTCACCAAAACCGAACTTCAGGATAAAATTAAAGGCGGCTGGGCCGGACAAGTG
>WOYV01000053.1 GCA_011620585.1 Draconibacterium sp.
GTATAAAATTAAAGGCTGCTCAATAGCAGCCTTCAATAAAAACCTAAACCAAACTTAAGAAAAATGAACCGGTATTTGAAAACCGGTGTGAGTTATAAATATTGTTTGTGTCAATTATTACTTACCGATCCCAAACCATCGATATCTTTTGTTACGTTTGGATTTCCTTTATACCAAACTTTGCCAACTCCTTCAATTTTGGTGTATAAATTATCGGTGGCATAAACGCTTCCGGTGCCAACACCTTCAATCTCGAAATGCACATCTTTGGTTTTTAATTCATCGGCATCCACGTGCCCCGCCCCCGATAATTTTACGTTCAACTTTTCAGCCATCCCGTTTAAACTAACCAAAACACCGCCTTCGCCAATAACATCCACTTCCCGGGCTTTCATTTTCAGGTCGACGTTGGCGCCACCTTGTACCTGTATTTTAATGTCCTTAAGATCGAGGTACCCTTCAGAGTCGAGGCTCAAACCACCTTCAGCTTTTATTTCTTCGAGATTTTTTATGGTAATGTACAACCTGATGCGGCGGTAACTTAAATAGTCGCGGTTCATTACCAGGCTCAGTTCATCGCCCCAATTTCTAACTTTCAGGACATCGAACATATCCTCGCTGGTAGTTTTAACAGTCAGCGCCACTTTATCGCCTTGTGAAAGATAAACCTTGTATCCGCCTTCGAGATAAATCGTCGAAAAATCAGAAATCTGATAATCTTTGCTTACCCAGTTATCATTGTCTTGTGCAAACACATTTAAAGTTGTGGTAAATACCAATAAAATGGAAGCCAGTGTTTTCATATACCTTGTAAATTGTAAAGCGAATGTACAAGAACAACGCTTTTAAAGCTTCTTTATTTCGATAAACAGGGGATTTTAATAGACGAATGCAGGACTAAGCCCCCGGACTGATAAAATGCGTGTGAACTATGATTGACTTTCGGTTTTTGAAATCTTGTACAGAAATATTAAACCATACAAAACCATTAGCGAAATAGTAATCAAAATAAAATATTCGATTACCGCGCGACTTGAAACGAGTAATTTCTGAAAAGAATAAACCATTGCAGCCATATCCGCAACACCCAGAGATAGAAGAATCCATCCTGTTTTATTCTGGGTTAACAGAATTGAAAGGATGATCCAAAACAATCCAAATGCCACATAAATTTCGGCGTGTTCGCCATAACCACGATATATTTGAAACGCGCCATAAACAAACGGGATCAACCCTGTGCCAATCAAACTTCGGATAATGCTTTTTTTTATCTTTTTCCGGGCTTCGGTATTTTGCGGAACCGGAAACCACGAGAACAGCAATTTCTCTTCCCTGAATTTTTCAGAAAACAAATCGTGTTCCGTATAAATGATACCTCTTTTAATGGCTTCCTGAATAGCCATATCTGCCGCTTTTTTTGTGTAATATGATCTCCTCTTAAGCACATTCAGCAACTCTTCATCACTGTATTTTGGAATCAGTTCTTCGTAACCCGGCAAATTATCAGACGGTAAGCTTCGAGACATTTTTATTAACTTTGGCGAGAAATAGTTCAAAAATTAAAGTTGAAGTAAACAAACACAAAAAACAAATAAGATGTACAATTTTGAATATAAAAATCCGGTTAAAATCATTTTTGGGAAAGCAAGTATTGCGAAGGTTGTAAACGAAGTTCCCTCCAATGCAAAAGTATTAATGATTTATGGCGGTGGAAGTATCAAACGCACCGGCGTTTACGAACAGGTAAAAACGGCGCTTAGGGGAATTGAACTGCTTGAGTTTGGAGGAATAGAAGCCAACCCGCATTACGAAACCTGTATGCAGGCAGTAGAAATGGTCAAAGCTGAAAACATCGATTATTTGTTGTCGGTTGGTGGAGGTTCGGTACTCGATGCCACCAAGTTTGTTGCAGCAGCTACTCTTTACAAAAATGGCGATCCGTGGGATATCCTCACAAAACCGGGAACAGTAGTTCAGGCGGCTTTGCCTATCGGAGCGGTACTGACTTTACCAGCCACCGGATCAGAGATGAATGGAAATTCGGTTATAACGCGCGCCGAATACATGCAAAAGCAATCTTTTAATTCTCCGTATGTAATGCCGCAGTTCTCAATACTCGATCCTGAATGTGTTTTTACGCTTCCCGACCGGCAGGTGGCCAATGGTGTAGTTGATGCGTTTGTTCATGTTCTCGAGCAATACCTCACATTTCCGCTAAATTCTCCACTCCAGGACCGAATGGCAGAGAGTATTTTGATCACTTTGATTGAAGAAGGGCCAAAAGTGCTGGCCAATCGAAATGATTACGATGCAGCAGCAAACTTTATGTGGAGCGCTACTATGGCCTTGAATGGAATAATTTCAGTTGGTGTTCCCCAGGATTGGGCGACTCATGAGATTGGTCACGAACTTACTGCTTTCCATGGCATCGATCACGGACGGACCTTGGCAATTGTACTGCCGGGAATGATGAATTTGAAAAGAGAAAACAAAAAAGAAAAGATCATACAATATGGCGAGCGAATCTGGGGAATCACTGATGGCGGGGTTGACGCACGAATTGATGCGGCTATTGCCAAAACCGTATCATTTTTCGAGTCGCTAAGTGTACCTACTACCCTCCCGGAATACGATGTTCCGGCAGAAACCATCGAAAAAATCACTTTACGTTTCAAAGAAAATCAAATGAAAATTGGAGAGAAAGGCGATATCGATTTTGCAGGCATCGAAGCAATATTAAAAGACCGCTTATAATCCGGCTTATTTTTTAGACTGCAGGTAATCGTTTGTCATCGAATCGTAGGTTTGCATAAGCTGAATCAATATTTGATTTTTAGCATTGAATGTTAAATTTTCGACTTGCCTCACCGGAAGAATTTTTGGCGAAGTACCCGTAATACAAAGTGCATCGAACTTTTGTAAATCCGAGAGCTTAACCTGTTCTTCTTTCCGGTTGAGTCCCAGCAAAGTGGCACATTGCAATGTTTTTTGGCGGGTAATACCCACTAAAACCTGCCCAGCCGGAGGAGTGATTAAACTACCGTCTTTTACAAAAAACACATTGCTCCGGCTCCCTTCTGTAACCGAATAATGTTGGTCAACCAATAAGACTTCGTAAAAGCCTTTTTCGCTGATCAATTGATTGGCCTGTTCGCGAACTTTAGTTTGAAAAACCTTCGCATTGGGATTCATGCGCTCGGCATGCAACAAGCCACACACAACCCCATCTTTGTACATACCCGCGGAAGGATAAGAATGCGAAATAAAAAATGCTTTGAGGTTTATCTTACACGAAAGCAGGACATTCCCTTCTTTCACATCGTTAACTTTAATAAGTTCAGCAAGGAACTCAATAATCTTCTCCGGCGAAAACGGGATTATTTTTCCGGCAAGTTTTGCCGATTGGTACATTCTATCCAGATGATCTTCAAGAAATAAAGGAATTCCCTCTACTATACGAATCACTTCGTACACGCCACCTTCATTTTCTGAAGCAATAAACTGCTGGTTGTCGGTAAGTATACCGTTCAGGCTGAAATATTTATGAATGGGTAAAACCGCCATTTTGTTGTTTTGCGGTAAATTTATCAAAAGCCTGGCAAACCAACTATATTCAATAAGAAAAGTAAGTGTTTCTAACGATTTTTGATAAAAAGCATGCCCCAATCAGCCCTGAACCTGCAAAGTCTCAGTAACTACATTTTTGTAACTCCGCCCTATTGGTAGTTTTTTACCCGGAATTTCAATGGTTGTTGAAGAAAAAGCTTCAATTTTCGACAGCGATACAATATAAGATTTATGAATTCGCATAAAATCCTGATCCGGTAATTTAGCCGCCATGTTGTTCATGCTGTTCTTGGTAATTATCTTTCGGTTTTCAGTAAAGATTTGCACATATTCGCTTAACCCTTCTATATACAGGATTTCACTGAGGTGTATTTTAATCACTTTCTTGTTTTCTTTTACATAGATAAACTCTTCTTCGCTGTTATGATTTAAAGCCGGTTGCTCGAATGAAGGACGTCCTTCTTCTGTATTATTTGTTTGGTAATACTTATCTACCGATTTCAGAAAGCGTTCGAATGTGATTGGTTTTAACAGGAAATCGATTACATCGAGTTCAAATCCTTCGATTGCATATTCGCGATATGCGGTAGTAATAATCACTTTGGGAGGGTTTCGAAGCGTTTTAAGAAATTCAATTCCGGTAATCTGCGGCATTTGAATATCCATGAACATGAGATCCACATGATGGCTTCGAAGTTCGTGTAGCGCTTTCATGGCATCGCCGCATTCGGCAACAATTTCGAAATTTTCCAATTTGCTGATGTGGCTCCTCATTAAATCGCGTGCGAGAGGCTCATCATCCACAATGAGGCATTTAGTTTTCATGGTAAGTACGACTAGCTTTTGTTTTCTGTTTCTGTTCTTTATTAGTCCAAATCTGTTCAGGATATTACAAATTTCACCCAAAAATCTCCAAACTTACTTCTCTGAAATTGTCGTCAATGTTCTCGATCAGTCGGTGTTTTCCACGAAATTTGTATTGCAAACGTTGTTTGGTTATTTCAATTGCATTGTTATCGCCCAGGCGAAAACTGTCTTCACTCCAAAGAGTATAAGAGTAGAGCAGGTATTTTCGTTCAGTTTTTATTAAGACTGTCATTTCAAACGAATTGTTACAAGAATTCACCAAATTTATTGCATCGTTTAATATCGGGAGCAACAAAAGTGGCGGAACTACAAAGGGTTTGAGATTTCCACTAACAATAAAATTAATTTCCATACGCTCCTTCAAAACCAGTTTATGAATATCAACAAATTCTTCCAGCAATTCGGTATCCAGTTGCAAGGAAATCACCTCTTCTTTTCCTTCGAAAAGAAAACGATTCAGAAACCCGGATATTTTGATGATCATTTCCGAGGCTTTCTCAGGATTTGATTCAGTAAGGTCTTCCATGCGTTCAATTAGCGAAAGTATAATACGTGGTTGCAGGCGATATTGAAAAATCTCGAGATCGGTTTCTGCTTTTGTAAGTAGAAGTTCTTCTTTGTTGTTTTCGGCACCGTACCACGAGTAGCCGGCTTTAATGGCCAGAAAAACGAAAATGATATAATGATTTCCCAATCCGCTAACCAGTATATTTCTAAGATTCAAATATCCCGGAGCAAACATTTTTGAAGGATCGAAAACTGCAAACACAAGAAAGTTACTCACCAGCAGCTCCAGTACCGAGAAAACAATAAGCAAAACAAGTACCCCTAACACCAACAGAAGATAGCGCCGGTTGAAAAAGAAAGTTGGCACCAGCCAATATGCAATCAGATAGGTATGAACTACGAAAACAGGGAGTGTAATCAGGTAATACATAAACCACACAAAATACTCCCTGCTTTCTTTGCCCACGCTTTGGATCAAAGTAAACGAAACGATCCAGGTAAGCCAGAAAAGCCCGTGCAAAACCTGCTTACGTTTATCGATATGTTTGCTGAGGATATTCAATTGCTTCTTTTAATTCAAGTTCAACCTTATATACTTGTTCTTCATTCTGAATATTCAAACTAAAACCATCAGTTTTATACAAAAGCGCCAAACGTTTCTTTAGATTTCCGAGACCTTTGCCAACTTGTTTTTCATGCTCGCTGCCAGGAATTGGTTTGGGTTTGCTGTTTGAAGTGCTGATGTGGATGTTACCCGGTCCGGCTTTTACACTGATCTCAATCCACGGAACCCCAGCATCGAGACTGCTACCGTGCTTAAAACAATTTTCGACAAGAATAAACAAAATCATAGGGGGAATTCGCACGGCATTTTTGGTAAGCATGGTGTCGAATTTCACTTTTAATCGTTTTCCATAGCGAAGTTTCTCCAGTTGTATATAATTCTCCACCAAACTGATTTCCTGTTCAATGTCGACCAGTTCTTTCTGACTTTCGTCGATGATATAATTCAAAACAATCTTCATCCGGTGAATCACATTTTTTGTTTTCGAAGGATCGAGTAACGAAAGCGCGTACAAGTTGTTGATCGTGTTAAAAAGAAAATGCGGATCGAACTGCGAACTCAGGAGTTTCTTCTGGTCTTCGCGGGTTTGGGCTTCCAATCGTTTTCTGATCCGTTCTGTGTAGAGGTAGTCTTTTACATATTTTGCAATACAAAGAACAGCCACAATAAACGACATATCCTTGGTATTCGCAATGATAAACCGAAGATTCATTATACCCGTTTCAGGGATATTTTGCGGAGCTATTGACGCGTAAAATATGGTGGAGGAAGTAACCAGTTTTAAGGCCGATAAACCAAAGCCCACCAAAACAAACAGAAGGATGAACCAGGCAACTTTCGACTTCAGCAAAAACTCAGGAATAAGCAGAAAAATGGTGATTAATGCATACGAAAAAAAGAAAAGTGCATTTACAAAGGTGAGAACCCACATTTTCCAAAACGATTCGTTGGGATGCTGCCCGGAAAGAACAAGTGAAAAGAGAAAGACCATGCAAGCAAAAAACAAAATATGCCTGCTTCCACGATAAATAAGGCTTTTGCTGTATAAAAATTTGTCGATCATCGCAACAGTTTCAGGAATACTTCGAAACAACAATTATTGCTGCCATAATTTAGTTCATATTTTTTCGGATAAAGAATTTCGAGACGTTTTTTTACATTATTCAAGCCAATTCCCCCACCCGGTTTTAATTGCAGTTCTTTTCCCTGCTTCGGCGCCATATTGTTAGCCGCAAAAGTCATTGTTTTTTCGTTTGCATCCAAGCTTATTCTCACAAATGGTTTCTCAGGATCGAGTGAACAACCGTGTTTAAAACAGTTTTCTACAAAAGTGAAAAGCACCATCGGTGCGATTGACCAATCTGCCGTATTTCCGCTTACCGAAAAATCAAGTTGCAGCCGATTGCCATAGCGCATCTTTTCCAGGTCGATATAGTTTTTAACCAATGTTATTTCTTTATCAAACAAAATTTCACGTTCGTTACATTCATACAATACGGCTCTTAGCAGGTCCGATATTTTAGCAATTCCTTCGGAGGTTTTTGCCGTATTTTCGAGCGATAATGCATATAAATTATTCATGGTATTAAACAGAAAATGCGGATGTAGTTGGGTGCGTAACAGGTTCAGTTCATTTTCGAGGTTCTTTTTTTCAACCAGGTGTTTCTCTTCCTGTTGCCTGATCCAGATTTTATAGAAACGAATAGCAAAAGCGATTCCCACCATAAAATTGGTTTCGAGCATCAGATAAATATAGGTTACCCCAAATAATGAATCGGCGGTTATTGGCAGACCATTGATTAAACGCAAAAAAATCCTCTCACCCAGTGTTACACTTCCCAGCAAGAATACTAATGCCAGCAAGGCTACCAATAGTTTTTGAGTTCGAAGATAATAAGGCAATATTCCGTAAATGGTGAAGTAGGTTGCCAGCATAATTAAAGGCAGCATCACACTGGTTTCGAGTAAATGAAGATTGATATTCTTCCCATACTTTCCAAAAAACAGTCCAAAAAAAGCGACATAAAATGCCCAGAAAAGCAAATGAAGGAGGATTCGTTTAAGTGAGATTTTCATGGGCAAGTTCGCAGAATTTAATTCAACCAACTATTTTTCATCTAAATATAAAAACTTCCTGATTATCAGAGGTCAAAACCACCGAAAATGGACGATTAAAACAAGCCGGTAGCAGATACACAGATGACTTTTGCATAAAGATAGACGTTATTTACTGAAAAAACCCCGTGCCCATCGCACGGGGTTGCATTTCTGAAAAATCACTCTAAAACTCACTATCGGGTATACCCCTTTTTTCCAAAATAAAAACCCTGCCCTCTGGCAGGGTTTTTTCTTTTCATACTTCTATGAAAAAAATTGCGCTGTTTAATTAATATACTAAAGACTTGCTTGAAATTCTTCTTTCACCAAGTCTGGAAAATAGCATGCAATCAGTCCAAGATACTCGTCGAGCGACTTTTTGTTCTGGCAAATAACCCGTTGTGCATAGTAACCTACCCTGTCAAGTTTCATGTTCATTTCGGCTTCAGGAATTTCCTGGAAACGTTTCTCGATCTTTTTTACACCAAAAACACCGTTGGTACAGGTGTACTGAATCTCGAATTCTTCGTTGCGAACAATAAAAGTGCGGCATTTCTTTTCTTGCAAGACGGCAATTTTTACCGTGTTGGTTGCATTTTCATATTTCAGATCGTAGGTATCGAGAACTTTATTGTCGTACACCATCGGAGCATCCGAGCGTGTAATTTCATATTGTCCAAGATCGCTTAAAGAGTTTCCAGTCATTGCTTTGCCGTCTTTGATTTTGGCATTCGCAAACACGCTAAAGAGTGCGAGACAAACTGTTAATAGAAATAATTTTGTTTTCATGTTTCTGCTGTTTAAATGTTTTACTGAACCAAAGATATGTAACACACTGACAGCGCGCCACTTAATTCAGCAATCAACCATGATGTGCCCACAAACGACAAATTTTATCCTGCAAAATAGCTTTGCGTTCGATGGCAGGTGAAACAAAACACTTGCCCCAAAAAAGCTACATCTTGCAGATTGTTTCTACCGTTTCGACACTGAAATCACCGAATACAGGGAATAAACCGTGTTTGTCGATTTCCGGGAAAGAAGGTATTAACAGGCATTCGGAATTTACGGTATTATCCTTTTCTTTGTATTAATCATGGAAACAGCACCTGTTAGTCAGATCAAAAACGAATTGAAAAATTTGCCGGCTGAAGAGCTGAGCGAAATGATTTTGCGTTTGGCTAAATTCAAAAAAGAAAATAAGGAATTGCTCAGCTACCTGCTTTTTGATGCCCTTAACGAAGAAGAATATATCCGTCAGGTGAAAGAGGAAATTGATCTGCAATTTTCAGGTCTCAACCGGAGCAGTTTTTACCTGGCTAAAAAAACAATTCGTAAGGTATTGAGAACCACATTAAAATATATCCGGTTTTCGCCAAAACCCGAAACTGAAATTGAATTGTTGCTGTATTTCTGCCAAAAATTGAAAGACTCAAAAATCAATTATAAATCGAGTCGGGTGATTTTCAACCTCTATCTGAACCAGGTAAAACGTGTTCAGAAAGTAATTTCACAACTTCACGAAGACCTGCAATATGATTACCGCGAAGCACTCGAAGCATTATAAACCATTGTTCCGGGCATTTGTTGTATCATTCAAAATAATAACATGACGAGTATATTCTGGTTCCGGCGCGATTTACGATTAAAAGACAATACTACCTTGATCGAGGCACTTTCAGGCAAATACAAAATTATTCCGCTTTTTATTTTCGATACAAACATCCTCGACGAGCTGCCCCGCGACGATGCCCGTGTGTATTTTATTTATTCAGAACTAAAAAAACTCGATTCTCAACTACGTGAACTGGGTTCGTCGCTATTGATAAAATATGGCAATCCTTTGCAAGTTTGGCAGCAATTAATTAATGAAATTCCGGTCGGCGAAGTTTTTTATAATAAAGATTACGAACCTTATGCTATCGAACGGGATATCAAGGTAACCAAAATGCTTGCAGCACATAATGTAGCCACCTACGGTTTTAAAGACCAGGTAATATTTGAGGAAGACGAAGTAACAAAAGCCGATGGGACTTGTTATACGGTTTACACTCCTTATAAAAACCGCTGGCTTGAGCGCCTGAACGAAACAGGGTTAAGTATAAATCGTGAAGCAAACTATCAAAATCTTCATCCTCAACAATACAATTTCCCTTCGATTGTGGAACTTGGATTTACACAATCCAGAATACGTGTTAAGGATTTTAATCTTTCACATCTCGACCGTTATGAGCAAACGCGTGACCTCCCCGCCGTTGATGGTACCAGCAATTTAAGTGTTCACCTTCGTTTTGGGACGGTAAGCATTCGTGAAATAGTTGCCCTTGTTTACAAAAGATTTCCAATTTTTCTGAACGAGTTGATATGGCGTGAATTTTTTATGCAAATCTTGTTTCATTATCCAAGAGTGATACACGAAAACTTTCGAAGAAAATATGACGGGATAAAGTGGCGAAACAACGAAAAGGAGTTTGAGCGCTGGTGTAATGGCGAAACCGGCTATCCGATGGTCGACGCCGGTATGCGCGAACTAAACCAAACCGGTTATATGCACAACCGTGTCCGGATGATTACCGCAAGCTTTTTATGCAAACATTTGCTAATCGACTGGCGCTGGGGAGAAGCCTATTTTGCCAAACATTTACTCGATTTTGAATTGTCGTCGAATAACGGTAACTGGCAATGGGCGGCCGGTACGGGTTGCGATGCAGCGCCATATTTTAGGGTTTTTAATCCTGCCGCGCAACAACAAAAATTTGATAAAGATTTTGAGTATATCAAACGCTGGATCCCCGAGTTGGACACTTTCGATTACCCTGCGCCCATAGTCGAACACAAATTTGCCCGTGAGCGGGCCTTGGCTGAATACAAAAAAGGAATTCTGAATGAAGAATAGAATAACAATCCGGAGCAAACTCTGATAACATCCCATGTATTTTGATAGTGAAAAATGTTTGGCAGTCGTTATTAAATTTTGCTATTCTGACTTTATATATTTTAAGATGAAACTGGTTGTAGTACTGTTTGTAATACTTTTCCTGGCAATGGCTGTACGTGCAGAACAAGTGCCTGCCGATACTGTTCAAATCTCCGGCAAAGTGCAATTTAAAGCCAGCTCTCTCATTGCTCCAACAGCTTTGATTTTATACGGAGTAGCCGGATTCAATAATCAAGCGGTTCAAGACCTGAATGAACAAATCAGATCGGGCCTGACCAAAACCGAAAAGCATACTAAATTCGACAATTACCTGCAATACACCCCAATGGCGGCTGTTTATGTGTTAAACCTGGCAGGAGTAAAAGGCAAGCATAATTTCGTGGACCGAACCACAATTTTAGCTACAGCTTACATTATTTCGGGATCTACTGTTCAAATTCTGAAACATACCATCAATATTGAACGCCCCGATGGTTCGGCAGTAAATTCATTTCCGTCGGGACACACGGCCACAGCTTTTGTTGGAGCCGAGTTTTTATACCAGGAATACAAGGATGTTTCTGTTTGGTATGGAGTGGCTGGTTATGTAGCCGCCGCAGGAACTGGATTTCTGAGAATGTACAACAACCGGCATTGGTTAACAGATGTGGCTGCCGGAGCGGGCATTGGTATTTTAAGTACAAAAATCGCTTACTGGGTACATCCGGTAATAAAAAGGGTGTTTGCCAAAAATGATAAAGAGATTGATGCCTGTGCCCTGCCTTATTATAACGGTCAGCAAGTTGGTTTGGTTTTAAGTATCAATCTTTAGATAAACGCTTCCTCAACCAAAATTTATCGATGCAATATTTTAATACTTAAACCTTTTTGTACCGACCAGCCTTCTTTATCTGTTAAACTGATAAAGAAATGATAATCTCCGTCGTCGAATACACCGTTGCTGTCGCCTTCAGTAAGATCTATTGTTATAGCAGTCTCATAATCCCGAGTTCCTTCAGGAATTGAATAGCTCTCGATAAAAGAAAAGGGATTTGCAGCGTCTTTCACTGCTTCAAGTACACATTCTGTAACTTCAGTACTGTGTGAATGATGATCAAAATTATTGTGGATATTGATACTAAAAGCATTATCAGCTCCCAGTTCGAAATTATCAGTAAACAGCGCCTTAAAAGTGAATGTCTCGCCAAAATAAAGCGTATCGCAGTTTTGCGGGAAAGCATCAGCAATATCCAGGATGATTTCAGGTTTTTGCAAGTCAGTTTGGGTTTCATCGTTGCAGGCATTCAATAAAAAAAACACTGTTGCAAAAACACTTATTATTCGTAATGTTTTCATTCGTTGACAATTTATTCCGACAGGCATTTTACTGCCTGCCGGATGGTTTTACTTTTAATAATTAATCACAATCGGAAAGTGATCGGAGAAAGTCCAGTTCCCGCCAAAAGCATCTTTACATTTTACTACGATGTAATAATCAGCCGATTGCCAGGCAATATCTCCCGAAATCTCGTTGGGTGTACTATTGTTGTCCTGTTCGGCGCCAACAGTTATGCTTGCCGAAAAACTGTACGAATCGGAACCTTCAAAATCGTGGTTATGTAAAAGTGTGATAGTGTTGGTATCAGCGACATCTGAGTCGCTAAGATTCTGATCGGCACGCACCAAACCAATGTATAATCCGCCCAAAGCCTGGTCGTCGTTTACCAAACCTGAAATACTGATGGTTTCACCCGAATTGAAAATCTGCCCGCTGGCAGGAGCTTCAGAAACAATAACCTCGGGGGAAACAGAATCGGATGGGTATTGAATTTCCAGCTCTTCTTCAACTAAACTTTGCTGCCCTTCCTCGTCGGTAACAATAAAATGGAAATGATAAGTAGTTGCTTCAGCGCTCGAAGGTATTTCGAGATGTTTGTGAAACGTAGTATTTTTGAAACCCGAAAACTCGGTGTAAGTGGTATCAACTTCCCACTCGTCTTCATGCAGTACACTTTTGGCACTTTTTTCATCCTCTTCTTCGAGATGAATCTGAACCGTAATTGTGCTGATTCTTCCTTCTGCTACAACATCAGCTTCTATATGCAAGTCACTGCCAGCATACGCTATTCCACTGTTTTCATACCCCAGTTCAGTAAGATTTATTTCTGGTAACGAGATCGTTTCTTCATCACTACATGAACTAAAAAATAATGCAATCAATGCGATTGTAACCAATGATAATCTGTTTTGCTTCATAATTTTGTACTATTAAAATGATTTGTGTTTCTATTAAAGTTTCCCTGTAAACGGAACAGAAACGTTCAGAATAATATTCCGCCCTGCTTCGGGAAGGTTAATCAGCCGATAATAGCTGGTGTGATTAAAATATTTTGTGTTCAAAAGATTTTGTACCTGTACAGAAACTTCCAGTTTTTGTTTGCCCACTTCTACTCCACCTCCTGACCCGAGGTTAACGATTTGATAACCATCTGTTATTTCTTCGGGCGGAACAATCCGATTTTGTGCTGCTGTCAATCTGTAATCTAACGATAAATAAAAATTGGAGACAAAGCCCAATTTATCCTGCAGGTATTTTAGATTTATAATGGCCGAAGCGGGTGGCGAAAACGGTAGCGTAAATCCTTTCTTGGCTCCTGAAAGTTGCTCCGAATAAATATACTCACCCATCACTCCAACCTGTAAAGATTTTAGCAATTGGTAATGAGCATGTATTTCTCCTCCATAACGAAAAACCCGGCTTTGTAGGTAATAATAAACCTGATTACCATTTCCGTACAAACGATCGTGCTCCGAAGTTGGATTCAAATAAATGTAGTTGGGGAAATAGTTCAGAAAAGGAGTTGCGCCTATCGCCATTTTTTTCGTGTGGAATTCAGCGCCTGCATCTAACTGATACGAAACTTCAGCCGATAAGTCAGGATTTCCCGCTTCGTAGCTAAAATGGTGGTAATTCACACCATTCGAGGCTAGTTCCTTTGCTATTGGCATTCGGAAACTCTTTCCAAGATTCACTTTCAGCATCCATTCGTTTGGCGTGTAATTATAACCCACCGACCACGAAAAATTCGAAAACCTCCGGATTAAATCTTCCCCCCGTTGCAGGTACTCCGTTTCATTAGCGTCATCATCAACCGGCGAAGAAAACCAATCGTAATAAGCCCGTGTATTGATTCTCCCATAATCGTACCGGACACCGACCTGTATCCTACTTCTTTCTGAAAAGGAATATTTCGCAATCAGAAACGCCCCGGCAGTAAACTGTTTGAAAGCAGGAATAATAAAACCATATCCTCCAATGTTGTTATCCTGAATTTCGGAGCTGATCCCCGCATCAAAAACAGTTGTTTCGTTGTGCCGGTAATTCATCTTCAATGCACCGGAATACACATATTTATCAAATTCACGTTCGAGATCTGAATTCATTCCCAAACTTTCAGGTAACTCAGGTGGCATGTATCCATGACTAACATATTCGCTTCTCTCCTGCCGGAAATTATGCTGAAAACCGAGATCGGACGACAACGCGGCTTTACCAAGTTGCCAGGAAATTTTGTTAATCGCCTTAAAATGATTCACTTTCTGATACGGATGCAAAATGTCGCGTCCCGATTTATCGTGTGCTTCCGTGTCAACATTTCGCGGCTCAACACCATGCGCATTGGCGAAAAAACCACTTTTACTGTTCACCGAACTTAAATAAAACCGACTCTGGAATTGTGGCAATAAAATCCCGAATCCAAGATGCAAATCCTGTTCCTGTCCGGCAGTATTTCGCAAATGATGATTGTACAACAGAACTTTATACGAATAAATATCCACACTGTCGGCGGGAACCTTGTAATCACCATAATCAATCACGGTAGCCTGCAGTTTTGCATAAAACCACTCTTTTCTACCAGCAACCATCACCGAGCTACCAAGCAACTGGTTGTTCGATTTTCCGGTCAGGTCAATTTCCCCAACGAGTGAATTTTTATCAGGGACATGGTTCTGTTTGATATCAATCACTCCGCCAATAGCATCAGAGCCATACACCAACGAAGTAGGCCCTTTAACTACTTCCATTCGGTCGGCAGCATACTGATCGATTTCAAGACCATGATCGGCGCCCCACTGTTGACCTTCGTGTTTAATGCCATTTTCAACAACAACCACGCGGTTAAATCCCAGTCCGCGAATAACGGGTTTCGATTGGCCAGAGCCAATTTCGATGGTACTTACCCCCGGAAGCCTTTCCAAGGATTGCATTAAACTGCCACCCAGATTTTGCTTCAGGTATTCATCGTTCACAACTTCAACACTCAACAGCTCCGATTTTTTCCGGCTTTCAGCATAATTATCGCGAACAACTACCTCGTCCAGGTTAATCGGAACATATTCTAATTGAATATCATGAACATGGTATGCATTCAGCCAAAGCGAATCAGTTATGGTTTGATATCCTAAAAACGAAGCTGTTATCTGGTACTTGCCATGCACCAGAGAGGCAAAAGAATAAGTGCCCTTTTCATCAGTAAGCATACCTGTATTTCCCGGAAACAGAATGACAGAAGCTCCCGTTAATGGTCTTCCTTTTTCATCCGTAATTTTGCCCGTTAATATGAGATTGTTCTGGGCATTTCCAAGAAAACAAAGCATACTCATGCCAAACAGCATGATTAATCTGCTCATATTTTTTCTATCGAGTAAAAACTAAAAAATTATTTGGTGGGTAAATGAAGCGTTATTAAACCGGCGGAGCACGCGGTATCTTCTGAAGGACAAAAGGAGCAACAAACTCCGAAACTTGTGTTTCAATAAACTTATAATGAATCTTCCGGGTGCAAAATTCAACCACCGAGTGAGATGGAAGATCATTAATCGAAAACTCGTATTCGCAAATTGGACAATGACCGTTAGTCTCTTCCAGTTGCGTTCCTGATTGCGTTTGAGTTTTATTTAGCTGACAGGTGCTGTGATGATCGCAACATTTTGTTTGATGCGAACCATGCCAGACGATATGAATCGACTGAAAAAATATTGGAAAAACAAAAATAACCAATAATGTAAAAGCAATATGTCGGATGGTTCTGGTCAATCTTATTAACTATTCTGGCAAAAATTACACGTTCCCTTAATCACAAATTCAACCTCCGAGCTACTAAAACCAAGAGGCAAAGAAGGCTTCTCAATTTCAACCGAGTCGAGACACTTTACTGTTTTACAAACATGACAATAAAAATGTGCATGGTCCTTTTTGTGTGTTATCGAATTATCGAGTGCATACTTTATTACCTGGTTATCCACTACAATTTTGTGGATGATCTTATTTTCTTCGAGTGTTTTAAACGACCGGTAAAAGGTCGTACGATCGTAGTTGCCAGCCAAACGATCGCGAATTTCGTTTTCAGACAATGCCGTTTTAGACGACATAATTACCTCGATAATTCCTTCCCTGCAACTTGTCCGTTTCAGATTGTGACTTATTAAAATATCTACTGGCTTCATGTAAATGCAATCACTATTCAAATGCAACAATGATGCAAATATAGAATAATAAACATGAAAAGATCAAATGTTGTCTCAAAAAAGAGAAAAAAGTACTAAAAAGGATACAGAAATTTCTTAACGTTTCCGTTTATAAGAATCCTGAACTATTTTATTGAGAAAGTTGCTTACTATCTCAATACTATGGAATTGTCGGACAAAATCATTGTCGTTTAATAAAACCGAAAGAAATTGAAATCATATTAGACTTTCAAAGAAAAAGGCCCCGCAGTTTAGCGAAGCCTCTCTTTATTTTATTCAGAACAAATTATCTACAAACATTTTGAAACAGTAACGTTTTTGTTTCCGGTTACTTCCCAGGTATTTCCCGACTTGAGCAGGTCATCTACACACGTAATTTTTCGGGTTTCCTGTACACGTTTAATCTGAGCTTCCATTTCAACATCATAAACAGGGGCCGGAACAGCACGAATTACACCAAAGGCAACCGGCATGTCGGGCAGTTTCATATTAATTAACGCCATATGCAACGAAGGATCAGGCTCGGTAACATCGTGAACCAGAATATCATCTTCTGTTACACCATTTTCACCAATTACTGCAACCCGTAGTTTTCCCTTTTCGAATGTTAGCCCTTTTTCATTGTTTTCGCCAAACAACATGGGTTTTCCATGCTCCAGAATCAATTGGCGCTCGGCCCTGAAATTAGGATCGGCAATTGCTGAGTGGATGCCGTTGTTAAAGATCACACAGTTTTGTAATACTTCAACCACTGAAGTTCCCTGGTGTTTTTGTGCTTCTTCGAAAACGGCCTGGCTAAGTTTCAGGTTTCCGTCGATCGAGCGGGCGAAGAAACTACCACGTGCACCGATCACCAGTTGACCTGGAACAAACGGATCTTCCACGGTACCAAAAGGTGATGTTTTACTTACAAAACCACGGTCGGAAGTTGGCGAATATTGTCCTTTGGTTAACCCGTAAATACGGTTATTAAACACAATCATATTCAAATTAATGTTCCGCCGGATTACATGGATAAAATGATTCCCGCCAATTGCCATTGCATCGCCGTCGCCGGTCATCACCCAAACACTCAGGTCGGGATTCGCGATTTTTACACCTGAAGCTATAGCAGCCGCACGACCATGAATGGTATGAAAACCAAATGTATTCATATAATACGGGAAACGTGACGAACAACCAATACCTGAAATTACCGCAAACTTTTCTTTTGGAATTCCCATGTCGGCCATGGTACGTTGCACGGCATTCAAAATGGCATAGTCGCCGCAACCGGCACACCATCGTACTTCGTTATCGTTCTTAAAATCTTTTATGGTATATTTTATCTCAGTCATTGTTTAGTCCTCCAGTAATTTGTTGACACTTTCTTTCAGTTCACTCACGGTGAAAGGCAAACCTTTAACCTTATTTGCCTGATAGTAAGTAAATCCCGGAACTTTGTCGCGCAAATAGCCGGCAAACTGTCCCATATTCAACTCGCAAACTATAATCTTTTTGTATCTGCCAAACACTTCGCGTGTATTCTTTGGCAGTGGTTTGATGTAATTAAAATGTGCCAAACTCACATCTTTACCTTCCTTACGTAGTTCGCGCACGGCACTTATCAGGTGACCGTATGTTCCGCCCCAGCCAACCATTAATATTTCGCCATCGCCGTCGCCACATACTTCAAGGTCAGGAATCATATCGGCTACTTTCTGTACTTTGCCTTCGCGAATTTCAGTGTTGATTTGGTGATTCTCCGGATCGTGGCTAACGGTACCTTCAGCATTTTTCTCAAGGCCGCCAATTCGATGTTCAAATCCTTTCATTCCGGGGAAAGCCCACTCGCGTGCGAGTGTGTTTTCGTCGCGCTGATATGGTTTGAATGTTTCAGGATTTTTCGCAATTCGTGGAGTAATGCCAGGAAGATCAGACACACTCGGAATTTTCCAGGGTTCGCTTCCATTTCCAAGAAATCCATCGGTTAAAAGAATTACCGGCACCATCCGTTCGAGCGCAATTTTCGAAGCCATAAATGCATAATAGAAACAATCGGAAGGAGTACTGGCGGCCAGCACTACAACCGGGCTTTCGCCATTTCTGCCAGTTAAGGCCTGTAACAAATCCGATTGTTCGGTTTTTGTTGGCAAACCAGTGGATGGGCCACCTCGCTGAACGTTAACAATTACCAGGGGTAACTCAGCCATAACAGCCAAACCTATTGCTTCTGATTTCAGTGCCAAACCAGGCCCCGAAGTGCTGGTGATTGCCAAACTTCCTGTAAATGCTGCACCAATCGCAGAGGTGATTCCTGCAATTTCATCTTCGGCCTGAAAGGTTTTCACACCGAGGTCTTTTCTTTCCGACAAAGCGGTAAGAATATCGGTAGCCGGAGTAATAGGATAGGATCCAAGGAACAATTGCAGGCCCGATTTTTCGGCTGCCGCCAGAAAACCCCAGGCAGTTGCATGGTTTCCATTTATATTGCGGTAGGTTCCGTTTTCAATTTCGGCTGGATGAACCAGGTAGGTAGGTGTCATGTGCTGCATGTTCATTCCGTAGTTGTAACCATCGTGCAACACTTTGATATTCGAATCGATTACAACCGGTTTTTTCTTGAACTTGCCTCTTATAAATTCTTCGATATAATCCAACGGGCGGTTGAACATCCAGCAAACCAGGCCAAGCGCAAACATATTTTTGCTACGGAGCACCGATTTACTATCGAGACCAAATTCTTTCAAACCCTCTTGTGTTAAGCTTGAAATTGGCACTGGTATTTTGAAATAATCTTCCAATCCCAACTCACCAAACACATCGTCGGTAGCAAAATTGGCTTTTCTAAGATTTTTTTCAGTAAAGGAATCCACATCATAGATAATCGTGGCGCCCGGTTTCACAAAACGGGCGTTTGCCTTTACTGCCGCAGGATTCATGGCAACCAATACATGTGCATAGTCTCCCGGTGTATTGATCATTTTGTGCCCGAATTGAACCTGAAATCCTGAAACGCCACCCACGGTGCCCTGTGGTGCACGAATTTCAGACGGATAGTCCGGGAATGTTGAAATATCATTTCCAAGAAGCGCAGTGGCATCTGAAAACAAGGTCCCGGTCAACTGCATCCCATCTCCCGAATCACCCGAGAACCGTATCGCAACTTCTTCCAGTTCTATTACTTTAGTTTCTTTCATTTTAAAAAAATTGTCAGTTCATATCAGTTTATGCGCCGCTCCGAAAAACAAACCGGCGAGCTCATTTATTCATCCAATTTTTTGAGTCTTCTCAAAGGTAAGTTTCATTTTCAAAGATTAAAACATTTAACCAACAGGTAGCATAAAAAAAACGACTCTAAAACTAATAAGACATAATTTCAGAACCGATTTTGCTGATGGTTGATTGCTTTGTAAGAGCAGCAAATGTAATGATTATTTGATAAGATGATTTATGACATTTACGAATGTTTTAGGTATTTTGTACTTTTGTATCCTATTTAAAATCAATACAGATAATGGCGCTGATAAAAACACTGAGAGGGAAGACACCGAAGCTTGGAAAAGATTGTTTTTTAGCTGAAACAGCTACGTTGATAGGCGATGTGGAGATTGGAAACAACTGTAGCATCTGGTACAGTGCGGTGGTACGCGGCGATGTGCATTACATCCGAATCGGGAACAATACCAATGTGCAGGACAATGCTACCATTCATGCCACTTACCAGAAATCGCCAACCAACATTGGCAATAACGTTACCATTGCACACGGGGCCATTATTCATGGTTGTACTTTACACGATAATGTGATGATCGGGATGAATGCGGTAATCCTCGACGATGCGGTAGTGGAAAGCAATTCAATTGTAGCTGCCGGTTCGGTCGTTACCAAAGGAACCGTTGTTGAATCGGGCAGTGTTTATGCCGGCATTCCGGCCAAAAAAGTAAAAGACATTAGTCGCGAATTGCTGAATGGTGAAGTGATCCGGATTGCAAACGCCTACCACATGTATTCTGCCTGGTATAAGGAAGACGAATAACCTGCTTCATGCCTCACCTCTGAATATCTGCTTTCATCTTGTTTTTAACACAGCTTTAAATCGAATTAAAAAACAATTTAAGAATTGGCAATTCCTTATTGTTCGTTTACATTTGCGCAAAACAAAAATCTTCGAATTATATGAAACCAACACTTTTGATACTTGCTGCCGGAATGGGAAGCCGTTTTGGCGGACTCAAACAAGTAGAACCGGTAGGCCCAAATGGCGAAGCCATCATCGATTATACTATTTACGACGCTATTCGTGCCGGATTTGGGAAGGTGGTTTTTATTATTCGCGAAAGTTTTGCTGATGCCTTTCGTGAAAAGTTTGATGCCAAATTAAAAGGTAAGATTGAAGTGGAATACGTTTACCAGGAGCTGGACAATCTTCCTGCCGGGTTCAGTTTACCCGAAGGAAGGGAAAAACCCTGGGGCACCGGGCATGCCATTTTGGTGGCCAAAGATGCCATTAAGGAACCGTTCTGCGCACTCAATGCCGACGATTTTTACGGGAAAAAGGCGTACCAGGTGATGGCTGATTTTTTAACCTCGTCACCTAACGAAAACGAATATTCGATGGTAGGCTATCAATTAAACAAAACGCTTTCCGATTTTGGATCTGTTTCGCGTGGTTTGTGCGATGTGGATGAAAACGACCTACTCGTAAAAATTGTTGAAACCACTAAAATCTTCAAAAAAGGCGATGCCGTAATTTCTATGGAAGACGATGGTCGTGAAACGCTGCTAACCGGAAACGAAAGTGCGTCGATGAATATCTGGGGATTTAAACCATCTTTGTTTGCGACTCTCGAAGAAAAGTTCACCGAATTTCTAAAAACGGAAATTAATAAGCCAAAATCGGAAATCTATATTCCTTCGGTAGTTTTCGAGATTATCCAGGAAGGCAAAGGAACGGTTAAAGTTTTAAAAGCCGATTCTCCCTGGTTTGGGGTTACTTACCAGGACGACAAGCCATTGGTAGTGAATAAAATCAATCAACTTATCGAAGCCGGGGAATATCCCCACAAACTCTGGGATTAATCTCTTTAATCGATATATTTGATTGAAGTAAAAAAGCATCATGAATAACGATCTGATAAAAATTGCACAACACTTTCAACTGGAGGGTGAAATCGCAAATGTAAAACCGTTGGGGGAAGGATTTATCAACGATACCTTCCTTATTTCTACAAAGGGCCCCTCACCCCGTTATATTCTGCAACGAAAGAACAAAAAGATCTTCTCGCCGATTCCGGCCATGATGGACAATATCGAAAAAGTCTGTCAGCATATAAAGAAGAAAGTTGTGGCAACGGGTGGAGATCCCATGCGTGAAGCAATGACCGTGATTCCTTCAATAAATGGCAAACTGTATTTTCTGGATGAACAGGAAGAATATTGGGCCGTTTGTCTGTTTATCGAAAATACCATGGCATATGAAGCAGCCAAAACACCCGAGTTGGCCTATTCAGGCGGGAAAGGAATCGGACGTTTCCAATCGCTGGTTTCCGATCTTAAAGAACCGCTCGTTAATATTTTGCCCGGTTTCCATGATATCCGTTTCCGATACGGTCAGTGGGACAAAGTTCTCGCTAATGATCCCGTAGGAAGAAAGGCAGAAGTTAGCGCCGAAATCGAGTGGATAGAAAGCAGAAAAGCTGAAATGCTCGCGTTTTGGGCCTTGGTAGAAAACCGTGAAATTCCAACCCGTGTTAGCCACAACGATACTAAGATCAATAACATTCTGTTTGATAAAAAAGGCGACGTATTGTGTGTTATCGATTTGGATACCGTACTGAGCAGCACTGTACTGAATGATTTTGGCGATGCCATGCGCACTTACACAAACACCGGGTTGGAAGACGATGAAAATCTTGAGAATGTATCAATGGATATACAGATCTTCGAGGCTTTTACAAAAGGTTATCTCGAAGAAACATCGTGGTTCCTGAACTCAAAGGAAATTGAATATTTAGCGTTTTCAGCCCGGTACATAACCTACGAACAGGTGCTCCGTTTTTTAATGGATTACATTGATGGCGACAGATACTATAAAATTAAATCTGCCGCTCACAACCTGGCGCGGGCACGGGCCCAGTATAAACTTTTACAAAGCATGGAATCCCAGTACGGGGAAATGCAGCAGATAGTAAGGAAATACATTAAGCTTTAGTAGGAAACGGTGATCGCATCCACTTCGCGCCCCATAAATAAAGAAGCTTTGCCGGTAAAATTGTCGGCTGCCTCGGTGGTTCTGAAATCCACTTTTCCACCACGGGAAAGACGTTCTTCCATTTCGGGGTGACGCGCCAGATAATCAAGCAGTTTTTCGGCAATAATATGTCCCTGTTTAAGTATTTCGATATGAGGTGGAACATACTTTCGGATCAGGTTTTCGAGTAAAGGATAATGTGTGCAACCCAAAATCAGGGTATCGATGTCAGGATCTTTTTCCAATACATTTTTAATGTTCTTTCTTACAAAGTAATCAGCGCCTTCTGTATCAATTTCGTTATTTTCGACTAAAGGCACCCACATTGGACATGCCTCCTGTACCGTAGATTTCACATGGCCTCCCGACCACTTTTCAAGTTCGATCGGGTACGATTCCGAAACCACCGTGCCAACTGTTCCAAGCACCCCCACATGACCGTTTTTTGTTATCTCGGCCACTTTCTCCACGCTGGGCCTGATTACTCCGAGCACACGCCGGTCGGGAGCGATATGAGGAAGATCGAGCATTTGAATATTTCGCAAAGCTTTGGCCGAAGCCGTATTACATGCAATAATAACAAGTGGGCACCCCTGATCAAACAAATAGTTAACAGCCTGCAAAGTGTATTTGTAAACCACGTCAAACGAGCGGGTTCCATACGGTGTACGCGCATTATCGCCCAAATACAGAAAATCGTACTTGGGCAAGGTTTTTAACAGTTCTTTTAGTACAGTAAGTCCACCGTAACCAGAATCAAAAACACCGATTGGGGCCTGTTTCATTTCTTAGTTGTTTAACGTTGAACAGCCAGTTCGTAGGCTTTATCGTAATATTGTCCAAGGTTCGACCAGTCGAAATGCATCGAAGCTTCTTCGCAGCGGTAACGCAGCGATATTCTGTCGCGACGCGATTTTTGCACAAAATCAAAAAGAATGTTGGATAACTCTTCGGCTGAGCGATGGAAATTACCTTCAGTCCGATCGATAATATACATTCCTTTTTCTTCGTGATCAGGAATGTTATTGACTACATAATCGCCAAACCCGGCCAGATTACTGGTAATCGACGGTAACCCGCTTGCCAGGCATTCCAATGGAGTGTACCCCCAGGGCTCGTACATACTTGGGAAAATCCCCAAATGACACCCGCGCACAAATTGTGTATAATCCATTCGGAACAAGGGGTTGGTAGTGGCGATAAAATCGGGGTGATATACTACCTTCACTTTATCGTGCCTGTTATTTATCAGATTCGAAGTTCGCATAAAATTCAGGATTTCGTCTTTATGATCGTCAACCAAGGTATGTGTAATAATTTTGGGCAGATTTAAGGTTTTCCACGTTTGCACATTTCTACGAAGCTTGAGTCGAAGATAATCTTCAACCATGGCAGTTAAGTCCGGAAACTCGTAGGGCCCGCTCGACGATGTAATGGCTGAGTAAAGCCGTTCGCCAACCTGTTCCTTAATTTCTTCCACTACCCTGTGTATGTCTTCAATTTGTGCTTTCGACTGTAAAACATCTGGATTAAAAGAATAAAACGGGCGTTTTGTAATAAAAAACATTACTACCGTCATATCACTTCCGGCTTGCTGCAACTTCCAGTTCAGGCGAGCCAGCGCTTCCAGCGTAAGATCGTAGCCTTTGTTATGGTATTCATATCGCCCCGAAGTAAAGAAATAGAGTGTTTTATCGAGATCAAAATTATAACTCTGGAAAAAATGACCACGGACAAATTCGTTGATCTGTTCCTTCACCTTCATATGCCGGTTCTGAATTTCGTGGAGAGCCTCAAAACGCTGAATGTTTAACCCATTTGGTAAGAGCAAGTCGGGAGTTCTTCCGAGCAGATAGGTACATTCCTGCCCGGTAACTTCGCTTACGGTAGTAAATACATGTGCCCCATGTGCCGATGCCCGTTCGATTTCTGCAATAGGCCGCACATTAAAATTATTGGCTTCCTTTTCCCAGTCGTAAAACGGTAAGTGTTTGTAAAAATCCTGGTCATTCATTGCCAGATACCGACCCAGCAATGTTGCATGCGTGGTAAAAACCGTTTTAATATTCAGGTTCGACTTTCGGATTCCCGGGATAGGAATTCCCGCCATCCACTCGTGAAAATGAGCAATAATATTGTTTTCGCAGTATTTATTCTCGCAAAGGAAATGAAAGAATTCACGCACCTGGAAACCAAAAGCAGCCACCTTGTCAAGCAACCCGTCTCCTTCGGGCAAAGAGATGTTGTAGTCTTTATACATATAGTATTTGATCTCTCCCAGTTTATCGTACACCGAATAAGGATTAAAGAGTACTACATTCGGACGTCCGGAGACGATCCACTTGCCAAAATGCACATCAAATCCACGTGATTGCATCTCAAGAACTGCCTTGCCAATAGGAGTAGAATAGTCGGTAGCCGGATCGAAGTGGGCAGCAGCCTGGTCTTCGAAATAGGGCCCAATCAAAAAATAATTATCGACCCCCCATTTTTTTATAACCGATGGAACTTTCGAACGTATCACGGTGTAAATCCCTCCGACCTGGTTGCATACTTCCCATGCGACTTCAAAAAGTTTGGTATTTCTTACTTCAGCAATACCTTCTTTCTCTTTGCTTGATTTAGCAGTTGTCATAAGTGCTTATATCGTTAGTGAATCTTAGTGCCAATAAATATAGTTTTTAAAACTTTCCCTACCAATAACAGCCGACATAAAAAAACCATCCGTCAATCGACGAATGGTTTTTCAGATATCTTGTTCAAGTTTATTACTGAATTCCGAGCTTTGTTTTTACAAGCGGAAGAACATCGAGACTTAGATTCGATTTATACAATAAACTGTTGGTTTCGAATACATAAATCAAACCTTGTTCTTTAGCTACATCAGCAATCGCACCCTGAGCTTTATCATAAATAGGTTTCATCACCTCGTTCTGCTTTTGCTGTAATTGTTGCTGAGCCGTAACCTGGTAGTTTTGAATACGCTGTTGAATATCCTGAATTTCAGATACTTTCGCATTCTTTTTAATTTCTGAAACTTCAGCTCCCATTTTTTCAAACTCGCCCAATTTAGTTTGGTAATCTTTCTGCATTTCGCCTAAAATTTCTTCTAAATCCGTTTGGAATTTATTGAAGTCTTGTTCTGCAGTTGCTCTTTCAGGCATCACCTGGATCAGCGCGTTAAGATCGATATGGCCAAACTTCAATGTTTGAGCTTTGGTAACAGTAACTGCCGACACCATAATCAACGCTACTGCCAATAATTTCAATAAGTTCTTCATAATTTACGTCGTCTTAATTTTGGATGCAAATATAATATTTAAATTTATTTATAACCGAGTTTTTGTAAAACCTGGTCACTTAAATCGTAGCGTGGATTGGTGAAAAACAGGATGGTCCCGCCCGCCTTATCAAAAATTACAGCATAACTTCCGTCGGTCGATATTTCCTGCACTGCATTAAAGATATCATCCTGAATTGGCTTCACCAGCCCCTGGCGTTTTTTGTACAGGTCGCCTTCGGGGCCGAAATACTTGCGTTGCAATAATTTATAGTCCTTTTCTTTCGAAATAATTACATCTTCGCGCTTGCGTTTCATATCGTCAGACAAGAGTACACTCTCTGCCTGAAAGTCCTGGTACATTTGTTCAATTTCAGCATGCAT
Source organism: Draconibacterium sp. (assembly GCA_011620585.1). Lineage (GTDB taxonomy): Bacteria > Bacteroidota > Bacteroidia > Bacteroidales > Prolixibacteraceae > Draconibacterium. Next base: position 25,946 of record WOYV01000053.1, read on the forward strand.
CGATTCCAGTTCTTTCTGATATTGAGACGATAACTGGTTTAGTTGTTCCTGTGCCGCAGTGTACGACGGGATGTTCTCCATAATATACTCCGAATCGATAAATCCGAATTTCTGCGCTTGTGTTACAACTACTGTCGAAAGGATTACTGCTACAATTAAAATTATTTTCTTCATGGCAATTTTTTTTAATTTAAACTGGTTTTCTACTATCATATTTTATGCCAAATCAAAATATTGTGTTTTTAGAACTGCTGACCGATCACAAAGTGGAAGTTGCTTCCTGCTGCATCCGGTACTCCCGGAACCTGATCGAAACCATAACCCCAGTCGATACCCATTAAACCAAACATCGGCAAAAAGATACGAACACCCACACCTGCTGACCGGTGTAATTTAAACGGGGTATAATTTTGATAAGTCATTGCAGTGTTCCCAGCTTCGAGGAAAGCCAGCGCATAAATAGTTGCACTTGGTTTCAGTGTAACCGGATAACGCATTTCCATTGAAAACTTGGTATACATTTTAGAACCGTTATTCGGGCTCAGACTAAAGTCGCGGTAACCGCGCAGAGCAACATAATCAGTTCCGTAAATATTATACCCCGACATACCCGAACCACCAACGATAAAGCCTTCGAACGGAGATTTACGGCCAGCATCATAATATCCGAGGAACCCCATTTCAAAAGCTGTCCTCAGCACCAGGTTGGTATTTTTCGAAAGTGGATTGTATAGTTGTCCTTTTAACAACCACTTATGGTATTCAATCCATTTGAAACGTTCTTTGTTTGTAATGTTAGGGTCAGAATAATCTTTCCCGGTAAACCATGAATACGGCGGAGTTAGTTTTATCGAAAGCGATAAAGAAGAACCACTTCTTGAATATAACGGGTTATCGACTGAACTTCGGCCAAATACAGTTTTAAAGCTCAGGTTGTTGAAAGTTCCGTTCACTTGTCCGTTCTCGTCAGCCAGGAAGTAGAAGTAGCTTCCCATGTTGCGAAGGTTATAATGTTCAAACGAAAGCTCGTGATAAACGGTAAAGTAGTCGTCGGGCCACGAAAGGCGGTAACCATAACCCAGCGCCAACGCAATTGTTTCCCAAATCTGATCGTCGGCTGCATTATCGTTTTCCGAACTGTAGTTATAACTATACGAAGATCCATACGAACCGTAACCGCCGTAACCATAAGGAGAATAACCACCGTAACCGTAAGGTGAGTAGGAAGAACCTCCGTAACCACTATATCCGCTGCCATAACCATAAGGATTGTAAGATTGGTAATATTTATTGGCGCTGTAATTAATTCGGGAGTGTGACAAGGAAACCGAGAATGAGTTCGGTTTTTTACCACCCAGCCAGGGTTCGATAAATGATAAACTAACCGTGCGGTAATATTTTCCACTGGTTTGGTATCGCAAACTAAGTGTTTGTCCGTCACCGGTTGGAAGTGGTCTCCAGGCTTCTTTATTGAAAAAATTCCGAACCGAGAAATTGGCGAATTTCAAACCGACCGAACCTACAAACATGCCGGCTCCCCAACCTCCCGAGAGTTCGATCTGGTCGTTTGCCTTTTCCTGAAGCTGGTATTCGATATCCACAGTTCCATCTTCGGGATGTGGCTGCACATCGGGCTTGATGGCTTCGGGGTCAAAGTGCCCCAACTGCGCCAATTCCCTGTACGAACGCATGAGCAGCGTTTTACTGAACAAGTCGCCGGGATATGTACGAAGTTCACGTCTTGCAACGTGTTCGTGCGTTTTGGTATTCCCCACAATCCGAACTTCGTTAATAGTAGCTTGTTTTCCTTCGAAAATACGCATCTCATAATCGATAGTATCGCCGTATATGTTTACTTCAATTGGTTCGAGATCAAAGAAAAGATAACCCTGGTCGAGATACACGTTATTCAAACCTTCATCGTTATCGAACAATCGTTTATCCAGAATTTTCTGATTGAAAACATCTCCTTTTTTAATCCCAAGCCGGGCCGAAAGGTAATCTGAAGGATAAACGGTATTCCCCACCCAGCGAATATCGCCAAAGTAGTATTTGTTTCCTTCTTCAACATCGATATCGATATTCACTCTTGGCTTCTGTTTTCTTCCGACTTCAATTTGCGAAACCGAATCCGCAACAATAACCGCGTCGCGATAACCTTTCTCGTTGTATTTATTGATCATGTTTCCTTTATCGGTCTTGTATTCCGACTCAAGAAATTTCTTTGTCTTGAAGAAGTTGCGTAGTGCCTTTTCATTGGTCTTTTTCATGGCACGCTCAAGTTCAACATCACTAAGAGCTACGTTACCTTCGATATCAATATTGTTGACTTTTACCTTTTCTTTCTTATCCACATAAATATCGAGGATAATACTATTGTTCTGCGTTGTATCATCACGCTGGATAATATTTACTTCGGTATTCAGAAATCCTTTTTCAGTAAATATTCCCTTAATGGTTCTTTCTGCACTGTTCACCTGGTGGTCAGTCACCTGGCTACCGCGTAATAAAAGAACTTTCTTGGTAATATCTTCCTTCTCCGATTTCGAGATACCATAGAAATTGACATCAGCAAGACGCGGCCTTTCCTGTAAATAAATTTCGAGCCAGATTTGATCTCCGACAATTTTGGTTGCGGTAATTTTCACGTCCGAGAAAAGTCCTTGCTGCCAGAGTTTTTTAATGGCAATGGTAATCTCGTCGCCGGGCACTGTAATATCCTCTCCCACTTTCAATCCCGACAACTGAACCAGCACAGTCTTATCGAGATAACGGATTCCTGAAACCTGGATATCCGCAATCCGGTATTCTTTTGCGCTCGAATAATAGATTGAAAAATTGGTACTGTCTGTATCCTGCGCCCAAAGGGCCGGAACAAAAGTGAATATAAAAAGAAGGGTTGTTATCGACTTTAAAAATATCCTCATACTAGTTCGTTATCTGTTCTCTGGTTTTTCCGAATCTCCTCTCTCTGTTCTGATAATCGACAACGGCTTCAAATAAATCTTCTTTTCTGAAATCGGGCCAGAGCTTTGGCATAAAATAAAGCTCGGTGTATGCGATCTCCCACAGCAAAAAATTACTGATGCGGTATTCGCCACTGGTTCTGATCAGTAATTCGGGATCAGGGATTCCAGACGTTGAAAGATGTTTTCTGAATACTTCGTTGTTGATCTTTTCAGGATCCAATTGTTGGTTGGCTGCTTCGGCAGCTATTTGTTTCACGGCATTTATAATATCCCATTGCCCACTGTAACTGAGGGCAAGTATTAAATTTAGTCCTGTATTTTCTTTTAGCCGGTCGATGCAGCGATCCAGGTTCGCCTTCACATCGGCAGGCATCGCAGCAATATTTCCAATAGCACTTAAACGCACGTTGTTTTTCATCAGTTTGTCGGTTTCATTCTCAATGGCCTGAACAAACAGGCTCATCAAAGCATCTACCTCGGCTTTTGGTCGTTCCCAGTTTTCGGTTGAAAAAGCATAGAGTGTAAGGTGCCGGATACCGATTTCGCCGGCTCCTTCAACAGCCGAACGAACCGACTCAACTCCGTGTTCATGCCCCATAATACGGGAACTTCCGTGTTGTTCGGCCCACCGCCCATTGCCATCCATAATAATGGCCACATGTTTCGGTACCTTTTTCGTATCAAGCCTATTTCTGAACGATTCCATTCTTAGTTTTTACTTTCGTAGGCAGGACATGCTTTTTTACCTATATAAATTTTGTAAGTGAAATAAACCCCCAGATATCCCGCCCAATCGTTGTTGTGATTCTGCGTTGTATAATGGATGGTTTCTCCCGTGCCGTTTGCATACGACAGTGGGTCGTCCAGGTCATCCAGTTTATCACTCATGTACTTTCTCATTTGGTATTCAATCCCCACTCCCAGCCGGCTTCCAATTGTATATTTAAAGCCAATCCCAAACGGTATGGTTGGTACTACCAGCGATTCCTTCCTATCAAGCACTACCAGGTTTCCCGAACCATCGTAAGCCAATTCGGGATAAGCCGGGTTAAACGTGTAAATTTCAGCCGGCCTAAAATCATACTTGAAATAAGATACGCCTAATCCTATCGTCACATACGGAGTAAATCGCATTTTCCGTGAGCCCAAAACATATTTCAGGTAATTGATCTCCACCTGTACCGTAAGGTCCTGTGCAGCTTTATCAAAACTCCAGTCCACATTTTCTACAGTACCTTGCCCAACCATTTTACCTGTAAGGAACATGGCCCGTAACCCCAGTCTTGTATTAAAGTTGTACCTGAAATATCCGCCAAAATTTAAATTGAACGACTGAAATGGGGTATTATCATCCATATCGCCCCAAACGGTTGACGAACCTCCCCAAATCCCAATGTCAGCTGTTTTTTGTGCACGTCCTGATAGCGCTATCAAAACAATCGCAAATACCACTACAAGTTTCTTCATCCTGGCATTTTAATTCGTTTCTTTTTGCTTGCTTTCGGACATGCAGTTTTTAGTGCTAACTTATTCAATTTTAAGGATTATCCGCCTGGGTTACCAACTTTGGTTTTTTGTTCAAAATACTGGTAATTTATTCATCATCAAACCGCACGGACAACCTCTCATAACAAATTGAATATCAATAATTTTAATCGCTTTTAAACGACTTAACTTTTGCTTTCAAAAGCTACAAATGTAATATAATTCTAAAAATAACATATCCGTTTGCTATTATAAAACCCAAACAAAGATTAAAAATTGTTAAGTAGCTTCGAGAAATTCAGTTACGGCGGTCGATCCCCCACATTAGCTTGTTCCGAAGTGTGGAAAAGAAAGGCTGATCGGGCAGTTGTAAAGTCTTTAGTTTGAACTGTGCCTTTTTGATTTTTACAGTGGTCGAAAATTCAACTGCAACCGACCGTGAATCCAGCGAAGTCAGGTAGTTCGAACCACGCCCTTCGACTTTGAGCACAATTTCGCGATTATCGGGAACTACAATCGGACGGATGGTCAGGTTGTGTGGAGCCAGCGGGGTGATGATAAAACTTTCGGAATCGGGTGTAAGAATCGGCCCTCCTACACTCAGCGAATAAGCGGTTGATCCGGTAGGAGTTGCAATAATTAAACCGTCGGCCCAGTAATTGTTCAGAAATTCGTCGTCGAGATAGGCAGCTACACTGAGCATCGAAGAGTTATCGGTTTTTATTACCGTCATTTCATTCAACGCATAATTAAAATCTATATTTTCGCGATCCGAAAAACATACTTCGAGCATCGAACGCTCGATTACCTTATATTTCCTGTTCAGTATATTCTTTAGCGCTTCTTTTACCTGGTCTTCCGAAATATCGGCCAGAAATCCAAGCCGCCCGCTGTTTACCCCAACTACCGGAATTGAAAAGTTGCGAATATTTAGGACCGACTGCAAAAAAGTACCGTCGCCACCCACGCTGAAAATGTATTCGTTTTCCTCATCAAAATCGGTATACGAATTGAAAAAAGAATGGCAATAGGTGGTGGTTTTCAACTCTTCGTTAAGGTAAACATAAAATGGTTTGTACAATTGTACCTGGATATCATTGCTTTTCAGAAAGCTAAAAAATTCCTGCAAGACCGGCACAAATTCATCGGATACCTGGGTTCCAAAAACCGCTACTTTCATATAGTGATTTTAAATGTTCATAAATTTCATAAACTGGTCGAAGCGGTCCTGGTAAAGATCATTCAACATCGAACGGTCCTGGTAAATTGCCTTAACAAAATAATTGTATCGCGTCAGTGTCTGCACCACGCCCGAAAGTTCTTCCGAGTTCAGTTTCAAAATCAGATCGAGATTATTAATTCCCGGTTTACGATCGATAAAAAAGCTAAGAATTTTCACGTCATTGCTTTCCACAATCTGGCTGATCTGGCTCATCGAATACTCGGTAGGTGTGGTTTCAATCACCAGCACACCACCCGGTTCGTGTAACGAAAATAAACTGGCGAAACGCCGTGCCAGGTCGTACAAAGTAATCGAACCTACGTAATAATGCCCCGTATTCAGAACCGGCAAAACACTGATCTTCAGTTTGTACATAACAATAGCCAGCTCAAAAATGTGCTGATCGACATGAACATGAGTAGTATTCAGTTTATCGAGTTCCTTTTCAATCGGTTCATCTACCAGGTTAAGATCATAAATCAGCTTATCCGAAACCAGTCCAAGATACTTCGAATCGTTTACCACCGGGATATGCGACACACGGTACACATCCATGTAACTCAGGGCTTTTTTACCATTCTCGTCGCTTCTCACCGAAGGAATGGCATCTGATATGAGTTTTTCTGCAAGCAAAACTTTTCTTTTAATTTGACCGGTTATTTCTGAAAATTGTAACTTCGCTCAAAATTACATTGAAATGACCAGACTTAGTGTAAATATAAATAAAATTGCAACACTGCGAAACTCCCGCGGAGGGCAGGTCCCGAGTGTTAAAACCGCGTGCATTAAATGCCAGGAATTTGGGGCACAGGGAATTACGGTTCATCCCCGCCCCGACGAGCGCCACATCACCCGTAAGGATGTTTACGAAATAAAACCATTGATTACCACCGAGTTCAACATCGAAGGATATCCTGGCGAAGATTTTCTGAAAATGGTAACCGAAGTGAAACCCGACCAGGTAACACTTGTTCCCGACTCGGAAGTTCAACTTACCAGTGATCATGGCTGGGATACCTGGAAAAACCTGGGTTTTCTGAAAGAAGTGATTGCACGCTTGCAGGAAAACGGTATTCGCACTTCGATTTTTGTCGATCCTGATGAAAAAGCAGTAGAAGGAGCAGCCGAAATAAAAACCGACCGGATCGAATTATACACCGAACCCTACGCAAGCTTCTTCCCGATAGATAAATATAAAGCAATCGAACCATTTGTGAAGACAGCTAAACTGGCCGAAAACCTTGGAATCGATGTCAATGCAGGACATGACCTTAGCCTGGAAAACCTGGCTTTTATGTACCACCTGATTCCCAACTTAAAAGAAGTGTCGATTGGTCACGCTTTGATAGCCGATGCGCTCTACCTCGGGTTGGAAACCACCATTCAAAAATATTTGGATTGTTTGAAGTAGAGAAAAGCTGGAAGCCCGAAGTCGAAAAATGAATATTAGTAGCTCAAAGCTCTTAGCAAAATTATAGATGGAACTATTTTACAGAAAGGAAGGTAGCGGTTCGCCGGTGGTAATCGTGCATGGTTTGTATGGTTCGTCGGATAACTGGCTGAATATTGGGAAACGCCTTGCCGAGAAACACACGGTGTACATGATCGACCAGCGCAACCACGGCCGCTCGCCATTTGCTCCTTCGCATACTTTTAACGACCTCCGAAACGATCTCGAAGAATTTTTCGAACAACACAAGATAGAAAAAGCCATTTTGCTGGGGCACAGCATGGGCGGGAAAGTGGCCATGTGGTTTGCTGCCGATTTCCCCGAAAAAATTGAAAAATTGGTGATTGCCGATATTGCGCCTAAAGACTATTTGTTGCTGAAAGAAGACAGCCAGTTTTACCTGCATCAGAACATTTTGCTGGCCATGCAGGAAATTGATTTCTCGATGGTAAAATCCCGAAACGATGTGGATGATTTTATGGCTCTAAAGATTGATGACAAACGCATTCGCCAATTCCTGCTGAAAAATGTCGAGATGAATAAAAAAACAAAACAATATCAATGGCGGGTAAATGCGCCGGTACTTTACGATCACCTCGACGAAATTGTTAGTGGTGTAAACCGAAGCTGGCTCGACGACCGCATTCCGATTACAGCATACCCGGTGGTTTTTATCCGCGGACTTCTATCAAAATATATTTTGGATGAAGACAAAGCGCTGATCGGAGAAATTTATCCTGATGCTCAAATCATTGATATCCCCGGAGCCGGACACTGGTTACATGCCGAAAAACCGGAAGAATTTATGCGGGCGGTACTGATGTGCTGCTAAGCAAGAACCGATTCCTTTTATAATATCGGTTCACTGCAATTAAGATAGGCCTTCAAGGTTTTCGACAACTTTGAAGGCCTGCTGTTATCTTTGCTCCTCCCCTATGGGTAAATAGAGTTCTGAAAAAATAAAATTCAGGGAATATGCATTGTCGGATGTAATTTTCAAACTCCATACATCCGTTGAATCTGTTTTTTGCCATTTCCCGTCCTTTAAAGAAAGGTTAACATCAAACGATTTTCCAAAACGAAAGGGCAGGTCCAAACCTTTTGTGGCTTCATCTTCAGCCAGCAGGGCAGATACATCGAACAGGGGCATCTTTTTTTCGGGTGAGTTGTGTTGAGTGGTTTTAAATTTAGGGTGTTTCTCAAAGGCTAAGCCTTTTTCATATACTTTTGTGACTACCTGGGCAAATAAACTATTTACCCCTCCTAATATTAACATAATGACTATGATCTTTTTCATAGTCGGTTTATTTTATTTCGAA
>WOYV01000022.1 GCA_011620585.1 Draconibacterium sp.
CTAACGGCGGATGAAAAAAAGTCATTGGTAATGATGGACGACGGGCGCGCCCCCTTTACCGGAAAGTCCATTGATTATGCCACCCGTGAAGAAGCCCTTAATCCTAATCCCGCTGCCCTTCGTTTGCAACGAAGGGTGGGCTGTCCGGCATTTGTAATGCCCTGCCTGGGTAAACCGGAAGTATGGAAAACATGTTGAGCAACCCTGCTTTTCCTCGCAGCGGGTTTCCAAACGCCCGGAGCTACCCTTCATTTCTTTGTAGCAACCCCTCAAACATGTTGAGCGGCATAATAATTGCTTCGAGCTACCTTTAAAACAGGTGGAGCATACATACTTTTGGCCGGAGCGAGGGCATATTTTGATATATTTTTATAAATTCACCGTACAAACTCTTAAAAAATAAAATCAAAATGGGAAAAAATCAAACAATCAACGACATGATGGAAAATTGTCGTATCAAAATCTGGAACGCTTCAAGCGACGAAATCATTCGCACCCGTTTCGCACCCTTTGGCTACACCCCCGAAAAATGGGAAGAAGCCAAAACCCTCTACAACAGCGCCAAATCCCTGCTTTCTGAAAACGAGAAAGAACACGGCGAGTGGAAAACCGCCAGCGATGCGTTCAACAGCGCACAGGAACAGGCACGGAAAAATTTTACAAAAATCAGGCAGTATCTTAAATTCTTCTACCCGGCAGGCGCTCCCGGCGCCAACCAACTCGACCTGTACAAAGCCGATTTCAGCAAATATACCGATTTCGTACAAGGCGCCGGTTCGTTCTATTTCAAACTGTTGCAGTTCAGTGAAGCTATCGGGAAACTGGCACCTTTTGGCTACACAAATGAATCGGTTCAACAACTATCCGATGAGGTTTCCCAACTCAACATCCTGAAGGAAAACAGGGAAAAGGAGAGCGGAGATGCGCAGTATGCCGTAAAAGAGCGAAATGCCAAAATAGACGAACTCTATGAGTTTTGTAATGAACTTACCCGCCTTGCCAAACTGATCTTTCAGGACGACGAATCCCAATACCTTGAAAAACTGGGAATCCTGGCCCGTTCGTAATTTTAAAAATCATTCCATAGCCAAAAGATTATCATTTGACTTTGCCGGCATCCTTTTACAAAGTTTGCCGGTTTTATTAACCCCTCTACCGTTTGCAAACGAGGGGTAAGCTGATTTGCATTTATAATGCATTCTTCAACAACTAACTTGTTATTTTTATGTATCCCTTCTACCAACCTCGTCTTGCCAAATGCCCCGCGGACCCCTAACTTCGCACTATGCGAAAAAATCAGAAAGCCTGTCCGGCAAGTGACGGATATAGCAAAAAGGAAATGTACCTGGCCATAGAGTTATGGCAGGAAAGTGGGGTGTCCCAGAGTAAGTTTTGTTCCCGTGAAAAACTATCGGTTAAAACATTCAGTTACTGGTATAGAAAGTACAAGAAGGAAAAAAAACTTTCGTTCATAGCGATAATATAATTCCTGCAAAGCCGGAAAACCTGAACAACTTTAAAATAAAAATCAGGCATTTTACCGCACAGTAGTGAAAATAAATATATTTGTACATTTGGAACGTTTAGCTTATTGATAAATATGAATATAAACGCCCCAAAATAGCTGGATACAAGTTTCAGAATGTGAATATTTTTAAATTAAAGTAACATTTTTATGAAAGATGATATATTTAAAACCAAGCTTGAAAAATCGACTGATTTCACTTTTGATGAAAAAGTTACAAAAGTATTCGATGATATGGTAGTACGATCGGTACCTTTTTACCTGGAAGTACAACGAATGATAGCAGAACTTGCGAATGATTATGCAAAACCACATACCAATGTTTGCGATTTAGGCTGCTCAACAGGAACAACGTTCATCACTTTAGACAAAATGCTGGATAATTCTATTGGTTTTGTCGGAATAGACAACTCCGGTAAAATGCTGGACCATTGTCGCAAAAATTTAGAATCGGCTGACATTAATCGAAAGATTGAGCTAATAGTTGCGGATTTAAACCAGGCATTTAAAATAGAAAATGCGTCTGTTGTTATTCTGTGCCTTACTTTACAATTTGTGCGCCCACCAAAGCGTGAAAAGCTTCTGCAAACAATTTACGACCAATTAAATCCGGGAGGAGCCATAATACTTTTCGAAAAAGTTTTGGGTGAAGGACAGGAGTTTAACCGACAGTTTATAAAATATTACTACAGCTACAAACGGCGTAACCATTACGATGAAATGGAGATAGCCCAAAAACGCGAGGCTTTGGAAAATGTTTTAATCCCTTATAAATTATCCGAAGACATTGAGGTGTTAGAGGGTGTTGGATTCCGAAATGTTGAGGCATTTTTTAAGTGGTATAATTTTTCGGGAATTGTGGCTTTAAAATAAAAATACAAGTAATCACATGAAATTTTTCATAACTTTTGGAAACTGGATTTTTAGGTACAGAAATGCGATTTTCCCCTTTTTTTATGTGGCGCTTTTTATTCCATCACCCGATATTTTTGCAAATAAATATGCTATTATACTGGGGGCTTTGATTATTACTTCCGGCATTATGGTGCGGAGCCTAACCATCGGTCTTGAATATATAATCCGGGGTGGAAGTAAAGGGAAGATTCATGCCAATAAACTCGTTACAGGCGGGATTTATTCGATTTGCCGAAATCCAATGTATCTTGGGAATATTCTTTTAATTCTTGGCTTCGGAATATTTGCCAATTCGCTACTGTTTACGGCGCTTTTTTTCCCTTTGTTTGTCCTAATATATTATTCTATTATTAAGGCAGAAGAGGCATTTCTTACAAGAAATTTCGGGGAAGAATATGCCAGGTATAAAGTAAAAGTAAAAGCAATTATCCCTGATTTAAGTAAAATAAATTCAGCTTTAAAAGGATACAAATTCAACTGGAAACGAGTATTTCTCAGGGAATACAACTCGCTTTATATCTATTTTTCAGGAATAGAGTTGCTATTATTTTATCACAATATTTTAGGGTTAAACACCTTTTTAATTCTTTTTGCAATTACTTCCGTGTTGTACGCTGTAACTAAAATACTCAAAAAGACAACGTTCAGGGATTATGCCAGTAATGTAGAAAAGTAGAAAATTGGAAAGAAAAGGGTTAATATCATACGAATTGCATTTATCAGGAATGTTTTCTTAGTATTTGTATTTTCCTGTTTACTGTTATAAAACCCGTAAAAGGGCAACAGAAAAGTACAAACAAGAACAGGAAATTTCAACCGGTATAGGTTTCCTGAAATGCGATTTCCTGGTGCTGGCAACAGTAGGCCGTAACCGCGCCGTGGCCGACCTCCCCGGTTTTAAACTGCCGGGTTTTGTTGCCTGGGTACTTTGGAGTTTTGTGCACCTGTTTACCATCGTGGGCGTAAAAAACCGCCTGTTTGTGTTCCTCAACCGGTCGTGGAATTATTTTACTTACGACCAGTCGCTGCGGTTGTTGATAAAGCCCAAGAAGCGCAAAAATCTGCAAAACACAGCGTGGTTAAACATAACAAACACCAAAAATCATTGAACTAACCAGGAATTAATCTGTAAATTAACGTCAAAATAAAAAAATTACATTTATGAAAGCAATATGGAACGGCAAAGTAATAGCCGAAAGTAACGACATTGTCAACGTTGAGGGGAATGCCTATTTCCCGGTTGAATCGGTAAAAAAAGAGTTTTTAAAAGACAGCGAAACCCACACTGTTTGTCACTGGAAAGGTACCGCTTCGTATTATAATCTCGAAGTGGATGGAAAGGAAAATCCCGATGCCGTTTGGTATTACCCAACACCTTCAGGATTAGCCAACAGCATCAGAGGGCGTGTAGCTTTTTGGAAAGGTGTTGAAGTAGTGAAAGATTAAAACTTCTGCGGAAATCAGCGAAATCAGCGGGCGAGAAAAGAAAGCTAAGTTTGCCACTAATAAAAGACAAATTTTTTATGGCTATTAAAAAGACAACGAAAGGGTTACAAAATTTATTAAACAACTGGAAGGCAAAAATCATCGATGTCCGCCCGGTGGAGGCCTACAACGGCTGGAAACTTAAAAACGAAACACGTGGCGGCCACATTGCGGGGGCCAAGAGCCTGCCTTCAAAATGGGTAAAATACATCGATTGGATTGAAATAGTCCGTCGCAAAGATATACTTCCGGAACACGAAATCATTGTTTACGGCTATTCGTCCGATGAAAACCAAAAAGTAGCTGAGCGGTTTGAAAAATCGGGTTATAAAAATGTATCGGTTTATCCTCATTTTGTGGATGAATGGACTGCTAACCCTGCATTGCCCATGCAAAAACTCGAACGGTACAAAAACCTGGTTTCAGCAGAATGGGTGAACGAATTGATTTCAGGTGGCAACCCGGCTGAATATGAAAATGAGAAATTTGTACTTGTTCATTCCCATTACCGCAGCCGTGAAGCCTACTTGAGCGGTCACATCCCAGGTGCCATTGACATGGATACGTTGGCTTTGGAGGCGCCGGAAACCTGGAACCGCCGTTCGCCCGAAGAACTGAAATCAGCGCTCGAAGCGCACGGTATCACCTCCGACACCACCGTGGTTTTATATGGAAAATACATGGATCCCGACAACGACGACGAATTTCCGGGCAGCGCTGCCGGCGATATTGGCGCCATCCGCAATGCATTTATCATGATGTACGCCGGGGTGAAAGACGTGCGGGTGTTAAACGGCGGTTTTCAGTCGTGGCAGGATGCCGGTTTTGAAATTTCATTTACGGATGAACCAAAAAAACAAGTAGCCGATTTTGGCGTTTCGATTCCGCAAAAAACAGAACTGGCTGTCGATACGCCCGAAGCAAAAAAAATACTTGCAGCCGTTGATGCAGAATTGGTGTGCGTGCGAAGTTGGCCAGAGTATATTGGCGAAGTGAGCGGGTACAATTACATCGAGAAAAAAGGACGCATTCCCGGAGCCGTGTTTGCTGATTGCGGGAGCGATGCCTATCACATGGAAAATTACCGTAATGTGGACCATACCACCCGCGAGTTTCATGAAACAGCAGAAATCTGGAAGCGAAACGGAATCACTCCTGATAAACACCTCGCTTTTTACTGCGGAACCGGTTGGCGGGGCAGCGAAGCCTGGTTTAACGCCTGGCTGATGGGATGGCCGCGTGTTTCGGTGTATGATGGCGGTTGGTTCGAGTGGAGCAACGACCCGAAAAACCCGTTTGAAACCGGAATACCTGAAGAAAACCTCACGCCAAGCCGCTAAGTCGCCAGGAGAAAAATCTTTGCGTCTTCGCGCCTTTGTGAGAAAATAAATTACGAGTAAAAAACAAGTTATGGAACAAAAATTACTGCTTTCGCAATTGGCCACAGATACCTTAAAAGGGCTCTCCTCGAACCCCAAATACCTTTTGTCGAAATATTTTTATGATGACGAGGGAAGCCGGATTTTTCAGGAAATCATGAACATGCCAGAATACTACCTCACCGATTGCGAACATGAAATATTTTCATCGCTAAAAGAGGAAATCACACAAGCAATTTGCCCGGAAAACAAGCTGTTTAACCTGGTTGAACTGGGCTCAGGCGATGGGTTGAAAACCAAAATCCTTTTAAAGCATTTAGTTGAAGAGGGCATCAATTTTCAATACACCCCCGTTGACATCAGCGCCAAAGCCAACCTCGAACTGGTGGAAAGCCTCAAAACCGAATTACCAGCGTTACAAGTTGAAGCCAAAACCGGCGATTATTTTCAGAAACTGAAGAATCTGAACGGACATGCTTCCATTCAAAAAATCATCTTTTTTCTGGGGTCGAACATCGGGAATTTTTCACATGATGAAACCACAGAATTTTTGAGCCAGCTTTCAGCCTATTCAAATTCCGGGGACAAAGTATTGATAGGTTTAGACCTGAAAAAATCGCCTGCAATAATTATGGATGCGTACAACGACCCGCATGGTCACACGCGCCGTTTCAACCTGAACCACCTTGTTCGCCTGAACCGTGAACTGGATGCCGATTTCGACATCAAAAAGTTCGAACAGCAAACGACTTATAATCCGCAAACCGGCGAGGTAAAAAGTTTCCTGATTTCAAATGCCGACCAAACCGTTCAGATAGGAACGCTCGAGAAAACATTCCGTTTTACAAAGTGGGAGGCCATTTTTATGGAACGCTCCCGTAAGTACGATTTTCAAACCATTGAAAAACTGGCGTTAAACCACGGTTTTAAAGTGGTTCAAAACTTCACCGACCAACGGAATTATTTTGTGGATTCGCTGTGGGAGAAAGAATAAATTTCAGAATAATGAATACGGTAATTTAGTTTGTTTTGGGGATAATAATTTTTTCAATCAATTGTGAAACATGCCCAAAACAACCTGCGAAATGTTGAGCTCAACTGGAAAACCGACACCACAAAACATGCTGTGCCGCTGAATGAATTTACAGCACTGATGCAACCCGACGGCATTCCGCCCATCGATCCCCCGAAATTCTGGGATAAAGAAAAAGCGTTAAGCGATAAACGAAAAGAAGCGGTCAAACGTTAACATAACGTGGCTGAGTTGAATTTAAACAATAAAATGGATGTGGATGCATTAGGGCTTCTCACTTCTTCCCTCTCAAAATAAGCCAATAGATAAAAATTACATACATACAACTAATTACGTATTTCAATATAATCGTAATGAATAATTATTCATAAAGAATAAAAATTTTAGACAGATGAAAAAAATGGATCAGTTTAAAAAGTTGTGGAGCAGTCTCTATCAAATAAAATTCATTTAAGGT
>WOYV01000050.1 GCA_011620585.1 Draconibacterium sp.
AACGTGTTGCCATTTCAGAACTGGGAAAAATTATTGGCGGGCAGGTAAGTATGAAGAAATTGTTTGCAAAGATATAAGACAAAATAAAAGGATGAATATTACGATTGTCGGTTCCGCTCATCCACTAAGAGGAGGGCTTGCAACATATAATGAACGCTTAGCACGTGAATTAAGAAATGAGGGTGATGAGGTTAAAATTGAAACTTTCAAACTTCAGTACCCATCCATATTATTTCCGGGGAAAACACAATTAAGCGACTCTCCAAAACCGAAAGATCTAAACATTGATATTTCTGTAAACTCAGTTAATCCTTTCAATTGGTTAAAAATTGGCCGTAAAATAAAAAAACAAGGACCAGACCTTATTATTATCAAATTTTGGATCCCATTTATGGCACCTTGTTTTGGAACAATTGCCCGAATTGCCAAAAAGAATAAGAAAAGTAAAATTATCACGATAATCGATAATATTATTCCGCATGAAAAACGCCCCGGCGATTTTCTCTTAAGTAAATATTTTGTAAACAGCATCGATGGGTTTATTTCCATGTCGAAAAGTGTTCAGGAAGATCTTTTAAAATTTGATAAAAACAAACCCAGGGAATTAACTCCACATCCGTTATTTGATAACTTTGGTACAGTTTTGAGTAAAAAGGATGCGCTGGAAGCCTTAAAATTGGACATTGACTACAGATATATGTTGTTTTTCGGCTTTATTCGTGATTATAAAGGCCTCGATATCTTATTAGATGCCTTATCAAATGATTGGTTTACGAAAAATAAAGTTAAGCTTATAGTGGCCGGAGAATTTTATAACGACCCAGAAAAATATCATACAATCATCCAGGGGAAAAATCTTGGAGATAGGATAATAATGCATAACAATTTCATTTCAAACGAAATGGTGAACCTTTATTTTAGTGCTGCAGAAATAGTTGTGCAACCCTATAAAACGGCGACACAAAGCGGGGTCACGCAAATTGGATATCATTTCAATAAACCCATGCTTGTTACAAATGTAGGCGGGTTGGCAGAAATAATTCCCGACAAAAAAGTGGGATATGTTGTAGAGCCCAATGGAGAAGCAATAGCAGAAGCATTAATTGATTTCTTTGAAAACGAAAGAAAGGCTGAATTTGAAAAAAACATTCTGGAAGAGAAGAAAAAATACTCGTGGGATAAAATGACACAGAAGATAAAATCAGTATATCAAAAAATACTTGAAAATGATAATTAGAAGTAAAGCTCCTTTGAGAATAGGCTTGGCCGGTGGAGGATCAGATGTTTCGCCGTATTCCGATCAGTACGGAGGAGCTATACTGAATGCTACTATTGATCTTTACGCCTACGCAACCATTGAACCCCGTTCTGATGATAAGATTGTTTTATATTCAGTGGATAAGAAGGAACAATTGGTGTGTGACTCAGAAAAACACCTGGAAATAGATGGCATACTTGACCTGTTAAAAGGGATTTACAACCGTATTGTTAAAGATTTTTCTGAAAAACCATTATCGTTTACGCTTACAACATACGTGGAAGCGCCTCCGGGTTCAGGCCTCGGATCATCTTCAACACTGGTAACAACGATAATTGGTGCATTTGTTGAATGGTTGAGACTGCCATTGGGAGAATATGACATTGCAAAGCTCGCCTATGATGTAGAACGTGTTGACCTTAAACAGGCAGGGGGAAAACAGGACCAGTACGCCGCTACTTTTGGTGGAGTAAATTACATGGAATTTTATGCCAACGACAAAGTAATTGTTAATCCCTTACGAATCAGAAACTCGGTTTTGAGTGAGTTATCGTATAATACAGTTTTGTATTTCACGGGCACCAGTCGCGATTCTTCACGGATAATAATGCAACAACAGCAAAGTGTTAACCAAAATGAGACCGACAAAATTGAGGCAATGCATCAAATTAAAAAGCAGGCTGTTTTAATGAAAGAAGCAATGCTTAAAGGCGATTTAAACGAGATCGGCCCTATACTTGATTTTGGTTGGCAAAATAAAAAAAATATGGCGACTGGAATTTCTTCGGGACTTATTGATACCATTTATGAAGCAGCGATGAAAGCTGGTTCAACAGGAGGAAAAGTTTCCGGTGCCGGAGGTGGGGGATTTATGTTCTTTTATTGCCCCGGGAATACCCGGTTTTCAGTTATAGAAACCTTGCTGACTTTTGGAGGACAAATTAAAACCTTCAACTTTAGCAAGAACGGTCTAACCAGTTGGACAATTTAGATTAGAGAAGTTATGATCAATCAGAGAATTAAGGAATCAATCAGGGTAAAGGAAAAATTGTTAAACGATGATATTTTACCCGACACCATAGCAAAAATTGCCGACGTAATTACTAAAACATACCAAAATAATGGCAAAGTTTATTTTTGCGGAAATGGAGGGAGTGCCGCTGATGCCCAACATTTGGCAGCCGAATTATCGGGAAGATTCTATTTCGACCGACCACCGCTTAATGCAGAAGCCTGTCATGTAAACACTTCGTTCCTCACCGCAGTCGCAAACGATTACGGTTATGAAATGGCGTATGCGCGATACATAAAGGCGGTTGGATCGGCAGGAGATATTCTTGTCGGTTTGTCAACATCCGGAAATTCAGTAAACATTCTCAATGCAATGGAAACGGCAAAAGAAATGGGATTGAAAACTGTTGCTTTTACCGGAGATAGTGGAGGTAAACTCAAAAACCTGGCTGATTATTTAATAAATGTTCCTTCCAATGATACGCCCAGAATACAGGAAGCTCATATTCTGGTTGGTCATATTATTTGTGAAATTGTAGAAAAAAATCTTTTTGGCGGTGATTAAAGAAGCGATCATATTGGCTGGAGGGTTGGGCACAAGACTCAGAAACATTGTTGCAGATATGCCCAAACCTATGGCTCCTGTTGCCAAAAGACCTTTTTTAACATATCTTCTTGAATTTCTTAACTCTCAAGGAATAACCAAAGTTATTTTATCGGTTGGGTATAAATATGAAGTAATTGAACAGTACTTTGGCAGTCAATATAAAAATATCAGCTTGCATTACTCTGTTGAAAAAGAACCTCTGGGAACTGGAGGTGCTATAAAACTTGCGCTGAAGAAAGTAAGCGGCAATGAATTTTTCATCATTAACGGAGACTCATTTATCGATGTCAGGTTGGAGGATCTTTATTCCTTTTGTGTTGACATGAAATCAGATTTTGCAATTGTACTAAAGGAAATGATCAATTTTAACCGTTACGGGACAGTTGAATTAGACGGACACGTTATCCATCGATTCAATGAAAAAAAACCAGTAAAAAAAGGGTGGATCAATTCCGGTGTTTATTTCCTTAAAAAGGATTTCTTCGAATCTTTTACTTTCCCAGAGAAATTTTCTTTCGAGAATGGATTTCTTGAGAAGTATTATTCTGAATATGATTATTTCGGATATATTAGTGACGGATATTTTATCGACATCGGCATTCCGGAAGATTTTGAAAGGGCACAAAAAGAATTACCCGCAAAAATAAATTTCACAGCATGACTCCTGCTCTTTTTTTGGATCGTGATGGTGTGGTAAATGTTGAAAAGAACTACGTTTACAAAGCAGAAGATATTGATTTTATTGAGCCAATCTTTAGCATTTGCCGAAATTATCAGCAAAAAGGATTTCAGATATTTATTATTACCAACCAGGCTGGCATTGCAAGAGGATATTACTCTGAAAATGATTTTCTTATTTTATCTGCCTGGATAGAAGCTGAATTTGAAAAAAGAGGAATTCGAATTAGTAAAACATATTTTTGTCCTCACCATCCCGATTATACAGGAGAGTGCATTTGCAGAAAACCAAACCCTGGAATGATCATGAAAGCTAAAGACGAATTTGACCTCGATTTGGAAAATTCAGTTTTGATTGGTGACAAAAAATCGGATATTGAAGCAGGGATAAATGCAGGGATAAAAAATAACTATTTTATTCACGAATTGATTTGATAATGGACTTACGATGAAAAAAGTACTCATTATAACATATTATTGGCCGCCAAGTGGAGGAGCAGGCGTTCAGCGTTGGGTGAAATTTGTTAAATACCTGACCCGCTTTGGATTAGACCCAGTAATTCTTACCGTTGACCCAAACTACGCCTCTTATCCTCAAAAAGACGAAACACTTTGTAATGATATCCCAAGCAACGTCAGGATATATTCAACCAAATCCTTTGAATTATATTCACTTTATAAAAAAATATCGTCTAACAAGGAAATTCCTTATGGCGGCTTTGTAAATACTAAGAAACTGGATCTGAAGGAAAAAATCATTCGTTTCATTAGAGGAAACTTTTTTCTTCCTGATCCCAGAAAAGGCTGGAATAATTTTGCTTATAAAAAGGCTAAAGAAATTATAACAGAACTTGGTATTGATACTGTAATTACAACAAGTCCGCCTCATTCAACTCAATTAATCGGACTCAAATTAAAAAGAAATCTAAAAATTAATTGGGTAGCTGATCTACGTGACCCCTGGACAGATATATATTATTTTAGACAACTATATCCCACCTGGCTAGCAACTAAAATACAAAAACGTTATGAGCTGAAGGTATTCAGAAATTGTGACCGATTAATAACAGTTAGTGATGCTTTGATGAACCTTTTCATAAGTAAAGACAATTCCGTCTCACATAAAACGTATATCATACCAAATGGCTACGATCCGGATGACTTTAACATAAAAATACCCATCATTAAAAAAGACTTCATCAATATTTCTTATATCGGCACTATGTCAGACGATTATTATATTGACGGGTTAATTGCTGGCATTCATAGGTTGGATAGTTCTTTAAAGAGCAACCTGAAAATAAGATTTGTTGGAGAAATGTCTGAAAAAATCTATGACTCATTTAATCAGGCTGGGCTTGCTCCTCAGATTGAAAGAATTGGATATGTTAATCATAACAAGGCAATCGAATTCATGTTCTCTAGTGACATTTTGTTGTTAGTGATTCCTAACATTGAAAATAACTCGGGCATATTAACAGGGAAACTGTATGAATATTTGGCTGTTAACCGGCCAATACTTTTAATTGGACCTGAACATGGGGATGCTGCAAAAATTATTCAGGAAACAAAAAGTGGTTTGGTCTGCGATTATTTTGACGTCCCAAAAATAGCCCAAAGCATTCAAATACTCGCCAATCAGTCAAAGGAGAAAGAAATTAATGGGATACAAAACTCAAGTACACAAAAATACTCAAGAGAAGCACTGACCCGGGAATTATTAAAAATATTGTAATTATCATTTCATTTTAAAAACGGATGATAATCGCCTTTTAATCCTATTGGCTTGGTATTTCTAATTACATCTGTCAAAACAATGCTTTCCCGCGCATCGTCAATACCAAAACCATTCCCATTCAGGATATTTTGGTAGGTTACAGTATGCAGATCGGTAAATCCACCACTAAATTCTACCTCATCGCCGTTCACGGTTATTGACCGGAAGGTTCTCATACCACGACTGGTGGCATATTCGGGCAGGTCGTTGGTATCCAAACTCAGGAACCACCGCACCCGCGCTTTTTCGAGTCGAAGAAAACCGGCCGCTTTATTCGCTTCGTAAGCATGCACAACGTTCTCCTGAACATCTCCGAATATCCAGGTCAACATAT
This sequence comes from Draconibacterium sp., assembly GCA_011620585.1. Lineage (GTDB taxonomy): Bacteria > Bacteroidota > Bacteroidia > Bacteroidales > Prolixibacteraceae > Draconibacterium. The sequence goes on from WOYV01000050.1 coordinate 5,666, forward strand.
CAAAAAAGTGAATACCAATATTGGTTGCTACTCCGCCCGACTTCTGCACATCGCCTTTCCAGCTTTTGAAATACCACTTTCCACGCGTGGTAATATAGCTTAGATCAATGTCATACACTTTATCCGGATCGCTTTCATCAATTTTTTTTTTCAGATCAAGAATCGTTTTATGATAACGCAACTGAAGAACCGTGTAAACACGGTTGCCTGTTTCTGCTTCAATGTTTTTAATGATATGCATATCCTCGGGGTAGATTACCAAAGGCTTTTCGCAGATGGCATCGGCCCCATTACGCAAGGCAAAACGAATATGCGAAGGATGCATATAATTGGGCGTGCAAATGCTTACATAATCGATTGGCCTTCCTTGCATAGACAGGTCATCCATATATTTGTCGAAATTTTCGTGTTCCAGAAAAAACTCGGCTTCCGGGAAATAACTGTCGATACGTCCCATCACGTCAAAACGGTCGGTGGCACAAATCAATTGATTGCCGGTTTCCTTTATGGCTTTCATATGTCGGTCGGCAATATAACCGGCAGCTCCTATCAATGCAAATCGTTTACTCATATTTTGAGATATTTTTGGGAAGTATCGAGTATCGCTCGATGATTTTAACCTTTATAATTTATACACGTTGTCCGATCCTTCTTTAATCACATTTCGGAGATCAACAACCAGCTTCGAATGTTCTTCGATAAAAGCACCGTCAAATACCGAATGGTTAGTAGTAATAACAACACAATCGGCTGACATGAGTGTTTCTTTATCCAGCTTGAGGGATTTGAACGAATTTCCATTTTCTGTTGTGATTTCAGGAATATAGGGATCGTGATAACTCACCACACCACCTTTTTTTGCAACAGTATCCATTATGGGTAGTGCAGGCGACTCGCGTTCATCATCGATATTTGGTTTATAAGCCACTCCCAGAAATAAGACTTTGCTCCCGTTCACCGCTTTCTTATGACGGTTCAGAGCGGTTGCTATCTTGATGTACATATAATGAGGCATTCTCATATTGATATGCCCGGCGGTATGGATCATACTCAGATCAAAATCAAATTTTTTGGCAATGTGTTCCAGGTAGAATGGGTCGAGAGGAATACAGTGGCCGCCAATTCCAGGGCCCGGATAAAACGCCTGAAACCCGAAAGGTTTGGTTTTGGCGGCTTCAATCACTTCCCAAATATTAATATCCATTTTCCCGGCCAATAAAGCCAGTTCATTTATCAAACTGATATTTACCAAACGATAAGTATTTTCCAGAATCTTCACCATTTCGGCAACTCTTGGAGAACTTACCAGGTGAACGTTTTCGATGGCCATTTTATAGATAGCTTCCCCTATTTCAAGCCCGTCCTGAGTAAGCGCTCCTAAAACCTTGGGTGTATTTTTTGTTTTATAATCACGATTTCCCGGATCAACACGCTCGGGAGAAAAGGCCAGCCAGAAATCCTCACCCTGCTTCAGGCCTGATTCCCGCTCAATGATCGGAAGCATAAAATCTTTAGTGGTGGTCGGATAGGTCGTGCTTTCCAGGCTAATAAAGGTTCCTTTTTTTAGGTTTTGCCCAATTGCGATACACGCCGACTCGATATAAGTCATATCCGGTTTCCGGAACCTGTCAAGCGGTGTTGGCACGCAAATCAGCACAGCATCACAGGCCTTTAACGTTGAAAAATCGGTAGTCGCCGTTAAATATCCCTTGCTGACAACATCTTTTAAATCTTCATCTTCAATATCCCCGATATAGTTTTGCCCGGCATTCACTTTATTCACTTTGGGTTCCGATTTATCAAAACCAAGAACCTTGTTTTTCTCCTGTGCAAAACTTACCGCCAGTGGAAGCCCTACATAGCCTAAGCCAACAACACCTAACAACAGTTCATTACGGGCTATTTTGTCTAATATGCTTTTTTTGTTACTCATTTTCCAAAACTAAATAATTGCCTGCTAATTTATACTTTTCTCCGGTTTCCGGGCAAACCAAGTTTTCACCAAGAATCGCTCCGCTTCGGCTCACCCATCCTTTCCGACGGGCCGGAACCCCAACCATCAATGCAAAAGGCTTTACATCTTTGGTTACAACAGCCCCTGCGCCCACAAAACAATATTCCCCGAGGGTAACACCACACACAATCGTAGCATTGGCCCCAATGGAAACACCTTTCTTAACCGAGGTGGTTTTAAACTCGTTTTTACGTTCCACGGCGCTGCGCGGGTTGATTACATTGGTAAACACCATCGAAGGCCCCAGGAAAACATCATCTTCACAAACAACGCCTTCGTACAACGAAACATTGTTCTGAACCTTGACATTGCTTCCCAGCCTGACTTTGTTCCCCACAAACACATTTTGCCCCAGAATGCAGTTTTCTCCCAATTCAGCGGTTCCCATCACATGCGAAAAATGCCAGATTTTTGTGCCGGCACCAATTCTGGCCCCTTCATCAATCACTGCTGTTTCGTGTGTGTAATATTCATTATTCATTCCCATTTTTTCTTTGCGTCTTAGCGGCTTAGCGAGAGATTAAAGAATTCTTTAATATTTTCTACTATATACTCCAACTGCTCCTCATCCAACTCGGTATGCATGGGCAGCGATAAAACCGATTTTACCAGCTTTTCGCTTACCGGGAAATCACCTTCTTTATAACGCAAAAACCGGTAGGCTTCCTGCAAGTGCAGCACTTCCGGGTAATACACCATGCTCGGGATCCCTTTTGCTTTCAGAAAATCCTGGAGTTCGTCTCTTTTCTCCACTTTCAGTGTATATTGATGAAAAGTATGCGTACTGTAGTCTACCCGCCCCGGGATTTGCAGTCCATCGATACCAGCCAAATGCTGATCGTAATAGGCTGCTGCTTTTTGCCGGGCCGCAATGTGTTGGTCAAAGTATTTTAGTTTTACCTCCAAGATGGCCGCCTGCATACTGTCGAGACGCGAATTTACCCCAATTCGTTCGTACTGATATTTGGCTTTCATGCCGTGATTGGCAATCGAACGGATTACCGATGCCAGTCGATCATCTTTTGTAAAAAGAGCTCCGCCATCGCCAAAGGCGCCCAGGTTTTTCGACGGAAAAAACGAATTGCACCCGATATGCCCGATCGTCCCCGCCTTTTGTGTTGTTCCATTCTTAAAAATGTAATCCGTACCCAAAGCCTGGCAGGCATCTTCCACTATGTCCAAATTATATTTTTCAGCCAGTGCTCTGATTTCTTCCAGGTTCGCACACTGTCCAAAAAGATCTACCGGCAAAATTACCTTTGTTTTGGGCGTGATTAGTTTTTCAATTTGCGAAACATCCATATTAAAGGTTAGCGGATCAGCATCTGCAAAAACAGGTTTGAGTCCCATCAACACGGCCGTTTCCACCGTTGCCACAAAGGTAAAAGGCGTGGTAATTACCTCATCGCCGGGCTGAAGGTCAAGCGCCATAAACGCAATCTGAAGCGCGTCGGTCCCGTTGCCACAGGTAATTACATGCGAATTGAGGTAGGCCGCCAGTTTTTCTTCAAAATCGAGCACCTTTCCGCTTTTTATAAAAAGAGTAGATTGTATGACTCCCTGAATGGCCACATCAATCTCTTCTTTCATGGTAAGGTACTGACCGTAAAGGTCGGACATGTGGATGGTTTGCATATTTTCTTTCTAAACTAAGTTTTTCTTTAAATAGCTGGCAATTTTTTCTGCAGCATCTCCTTCACCATAAGGTTTTTCCCGATAACTGCTATTGCTGGTGCTTACCTCATAAGCCTGTTGAAGGATACGTTCTTTGCTGGCTCCCACCATAAAATTATAATTCAGGTCCACGAGTTCTGTCCATTCGGTTTCATCGCGCGTGACCAGGCAATGTTTTTCAAAAAAGAAGGCTTCTTTTTGTACTCCTCCGCTATCTGAAATCACAAAACTACAGTATTTCAACAATTCAATCATATCAAAGTACCCAACCGGGCTTATGGGTTGAAAATCCAGTCGTATCTTTTCTCTTTCCAGAATATTTCTGGTACGCGGATGAAGCGGTAAAACAATCTGAAAATCCCGTGACAGCTCATTCAGTGCTTCTATAATCGCGCTCAACCTTCCCAAGTCATCAGTATTCTCCTGGCGGTGAAGCGTTGCCAATACAAACGGCTTATTTTTTAGTCCCAGTTCCTTTATAAGACTCGATTTTTCGGCTGAAATCCGGCTGTAAAACTGGGCTACGTCGTACATAACATCGCCAACATTTTCAATCTTGCACTTGAAATTTCCAAAACCTTCCCGGTGTAAGTTCTTTACTGCCGTTTCGGTAGGGCAAAACAAAAAATCAGAGATGCGGTCGGTAAGAATGCGGTTAATTTCTTCGGGCATATGCATGTTAAAGCTGCGTAACCCAGCTTCGACATGCGCCACCGGAATATGCAGCTTACTGGCCGCCAAAGCGCCCGCGATGGTGGAGTTGGTATCGCCAAATACCACTACCGCCGACGGTTTTTCCGTTAACAGTACTTTTTCTGTTTCTTCGAGCATCCGTCCGGTCATGGCGCCGTGTGACAAGGAATTGATCCCCAGGTTATATTTTGGCCGGGGAATTTCCATTTCCCTGAAGAATATTTCGGCCATGTTCTCATCGAAGTGCTGGCCCGTATGCACCAGTACTTCCTCCATTTCAAACTTCTTTAGCGCGCGGCTTAATGCTGCCGCTTTTACAAACTGTGGCCGGGCGCCTACTATGGTGAGTATCTTTAACATGAATTATTACCTTTGCAGGACATCAAAAGTACAACATTTTTAATGTTTCCTTGAATGAAAAAAAATATTCTGCTGGTTTATACAAATTTCTCCACATTCGTAAAAACAGATTTTGATATCTTATCTGCCGAGCACCATGTTGAGAAGTATCAATACATGCCAGTAAAAGGACTTTATCGAAATGCTTTGGAATTTATTAAACAGTTTTTTTACCTGGCATTTCATATCTGGAAATTTAATGCAGTTTATATCTGGTTTGCTGACTACCACTCATTTCTTCCTGTTTTATTTGCCCAAATTTTTAGAAAACGATCATTTGTGGTAATTGGGGGGTATGATGTCGCCAGAATCAGGCACCTTAAATATGGAGTTTTCACCTCTAAACTAAGAGGTTTTTTTTCATTCTACTCCATGAATCATTGTGCTGTGAACTTAACTGTTTCCAAGTATGTTGACAGAAAAGTGAAATGGATAGCCCAAAAAGCAAATACTGAGTTAATTTATAATTGTGTTACACTTAATAAGAATGCTGCCAAGGAGGGAATAGAAAAAGAAAACCTAATTGTTACTGTTGGTATTATTGAAAAAGAACAGACATTTTACATTAAAGGGATTGATACCTTTATTGACGTTGCCCGGCAACTCCCGCAATACCAATTTCTTGTTATTGGATTAAACTCAGAAAAGCTGGCACACTTATTAAATAATTTACCTGGTAATTTAATGATAAAAGGAAAGATAGATCATTCGGAACTTGTTACTTATTATCAAAAAGCAAAAATTTACTGTCAGTTATCGCGATCCGAGTCTTTTGGCGTGGCTTTGGCCGAAGCCATGTATTTTGGATGCATACCAATCGTTACAAATGTTGGCGGGCTTCCAGAAATCGTCAATAATGCAAGATTAGTAGTTAAACGGGATTCTAATCTGATAAGAATAACTATAGATAAGATTTTTAAAAAGGCGTTTGAACCTAACACAGATTTTCCTGAGATAATTTATTCAAGATTTAGCCTTAAGCAAAGGTCATATTTTATTCACAAATTGATTGAGCAAATTTTTAAAAAAACATCTCAATTATGAGACAACAATGGACCACGTTTAATCGCCAAAAAACAAATATTACCTATTGAAATATTATATGAAAAAGGTTTTAATTATTGCCTACTATTTTGTCCCCAATTCGGGAGCGGGAGTGCAACGTCCTTTAAAGTTTGCCAAATACCTCCCGGATTTCGGCTATACCCCCATTATTTGCTGCCCTAATGCAAAATTCATGCGAAACAAAAAGGACGATTCTCTTTTAAAAGATATACCTCCCTCAGCAAAAGTTTACAATACTTTTCTACTTGACTTAAATTGGCTGTTTAAACTTCTTTATGGACTAAAGCTACATTCTCTCGTTAGATGGATAAATAATGTGCTTTTATTTCCCGCTTATCAGTTACAGTGGATTCCGTTTTTAAAAATAAAACTTGCGAAGATTTTTAGAAAGGAGCGCATTGATGCGGTTTTGATCACTGTCCCTCCTCATTCAAATCTAGTTATTTCAAAATGGATTAAGAAACGATACAATGTCCCTATTATTTTTGATTTTAGAGATCCTTTCACTTTTAACCTTGAATTGAAAGATCAGAAAGCTATCGACAAACGATTTTTATTTGAAAAATCCATTTTGAATAATGCCGATTTTGTAGTTACGGTAACACAAACGATGAAGAAGAAGATGGAAGAAGGATTTAAGACTAAAAAAATAAGTGTTATTTCAAATGGCTATGACGCAGATGATTTTCCAATCAATGATAACCTAACGAAGAAAAAAAACAGCCCACTTACCATTTCATATATAGGCAAAACTTATGGAGAATATACTACCATGCCTTTTTTAGAGGCGTTGAACAATATTAAAAACAAGTTGAATGAAATTGAAGTTAGATACATTGGTAACTTTACCAAAAATGAGCTTGATTTCATATCGAACAATGCCCTGGAGCAAATTGTCAAACTAATCCCTTATTGCTCGCACGACGAGGCAATTGCATACAACCAGGAAAGCGACGTTTTATTACTGGTTATTGCCAACGATAAATGGAAATATAATGTTACCGGAAAAATCTTTGAATATATTCGGTCGGGGAAACCTATTCTGGCAATTATCCCTGAAGATGGAGATGCTGCCAAAATTTTGAATGAAACTGCTACTGCGAATCTAATTGTTTCACCATCGAAACTGAAAGCTAACCCAAAAATACTGTTATCTGCACTTAATCAAACTCTGAACTATAGCCCCAATGAGGATGCCATTGCCAAATACAGTAGAAAAGAACTTACTCGGGAATTAGCCCGAATAATTGATTCTCTTACGTAAGAAGATAATGAAATTAAGATAAATCTTTTTAACAACAGTAACATAACCGCAATGAAAAAAATTGTAAATCTAGATAGAAAGGAGATATGGGAAAATTATGACCCAAAAAACTCAATTACCCAAAAAACAGTGATCATAAAGGAATATATCCCAACGGAGGTAGATACAATTATCGACGTTGGATGTGGAAACGGAATTATTACCAATCTTCTGAGTGAAGAATATGATATAACCGGTGTTGACCTTTCTCCGATTGCTTTATCCTATGTAAAAGGTAAAAAAATTGTTTCCTCGTCTGATTCTATTCCTGTTGAGGACCAAAGTTTCGATATGGTATTCTCGAGTGAAATGCTGGAACATTTGCCGGATGAAGTGCTTTCAAAAACTGCATTGGAGTTCAAACGAATTGCCCATGAATATATTCTTATCACCGTTCCGAACCATGAGCACCTGGCAACAAGTTACACAAAGTGCAGAAAATGTAGTTATGTATTTCACCCATACGGGCACTTACAGTCTTTCAGGCTAACTGATTTGGCAGATTTATTTTCCGACGACTTCGAACTTATAAAATCAGGAGCATACGGCGACAAAAAAAGATATTACAATCCAATTTTGTTATCAATTAAGAATAATATGGCTGACAGGTGGTTTGATGTACAGTCAAGTGTTGTATGTCCCAACTGTAATAACGATCACTTCCCAAGAGAAAAGGGAAACCTCATCTCCAAAGCATGCAACCTGACGAACAGACTGATAGGAACCAAAAGAGAATACTGGTTATTTGCTCTATTCAAACGAAAATAGTTATATCTGTCAAATATTAATTCCTCTGAAAAACCGGTTAACCAAACCTTCCATATCTTCCGATATTTTCAGAAAATAAGTAAGAAAAAGATAGACAAGCGAAAAAACCGCACTTCGCAGTAAAATATCGGGAAATAAGGCGAGCTGAGGAACCAGAAACGATGCTCCCACAGAAAGGGCAAAGACAAGAACTACATACAGAAATTTACTGGTAAAAGGTTGCATTCCGAATTTTACTTTTACAAAAAGGAATTTCATAAGATTATTACATAAAAATGCCAGCGCAATAGCCGCAGCTGCTCCAACAATTCCCCAGGCCGGAATAAATACAAACATCAGTGCAGCCATTATACCAACTAGAATAAGTAATAACCACAGCGCCATTCGGTAGTGTTTTGAATAACTGATAATATGACCGTTTGCCCCGGTTGCCATATCAATTAAATACCCCAGTCCAATAAAGAAAATCACCCACTTACCATCCGCATAATCAGGCCCGAGGATCTCAAGAATATTGTCGATGTTGATCCAGATGCCGCCAAACAAAAAAGCGCCAATGATAAACTGGTTGATACAACTTTTACGGTAAATATCTTCTATCGTTTTAAGGTCGTTATTTTTAAAAGCATCGGCAATCAGCGTACCGGATATCCTTAGCAACGTGCGCGAAGGGATCACCACCAGTGTACCAAAATAAAAGGCAATGGTATACACCCCGGTGGCACTCAAGCCCATCACCTGGTTGATAATGATTTTATCGATCTGAAAAACGATACTGCCCCCAATTCCGGCTAAAATACTGTAAAGAGCCACACTGAACATCTCGCGTTTTAATCTTTGATCCATAAAATTGAGCTGTGGCCTAAAGTTCAGTTCTTTCTTAAACAAAAGGTAAAAAAAGAGAAAAGCCCCTTTCAAACTTATGGCTGCGGCATACGCCAAAATCAGGCTATGTGGGCTTAGCCACCCAATGATATAGAGTAACAGGACCAGCAGGATTAGAGCGCGTTGTACAAACTCGGTCAGCAATGCCCCTAAAACGGCATCGTACAACATTTTATTAAAACTATCAAGAAACGTAAAAAGAAGGGCCAGGAAGGTTAAAGGCACCAGCAGGTTTACATATTCGGCAAACAAAGCCGATTTTTCGAGGTTGCTCTCCACCAGCCAGGGCCTTATCAGCCAAAAGGTGATCAGAAACAACACAAACCCTGTAAGCATGACCATAAAGGCGATAAATACAAAACCGTTGTGCCCCTTTTCCTTGTCGCGAAACCGCGGGAACAAACGCGCGGTAACGCCATGAAATCCCAGGGCGGAAAACTGCGCAAACAAGCCGGACCAGGCCAGCAGCAAAGCAAATAAACCTACAATTTCGGGGGTCAGGTAATTGGGATAAATATAGGCGGTGGTGATAAAACCAATTATAACACCCATATATGACCAGATAGCGCCCTTAATAGATTGTTTGATGATGATTCCCATCCTCGCTGATTTTGCACCAAAAGTAACAAAACGAGCCTATTTTTAAACCAGTATCTTAAAAATGTAATAAAGCTGATGCCCACGCCCCTGCCGCAAGCCTTCCGGCCCGTGTGCTACCGCGATAGAAACCAGACTTGGCCTGAGAACCGCTAAGCATTGTCGCGTTTTCAACTGCAACGTCATGGCAAGGGGACGCAGTGAGCGGCGCCACCCCGTCCCTGTAGCCTTTTTTGCTGTCCTGTTGTACTTTTGGGGCTTCCTGTTGCTTTTTTGGCGTCCCTGTTACCTTTTTTGGCGTCCTGTTGCATTTTTTTTGAATCCTGTTACAATTTTTGCCGTCCTGTTAAACAGGAAGGGGCAAAAACCCAACTGGGAGGGTAAAACTCCAACAGGAAGGGCAAAAGGCGAACTGGGAGGGTCGGAAACCAACAGGGCGCCCCGTATGCTTACAGGACGCCCCGGAGTGCAACAGGACAGTGCTATTCAGTCACTTCACCCCCGTTTCCCCCTTTTTCCCGGTTTTGTTTTCTCCAGTAGTCGCTCGTATAGCCTTTCATGCGCTTGGCGTCGTTACGGAAAACGTATTTCCCGGCTTCGCGAATCTCGTCGACCAGCGCTTTCAGGCCCGTGCGCTACCCACATAGAAACCAGACTTGGCCTGAGAACCACGAAGCATTGTCGCGGTTGCGGATTGCGCGGGACCGCAATTGACCATTCATTCAGAATACACAGGCAGCGGACGCGATGAGCTATGTTGTAAAATGGGAGGCCGGTGTCCGCTGCCGGGTAGCGCTTGTTTGATTTATGTACCATCGCCGGCTTTCAGGTATCATTTTTATGCCGATGGTATAGCACAAAAGTATTGCCATGCCCGTTTCAATGGCTATATTTGCCTTACAATCAAATACCCGTGTCCCAATGAAGAAAAAATTAGTTCGTTACATTCTTCCGGTAATTCTTTTATTTATTACCTCTTCAATTTATTTTCTTCCGGTTCTCGAAGGAAAAGTCGTGCAACAATCCGATATTGTACACTTTAGGGGTATGTCGAAATCGATGGTCGATTTTCGGCAGGAAACAGGCAAAGAAGCTCTTTGGACTGATGCTATGTTTAGTGGAATGCCCGGGTATTTAATATCTACAGTATTCAAAGGCAATCTCTCAAAAGAAATAATCGATTTTGTACTTAAAATTCCTCGTCCGGTTAGTTATCATTTGCTTTTTTTAAGCTTGTTTTATCTGATGTGTATATTACTCGGGATGAACCCATGGTTGAGTTTTGCAGGAGCGCTGGCTTATGGATTTACCTCTTTCTTTTTTGTAATTTTTGAAGCCGGACACAATACAAAAGCACAAACAATTACCTATATCTCGTTGTTAATTGCGGGCATTCTTTTGGCTTATAAAAACAAACGTCTGGTCGGGGCACTGTTAAGTACGCTGTCCCTTTCGTGGATGATTGCCGCCAACCACCTGCAAATGACCTATTATGCAGGAATCCTGGTGCTGATTATTGCCATCGTGTATTTTATTTATGCGGTTCGCGAAAAAACCGTGGTTGGTTTTCTAAAAAGCTCGGGTGTGCTGGCCGCTGCCGCCCTGCTCGCTGTAGGAATGAACCTCTCGACGCTCTGGCCCATTTATGAATACAGCAAAGAAACCATTCGCGGCAAATCGGAACTAACCAGCGATTTACATAAAAAATCGGATGGCCTGGACAGGGATTATATCCTGGAATACAGTTACGATGTGGGCGAAGCGCTGACGGCCTTTATTCCCCGGCTAAAGGGCGGAAGCATGAGGGAACCGCTGGGCGAGAAATCGCATGTATATGAACTGTTGGCCCGCGGGCAAAACAAGCAAAATGCATTGCAGATTGCCAATAGCCTGCCGCTGTACTGGGGAAGTCAGCCCATTGCCGGTGGGCCGTTTTATTTCGGAGCGGTTTTGTGCTTCCTGTTTGTCTTTGGCTTGTTTATCGTGAAAGGAAAAGACAAATGGTGGATAGTAGCGGCTGTGATTGTTTCGTTTGCGCTTTCGTTGGGAAAATATTTCCCTTCGCTTTCGAACCTGATGATCGACTATTTCCCGCTTTACAATAAGTTCAGGGACGTAAAAAATATAATTGTTATACAGGAATTTGCCATGGCGGTTATGGGCGTACTTGCCGTACATGCGGTATACAAGCGTGAAGTAAGTGATAAACAATTTAATAAGGCTTTGCTGTACTCTTTTGCCATTGCCGGAGGTTTGGCACTGATTGTTGCGGCGATTCCGGGTATTGCCGGAAGTTTTGCCGCAGCCTCTGATGCCCGCCTGGGACAGGCCGGCTGGCCCGAACAGCTAATTGACGCCTTGCATGCCGACCGGAAAATGGTGGCGCAAACCGATGCTTTCCGGACTTTTGTTTTCGTGGCGCTGGCTGCAGGAGCGCTCTGGGCATTCTGGAAAAAGAAACTGAAAGCGCAGTATGCCCTTGTTTTATGGGTGGTCTTGATTTTGGCAGATATGTGGCCTACCAACAAACGTTATCTGAATAGCGACATTTTTGTGAGTCCCCGCAAAATGGAAAATCCGTATACGATGTCGAAAGCCGACGAAGCCATTCTTCAGGATAAATCACTTTCATACCGGGTATTAAACCTTACCGTTAATCCGTTTACCGATGCCTCCACTTCGTACTTTCATCAATCGATAGGGGGTTATCATGCCGCCAAGTTCAAAAAGTACCAGGAGTTGATCGACTTTCAGATCAGTCCTGAGATTCAGAAAATAGCCGGTACGTTAAACAAAGGATTGGGCCCGGATCAAATCGGCGATCTTTTCAACAACGCACCTGTGTTAAAAATGCTCAATACCAAATACCTGATCATCAACCCCAACGGCGCCCCGGTAAGAGACCCGGCGCCACTTGGCAATGCCTGGCTGGTGGATGACTATGAAATTGTGGAAAATGCCGATGCGGAAATTGATGCGTTAACAGGATTTAATCCTGCAGGGAAAGCGGTTATCGACAAGCGCTTTGAACATTACGTTTCGGGCAAAACCTATCAGAAAAACGGGAGCATTAAGCTGGAAGTCAGCGACCCGAATTATTTGAAGTATAACTTCGATTCAGACGAAGAGCAATTGGCCGTGTTCTCAGAGATCTATTACGACAAGGGCTGGGATGCCTTTATTGACGGAGTGAAAGCGCCCTATTTCAGGGCAAACTATGTGCTGAGAGCGATGTCGGTTCCGGCCGGGAAACACACCATTGAATTTAAATTTGAACCCCGCTCCTATTTTACGGGGAACAAGATATCGTATATCAGCTCGATTGCCTTTGTTTTACTGGCATTGGCTTACCTGGGAATGTATTTAAAAAACAGCAGGGGAATTTCAGGTACTAAACACAAAGAAGAACATGCATCAAAGACATCATGATAAGTGGCAATACTTTAATGAACAGGCCCATACGTCAAAAAAATATGTAATCCCCTACATTGAAAAACATCGCAAGATCACGCAGGAAACCACGGTTCTTGAGATCGGGTGTGGCGAGGGGGGAAACCTGGTTCCGTTTATGGATTTGGGGTGCAAAATTACCGGGATTGATTTATCCACCGGGAAAATTAAGAAGGGAATTGAGTTTTTTGCGAATCATCCCAACCGTAAGAACCTGGCATTAATCGCGGACAACATTTATAACCGGAAAGATTTGGGAAAATTTGATGTAATCATCCTCCGCGATGTAATAGAACACATCCCGGATCAGCATTTTTTTATGGGGTATTTCAAATCTTTTTTCTACGCTGAAAGTGTTGTTTATTTTGGATTTCCGCCCTGGCAAAATCCCTTTGGCGGGCATCAGCAAATGTGCCATAGCCGGATTCTTTCTCAATTACCTTATTTTCATCTGCTACCCGTACCACTTTACAATGGAGTACTAAAGCTGTTTGGAGAACCGGAATCCAGAATCAAAGATCTTTTGGAAATAAAGAAAACCGGGATATCGATTGAGCGTTTTGAGTCGACGTACAGGAACAACGGATTTGAGGCTTTGGATAAAACCCTCTTCCTGATCAACCCAAATTATGAGGTAAAGTTCAGGTTGAAACCCCGGCAACAAATCAAAGCAATTGGCGCAATTCCCTGGTTAAGGAACTATTTTACCACTTGTGCTTATTATCTCTTAAAAAGCAAATAACCGGGAAGACAAAGAAAAGGCTGTCCTACTGACAGCCTTTTTAACCTAAACCAACTAAACCTAATAAACCACAGATTACCAGAATGGTAACCTGGATTATCTTTAATATTTTTACTTAAAATAAAAGATCGTTTAACAGGCCAAAGATAGGATTTTTTTTTGCGTTGAAAAACCAAGTTCAAAATTATAACACAACAAGTTATAAACCGTTTGTTTCATTAGCTTTGTTTCTGAGAATAAGCATTGCTATGAAGAAGTTTTTAGTATTTATTGCCCTTTTATTTTTGCCCGGTTATTTTGTGGGCGCACAACCCAAGTATGAATTCAGGGCTGTTTGGGTAGCTACGGTTGCCAATATCGACTGGCCTTCGAAACCAGGCTTATCGGCTGAAGTTCAAAAGAAGGAAGCTATTCAGATACTGGAGATGCACAAAAAGTTGGGGATGAATGCGATAATCTTTCAGATACGTCCGTCAGCCGATGCTTTTTATACCTCTTTGCTCGAACCCTGGTCGCGTTATCTTACCGGAAAACAAGGACTTGCCCCCGAACCTTTTTACGATCCGCTAATTTTCTGGATAGAAGAAGCACACAAAAGAGGGATGGAGTTGCATGCCTGGCTTAATCCATATCGTGTGGCACAAAGTACCACCGAAGAATTATCGGTGAAACACATTGCTTTTCAGCATCCCGACTGGATTTTAGTTTATGGCAATAAATTGTATTTCGATCCCGGTATTCCCGAAACCCGCTTGTTTATTGCCGATGTTGTTAAGGATATTGTAAGTCGTTACGACGTGGATGCCATCCACATGGACGATTACTTTTACCCGTATCCGACGAGCGAAGCTTTTCCCGACACAGCCTCTTTTCGTTTATACAACCGTGGATTTCTCCCCGAAAATATTGCCGACTGGCGCCGCGAAAATGTTGACATTACAATTGAAATGATTAACGATACGATTAAATCACTAAAACCATGGGTGAAATTTGGGATCAGTCCGTTTGGCGTATGGCGGAATATTGCCGATGATCCGGATGGATCGGATACAAAAGCCGGGGCAACAAACTACGACGATTTGTATGCCAACATTATAAAATGGCAGGAAAAAGGTTGGATCGATTACTGTTTGCCACAATTGTACTGGAATATTGGGCACCCCGCTGCCGACTTTGAAAAGCTCGCCTATTGGTGGCAGGAACATTCTTATCAGCGGGCAATGTATATTGGGCAAGCGCCATATAAAGTGGACCCCAATTCGGAAACACCCGGGTGGCGCGGGCCGGATCAGTTGCCAAAGCAGGTCCATTTGCTTCGATCAATTCCTGAAATTACCGGCTCAGCTTATTTCAGTGCGCGAAGTTTTAAAAATAACCTGCTTGGTTTTCAGGATAGCTTAAAAAACAATTTATATAAAACCCCGGCAATCGTTCCTCCTATGTCCTGGATTGATGCTACACCACCTGCCCCGCTCGCGAAACTTAAAAAATCGGGTAAAAAAGTAAAGTGGGAAAGCATTCGAACACCTTTAGAAATGGATAAACCCTGGCAGTTTGTGGTGTACTTAAACGAAGTGGGCGACACTTTCGGCCCTCAAAACCCACGGTTTATTTTTACTGTCCAAAAAGAACAACAACTTAAATTCGAACGGATTAACCGTAAAAAGAAACGCTACGAAGTTCGGATCTCGGTTTTAGACCGTCTGAATAATGAAAGTAAGTTAAGCGTACCCGTACAAATTAAATTATGATGAGGACTTTTCTATTCCAACTTGTTCTAATTTTTTCGATATTTCAGTGCCAGGCTCAGCAGGTTATTCGCGTTAATCAGCTTGGGTACCTGCCAAATTCGGTTAAAGTCGCCGTATTTCTATCTGATAGACAGGCAGATCATTCAACATTTCAGCTTTGCGATTCTCACAACAACAAA
Organism: Draconibacterium sp.; assembly: GCA_011620585.1. GTDB lineage: Bacteria > Bacteroidota > Bacteroidia > Bacteroidales > Prolixibacteraceae > Draconibacterium. The sequence goes on from WOYV01000050.1 coordinate 21,186, forward strand.
GTGATTTTTGAAGGACAACCCAAAGTTAAAGAAGCCAGTAACTGGGGTATGGAATCGGCATTCAGGCTTGATTTCTCGAATATTGAAACTCCTGGCGAGTATTACATACAAGCGGGCGATGTGCGGTCTCCGGCATTCCGAATCGGTTACAATGTTTATGAAGGCACGGCCGATTTTATTCTGAACTACCTGCGGCAGCAACGATGTGGTTACAACCCGTATTTAAAGGATTCGTGCCATACACACGACGGGGTAATCGTGGACCATCCCACGCGTTCGGGGCAGAAGATCGATGTGACAGGTGGCTGGCACGATGCGTCTGACTATTTGCAATATTCCACAACCTCTGTAAATACAGTGTTTCAATTGATGTTTGCTTACCAAAATTTCCCCGAAGTTTATAGCGATCGGTTCGACGAAAACGGAATTTCAGGCACAAATCGGCTTCCTGATATTTTGGATGAAATTAACCGGGGACTCGAATGGATGTTAAAAATGAATCCGGCGCCTGGGGAAATGTACAATCAGATTGCCGATGACCGCGATCATATTGGATTCAGGCTCCCCAATAAAGACGAGGCTGATTATGGATTTGGGAAATACCGCCCGGTGTATTTTGTTACCGGGAACCCGCAGGGACTGGCTCAGCATAAAAACGAATCAACCGGGGTTTCTTCAATTGCCGGAAAATTTGCTTCGGCTTTTGCTTTGGGGGCCGGGATTTTTAAAGAAAGCGATCCACACAGGGCAACGCTTTTTCAACAAAAGGCGCTGGAGGCATGGACTTTTGCGCTGTCAGACATCGGTTTTTGCCAAACGGCCTGCAATGTTTCGCCCTATTTTTACGAGGAGAGAAATTTCGCTGACGATCTGGAACTGGCGGCTGCAAGTCTTTATGAGTTGACCGGAGAAAGGGATTTTCTGAGTGAAGCAAAAAAGTGGGGAAAAGAGGAACTGGTTTCTCCATGGATCAGGGATAACGGGGCACGACATTACGAATCGTACCCATTTATAAACCTGGGGCATTATTATTTAATTCACAACCATGAGCAGGATTTCGCAGATTTCTACCGGCAAGGGCTCGACTCGTTATATTCACGCGGAAAAGATGATCCGTTTTTAAATAGCTTGCCGTTTATCTGGTGCTCGAACAACCTGCTTGTGGCAGCACTAACCCAGGCTCATTTGTACCGGGTAACAACCGGCGATCTTCGCTACGAAGAAATGGAAGCTGCACTCCGCGACTGGTTATTTGGTTGTAATCCGTGGGGAACGGCAATGATTTGTGGCTTGCCCGGCGTTAATGACTCTCCGCTGGCCCCTCATTCTTCTTATACGGTTTTGTTAAAGGAACCAACGTATGGAGGACTGGTTGATGGGCCTGTTTACAACACAATTTACCAAAGTCTGATTGGCATTTCATTAAGCGGGGAGGATGAATATGCGGCATTTAATAAAGGGAAGGCTGTTTATCACGATGATGTTGGTGATTACTCGACAAACGAACCTACACTGGATGGAACGGCGAGTTTGAGTTACATTCTTGCTGCACTTCAAACCGAAGGCAGGAAGCAAGCTACAACACAAAATAATTTTAAAAAGGACGATCAGGGCGCAATAATACGAATGAATCAGGATGAAAAAACGATCTATCTGACGTTTACCGCACTTCGGAAGAGTTGGAAAAGCAGGTAAAAGAATTGGAGCAAACGAAGGGTTTGAATGGGGCCATTTTGTTAATTCACCCCGGTACCAGCCCCGAACGCAAAGATAAATTCTACCTGAAACTGGAGGACCTGATTCATCATTTCAGCGCCAAAGGATATTCTTTTAAATCATTTTCTGATTAACCCGGCGCCAGAATATTAAAAGGATACCAGGGAAGATTCCGTAAAATCCAAAACAGGATGACGACCACAAATATTACCCACGGCGTATATTTCATATAAAACAAGTTTGGGAGCTTCCAGCCAAACCAGGTATTCAAAAAAGAATGTGAATAATGATAAAGGATAAGCAGGGCGGCAGGCAAGAACAAAAAATTATAACTCACTACTCCTGCAAAATCGAGATGGAGTAAACTGTGTATGGCCCGCTGCGAACCACACCCCGGACAGTAAGCGCCTGTTAATGAATGAAAGGCACATTTCGGAAACAGTTCGTGCTGCCGGGGATCGAGTACAAAAAAAAGAACTGCCACTCCTAAAATAATGGGTAGCAGTATCCAGTTGAGTATTTTCTTCATGTATTAATTGCTCAAAAATTGCCCAGCGACAGGCCTGCAATTACGCCTAAAAAGGATAATAAGGTGAGTATGCCAATCCATGCAAAACCAACCGCAAATGAAATCCAGGCCCATAACCTGGCATTTTTACTCGAATTTAATGCGCCAGCCTGATCTCCGGCGTTCCATTTCGAATTTACCTGGGCTGCGAAAATTATGGCAACAATTCCAAAAATCTTTCCGCAAAAAATGGTAACCAAAATTGCAAAAACGAGATAATTCGGCGGAGGCGCTTGTGGTTGAGTTATTTGTTCGTTCATAATTGAGGTATTAATTGGTTCAATAAATTAGGCAATTACCAAATTTAGCGTAACTAATTTTAAAATGAAATAGATAGCGGGTTTTCCTTAACTACTATAATCTAAAAATCAAAATAGGAATTAGTTGTTCAATTGTCAATTCGAAGAACGAAGTTTTTTCTTAGGTTTTAAATTTTGGTGAAATGTTGTCAGCCGACCCACATACTGTATGTTTTTTTTACCAATAGCAACCGTTGAATTGCTGATAATTGATTGCATTAACAACTTCTTAACAAATTCGGATTAAACCAATAAAAGATCAAGCAGTCTTTTATGTGTACAGGTGCAATGAAAACTATTAAACAATGTCGGAAAACATGAAAATGATTATCTCTTTAATGCTATTTATTTTAGTTGTATTGAATTACAATATTGCGAACGCCGAAGGAAATCCGGATTCCGACGATGACAGAAAAGGAAAAATAAGGGGCGTTATTTTAGATAAGGCAACATCGCAACCCATGGAATTTGCCAACGTGGCGATTTATAACGAAGCGGATTCGAGTCTCATAACCGGCACGATCACAGACGAGCAAGGGAAGTTTGAAATTACGGGAGTAATCTATGGCGATTATTATCTGGAGGCAAATTTTATGGGTTTCGATAAATCCACAATCCCCGATATCGAATTAAACAGTGAAAACAAAGCTTACGATGTTGGAACCATCGATTTGAGCCCTGCGGCAGTAGCGCTCGGCGAAATAAACGTGGTAGCCGACAAAGCCCCGGTAGAATACAAACTCGATAAAAAAGTGGTAAATGTTAGCCAGGTGATTAGCGCCGTTGGCGGAACTGCCGTGGATGTTCTGGAAAATACACCCTCGGTGCAGGTCGATATCGAAGGAAATGTGTCGCTGCGCGGTTCGTCCAATTTTACGGTGCTAATCGATGGCCGGCCAAGCGTATTAAGCGGAAGCGATGCATTACGCCAGATTCCTTCTTCAGCCATCGAAAATATCGAGATTATTACCAATCCGTCCGCCAAATACGAACCCGACGGTACAGCCGGGATCATTAACCTGGTCATGAAGAAAAACTCGATGGATGGTTTGAATGGAATTGTGAATGCCAGCGCAGGCGCCGGTGATAAATACCGGGGCGATTTTATGCTCAATTATCGTTTCGGGAAAGTGAACATTTTTGCAGGCGCCGACTGGTCGGACGAAACCAACTACGGGAAAATGTTTTCAAATCGCGAAACGTATTACAACGACACCACCGGGTTTCTAAACATGGAAGGTTCGCGTAACTTTATACGAGGTGGACATACTATAAAGGGAGGCGCCGATTTTTACCTCAGCAAAGTAAGCACGCTTACTGTTTCGGGCGAAACCGGCCAGGCAACACGAGGTAACACCGGTGGAGGAAGTACCGAGAATTACACGATACCGGCTTCAGATCATGTATATTCGGTAACTGAAGAAACTTCGGACCGTGTGAACGATTTTTATTCGCTGAACTCCAACTTCCAGCATAAATTCAACGATAAAGGGCACATGATCGAAGCTTCGGCTTTTTACAAGAATGAAAATGGTACCGATAACGAAATTGAAGGAGAGTTGCAGGCCGATCCGAATTTTAACCCAACCAACGATTATCTTTCACGGGTTTCGTCGCTGGAAACAGATAAGGAACAAGAGTTTCGCTTTAAATTAGATTATACCTATCCGTTCAGCGAAACCGGACGATTGGAAGCCGGACTTCAGAGCCGGATTGAAGATGAAACCGACAAGATGGAATTCAGGGATTATGATTCGGGCAGCGATTCGTGGATTATAAATGATGAATTCACCAGCTCCACCGATTTCCGTCGCGATATACATGCGGTGTACACAACATTTAGCAATAAGTGGGGAAAACTCGAATACATGGGGGGTTTACGTGGCGAATTAACACTACGCGAAATCATGAACTCGAAAGCCGATGAAGCCTCAAAACTAAATCGCTTCGATTTGTTTCCTACGGTACATATTTCTTATCCATTTGCCGAAACCATGGAATTTACAACAAGTTATAGCCGTAGGATAAATAGACCGAATGGCCGCGACCTCGACCCGATGCCCAACTATTTTAACCGCTACACCATCCGTTACGGGAACCCGGACCTGGAACCTGAATACACCAATTCGTATGAAATTGGAATGATGAAACGCTTTGGTGCGGGGCATACCTTTATTTCTGCCGATTTATTCCGAAGAGTGACCAATAATAAAATAGATCGTACCGAAGCGCTGGGCGACGATGGAATCTTTTATCTGTACACCGATAACTTTGATAAAGATTATTCAACCGGCGTGGAAGTGACAGGAAACATAAGCGTAAAAAATTGGCTGATTGTAAATGCGAATGTAAACATGTTCAACTACCGGATTACCGGCGATTTAAATGGTGAGTCGATCGACCGTGAAAGTACCAACTGGGGTGGCCGGCTAAATACAACTTTTAAATTTAGCGAGAATTCACGTTTGCAGTTAACAGGATTTTTCCGGGGACCATCGGTAACGGCGCAGGGAAATTCAAAAGCCATGTTCTTCTCGAATTTTTCGTACCGTCACGAATTTTTGGATAACAAGCTTTCGGCAACACTCAGTTTACGCGATCCTTTTGGAACCGGCAAATTTAGCCGCGAGAGCTCGGGCGACAATTTTTCCAGTCAGTTTACCTGGGAGCGGGAACCTCGCGTGGTTTTCGTGACCTTAAGTTACAGAATCAACAATTTTAAAGAAGACAGAAATACTAACCGCGGCGATGGCGGCGGCATGAATATGGATGGAGGAGAAATGTAAAATAATACGTCGTATAAAATGAAAATGCCGTTCATCGTTTGATGGGTGGCATTTTGTTTTTAAGAACATTGATCCGATAAGTGACAGTATTTTAGAGTCTTGCATATTGTAGTGATTGTTAAAACTGAAAATTTAGTCTAATAACTGAAAAAACAGTTGCAAAACTGAAAAATCCGTTGTAGGTTTGTTGTCACATTGAAAAACTGTCATTTCGATCTCGCCTAAGACGAGGGAGAAATCTGTTAGAGGTTCCTCCCTTTGTTCAGAATGACATAAAAATGAAAACAATGAAACGACTCACGCGGAAAGAAGAAGAACTGATGAAAATCCTCTGGAAGATGGAAAAAGCCTTTGTAAAAGACATCGTGGAAGAATATCCCGATCCGAAACCGCATTACAACACCATTTCGTCGCTGGTGCGTTTGCTGCAAGACAAAGGTGTGATCGGCTACAAACAGTACGGGAACACTTACCAATATTTTCCATTGATGACGAAAGAAGAATACCGTCAAACGTTTATGAAACAGGTGGTAAGCGATTATTTCGATAATTCGGTGAAAAGCGCCGTGGCCTTTTTTGTAAAAGAAAAAGATTTGTCGGATGCCGAAATCGAAGAGTTGATCAAATTGATCAGGGAGGGTAAATAATGGAAAGTTTTCTGCTTTATATCGGAAAGGCAGCTTTGGCGGCCGGTGCGTTTTATTTGCTGTACCTGGCTTTGTTCCAGCGCCAGAAACATTTTTTGTTTAACCGCATTTACCTGCCGGTTTCGCTGGCGTTGAGTTTCCTGATCCCGCTGATCACTTTTACCAGCATTCGGTACATCGAAACAACCCCGGTTTCGTACAATGGGTTTGCCTATCTCGGCGAAACCACACAACAGGTTATTGAACCTGCCATTCAGTTTCAATGGTTTCATTACGCAATCGGGATTTACCTGCTTGGTATTTTTGGCTTTTTATCGTACCTGGTTCTTGGACATGCCAAGGCCATCGCCATTGTCAGGAAAAGCCGCTTGCAAAAACTTTTTAACGAAAAAGTAAATGTAACCTTTCGCGATGTACACCCCTTTTCGTTCTTCAACAAAATTGTGCTTTCCGAAAAAACGCTCGATAATCCCAATTTACCGATGATCGTGCAGCACGAAGCCATTCACGTTCGCGGAAAACACACGCTCGATATTCTTTTTTCCGAGATATTATTTCTCTTTCAGTGGTTTAACCCTTTTGTGTGGCTGCTAAAAGACGCCATAAAAAACAACCTCGAATTTTTAACCGATGATGAGCTGACCCGAACCAACGACGCGCAACAGTACCAACTGGCCATGGTTGGACTGGCACACAAACAAGGCGTGGCGCCGTTCCTGACAGCCATGAACGGCTCACAACTTAAAAACCGAATTATTATGATGAAAAAGAAAACAGAAAACAAGTACGCACTGCTTAAACAACTGGTAGCGCTCCCGCTCCTGGCTATATTGGTCATGGGTTTGTCGAACAGGGAAGTGAAAACTGAAATTGTTCCGGCCGAAAAACAATTCTCAATTGTGGTTGATGGAAAGAAAATTCCACTTAACGATCCGGCATTTCAAAATCTCGATTTCTCCCAAAAAATCGATGGGTATGAAATCATGCTCGCACTTGGAATTGAAGATAAAGTATTGTCGAACGGGATGAACATTGGAGACAAAGAATCTGAAATAGCTTATTATATCCACACTTCGGATTATGTTTCGGGAAGTAATCCCGAATTCGATAAACTCATTTCGCAATCTGCTGAACTGAATAAGGAAGATGCTCCGAAAAAAACATTTCACGCGGTTGATGGTAAAATTTTGAGTGAAGAAGAAGCAAAGGAACTGGATGGAAAACAATTTGAGTCGGCGGTAATATTGTTGGGTGATGACGCCGTGGAAAAATATGGCGAAGAGGCCAGGAAAGCTTCAGCGCTTGATTTAAAAACAGGAGAACCAAAGGTAAAAGTTTCTGCCAGCGAGGCTGTTAAAGAATTCTCAGTCAAAGGCAAAATCACGGATTTAAATGGCGATCCAATATCAGGAGCCGCTGTTTTGATTAACGGAACAACGGTTGGAACCATCACCGACACGAACGGCGACTACCTGATTAAACTTGACAATAAAAACGAAACCCTGGTGTTTGTTATGTCTGGATTCGAAAAGCAGGAAATAAGTGTACAGGGTAAAAATGTAATCAATGTGCAACTCAATACTGTTGACCAACCGAAAGAAGGGAGCATTCAAATCAGGCCATCGGATGTACCGGAAGGGCCGTATGCAGATAAATCAGGACACGGTGTTGCCATTCGTTTGAACAGCCCTTCCCAAAACGAACCTCTTTATATTGTTGATGGTATCCCGGTTCAGGATATTAAAGCAATTGACCCGGATAACATTGAAAAAATAAACGTTTTGAAGGGAGTACAAGCGGCAGCCATTTATGGAACAAGGGGAGAGGCAAATGGGGTAATAGAAATAGCTACTAAGAAAAAAAGTACCGAAGTAAAAGAGCAACCTCTTTATGTATTGGATGGGAAGGTAGTTCAAAATGTTGACTATCTTAATCCCGATGGAATTGAATCGATTGATGTTTTGAAAGTAGAATCGGCTACTGCTGTGTATGGCGAAAAGGGGAAAAACGGAGTTGTAGTGATTACAACAAAAGCCATGGCTGAACTAAACAAAGCAGAGCCATTGATTATTCTGGATGGAGAAAAAACAAAGATAGATATTAGCAGCATCAACCCGGAAGAAATCGCCTCCATCTCGGTTTTTAAAGATGCAGAAGCCATCAAAAAATATGGAGAAGATGGCAAAAATGGCGTAATTCTGATCAGGACAAAAGACTACAAAATCACTTCCGAAACTGAACTTCGCAAGTTTATTGCACAACAAATTGTTTATCCTGAAGAAGCGCGCATAAAAGGAGAAGAAGGAATAGTCCAGGGTTTCATGAAATTTGGAAAAGAGAACAAGGCAGTTGCAATTAATAGTTTTACCAAGAAAGAAAACAAGATGGTATCCATTCATAATTATGCGCAAAAGGATATCATTAATTTGGATGACGTTGTTGTAGTTGGTCATACCGAAAACGATGCACAATTCTCTTCGAAGAATGAAGTAGAAATGCCCGATCTTACACTTGAATTAAAACGGGTTTTAGAGATGCTTCCACCAGTTGAAATTCCCGAATTCAAAGGGAAAGCGGTTGGAGTATCGGTGAAATTTGTACTTCAGTAAACAGAAATTTATTATTCTGGGAAACAGATTTTTCCCCCGATATCCATCGGGATCGAAATGACAATTAAATTGAAATTTAGAAGGGTTTGTTTGTTTTTCACTCCGTCAACCCGAACCTGATTCAGGTTCTTCATTCAAATGCATATCAATTTGAATAGATTCTGAACTAAATTCAGGATGACGGTTTTAAACTGTCTTTTTAGTAAAAAAGATGGCATCCGTATCTGAAACTTCTCAAACGGATGCCATCCTTTCTTACAGCCTGGGGCTCGTGGCTTGAAGCTATTTCCTGGTAATAACAGCTACCCAGCCTCCACCCGGTGCCATGTTAACTTTTACGGTTGAGTTTGCTGTTACATCCAGGGTTTCCTGCGCAAAATCGGCCGCATGTTTGGCAGCGTTCACACCGTCTTTCCAGATTTTCATAGTGTAAGTCCCTTCTCCCAGGAAATCGAGTTCCAGGTCGAGTGAGCGCGGGTCCCAGTCGGTCATGGCGCCCATGTACCAGGTGTTGCCCGAGCGACGGGCCACGGCAATGTAATCGCTTACTTTGGCATCCAGCACTTTTGTGTCGTCCCACACCGTTGGGACCACTGAAAGGAATTCCATGCACCCGGGTTCGCGGTAGTAGTTCGACGGATTGTCGGCGAGCATTTGCAATGGGCTTTCAAAAACCACGTACATTCCCAGTTGATGGCAGCGGGTTCCCTGGCTCATTGGTTCGGTGAAAACCGGGTTGAAATTCGTTTTTGTTTTATTGATCATTGAACCGGGAGTAAAATCCATCGGTCCGGCCACCATACGAATAAACGGTAAAGTCAGATCGTGCTCCGGATCGGGCAGGTTCGACCATTTGGCATTTTCAAGGCCCTTCACTCCTTCGAAAGAAATTACGTTCGGATAAGCACGATCTAATCCGGATGGTTTGTAGGCACCGTGGTAATCCACCAATAATTCCCGCTTAGCGCATTCGAGTGCACAGCGTTCATAAAAGTTAACCATCCACTGGTCGTCGCGCTGCATAAAGTCAACCTTAATTCCTTTTACACCCCATTTCTGAAATTGGTCAAGCGCTTCGGTAAGTTTATCATCGAGCGATTTCCAGACCACCCAAAGAATAATGTCAACGTTCTTTTGTTTGCCATAATCAACCAGTTCCTGAATATTAATTTCATCCACCACGTTCAGAACATCACCAAGGTGATACCAGCCTTCATCAAGGATGATGTAATCGAGCCCGTATTTCGAAGCAAAATCGATGTAATATTTGTAGGTGGCGTTGTTTACTCCCGATTCAAAATCAACCCCATAAATGTTATTGGCATTCCACCAGTCCCAGGCAACTTTACCGGGTTTAATCCAGTCGGTATTTTCAATTTTCTGCCTGGGAGCCAGTTTGTAGATCAGGTTCGATTGCACCAGGCCGGCATCGTTTTCAGTAATCAACATCACGCGCCACGGAAAAACGCGTGGGCCGCTGCACTGGGCAATATAATCGGCCGTTTCCACCGGTTTAACATCGCGGTCGTTCATTGCTCGTTCCTTTAAAACCACAGGGGCAAATTTACCCACCAAAGCAAAGGGATCATTGTCGCAGCCACGCAAATACATTCCTGCGTAATCCATCAAACCCGATTCCGAAATATAGACTTTTACACTTCCACCGCCATCAACGAGCATCCCGGTCGAACAAAAACGATCGCTACCCACGTTCGACAATTTTTCACGCAAGTATTCACGTTCCTGGTGAGTCATCATACTTTCTTCTTCGGGAAACCAAATGTTGCGGTCAGCCGGGAAAGCAAAAGTTATCACTTCATTTTTCACTTTGTAATCGCCTTTCAAATCCGAAACCCAGCGGTAGGCCACTCCTTCGTCGTAGGCTTTGAATTCAAGCGAATGATCTTTGAAAGAAAGAGTCAACTGGTTATATTCGTCGATGATTGCTTCGTTTTTACGTTGAACAACAGGATGCAATTCCTGTGAAACCGAAGTGGTTTTGGCTTTTTTTACTTTTTCATTGTTTCCCCAAACGCTTCCGTCGGTGAGTTCCATTGCAATTTCGGAAGGAGCCACGATCCCGGTTCCATTCAGAGTTACAGAATAAGTGGCGACTTCGTTTATTGAAATGGTGACGCTAAGTTTTCCCGAAGGCGACGTAAGCTGGTAATCTTTTGCCGAAAGGCCACTAAAAAAAAGTACAGTAACAAGTAGTAAGATAAACTTCTTCATTTTATGCGGTTTATGCCGGATTCCTTTTAAAATAGATTGATCCGGGTTGGTTTTTACTAATTTGAATGAAAAATTTGTAGCTGCAAAATACTGAATTTATCCCTATCTTCGGGTAAACTTAATACCGTAATCATGCAAAAAATACTTATACTTTTTATTGCGATGTTTTTTACGCTTGCACAAACATCGGCCAGCGAGTTCGAAAAAGATGTTTTTCAGACTTCGGGAGGAGAATTGGCGATCACTTTTATTGGTCACGGTACACTGATGATGGAGTTCAATGGCAAAGTCATTCACATCGACCCGGTTTCGATGTTTGCTGATTATACTACTTTACCCAAAGCCGATCTTATTTTAATCACGCACGAACACGGCGATCACCTCGACGCCAAAACGCTGGACCTTATCAAAAAGCCCGATACAAAAACTGTTCTCACCAAAACCTGCAACGAAAAATACCAGGGAACGGATGTGATGGAGAATGGCGACACCAAAGTTTTCGGCGAAATTACAGTGGAAGCAGTGCCGGCTTACAACATCAAGAATACCCGCCCCGATGGTGCTCCTTTTCACCCAAAAGGACAAGGAAATGGTTATGTGGCCCGTTTCGGAGATATGAAAGTTTATGTGGCCGGCGATACCGAAAATGTTCCTGAAATGGCAAATCTAAAAGACATTGATATTGCTTTTTTACCGATGAATCTTCCGTACACCATGACACCGGCCATGTGTGCCAATGCAGCGCTCATATTCCGCCCAAAAATTTTGTACCCGTATCATTTTGGCGAAACAGATACCAGCGAATTGGTAAAACTACTAAAAGATACTACTGGAATTGAAGTTAGAATCCGGAAACTGGGATAGAATAACCCCTGCTATTTATATTTAAGAGTTGGCATGTACAAGAAATTTTTGCAATAAATTATTTCAGGAATTCGTGATATAATTTGCCCAACTTTTTTTAACCGGAACGTATTCAAACCTATAGGCTTATCCATTAGTTTTCCTACATCCCCGAGATACACAATATGAAGTAGCGGTGATTCCAATTACTGCAAAGGCGATAAGGAATGCATAAAAGATATTTTCTGATAGATTTACACAACATGACAGGAAACCCAGAAAGAGAGTGGCAAAGAATCCTAATATTCCCCAAAGGCCTAAGTTGTAACAAATTAAAACAAGTAACTTTTTCATAATTTTAGGTATTTAAATGATTTATTTTCTTTGTACAAAAGTATACGATGAAAATGCACAAATGTTCGTAATTATATATAATTTGTTTCGAACTTATTTGTGATATTTAAAGGATTATGAAAAATGAAGGCCACGTCAGGATGTGATATATATCACGACAAGTTGGCTTGCAACCAGAAATATTAGTAAAATGGGAATTAAGAAAGAGAGTTGTCTGAACTGTACCATAAAATCAAGTATTGTTTCTATTTTGAACGAGGACGAACTGGACGAACTTGAAAAGGGATGTTTGCAAACTGAGTTTCGGCGTGGCGAACTGATTTTTAAAGAAGGTTCGCCGGCGAATCATATCATATACCTACGTGAAGGCTTTGTTAAACTGAGTAAACAAGGCCAGGGAGGCTGGCAGATACACTACTTTATTTTAGAGACCAGGTTTACGATGAAAATCCATTCAATTTAAATATAACTAAGATGGAGCTGGCCTCCTTTTGGAACTTCGCGTGAAAGTGTTACCCGTCTTTTTAAAGGAATTTCAGGATACAGGAATTATCTCTGTTGAGAAAAATACGATCAATTGTTGACGAAGTTAAGTTGGCGGAGATAAAACGAAAAGGGTAAAAAGACACTTCGTTTGTGTCTTTTTACCCTTTTTGTTAGTTCGTTAATAAGGTGTTGTCTGGCCGGATTAAATTAACAGTCTCTAAATGAAGTTCTGGATTATCAATAATCGAATTGAAGTCATTTACATCCACTTCTTTTCTGGCCACAAAATCGGCAGGTAAAACGGCCACCCTGAAAATTTGGTCCAGTGTTTCTGCGGGTAAAAGGTCATCCTCAGGAACTGTGAATTCTAAAAATATCTGGAAATCAGAAGATGTATAATCGTAGTTATATTGAATTATTCCTTCAGGCAGTACCACTGTCTGTGGAAGCAATCTCCATACATCAAGTCCATTTGCCTGTTCCCACAGAATATATACCAAAACCACATCGGTGTCATAAACCACTATATTACTGGGATAAGTGTTGTAAATTTTATAACCGTTGGGAGAAGTAAAATCACCTTGAACCTCGAATACTGAACCTATAAATGTATCTCCATCCATTCCGGGAGGACCCGCTGGTCCTTCGCAAGCTCCTAATAATAAAGCTATTGCGATTATCAAAATGCCTGTTGGTTTTCTCATGTTTCTGTAATTTTAGTTATTAATTGTTGTCTTTATCTCTATTTTATCAAGTATGGTGCCAAAAAAACCTCCGGCGTTTAACCGAAGGTTTCTGGCTTTATCATAAATTATAAACTCTATTCTTCTGATCCGGGAACCGGAACTTTTGCATCGGCAATGTATCCAATGTTTCCCATTATAAATGTTTCCGGGCCTAATTTTAAGTCCGAATTCATCATTTCGTCCCAGGTAACTTCTTTTCCGGTGTAGGCCGAAACACGTCCCATTATCGCGGTCATTACCGAATTGGCAGTAGCTTCAGCCTCATTAAACGGAATGTTCTGACGGATGCAGGTAATCAGGTCTTTGTGTTCCTGAACGTACGGACTTGTTTCATGATCTTCGAAAGCAAAAAGCTGATTTCCGTTTAGATCAGTAATGGTCGAAGTTCCACCTTGAGCGGTAAACGATTTTCCTTTGGTTCCGTGGAAAATTTCGTTAACGGCATTATCGCAACCATTTATCTGACGACACATACTTAGTACCTGTCTTCCATCGTCGAGTTCGTAGCGTACAGAAAAATTATCGTACTGATCGCCTGTTTTGCGACGTTGGCGTGAGCCAAAACCCAGCGCTTTTACCGGATGTTTCCCAAAAAACCAGTTTGCTACGTCGATATTGTGAACATGTTGCTCTACAATGTGGTCGCCCGAAAGCCAGCACCAGTTCACCCAGTCACGGATCATCCATTCCATTTCACTCCAGGTCGGGTCGTTCTCGCGGTACCAAAGCTGGTTTTGATTCCAGTATACTTCGGCCGTGCTAATTTTCCCGATGGCATTGTTAGCCAGTTCTTTGTAAACGCTAATGTATTTGTGCTGATGGCGGCGTTGTGTTCCGGTCACCACTTTTAGTCCCTGGCTGTCGGCCATTTTAGCGGCTGCCAATACCTGGCGTATCCCGGCCGGATCAACCGCCACAGGTTTTTCCATAAACACGTGTTTGCGTGCTTTTACTGCAGCCTGAAAATGCTCGGGCCTGAATTTTGGCGGAGTGGCAAGAATAACAATGTCAACGCCTGAGTCAATCACTTTTTCGAAGGCGTCAAAACCAACAAAGCAGTTTTCAGCAGGCACTTCCACGCCGCGTTCGTTTTTTATCATTTCCCGGCAACTGTCGATTCGATCCTGGAAAACATCGCCAAGAGCAGTTACTGTGACGGTGGAACCTCCGGCTTCGAGAAAATTAACAGCAGCACCCGAACCGCGTCCGCCGCAACCAATTACCCCTGCTTTCAAAACCGGTCCATCCGGCACCTGGTCAAGCAGGGGAGGAAACACATACTCGCGTGGCTGCCAGTCGAAACTACCGCCGCCTTGCGACGATCCCCCGGCCGAACATGAAGTCAGTGGACCAATTCCAAACGCTCCGGCTGCTCCAACTACTGCAGCGCCACCTAAAAATTTTCTTCTGGAAAAATTATTTTCATTCATAATATCAGTATTTTGGTTTAGTTCAACGCTATCAAAGGTACTATTTTTTACCCGTTTTTTCATCGAATTCACAGACTACGCGAAAGCTGATAAAGTTACAATCGGATAACCACCAGATACTTTTTGGAATTTGCGGATCGGTTTTCAACCAGGCCACACTTTGTGTATGGTCGCGGGCCGCGCTCCTCACATCGCCGGCATCGCTTTTAAACGAACCTCCGCGGATTACGCGTTCTTCACCCGTCACCGGTCCTTTCGGGTCCTGTGCCCCTTCAGGCAAATTTTTGTAAGCTTCTTCCGAATACCAGTCGCTGCAATATTCGGCGGCATTTCCCAGCATGTTTTTCAACCCGAATGGATTGGCATCAACCTGGTCGGGTGTTCCGGTTTTCAAATCGCTGTTTTTCTCGTATATGACGTATTGATTAATCAGGTTGCTGCTTTTACCGAATAACTTCCCGATAAATTTTTTCTTCTTAAAATCACCCGGGTTGCCTTCAAAGAAATAAGGAGATTCGGTTCCTCCGCGGGCTGCATATTCCCATTCGGCTTCGGTGGGCAAACGATAGGTTTTCCCTGTAACCTGAGATAACCACTGGCAATAGGTTTCGGCCGAATGATAACTCATGGTGATGGCAGGCCGCTGGCCGAGTCCCCAGTTTTGGTCGGGTTGTCCGTACGGAGGTGTTGGTCCTGAAATGGCATCCACATCGGCATTTGTGCGGCTTCCTTCGGTATCGGTACTTCTGCCTTCGGCTGCAGTGGCGGTGTAGAAAGCCAGGTATTCGTCCCAGGTAACTTCCACTTCGGCCATAAAAAACGGACTGAGTGAAACACTCTTTTGCGGTCCTTCGTCTGCATCGCGAAGCGATTCTGTTTCAGGACTTCCCATTTTGAAACTTCCACCCGGAATCGCTTTCATATCGAACGAAATGGTGGTTCCGGGAACGGTTTCCGTGAAACTTGTGAGCGATTCAACCAAGGCAGGTTTCTCAAATTTATCCTGGTTTTTTGACCCGGTGCTTCCGAATTCAACATTTTTGGCATGCAATGCGTTCGGATCGTAATGTCCAACGTTTAGGTGGCAGTTAATACACCTCAATTCTTCTTCGTGCTGTGTGTAATAAAGGTGGGCATCCTGTCCTTTTTCGTTTAGGGTCAACGGGAAAAGATTGGCATGACATTTTAAGCACGAAGCTTTAAATACGTGGCGCTGTGCCTGCTCAAGACTTGATTTGGCTTCCCAGTTAAAATCAGCCGAATCTTTAAAAACCAAGCCGTAAAAGTCGCGGGCCGAGGCTTTTATTTTCTCTTTTAAATAACCTTGTCCTTTTGGCGGTAAATGACAGTCGGCACAACCAATATGAATTCCAACCCGGGTATTGTAATGAACTGAAAGTTTCCACGAATCGGTAGCTTGAGGGTGTACATGACACATTTCGCAGGATTCGGGAGTGGAAGTAGTTTCAACAAGTTTGTTTGAGTAAATACTGACAAAGATGCCAAGTATAAAGCCGATAAAAATAATGAGCAGTAATTTTTGCCTGAGATAGTTGGTAAGACGGCGAATCATAAGCAGAGATCGGTTATATTATGTTATCAGTTCAATAAAGTTGGTTTCAAAATTAAAAAAATATTGATGTGTTTTACACGAAAGTGTTGAAGAATAACCATCACAAAGAAGTCGGGTTGATTTAATAACAAAAGGTTGTCCCGGACGCGACAACCTTTGAGAAATCTGTAGGAATACAAGAGAGATTAAAGGAAATATGTTATGCGCAAGTTAGATAACAATTTCCGAAACCGGGTTATATGAAGATTATCTGAGCATTAAGACTTTGTTAATCTGAGGCGGGTATATTAATTTAGTTTTAAGAAGCAGGCATTTTTTTGTAACTTTTGATGTGGAAAAGATCAAACAAGGAGTGTCGGATGTGCTGGAATTACTATTTCCTTCGTTGTGCATTACCTGTGGCGAGCGGCTAATTTCGCAGGAAAAACATATTTGTTTCGATTGCTGGAACGATTTGCCGGTCACAAACTTTCACGCCGATCCATCGAACAAAGTGGCACAGCTTTTTTGGGGGCGAACACAATTGGAAAATGCAACTGCCTTTTTTTCGTACAAAAAAGGGAGCAGATATCAGCAACTCATTCATTTCATTAAATATAAAGGTTTAAAAGAGCTCGGTTTTGAGACCGGGCAGCGTTTTGGTTTTGCTTTGAATGACAGCGAATCTTTTTCATCTGTCGATATTATCGTGCCGGTACCTTTACATCCCAAAAAAGAAAAAATCCGTGGTTATAACCAATGTCTTTGGATAGCCCGGGGAATGAGTCAGTCGATGCAAAAAGAACTTTCGGATAATAACCTTTTTCGGAATATTTACACCACAACACAAACCCGGAAGAACCGTTTCGAGCGCTGGCAAAATGTTGAAGGAATTTTTGGGGTACACCAACCCGACGAGTTTGAAGGGAAACATATTTTATTGGTGGACGATGTGGTAACCACCGGATCGACTCTTGAAGCCTGTGCTTATCAAATACTACAAATTCCGGGCGCCCGGGCAAGCATTGCCACGCTTGCGTTTGCCGACATTTAAAATGTTCTGTATAAACTGCTTATCTGTCTTCCCGAATTCAAATAAATTTCATGGATTTATAAACAATAGGTTTATCCAGGTGTTATTCAGTTTAGAAAAGGAAAATACATCTTAAAATTCGATTATAATGAAACAACTTCTTTTGATTTTTCTGGTTATGGCCGGCTTGAGTGCTTGTAACCAGAAAGCAACTAAAAATGAGGAACAATCCAATGTAAAGTACTACCGTCAATTGCTGTTTAGCGAAACTCCGTGGGACCTTGAACGTGGCTCCCATGAAATTACGGCCAATGAGGCGGAAAGCTTAAATAACTACAAATTTACCTGGAATGATGATGGAAAACTGGCATCTGTTGAATTTAACAGGAACGGTGTTTTGCTTGGATATTCAAATCTTCGTGCAGCAAAAGTTACTTACACTTACGAAGGGAATAAACAAATCAAACGCTTCTTCGATGAGGAAGGCAAGCAGATTGGCAGCAACGGGGCTTTTACGTTTGAATATACGCTTGACGGTGCCGGAATGAGAACAGCCATGCGTTTCCTTGACGAAGCAGGCAACCCGGTGGAAAACGGCAACAAAATCAGTAACTATGTTTGGTCCAAAATGGATGATGGCATGATCCGGGAACTGCGTTATAACCTGGCTGGAGAGGAAACCATTATGAACCCTTTCTGCCCGTTTTACGAGCTTCGCTTTTCGTACGATCCGAACGGATATGTAACCCGAATGGCTAATTACGACGACGACACCTTGTACGATTGTACTGCTGAGAATTGTGGAGAAATTGGTGTTTCCTACTTTCAGTTTAAAAACAACCCGCATGGCGATTTATTAAGCTTTGCCGTACACAGTTCCAGTGGTCAGCTTTCGAACTTATACTGGGGATGGGCAAAACGCCTGAACACTTTCGACGAAAATGGAAATACCGTGGAAACAAAAATATATGATCAGGATGATGAATTACTGAGTGGCAAAGCTGGGGTACCTGTTACTAAAAATGAGTACGACGAGCATGGAGCCCTTGTAAAAAGCATGTCGATGGATGCCGATGGCAACCTGATGAACAACGCCAGCAACGGTGTTGCCGTGGTAGAATACAAATACGACGATAAGGGAAAAAGAACAGAATCCCTGCGTTTTGATAAAGACATGAATCCAGTGGAGAATAACGGATAATTATCAGTTTAAGAAAGATGATTCAACGAAATTTGATTTTACACTTACTAAGTGTTATTCTGCTGTTTGTAATGATTTCCTGTTCGGGAAACCAGCAAAACGCAAAGCAGGAAACCAAGGCGGTTAAAGAAACCAGCGAACCGAAAGTTGAGATCAACAACGAAGCTAAAGCCTTGTTAAGTGCGCTCAACGAAATGGGAGATTATGTCAACAGCCGAAACTTCCCGTCGCTCATAAAAGCCTCAACGGTATACGACGAACTTGATGGAAATATACTGGTAATTGATTTGCGATCGGAAGATTTATATGCAGAAGGGCACATAAAAAATGCCGTGAACGTTGACTTTTCTGATTTGCCTTCCTATTTTGCCAACGACATTGATCCCGCAAAATACGATAAAATCATTTTAACATGTTATGCAGGGCAAATGTCCAGTTATTCGACCTCTTTGCTACGGCTTGCAGGCTACAACAATGTGTTTGCCATGAAATGGGGAATGAGTAGCTGGAACAAATATTTTGCTAAAGATTTTTGGCTTGATGTGGTATCATCAGAGTTTCAGGAAAAGCTGGATACATTAGGGAATGAAGCAGGGGATATAGGTGATTTCCCCAAAATGAATAGCGGTAAAACGACAGGCAGCGAAATTCTGAAGACACGGATCGATTCCCTATTTGCGCAGGGTATGCGTGCGGCAATCATCCATGCAGATGAAGTGTTTGAAGATCCATCAACTTATTACGTGATTAATTACGATCGGAAAGACAAATACGAATCGGGCCATATTCCGGGTGCGGTGCGTTATAAACCGGGAGCAACTTTAGGAATTGTTTCGGAAATGCAGACCATTCCAACTGATAAAACCGTGGTAATTTATTGCAATACAGGTCAGAATTCGGCTTTTGCAACTGCATATTTACGTTTGTTTGGTTACTCCGCAAAATCGCTATTATATGGGAACAACTCATTTATGTACGATCGGATGAAGCAGGAACAGGACAGTTTATCATGGATCCCGTTCACCGGGGCAGAAATTCATGATTACCCGTATGTGAAAAATTAAGGAAACATTTTGTGAAAGAAAGGTGCCCCAGTTTGGATAGTAAGTGTAAATGCTGTCCCTAAACAAGGCACCTTTCTTTATTGCTTGCCGGCATGGAAAGAAATAGAACATCTTTTGCAGTTCTTTGTTTTTCTTGAAAACAATAAATCGACATGGAATTTAAGATCAGCCCGTATTTCCCCGGAATTCGTCCGAACGTGACTCTGCCAACCCATCAAATGTTCCATTTGCTGGGAGAAGATGGCATGCGGAAAATGGTGAGCGACCATTACGATCTGATTGTTCAAAGCCCGATCAAAGATCTTTTCCCAAAGAATCCGGTTGCGCTGGAAAAAGCCAAAGAACATTCATCTGATTTTTTTATCCAGATTTGCGGGGGGCCCGATTATTTTAATCAAAATCGCGGGATGCCACAGTTGAACCGACGCCATCGTCCGTTTCCCATTTCTGCCGAAGGCCGGATAGAATGGTTAAAATGTTACCAGCAGGTACTGGAAAAGCTCGATCTCCCCAATGAAGTAAAGCAATCGTTCTGGAATTATCTCGATGTATTTTCGAAGTGGATGGTGAACACTTAATTTTTATGTCAACATTTTACCCGGGTTCTTTTTTACCCCATTCAAAAGAGGCAAGGTCGAACCCGGCGAGGTTTAACACCCTGTCGATCACGGTTTCTGCTGCTTGTTCAATTGTTTTGGGTTTGCTGTAAAACGAAGGTGTGGCGGGGCAAATTATGGCACCGGCCATGGTTAGGGTTTTCATATTTTCAAGATGGATCAGATTATAAGGCGTTTCACGCGGCACCACGATTAGTTTTCGGCGTTCTTTCAACATTACATCAGCTGCGCGCGTAACCAGATCGTCAGATACTCCGTTGGCGATCCGCCCCAAAGCTCCCATCGAGCACGGACAAATAATCATCGTGTCGTATTTCGATGAGCCCGATGCAAAAGGCGCATAAAAATCGTCTTTTTCGAACACGCGAAAAGGATACACCAATACAATTTCTTCATCTAGTTCGTATTTCCAGATATCAAGCGCATTCGTCGAAAATACAACGCCCACTTCATCCACCTGATCTTTTAGTTCGCGAAGTTTCTCAAACAAAATGCTGGCATACACCGAACCGCTTGCACCGGTAACCGCCACTACTATTTTCCGCTTTTTATTTTCCATGATTTATTTTACAGACGATAATAGAACGCCAGGGAGATCACATTGTTGAACTGGTTGTTGTGCCAGTAATAATTGGTTCCTTCAGGTTTGTTTCGAACAGGCACAACCGAAAGGGCAAAACGAAGATCGAGCGAAAGCCGTTCAAGAAAATCGAACTGAAAGCCCACAAATGGTTGCAGGTCGAATGTTTTAAACGGATGCTGGTCTTCCTTTGGAAATTCCCCGTAACTGTTTAATTCTTTTGAATGTATCAATACTCCGGGAGTGATTCCTCCGATGACCCTACTTCTGTCGTTGGCCCTGAAACCCATAAAAATGGGAATATCGATGTAGCCTAATCGCATTATATATTTGTCAACATCAGGTTGTTTGGGATCGTATTTTCTTCTCGATCCTTTTTGCGAATATTTTATTTCCATCCCGGCAACTATGGCGGGTGCAATATCGGTTTGCACATAAATGCCAGCAAGGATCCCCGCTTTGTTATACCCCTTAAAGTTGTCTCCTTCCACCTGCGAGGCGTTAAACCCGGCGATCAAGCCTGCATCGAAGCGCTGCGCATAAACGGCAGTTACTGTGAGTAATATTGAAATGATAAGTAAAATTCGTTTCATACATGCCAATTTACATCATTTTTTCGAGTTCTTTTTGCAAGATTTCCATTCCTTTTCCGGCCTTTTCTTTCATATAAACCACATTTTCCTGCAACACCGACGGACGGTTTGGGTCGATCACAAAAACCGGTGTTCCTTTTTTAACGTAATTTACTAATCCGGCAGCAGGATAAACAGCCAGCGAAGTACCGATAACTACCAAAATGTCCGCTTTTTCTACGATGCCGATTGCATTTGGGATTTCGGGTACGGCTTCGCCAAACCAAACAATATGCGGCCGTAACTGGCTTCCTTTTTCGCACAAATCCCCCGGATTGAGCGCCCAGTGATCAAGTTCGTACACCAGAAAAGAATCGACGGTACTGCGGGCTTTCATCAATTCGCCATGAAGATGCAAAACTTTGGAGCTTCCGGCGCGTTCGTGCAGGTTATCCACATTTTGGGTAATCACTTCTACATCGAAATTTTTTTCCAGATCGGCAATCGCCAGATGCCCCGCATTTGGTTTGGCTTGCATCAGTTGTTTGCGGCGCTCGTTATAAAAGCGGAGTACCAGTTCCGGATTGCGTTGCCAGGCTTCGGGAGTAGCTACTTCGTTAATGTCGTAACTTTCCCACAATCCACCCATTTCACGAAAAGTTTTCAGCCCGCTTTCCTGGCTCATCCCGGCGCCGGAAAGAAACACCAGTTTTTTCTTCATCTCTAATTGATTTGTACTCACTGCAATTTAGAAGTTTTGTTTTAAAAAAAAGGAATATGCAAAGTGTTTCATTCTATTTCTGATATTTTTGCAGGAATGATCGATCATGCTACCATCGAACGAATTTTAGACACCGCAGAAATTGTGGATGTGGTTTCCGATTTTGTGACGCTTCGCAAACGCGGGGTAAACATGTTGGGGCTCTGTCCGTTCCATAACGAAAAAACACCATCATTTACGGTTTCTCCGGCCAAAGGAATTTTTAAATGCTTTGGTTGCGGGAAAGGTGGCAACTCGGTGAATTTCATCATGGAACACGAAAACCTGACCTATCCCGAGGCTTTGAAATGGCTGGCAAAAAAATACAGCATCGATGTGGTTGAGGAGGAGGAGTCGGAAGAACAGAAGCAACTAAAAGACGAACGTGAAAGTTTGATGATCGTTTCGGGTTTTGCACAAAAATATTTCACGCGTTATTTATGGGAGGAAAACGAAGGGCGGACCATTGGCCTTAGTTATTTTCGCGAACGTAGTTTTCGTGACGATATTCTGAAAAAGTTTGAGGTAGGTTTTGCCCCCGATGGAAAAACACCTTTTACCGACGCGGCCCAAAAACAAGGCTATAAAATTGACTACCTCGAGAAAACAGGCCTCACCATAAAACGCGATGACTGGCTGCGCGACCGTTTTGCGGGGCGTGTAATTTTTCCGATTCACAACCTTGCAGGACGGGTGATTGCTTTTGGTGGCCGTATTTTAAAAGACGACAAAACCGTTGCCAAATATCTGAACTCGCCTGAATCGGAGATTTATCACAAAAGTAAAGTCTTGTACGGCATTTATCAGGCTAAGCGCGAAATTTCAAAAGTTGATAAATGCTACCTTGTTGAAGGTTACACCGATGTACTTTCGATGAACCAGGCAGGAATTGAAAACGTGGCGTCGTCGTCGGGAACGGCGCTTACGGTTGAACAGATCAGGATGGTGCGGAGGTTCACGCCCAATATTACAATAATTTACGACGGCGATGCAGCGGGAATCAAGGCTTCGCTGCGAGGAATTGACCTGGTGCTGGAAGAAGGGATGAACGTAAAAGTTTTGTTGCTGCCCAATGGCGAAGATCCCGATTCGTTTGCGAAGAAAATGGGTGCCAGCGCATTCCTCGATTTTATTCAGAAAAACGAAACCGACTTTATACGTTTTAAAACCCAACTTCTGCTAAACGAAACCGAAAACGATCCCGTGGCCAAAGCCAAACTGATAACAGATATTATTCGTTCGGTCGCGGTCATCCCGGAAAGTATCACCCGATCGGTTTATATCAAGGAATGCAGCCGCCTGCTCGATGTTAGCGAAGAGGTTTTGTACGCCGAAGTTCGAAAGCAAAAGTGGAAACAAAACGAAGATTTTAAAAAGCGGGAGGAAAGAGTGAAGCCGGTGCAGGCAAAACCACAGATTGTTGAAACCGCAGTTCATAAAACCGATCTTTCGATCGTCGACATCGAGTTTTTGCGTTTTCTTTTAAAACACTGCAACCGGACCATTGTAATGAAAGACAAAGAAACCCGTGAAGAATATGAAATACTGGTAAAAGATATGATGATCGGGGAGATTGAAGCGGATAATTTAATTTCGGAAAATCCACTGTTCCGAAAAATTTTCGACGATGTGGCCAACAATCTCGAGAACGAAGAGTTTGATCCGTGGAAACATTTTGTATATCATCCGAGCGGCGATGTAAGCCGGCTGGCAACCGATCTGCTTTCGGATAAATATATCGAAAGCAAACGCTGGACCAAGGCCGGGGCGTTTACCGAGAAAGAGGAGGATATTTTAGATGTGCTCATTCCTCGAATCATTAGCGAATATAAACTCAGCAAAGTAAAACTGATGTTGTCGGAGATTGAAAAAGCAATTGATGAGGCATCGGCCGCCAACGATTTCGACCGTGTAATCCACGAACAATCGGTTTACATGAACCTGAAAAGGGTAGAAAAAGAATTGTCGAAAGTTTTAGGACAGCGAACGATAAATTGAACGGATCATGCGAACATATTTTTTACAAAACAGGGAAGAAATTAACGAAGTGATCAGGGCTTGTAAAACCTGCTATTTAGCCATGTCGATTAATGATCAGCCCTACGTTTTGCCCATGAATTTTGCACTCGAAGACGATGTAGTGATCCTGCATTCGGCACAGGAAGGAAAAATGTGGGAAACCATTTTAAAAAACCCGCAGGTGAGTATTAACTGGACTCTTGGGGAAGATCTGGCATGGCAGGATGTGCAAGTGGGTTGTAGTTACAGGGTAAAATCGAAATCGGTAGTGGTTGAGGGTAAGGTTGAATTAGTAGAGGACTTCGATGAGAAATATCGTTGCCTGCAGCTTGTAATGGCTCAATACAGCAATCGCGAATTTAAATTTAACGAGCCTGCGGTTCGAAATGTAGGCGTCATAAAAGTACATATCGAAAATATAAGCGGGAAATTATTTGGCGCAAAAGCGATTACTCCCTGGAACAGTTAAATAATAAAACATATGATATTTGTAACAGGCGGTACAGGACTGGTAGGATCGCATTTATTACTTGAGCTTTGTAAAAGCGGCAGACAGGTGAAAGCATTAAAACGCGAAAGCAGCCTGCTGGACCAGGTACTGACAATATTCTCGTATTACACTGATAATGCAAAGCAATTGTTCGACTCTATTGAATGGGTGGATGGGGATATTCTGGATTATTTCTCGCTTGAGCAACTTTTACAGGGTGTTACCGACATTTATCATTGTGCAGCCATTGTTTCGTTTGATAAAAAGGATCGGGACAGGATGATCTCGAACAATGTGGAAGGAACCTCAAATTTGGTGAATGCTGCCATCGAAAACAACGTCAAAAAAATATGCCATGTAAGTTCTATTGCTGCTCTGGGCCGTTTGCAGGGAGGTCGGCTGGTTACCGAAGAAACCAATTGGGTTCCTACAAAGAAGAACTCAGCTTACTCCGAAAGCAAATTCTTTTCGGAAGCTGAAATCTGGAGAGGGATTGAGGAAGGCCTCGACGCTGTGATCGTAAATCCTTCGATAATCATAGGTCCCGGGAATTGGGAAAGCAGCAGTCCACGCATTTTTAAAACCGTGCATGAGGGGTTAAAATTCTATACCCGGGGGGTAACCGGTTACGTGGATGTTAACGACGTTGTAAAAGCTATGGTTTCTCTGATGGATGAAGGTAATTTCGAAAAATGCAAAAACCAACGTTATTTGTTGAATGCCGAAAACCTGAGTTACGAAGAAATATTTAATCAGATTGCAGATGCTATGTCAAAACCCGCGCCATCGGTTTATGCATCCTCTTTTATGGTAAGTGTTGCCTGGCGTCTTTTAGCTATCGGAAGTTTGTTTAGCAGAAAAACACCTGCAATTACAAAGGAAGTTGCCGCCGGCAGCTCGGAAGTGAATCGTTTTGACGGATCGAAAATTGAAAATGCCTTAAATTTCAGGTACACTCCGATCTCAGAATCGATTATTAAGACAGCCCGATATTTTAAGAATGGTATAGAATAAAAAAGAGCAGGTAAATTACCTGCCCTTAATTTTTTACGTCCTGTTCTTTTATCCTCCGATATGAAATGCCCTTTCAGGCATCCGGTCCGATAACCGGTTAATTTCAATCAAAATGGTATAGTTCACTAACAATAAGTAGTCTCTATTTTCCCCCTTTTCAAACGAACGCTTTCGCTCACAGGAAAAGGGGCAACTCTTGTTCAAAAAGCTGCCCATAAAAAAAACAAAAAGATAAAAAATAAGGGTTTGTCCTTCAAAGTAACAAGTCTTTGTGGAGATTTCCAAATTTTTCTTACAAAAAATTATGTAACATAAGAACTAAGGCGAAGGGTGTAAGCATCTGTTAACTATTGATTTATCGTTTTTTCCACTATGGACAGAACTGTATTTCGCTTGTTTCGAACGAAGACTGAGTTGAAAAGAGTGATTTCATTTCGTTGAAAATTTTAACAATTGCTTACTTTAATTTTAGCTTTGTTGCTGAAACAATTTATAAATGAAAGCAGATCTGACTGGCATTCGAAACATCATTTTTGATTTAGGGAATGTAATACTGAACCTCGATTTTAATGCCTCGATTCAGGCATTCCAGGCACTTGGACCTGATAAAGCGATGTTGGACCGTAAACTGGCATATGCCGATCCGGTATTTTACCAGCTCGAGATCGGTGAAATCAGTCCTGAGACATTTCGCAAACGTTTGCGGCAAATTCTGAAAAGCCCGGAAGCCAGTGATCAGCAAATTGATGATGCATGGTATGCTATGATTCGGGATATTCCTGCCACGCGGGTAAAGACGCTGCTGCAACTGGGTAACAAATACAGGCTGTTTTTATTTAGCAATACCAACGCAATTCATATCGGGCGTTTGTTGCCGGAGTTTAGAAAAGAAAATGGTATTGATTTTCCGTCCCTGTTCGAAAAGGTTTTTTATTCTCATGAAATACAGGCGCGAAAACCTGATTTGGAAGCTTTTCGAAAAGTGGTCGAACTTGCCGGTGTTATTCCCAGCGAAACATTTTTTATCGATGATCTCGAAAAAAATATTTTGGCAGCCAAAGAAGCCGGTCTCCGAACACTTTGGTTAAAAGAAGAAATGGAACTGTCGGAACTATTTTAGTATTCTGATGTCTTTAACCCGGATATCTTTAACTGGCCTCCACCGTTTGTCGGTCTCCACTTTGGCTATTTTGTCAACCACTTCCATTCCCGAAACCACCTGTCCAAAAATAGTGTACGAACCATCGAGATGTGGCGCTCCGCCAACTGATTTGTAAACCTGTCGTTGTTCTTTCGAAAACGTATAATTGTTCTGAGTTTCCAAATCATCCAGTTCGTTATCAAAATATTTTCTGCCCGAAACAATGTAAAACTGCGAACCGTCGGAGCGGCGGCGTTCGTTGGCGGTGTCCGGTTTACGTGGCGACCCGATCATTCCACGTTTGTGATACAACCCGTCCACAACGTGAGCGGGGATGGTGTAACCGGGGCCTTTCCACCCCACATTGTCGCCCGGCCTGGCGTAGCGTGTGTCGGCGGCTCCACTCTGGATTCCGAAATCGGCGATCACCCGGTGAATCAACAGGCTGTCGTAAAAATCCTCCTTCACCAACCGAATAAAATTATCGCGGTATCCAGGGGTTTCGTTAAATAATTTAATGGTAATATTTCCATAGCCGGTTTCGATTACCAAGCCTTTGATCTTCATATTTTCGGCAGCAACTTTCGAATTTGCCGAAATTTTCAAGGTTTCCAGCAATTCGGGCTCCCCTTTTTTATTTTTAAGCATTTCAGAAATGTAAAACGAAGGGGTGGCAAAACTTTGTTCCTCGTAATCCACTACTGCAGAAAATGCCACTCCGATTGCCTTTTTATTCGACACAAAAATCGGTGAGCCAAACTGCGACGAACGAATTCGGTTGGTAAGGCGATAAAGATTAATGCCTTTAACATTGGCCAGGTTGAGAACTTTGCCGGTAAAAAGCTGGGTGGTTTTGGATGTTTTTGGGGCAATGTACATGGTTTTGGCCGAACGTGGGATTTCTCCTTCTACCAGCACAATTGGTTCACGTTTTACACTATCGACTTCCAAAATGATTAGATCGTTGATTCGGTCGAATGCTACAAAACGAGTGGCGGAATAAGTTTTATTTCCATCCAATGGCTGGATTTTAACTTCGGTTGCCTGGTTGACCAGTGAATATTTAGTAACCAGCAAATTCGCACCTACAAAAAACCCCTGTCCTTTTTCGAGTATTCTGCCGTTGTCATACGACTCGATCTTAGCTACCGAAGCCAGCATTTGTTCCCATTCGTCGATCTGATTTTCAGTGTTCACAGGGCTTACCGACTTTGTATTTTTAGCAGCATTTTCTGTTTTTTGTTTTCGCCGTCACACGAAAACAAAACCATTCCCAAGAATAATATGCAAACAAAATTTAGTTTCATTGGATCACTTTCACATGAATAACAACATTGGTGAAGGGACGGTTGTTTTCATCGGTTTTTAAGGCTGCAATTTTATCGATCACATCAAAACCTGAAATGCATTCGCCAAAAATGGTATATTTTCCATCGAGGTCGGGGTAGCCGCCAACAGTGGTATATGCTTCGCGTTGCGCTTCGCTGAATGTCAATACGTCGGGTTCAAGCGTGTAGTCGGTTTCTATTTCGTTTTTAACCTGCTCTGCAAGTACCCGGAACTCCTTTACTTTCTTCTCATCTTTTAGTTTTTTAAGTTCATTGCGAACTTCTTCTGTCATGTGTTTCTGAACGATCTTATTCCGTATCGGACGGTTCACGGCCAACTCCATGGTATCAAGGGCCCCCGCGGTAAAAACACTTCCTTTAACGATGTAAAACTGAGAGATATCGGATTGTTTAAAAGGGTTGACTTCGTCGGGTTGGCGGGGTGCACACAACACCCCTTTCTTATGAAAATAGTGCGGAATAATTTCGTCATCAACGGTTTTGTCGGGATCGCCATAACCAATTCGTTTTCCGGGCGGCGCATTCCGGCTGCTTTTCGATCCTCCCTGTATTAAAAAGTCCTGAATCACCCGATAAAAAAGTGTTCCGTCGTAATATCCTTCGTTCACGAGTTGAATAAAAGCATCGCGGTGTTTTGGCGTGTCGTCGTACAATCTGAACTGCATAGTGCCGAGGTTAGTAGAGACTTCCACAACCCTTGATTGGGCATTCACCCTAAAAACCGAAAAGACAGATAAAAGAAATACGATAAAAATTTTGGACATAAGCTATTTAATCACCTCCATTTCCATTTTTATATCATTTAGTGGGCGGTTGTTTTTATCGGTTTCGGCCGCTGCAATTTTATCGATTACATCGAATCCTTCCACCACTTCGCCAAACACAGTGTATTCGCCATCGAGCGAAGGATAACCCCCAACCGTTGTATATGCTTCGCGTTGTTCAGGAGTGAAAGCTATCGTCTCGTGAGTTGCCCACAAACTATCGGCCTGGGCACGAATTTCGGCTACCAGAACATTAAATCCATCCAGGTCGTTATTTTTTTTGCATTCGTTCAGTTCGTTAGCTGCCGCATCAAATTTCGTTTTGTAGAACTCGTTACGGGACCGGTTGTTCAACGCCATTTCCATTGTATCGAGCGCACCTGCTGTCATAACTGCTCCCTGTACGATGTAAAACTGCGAACCGCTCGATCGTTTTTCGGGGTTCGATGGGCCTCCTGTACGAGCTGCTGCCAGCGCTCCCTTTTTATGAAAATATTTTGGTACAAATTCAGCAGGAATAGTGTATCCAACATTCCCCGAACCCAAACGTGCACCTGGCTGTGCGTTTTTCGAATCGGGATCGCCGCCCTGTATCATGAAGTTCTCCATCACACGATGAAAAAGCAGGCCGTTGTAAAAACCTTCATTTACCAGTTTGATGAAATTTTTTTGGTGCCCGGGTGTTTCATCGTAAAGTTTTAGTTTAATGTTGCCAAACTCAGTCTTTAACAAAACCAGCGTATCTCCTCCTTTTTCGGCACGACCGCACGAAATCCCGATCCCGGTTAAAACGATTAACAATAAAGCAAGAAACTTCTTCATCTGAAATTATTTTGTTTAAATTCAACCAACATTCAATTTTTCTGTAAAGATAAAAAGATGAACAAAACTGCCTCAATTCTTCTTGTTTTCATCCTTTTTTTTTCGTGTAACGGTACTGATCGAAAAAACACGGCACAACAAACGGACCCTGCTTCAACCATCATTGTTGATGGAGAAAAGTATATTTCACAATTACCTGCCGCACTTACCGAGATTTCAGGGTTACTCATCTGGGATAATCTATTTTGGGGTTTTAACGACAGTGGAGGGGACGAAAAACTGTTGGGTTTTGATCGGGAGGGAGTCATTCAGAGAACCCTAAAAATTAAAAATTCGGATAACCACGACTGGGAATCGATCACGCAAGATGATGCTTTTATTTATGTCGGAGATTTTGGCAATAACAGGGGGAACCGCGAAGATTTGTGCGTGTACAAAATCGCAAAAGACCTGGTTGGGAAAGGGGAAGAATCAGAAGTGGGAGCCATCAGGATCGATTATAACTATGCGTCGCAAGATGAATTTTCTTTTGGTTTGAATTCCACGCCTTTTGATTGCGAAGCAATGGTTGAATTTAATGGAAACCTCTATTTGTTTTCAAAAAACTGGCAAACTCACACTACCCAAATGTACAAGTTGTCAACTGCGGAAGGTAATTATCAGCTTGCACCGATCGATTCATTTAATGTAAATCTTCTGGTTACCGGAGCCGATGTCAATCCAGGAAAGAACAAGTTGGCTTTAATTGGTTATCTCGATTACAAAACTTACATGTGGGTATTTTCTGATTTCGAAGGCGATAATTTCTTTGGTGGAAAGAGCACATATTTTCATCTCAAAAATCTCGACGGAGCACAAACCGAAGGAATTTGTTTCCTAAATGATGAAACGGTTTTGATTTCGTGTGAGGATACTAAAACCGTTCCACAACAGGTTTTCCGTGTCGATCTTAAAAACGTTAAAAATGGAACACTTTCGAATTAGCGATAAAATCAGGCTTGAGCGGATCAAGCTTTCAATGGCGCCGCTTATTTTTGAAACTATTGGCCGCGACCGAAAATATCTCCGGGAATGGCTTCCTTTTGTGGATAGTATTCAAAACGTGGAAGATACCGGGGCCTTCATCCGCAGTATGGTAGCCGGGAGTAATAATCGTGACGATATTTACTGTATTTGGTATAACGAAGAATTTGCAGGTTTGATAGGATTTAAAGATACCGACTACGTGAACCACAAAACTGAAATTGGTTATTGGTTAGCCGAAAAAATGCAACACAATGGAATTATTGTATCGTGTGTTGAGGTTTTGGTTCACCATGCTTTTAAGAAGCTGGGGATGAACCGCATTCAAATAAAAGTAGCCGAAAAAAATTCGAAAAGCGAAGCCATTCCACAAAAGCTTCATTTCCAGTTTGAAGGGGTTGAGCGAGCCGGCGAACGCCATCGGAATAAATATCTTAACCTGAAAATTTACAGCTTACTGGCCAGCGACCGTTATTAATGGAGAATACAAAAAACCGTTTTGTGTTTAAAAAGTATACAAATGGTTAAAAATGGATTTATTGGGATTGAAAATCCGTATATGTCGTTGTAATTTCTTAATTTTGACCCAAATCTTCATTTGTTCGAATTTATACGGAAAACATGAAAGTAGAAGTACTGGAAGAAAAATCAATCAGAAGAAACCTGTACAGGGTGCTTCGCAAGACAGGCGTTACGAAGGAGAGTATCTGTTTAAACGCTTCTTTCATTGAAGATCTGCATTTTGATAAAATCGACTGGAGTATTTTTACATATTACCTTGAACGCATTTTTGATATTTCGGTGAAAGATGAAGAATTAAACAAATTCGGAAACGTAAACGATACTTTGCATTATTTGCGCGGGGAGTTGCTTTACCTCTGTAATTGATTAACCTATTTCAACGATAGAAATGGGGCTCAAAAGTAGGGCCCTATTTTTTTGAACAATTTTGAGGCTGGCGTGTAATGTTGGTATTAATCTTAAATATTATGGATAAAATAGAAAACCTTTCAGAACAACTTTACAACATTGTAGTTGTATATGGTCCAAAGTTAGTAGGCGCCATAATCACCCTCATCATTGGTATGTGGATCATATCAATAATTAGATCAACATTAAGAAAGCGATTCGAAAAACGAAATGTAGATACATCGCTTCGTGGCTTCCTAAACAGCATGATTGGGATTGTATTGAAAATGATGTTGTGGATTAGTGTGATTGGAATGATGGGTGTGCAAATGACCTCATTTATTGCCATTTTGGGTGCGGCAGGTTTGGCTGTTGGGATGGCGCTTTCCGGTACTTTGCAGAATTTTGCAGGTGGTGTAATTATCCTGCTTTTTAAACCGTTTAAAGTAGGCGATTATATCGACGCACAGGGACATGCCGGGACTGTGAGCGAGATTCAAATTTTCAACACCATCCTGAAAACGCCGGATAATAAAACGATCATCATTCCAAACGGGGGGCTTTCAACCGGATCGATGACCAATTACTCGACTGAGCAGCAACGACGCGTTGATTTTACGTTTGGAATTGCTTATGGCGATGATGTGGAAAAGGCGAAACAAGTGCTGATGAAGCTGATTAAAGCTGATGAACGTATTTTGAATGAACCGGCTGAACCGTTTATTGCAGTGAGTGAACTTGCAAACAGCTCCGTGAACCTGGTTGTGAGAGTTTGGGCTAATGCATCCAGCTACTGGGGAATTTATTTCGATATGCACGAAAAAGTATACAAGACTTTTGCAAAAGAAGGGTTACAGATTCCGTTTCCGCAAATGGATGTACATCTTCAGAAATAAATTAAAGAAAATACTCAGCAAGAGGCTGTTGGATTCTTTAAGAACAGCCTTTTCTTTTTCGTGGGGTTGCCGGTAAATAAATGGAAAACCAGAATATCTGCAGAGAAATCGTGCCGGGATTTATTCAGGTAACAATTTTGAATTAAATTTGTGGGTTCAAAAATTGGGGCAGTTTACTGCAACATTTTTCGACTTTAGGAAAACAAGAAATTACAGAATGCCATGAAAGTTTTACTCGGAATTATTTTATTGTTTGGATTTGTTGTTGCCATGGCAACGTGGATCGGCAATAAGTTCTCGCGAAAAAACAAGGAGTTGGAGCCGGAAGAGGAGGATAACTTTCAGATTCCGACTGGCTGTTGCGGGGCGCATGAAGTGTGCGATTTCGAAGAAATGCTACAGAATCCAAACGAGATAATTTATTTTGAAGATGAAGATCTGGATCGTTTCAAAGATATTCCTGCCAATGGATACAACGATGCGCAGATAGATGAGTTCCGCGATGTTTTGTACACATTGAAAGACGACGAAATAAGAATTTGGTTGTTGAGCATCGAACGCCGCCAGATTCAATTGCCGGTCATACTTCGCCAGGAAGCACTTTTTATGGTTGCAGAAGCGTCCTGATTTCTGGCTCAAATTAGCTTTATTTTTTCTCCCATTACTTCAATCACATCACCTGAAATAAGTTTGGCTCTTTTCCGAAGTTCGGTTTCTCCGTTTCGCAGTACTTCTCCTTCTTCCACCATAATCCTGGCATGTCCGCCAGTTTCGGCAATCCGAAGCAGTTTGAGAAGTTTCACCAGTTCGATGTATTCTTCATTGAGTTTAAATTCGCGCATCAGGGTCCTATTTTTGATTTAATAGTTTCAGGAATGGCGTCTTTGTGAACCATGATTGCAATGGTTTTTAAGCGCACGTAGTCTTCTGTCATGTGAAGATAGCCCCCGTAATCGTTGCTTTCGGCACTCCACGAATTTTTTGTGTAGAAACAATTTCTGCCAGCCGAATCTTTCGAAAGTCCAACCAGGTGCATCAGGTGATCGTCGGTGGTACTCCGGTCGAAAAAGGTTTGCTGGCGCAGCTCCTGGCCAACTTTCCCGATTTGCTTTTCCGGCACATCGGCTTTGCCTTTTTTATGGGTAAATGTTTTCTCGCTGGTATCGCCGTCCCACGCTACCGTAAATCCGTTGTTTAATGCATAATTCATCACTTCTATAAGCTCGTCAATCGGGAGGTTGTAGTACAGTTCGTGCGCCCAGTTATCCGGAACTTCCAGAACAAATGGTTTGTAAAACGGATGATGTGCATAGGAAGTCAATTCCACGTAATCATCAGGATTAAGTTCAAAATGAGCGCGCAATTCTATGGGAGTTACTTTTCCATTGTCGGTTTGTATTTTCTTAGGAAGTTTGCCAAGGTGCTTATTCAGAATGGGTTGTAGCGATGAAACATCGGAGGCGTCGAAGTTTTCCTTTTTCTTGTTTAAGCCCTGAACTTCCGGTTCGAGTTCGGCAACTAAATCGCGATGGTTGTATTTCCCATCAATCTTTTCGCCGGGGAATTCGTCGAAAGTTGACAAACCTTTTTCGCGCAATACGTTCAGTACGTCGTGTGCCTGGCCACCTTGCCCGAAATTATTGTTTCCCTGGAAAAGCAAATATTGTCCAGCTTTATTCAGGTAGCCATAGTACACAAAAAACATTTCCGAAAGTTTGGTTTCGGGGAACCCTTTGCGCATAATTTCCGATTCCAGGAAGCTGGTGGTGGTAAAACTCCAGCAGGTCCCGGTACTTCCCTGGTTGGTAACCGGTGTGTGTGCAATTTCTTTAATAATGGTGAACTGTTCTTTGTCTTCTTGTGCAAGAAGTGTTGCCGACAACAATATCAGGACAGTAAACAGTGTCGTATACTTCATCTTCATTTTAAATTTTTATATTCTTCTTGTACCTTTTTGGGTAAGCTTTTCAAAATCAGTTCGTACGATTCATCGATTAATTCCTGTAAAACAGCAGGAGGAACTGTTCCATCCAGTTCGATGGTGTTCCAATGTTGTTTATTCATATGGTCCCCCGGAATGATAGAGTTATAGTGTGTGCGCAGTTCTGCATTCTTTTCGGGGTCGTTTTTTAATGCAATACGGAAATCATCGAGACTTAGTAAACAAAACATTTTGTTCATCATTTTGAATACCAGGGTTGTCTCATCGAAAGGAAAGCTTTCGGTAACTGCTTTTTTTGTGATGCAATATTCGCGTATTTCTTCAATATTCATATATATCTTTCAGAAAGCCTAAAAATAGTGGATTCGGGAAGAATTACAAATTACCGGGACAGAATTTGGTTCCGGTTTACATGGTTGGGTAAAAGGCATCTTTGAAATGCTCAAGTTCGAACTTTTCGTTCACGAAAATAACCGTAATCACATCAAAACGGGTGTCAACATCCATTTCCTTCTCAATCAGATAAGCGTCGGTGGCTTCCACAATTCTTTTAATTTTTGTATTCGTTACTGCTTCCGATGGATGTTCGTAACGCAAGCCGTTTCTCGATTTTACCTCTACAACCACCAACTCTTCCTTGTCTTTGGCAACAATATCGAGTTCGAGATGACCGTGGTACCAGTTGTGTTCCAGTATTTGATAGCCCAGTTTTACCAGGTGATCGATTGCCAGTCTTTCTGCTATTTCTCCAAGTTCGCGGGTCGAAACCATTTTATTTCAAGATATTGAGTTCTGTATTCAACTTATAAAAGTGTCAACTTTGCCTGTTCAACTGTTACTTCCAGTTCCCACTCGGTGCCAAACATTAATGCCAGATTTTTTTTGTCGTGGCCGGCCGGAAAACCAAAGCACACCGGATACGGGTAATCGCTCAACACATCGGCAATTATTTCGTGCACACTCATCCCAAAAGGCGATTCATTGTCTTTCATGTCGGTAAAATCACCGAGGATCAGTCCGGCCAGGTTATCGAGTCTTCCACTCAGTTTTAGTTGATGGATCATCCGGTCGGTATGATACAGAAATTCGTCGATGTCTTCCAGGAACAGGATTTTCCCATCGGTATCCAGATCATAAAAAGTGCCTTGCAGGCTGGTAATAATAGATAGATTTCCGCCGACCAACTCTGCCTTCGCTTTTCCGGGTTGATTGTATTCCGGGCATTTTACAGCGTATTGAATTTTTTCACCGGTCAATAGTTTCATCAACGATTCCAGATTTTCGCTGGCATCTCCGCTTTCATCAAAAAAGTAGCGTGGCATAGCCCCGTGAATGGTCGGGACCTGGTACTGGTTAATACAGGCATGTAATATCGTAATATCGCTAAAACCAACCAGCCATTTGGGTTTCTCAAGGAAGTTGAGAAAGTTTAGCTGATCGACGATACGAACAGTCCCGTAACCTCCGCGAGAACATAAAATCGCGCTGCAATCGTCATCGTCGAGTGCGGTTTGAAGATCTTCCAGCCGCTGTGCATCGGTTCCTGCAAACTGGAAATGCTGGTCGAAAACATGTTTCCCGAGTTCAACCCGGTAACCTTTTGCACGAAACCATTCGACAGCCGGGAGTACGTGGTTTTCAGCAATTTTTCCGGCCGGAGAAACAATCCGGATTTTGTCGCCGGGTTTTATGGGTGATGGTTGAATCATTTTTTTAAGTCTGAATTTCGAAGCACAAAGTTGGAAGATAAAACCAAACTTAGTGTGTTTCAATTATTACATTCAAATTTACAGCGAAAAGATAAGAAATTTATTTATCTGGCCAGTATCCCGAATAATTCTTCTACATCGTTAGCGAAAAGGTCGGGATTAGCGTTCCGGAGTTCTACTTTTTTGCCAAAACCATATCCAACGGCCACGGTCGACAGTCCGTTTTCTTTTCCTCCCTCGATATCAAAAAGCGTGTCGCCCACCATTACTATGTCTTTAGTAGGAGTGATTTTCCTGGCGCTTAACAAGTCGCTGATAATTTGGGTTTTGGTTGCTTTGTTACCGCCGTAATCGGCGCCCTTTAACTGCAGAATATATTTGTCCATTTCAAAGTATTCCATAATCTGCACCGCATATTTTTCCAGTTTCGAAGTGGCGATATACATTTTCTTTCCCAACTGGTCGAGTTCGGCAATCATTTCGGGCACGCCGTTGTACGGGACATTCTGGCGCCAGCCGTTTTCGCCGTAATATTCCCTGAAATATTCCACGGCAAGTTTGGTGTCTCGTTCGTTTAGTCCAAAAAGCTGGCTAAAACCCCATTGCAGGGGCGGCCCGATAAAGCCATCGAGCAGGTTTTCGGGATAATCGTCGATATGCATTTTATCGAGTGAATACTTTAATGAGTTGATGATTCCCTGCGTATTATCTGTAAGTGTACCATCTAGGTCGAAGATAATATGTGTGAATTGTGCCATAAGATGAAAATAATGCAAAAGAAACACATAATATTCTCAATATCAAAAAACAGAATCAGACAAAATTGCTGAATCATTACAACAACAAAACCTGCTAAGAAAAGGTTTGTAATTGAAAGTTTGCGTTTTGGAAGCACAAAATGGTTCCTCTTTTTATTTATCTTTGCAGCCCTAAATTGTATTTCAGAAAAATCAAAATATTTCAGAATGAGCAAGTTTAAACGTACACTGATAACTACTGCCTTGCCTTATGCAAACGGACCAATTCATATCGGGCACCTTGCCGGCGTTTATGTCCCAGCCGATATTTATGCCCGTTATTTACGCCTGAAAAATGAAGATGTAATTATGATTGGCGGTTCGGATGAACATGGAGTGCCAATTACACTGAAGGCTAAAAATGAAGGGGTGACTCCTCAGGATATTGTGGATCGTTACCATGGAATCATCAAGAACTCATTCGAAAAATTCGGTATCTCGTTTGACGTGTATTCACGAACCAGCTCGAAAATCCATCACGAAACGGCTTCTGAAATATTCCGCAAATTATATGATACCGGAAAACTGATTGAACGTACAACGGAACAATATTTCGACGAAGAGAACCAACAGTTCCTGGCCGACCGCTACATTATCGGCACCTGCCCAAAATGTGGTTTCGAAAGGGCTTACGGCGACCAATGCGAAAGCTGTGGTACTTCACTGAGCCCGACAGAACTCATCAATCCGACTTCAACAATTAGCGGAAACCCGCCGGTTTTAAAAGAAACCAAACACTGGTATCTTCCTTTAAATGACTACGAACCCTGGCTGGTGGAATGGATACTGGAAGGCCACAAAGAATGGAAACCAAATGTTTACGGGCAGGTAAAATCGTGGATCGACAATGGGTTGCAACCACGTGCCGTTACCCGCGACCTCGACTGGGGCGTGCCCGTTCCGGTAGAAGGTACCGAAGGAAAAGTATTATATGTTTGGTTTGATGCCCCGATTGGATATATTTCTGCTACTAAAGAACTTTTTAATACACTCTCCCCCTCGGGGAGAGATGGAGAGGGGCTTTGGGAAACGTACTGGAAAGATCCCGAAACGCGGATGCTGCATTTTATCGGGAAAGACAACATCGTTTTTCACTGTATTATTTTCCCTAGTATGCTGAAAGCCGAAGGAACCTACAACCTGCCCGATAATGTGCCGGCCAACGAATTCCTGAACCTCGAAGGCGATAAAATTTCCACTTCACGAAATTGGGCAGTCTGGTTGCACGAGTACCTCGAAGATTTTCCGGGAAAAGAAGACGTGTTGAAATACGTGCTTACTGCCAATGCCCCCGAAACCAAAGACAACGATTTTACCTGGAAAGATTTCCAGACGCGGAATAACAGTGAACTGGTGGCAATTCTCGGAAACTTTGTGAACCGTGCACTTGTGCTGGCACAGAAATATTATGAAGGTGTTGTTCCGGAACGTGGAGAACTCAGCGACTACGACAAGGAAACGCTGGCCGCCATTTCAACTATAAAAGGCGAAGTAGAGAAAAGCATCGATAATTTCCGTATTCGCGAATCGTTGAAAAACGCGATGGATTTGGCTCGTTTGGGAAACAAATACCTTGCCGACGAAGAGCCCTGGAAGGTGGTAAAAACCGATCCTGAACGCGTGAAAACTATCATGAATATTTGTTTGCAGATTACGGCCAACCTTACAATTTGTCTCGAACCTTTTCTTCCGTTTAGCATGGAAAAACTACGTGGTTTCCTGAATTTCGAAAAAATGGATTGGGAAATGTTTGGGAATACCGAATTATTGCCGGTTGGTCATAAGGTAAATACGCCCGAACTCTTGTTCGAAAAAATTGAAGACGCTACCATTGAAGCACAGATTCAGAAACTGCTTGATACCAAAAAAGCCAACGAAATTGCCGGAGCCAAAGCCACTCCTGCAAAAGAAAACATTGAATACGACGAATTTGCCAAAATGGATATTCGGGCAGGAACCGTGATTGAATGCGAAAAAGTAGCAAAAACCAAAAAGCTGTTGAAACTTAAAATCGATACCGGAATCGATCAACGAACAGTTGTTTCAGGAATCGCCGAGTATTATGAACCCGAAAATCTGATTGGGAAACAGGTTTCGGTTTTGGTGAACCTCGCTCCAAAACAATTACGCGGTATCGAATCGCAGGGAATGATCCTGTGTGCAGAAAACGCCGATGGTTCGCTGTCGATTGTTTCGCCGGATGTTGTGGTTAAAAACGGATCGGAAATTAAATAGGGTCTGTCATTTCGATCCCGGTGAATATCGGGGGAGAAATCTCTCTCTTTTAAACAGATTTCTCCTCCTTATTCGTCGAAATGACTATTAGAATAAATTAAAAAATTATATTTAAACCGTTTCTGTACGCAGAGGCGGTTTTTTATTAAACGATAACGATGACCAAAATCAGCATTATCAGCAACATAAAAATAATAAACTGGTTTCGGACAAAGAGACCGAGCAGGATAAGTACCTCCACTTCGTCGTTGATCGGAGAGGAGAGTTCGATGGTTCCCTTGTCTTTGGTAATAAACTCGTGCGAGGTATATTGAATGATTTCGGAGCCATTAAATTTCCAGGCCCAGCGCGATTGCCAGAAGTTTTTTATTACGAGTTCGAAACGTTTTCCGTTGATCAGCACATCGCTGCGTGTATTAAAAAAGTTGATCATTATGGTGCCAAGCAATGCCTGGCTGTTGGAGTCGTAAATTTCGAGTTTCGAGAGAAAATATTCTCTTGTCAGGGTAAAGAGTTTTCCGTTAATCATGGCCTGTGCCTGCGATCCAAAAGCGCTGTCCCAGTGAATGCTGCCTATTTTTTCTGTTCCTTGAAAAATCTCCAGTTTCGATTTGAAGATATCGTTTGTCCAACTCAGTTTTTCCATCTCACTCTTCAATTTCCGATTTGCAATTTATGAAAATTAGAATGAATAAATACCTCAGAATCTTTATCCCACGGGCTTTTTAGATTAATTAACAATTCGCCCGGTACTGAATTTGGCAGGGCGCTATTCTATATCAGTTAATAAAGAGTTTTAAAAGAAGAGGCTTAGCCAAGATATTTCCTGAATTCGCGATAATCTTTAACGGTTTTTACATTGCGGGGTAACGCAGGCCCGAGGTGTTGTACCTGGTAACCGGTTATAAAAATCTTTTGTTTCTGGAAACAAGCCTTTAACCCTACAAGGTAATTTTCGAGGTCGGACCTGGTAATTGAGTTACTAAAAGCGGTGAACACAACATCGATGTGTTTTTGCCGGTTAATGATTACCAGGTCGTCGAACGGGACTGATTGACCCAGGTAAAAGGTATTGAATCCAATTTTACGGGCGATAAATGCATAAAAAAGAAGGCTTATTTCGTGGAGTTCGTTTTCGGGGAGGAAAAACAACATGGAAGGTTTTGCTTTTTGTGAAATTGGGAGTCGGTCGATGGCGGCGATCAATTTTTGTCGGAATAAATTGGTTACAAAATGTTCCTGAGCAGGAAACAAGGTGCCTACCTGCCAATAGGTGCCCACACGTTCGAATAACTCAAAGAAAATGCTAAAACAGGCTTCCTCGAAATCATATTTTTCGATAATCTCGTTCAGCAATTCTTCCATCCCTATCGTATCGAGATCAACCATTAAAAGCATGAAACGCTCGATGTAATCCGAATCCGAATCTTTTGTTTGGGTAAGTGCCAGTACTAATTCGCGAATGCTCTCGTCGTTCCTGGATGCAATTTTTGAAATTTTGTAGCCATTTCGTGTAAGCAGCGAAATGTTTAGTAATCGTTTTAAATCGTTGTCGTTGTATGTACGTATGTTGGTATCCGTACGGTCGGGATTTAATAAAGCATATCGTTTTTCCCAAATACGAATGGTATGCATCTTTATTCCCGACAACACTTCGAGGTCTTTTATCGAATATCCCGTTTGTTTCATCCTGCTTTAATTCGTCCGGTTTTAGTAAAAAAGGAATAACTTGTTCAATGTAATAGGTGCGAAATTAGACACAAATTGTCAATTTCCTAAAATATCCATTTGAATTCTTTTCTCAATCTGGCTAAAAATAAAAGGATTCCGCGTGGAACCCTCTTATTTTATTATTGTCATAGCGTAATTCCTATTCCGGATTGGATGATTCTTTTCTTAACATTCGTCAAAAACCAACAAGTTTCAGGTTCTCAATCAGCTAAAAGCCTTAATTTTGCCACACGATTTTCAAAAACAACTTTCAACATGGCAGAAAAAGAAGCAAAGCTTTTCGCTGATTTTAAACCTGTTACTACAGATGAGTGGGAAGCTAAAATTATTGCCGATTTAAAAGGCAAAGACTACGAACGCGCACTGGTATGGAAAACTTTCGAAGGATTTGGCGTGCGTCCGTATTACCGTCAGGAAAACCTAGCCGGGAAAGAGTACCTGGAAAGTTTGCCGGGTGAATTTCCATTCGTTCGGGGAAACAATAAAACCAGTAATGACTGGTTAATCCGTCAAAACATTTTTGTAAACAATTTCGAAGAAGCCAACAAAAAAGCGCTAACCATTTTGGGAAAAGGCGTTACGTCGTTGGGGTTTTTATTCAGCGATTGCTGTTCGGTGACTCCTGAAAACCTTGCCACGCTGCTCAAGGACATTTGTCTTGAAGCTGCCGAGGTAAACCTGGTTTGTTCGACCGACGAATGCAATTGTTCCGAACTTTTTGTCGATTATGTTTTGGCCGGAAAGTGGGAAAACAAAAATGTAGTGGCGTCCACTGCCATCGACCCGATTGGTACTTTTGTGCTGAAAGGCGTGATTGCAGACGATGCTATTTCGAAACTAAAGCCTGTGATTGAAAAAGCCAAAGCTGTTCCGAATTTCCGAACCGTCGCGGTTCACGGAAAATTTTTCGCCAACAGTGGTTCATCGATCGTTCAGGAGCTTGCATTCTCGCTGGCACAGGGTGCCGAGTACCTCTCTCAACTTACTGAAGCCGGTGTTTCAATTGACGATTTTGCAAAAGCAATTAAATTCAACCTGGGAGTTGGAAACAACTACTTCATGGAAATTGCCAAATTGCGTGCCGGTCGTCTACTATGGTCGAAAATTGTGGAAGCTTACGGACCTGGTTGTAAATGTGCCGCAAAAATGATCATCCACAGCGAAACCAACCGTTTCAATCTCACCATTTACGATCCTTATGTAAATATGCTGCGTACCCAAACCGAAGCCATGTCGGCTGTGTTGGGTGGAGCGCACTCAGTAACCGTTCTTCCGTTTAACGCGGTGTACGAAGAAACTACCGAGTTCTCGGAACGAATTGCACGCAACCAGCAGATTTTACTGAAAGAAGAATCGCATCTCGATAAGATTGCCGATCCTTCTGCCGGTTCGTACTACATCGAAAGCCTGACTGGATCAATTGCCGACCAGGCCTGGAAATTGTTCCTCGAAGTTCAGGGGAAAGGTGGTTTTATTGCGGCTTTCAAAGAAGGTTTTATTCAATCTGAGATAAATGCAATGGCTGCCGAACGCAACAAACGTTATGCCCAGCGCCGCGAAAATATTTTAGGGACCAACCAGTTCCCAAATTTCAATGAACAACTGAAAGCCGGTTTCGACGGATCCCTTTTTGAAGCGATCGACCTCACCGAAGCAGGCGCTACCGTGGAAACATTAAAACCGTACCGTGGTTCGCAGGCTTTTGAAGCTTTACGTTACACTACCGATATGTACTCGCTAAAAGTAAAACGTCCGGTGGCGTTTATGCTTACCATTGGAAACCTTGCTTTCCGCAAGGCACGCGCACAGTTTAGCTGTAACTTTTTTGCAGTAGCCGGTTTTACTGTAATCGACAACAATGGGTTCAAAACTGCCGATGAAGGTGTGGCTGCCGCCAAAGCCGCCGGGGCCGACCTTGTAGTGCTTTGCAGCTCGGATGACGAATATGCTGAAATTGCGCCTAAAGTTGCTGAGTTGCTCGAAGAAGAAATCCTGGTTGTTGCCGGCGATCCTGCCTGCAGGGCCGAGCTGGAAGAAAAAGGCATTGCCGATTTTATTCATGTGAAAAGCAATATCCTGGAAGAATTGAAAGGGTATCAATCTAAATTGGGAATTTAAACGCAAAGGCACAAAGACACTAAGATGAGATCTAAAACTGAAATAGAAAAGATTGGAAAGCAGATTGTGGATGCTGCCTTTGAGGTACATTCGGAATTGGGACCCGGTTTGCTTGAGTCAGTTTACGAAATCTGTCTTGTAGATGAATTAGAAAGCAGAGGTCTTTTAGTCGAAAGACAAGTGAAACTCCCTGTAATTTACAAGGGAAAAGAGCTTAATAAAGATTTCTTTATTGATATTTTAGTTGAAAAGGAAATTGTAATTGAATTAAAAGCTGTTGAAATTCTGCTACCTGTTCATGAGGTTCAAACTCTGACTTATATGAAATTAGCTGACATGCGATTGGGTTATTTAATCAATTTCAATGTTCCATTAATTAAGCAAGGCATTAAACGTAAAATAAACGGGTATTTTTAAACTTCGTGTCTTAGTGCCTTAGTGTTAAAACAAAAGAATTATGAAACCGAAATTTAAAGACATAAACATAAAAGCAGCGGCGGCACAAAAAGATTTGGCCGAATGGACTGCAAAAAATAATATCAATAAAGACTGGGTAACTCCGGAGCAGATTCCGGTAAAGCCGGTTTATACCAAGGAAGATCTCGAAGGCATGGAGCACCTGGACTATGCTGCCGGCCTGGCGCCTTTCCTGCGCGGACCTTATTCAACTATGTACGTTATGCGTCCGTGGACGATCCGCCAGTACGCGGGTTTTTCAACGGCTGAAGAATCAAATGCCTTCTACCGTCGTAACCTGGCTGCCGGACAAAAAGGTCTTTCAGTGGCATTCGACCTCGCAACTCACCGTGGTTACGACTCGGATCACCCGCGTGTGATCGGCGATGTTGGTAAAGCAGGTGTGGCTATCGATTCGATCCTGGATATGAAAATCCTTTTCGACCAGATTCCGCTCGAT
This sequence comes from Draconibacterium sp., assembly GCA_011620585.1. GTDB lineage: Bacteria > Bacteroidota > Bacteroidia > Bacteroidales > Prolixibacteraceae > Draconibacterium. The sequence continues at coordinate 65,156 of WOYV01000050.1, forward strand.
AAAATGTCGGTATCGATGACCATGAACGGGGCTGTTCTTCCGGTAATGGCTTTTTATATTGTTACCGGGTTGGAACAGGGAGCCACTTTGGAACAACTTTCAGGAACTATCCAAAATGATATCCTGAAAGAATTTATGGTGCGTAACACTTACATTTACCCGCCCGAATTTTCGATGAAAATCATCGCCGATATTTTTGAGTTTACTTCGAAACACATGCCGAAGTTTAATTCGATCTCGATTTCGGGTTATCACATGCAGGAAGCCGGTGCTACCGCCGATATTGAAATGGCATACACATTGGCCGACGGATTAGAATACCTTCGCACCGGTATTCAGGCGGGAATTGATATTGATGCTTTTGCACCCCGCTTATCGTTTTTCTGGGCGGTGGGGATGAACCATTTTATGGAAATCGCGAAGATGCGCGCCGCTCGAATGATATGGGCAAAACTGGTAAAACAATTCAATCCGAAAGATCCAAAATCAATGGCTTTGCGTACACACTCACAAACTTCGGGCTGGTCGTTAACCGAGCAGGATCCGTTTAACAACGTTGGCCGTACCGCAATTGAAGCGTTGGCTGCAACATTGGGCGGAACACAAAGTTTGCACACCAACGCGCTGGACGAAGCGATTGCATTGCCAACCGATTTCTCGGCACGTATTGCACGTAACACACAATTATATATTCAGCAGGAAACTGAACTTTGCCGTTCAACTGATCCATGGGCTGGTTCGTATTATGTGGAAAGCCTGACACACGAACTGACACACAAAGCATGGGCGTTAATTGAAGAGGTTGAAAAACTTGGAGGTATGGCAAAAGCCATCGAAACCGGGGTTCCAAAAATGCGTATTGAAGAAGCAGCTGCGCGTACCCAGGGACGTATTGACAGCGGTACTCAAACCATTGTTGGCTTGAACAAATACCGTCTGGAAAAAGAAGACCCGATTGATATTTTAGATATCGATAACACCGCGGTTCGTTTGTCGCAAATTGAACGTTTGAAAAAACTGCGTGCTGAGCGTAACGAGGCTGAAGTTCAGGCTTCGCTGGCTGCGATTACCAAAGCCGTAGAAACCGGGAAAGGAAATTTACTGGAATTGGCTATCGATGCAGCAAAAAAACGCGCATCTTTAGGTGAAATTTCCAATGCTTGCGAAAAAATTGTTGGAAGATATAAAGCAGTAATAAGAACGATTGAAGGCGTGTATAAATCAGAAATACAAGGGAAAGACGAATTTAAGGAAGCTCAGGAACTGGCCAAACAATTCGCTGAAATGCAAGGCCGCCAGCCAAGGATAATGATCGCGAAAATGGGCCAGGACGGGCACGACCGCGGTGCTAAAGTAGTTGCCACAGGCTATGCCGACCTTGGTTTCGATGTCGACATGGGGCCTCTTTTCCAAACGCCCGAAGAAGCTGCCAAACAAGCCGTTGAAAACGACGTGCATGTGGTAGGTGTTTCTTCGCTGGCTGCAGGCCATAAAACACTTGTTCCGGCCATTATTGAGGAGCTGAAAAAACTTGGCCGCGACGATATTATGGTGATTTGCGGGGGTGTTATTCCTGCTCAGGATTATCAGTTCTTGTACGATGCAGGTGCAGTAGCTATTTTTGGGCCGGGTACCAGCGTGGCAGGCGCAGGTAAAAAAATCCTTGAGATTCTGATCAAAGCCTTTAAAGAGGATTAGATATCCGGATGTCTGGATTATAGGATATTCAGATTTTATAGACACAAGATAAAAGACACAATATTCAAGACTAAAGCCGGTTCCGGAAGGGGCCGGCTTTTAGTTTTTTGATGAAGGATATATTATAGTTACAGAAAGAAAATCAAGAGCATGAAGAAGTATATCATAATTGCCGTATTCTGTTTCTCGTTTCTCGAAGGCTTTTCTCAAATAAATGATTGGATGGAAAATGTTGTTTTAATTCAATCAAAAGATAAAGCTCATTCAGGTTGAGGGTTCCTTTATCAAACACCTAAGTTGTTGTTGTCTGGGTAATGTTAGAATTATTTCGCGTAGAAAATCATTCAGGTTAAAGTTGGTTAAACAGTATCCCATGCGAACAACTACCAGCTTTTTTGAGGGAATGATGTAAATCCTTTGACCGATAAATCCGTCGGCAAAAAATACATCATCCGGCACATCTTTTAAAGCTTGTAATGGATTTGATTCCTTTAACCAAAAAGTGCCTGCATAATTTCCGTCAGACGATTCAGCCGGAGTTTTCATAAAATCAACCCATTTTTTCGACAAAATGGTATCGCCGGCGAAAACCCCATTATTCAGAAACAGCATCCCAAACCTGGCCCAGTCGCGGGCCGAACCGTAACTGTATGAAGAGGCCACAAACAACCCGCTGGCATCAGTTTCCACTTTCGTATGCAGCATTCCGTTTGGGTAAAGCAGTTTGGTGTAAATAAAATTATGGTAGCCGGCATCATTATTTATTCGGTTTCTGAGGATTCCTGATAACAGGTTGGCATCGCCCGATGAATAATTCCAGTGTGTTCCGGGCTTGTATTTTGCTTTGTTATCAAGCGCCGACGAAAGCATGTCGTCGCTCTGCATCAGCATAACAGTGGCATCTGAAATGGTAAAATAGTTTCCCCTCGTCATGAAGAATTCCTGCCAATGCTCCGGTAATGGTTTTTGTCATCGACCAACCATGAAACATTGTTTTGGCATCGTATCCATCCAGGTATTTTTCAGCAACAATTTGATTGTCGTAAACAACTACAATTCCAAGTGTTTTTTTATAAGGTCCGTTACCCGGTGCATCAAAACAGGTATTAATCAACTGGTTCAACCTGGCATAATTTACATCAGCAGGTTTTTCATCAGGCAGAATGTCGCCCTTGGGCCACAAAATAGTATCCGGCGAATATTCGGGTCCGGGAAGTTGAAACGCCGATTTCCTCAATTCAGCTTCTTTTTCATTATTCAGATTTGATAGCGGTGACTTTTGATTTTCAATTAAAAGTAAGAATATTTTATTATTCCAGCGGGTATGCTGAAAATGAAAAAGAGCGAAGCTAATAATGATTCGCCCTTTCAACCTTTCCCTATCTAAACTATTTACTATTCAATATCAATATCGTACGGATGAACATCTTTCTGATCGAAATTCAGATACGGTAGTTTCAAATTATTGTTGCTGAACGAAAAGAACGGTTTCATGTCCATTGCTTTCGAGGTAATTCTGATGTTTCCGTTTTCCATATCAATAGTTCTTTCAATTTCTTCGTTATTGCTTTTTACAATAAAGCGATAGGTTCCGTCCTCAAGATCTGAGAAATTGTAGGCTTTCGTGTAATTTTCGGAAGGCGATTTTGATCTTTTGTAAAATACTATGTCGCCATTTTCGTTCTCAATTACAATTTCGAATTTGTTTTGGACCGTACTGTTGATTTCAACCAGTGCTTTGTCGTTTTTTCCCGGGATCAGGTTAACACTCATGTCTCCTGAAGCAAATACTGCTCCGCTTACCAAAACCATTACAATCAGCAATGCACTTTTTTTTAATTGTTTTCAGTACATATGACATGCCTTAACAACGATGGGTTAAAGCCGGAAATGTTAAGAAAAAAATACCTGTAATTCTTTAACTGTCAGGCAGAAAACGTGGCGTTAATGAATTGTTACTGCGAAATACTTAGTTATCAGGCGCTTCGATAATTACTGTTTGTGTAAATACATACAATCAAACCCGAATTCAACCAAAAACGAACCGGCAAAAAGGATACTATTATTTTAGCCAGAAATATGGTATTTTTAGGTTCTGAAAAAGGAAATGATAGCGAAACCAAAATACATACGGACCAGTATAAAGTTTCGGTAAAATTTCGGGAACCATTAAAACTAAAAAGATGAAAAATCATTCGCTGGCCAAACTTTACACCGATGCTTTTCGGCAAAACTGGGACCGTCTGGCATTCTCCGATTTCGACGGAGGGGATTATACCTACAAGGAAATTGCAAAAACCATAAAATCCTTGCACCTGTTCTACCAACTTGCAGGGTTGCAACGCGGTGATAAGATAGCTGTACTAGGCAGAAATTCGGCCAACTGGGGAGCTGTTTTTCTTTCGGCGATTTCGGCAGGCCTGGTCATCGTCCCCATTTTGCCCGATTTTAACGAAAACCATACCAACCATATTCTGAACCACTCAGAGTCGAAGCTGCTGATTTGCGCAAAATCGTTGCTGGATAAAATTGATCCCGATAAATCAGACAACCTGATGGCAGTGGTAGTTCTCGAAGATTTTAGTTTTCACGCAGGTAAAACAGAATATATCGAATATAAACTGGCCGACGGTTTTCAGTATTACAAAGAAAATAAGTTTGAAAAAACTGCTTTCGAATTTGAAGAATGGCAAGCCGATGAAATGTGTATAATTTCTTATACATCGGGTACATCGGGTTTTACAAAAGGTGTGATGATTCCAGAGAGGAGCCTGGTTTCGAACATCATTTATGCACAGGAACACATGCCACTAAAAGCGGGCGATAAAATTGTTTCGTTTCTTCCAATGGCACATGTTTACGGCCTTTTGTTCGAGTTCTTGTTCCCGTTAACCCTGGGTTGTCATATTACTTTCCTGAGCAAAATGCCCACGCCTGCCATTATTACAAAAGCTTTCGGCCAAATACGCCCACATCTGATTTTATCGGTTCCGCTCATTATTGAGAAAATCTACTGGAAAACAATTGTTCCGGCTATCGAAAAACCTTCGCTAAAACTTATGTTAAAAATTCCGGGATTGTCATCTCTTATTCTCAAAAAAGTTAGAAAAAGTTTGATTGAAACCTTTGGGGGCAGGTTCTTCGAGATCGTAATTGGCGGCGCACCGCTGAGCCCCGACGTAGAGAAATTTTTTAAACGGATCAAATTCCCGATCACCGTTGGATACGGCATGACTGAGTGCGGCCCGCTGATCAGTTACGAAGCCTGGAATAAAACCATGGCCGGTTCGGCCGGACGGGTGGTTGACAGGATGGAAGTACGCATCGATTCTGAAGATCCATTCAATATTGTTGGCGAAATTCAGGTAAAAGGCGAAAATGTTATGCTCGGTTATTTCAAAAATAAAGCTGAAACTGAAGCGGCATTTACTGAAGATGGCTGGCTAAAAACCGGAGATTTGGGTGTGATCGATAAAAATGACTTCATTTACATCCGTGGTCGGTCAAAAAATATGTTACTCGGGCCTTCGGGGCAAAATATTTATCCCGAAGAGGTTGAAGCAAAAATGTGCACCCAGCCTTATATCGCCGAATGTGTGGTCACCGAAAGAAAAGGAAAACTGGTGGCATTGGTATATCCCGATATGGAAGCGTTGAATGCAGATAAAATAGATACCGTGGACTTGCCAAAAATCATGGATCAAAATCGAAAAGCGGCGAATGCCGAATTACCCAAATACGAACAAATTGCTTCGGTAGAACTGGTGGATGAAGAATTTGAGAAAACACCCAAAAAGAATATCAAACGATTTAAATATGTATAATAAACCAAGGAGAGTGACGAGCTCTCCTTTTTTATGAATGGGTAAGGCCTGAATTTCATAAGAGTACACGCGTAAGATATTTGAAAATTATTACCTTCGGGGCAACCAACTAAATCGAGGATGAACGAAAAAACACTTTCAAACGTATCTTCCGAACGATTGTTATCGCTTGATTTTTTCCGCGGAATCACCATGTTTTTGCTGGTAGCCGAGGGAACCGAACTATGGTCGGTGTTGGTTCAGGAACCCGTTGCCGGTACGTTTCTCGAATCTTTTTTCAGACAATTCCATCATCACGAATGGAACGGACTCCATTTCTGGGATCTTATTCAACCATTCTTTATGTTTATTGTTGGAGTGGCCATGCCCTTTTCGTATCAGAAACGTTTGAAACATGGGGCTTCGCATAAACAGATTACCAAACACATTGTGCAACGATCGGTTTTATTGCTGGCCTTTGGAGTGGGTTTGCATTGCGTTTATCGCCAAAAACTGGTTTGGGAACTTTGGAATGTTCTTTCGCAACTGTCGGTTACCATATTGATAGCCTATTTCCTTATGCGTTTTAAATGGACGACTCAACTGGTTGTTTCCATAGGTTTGTTGTTACTTACCGAATTAATGTACCGCTTATTTCCTTTGGATGGCTATAACCAGCCTTTTGTAAAAGACCATAATTTTGGCAGTTGGATGGATATGATTTTAATGGGAAAGATCAATAACGGAGGAGGGTGGGTGGCCATCAATTGCATCCCAACCGCAGCACATACCATTTGGGGCGTTGTGGCCGGACAGTGGTTGCAATCTAAAACGGATTGGAAAAGCAAACTAAAAAAACTGATCGTAATCGGAGCGGCGTTTCTGGTTGCCGGATATTTACTCGATTGGCTGAGTATAACACCTATCATTAAACGCATCAGCACCTCATCGTTTGTTTTGGCTTCGGGTGGCTGGGCACTGCTTGCATTGGCTTTTTGTTACTGGCTCATCGATGTAAGGCAGAAAAAGAACTGGATTTTCCCGTTTGTAGTAGTGGGAACAAATCCAATATTTATCTATTTGTTTTTCAATACGGTGGGTTATCAATGGTTCAATGGTTTTGTGGCAATATTTACACACGGGATGTTGGCCTGGTTTCGAACACCTCATTTCCTGGTCGGGTTACTAACCTCCTTCACGATCCTCGCACTCGAGTGGTATATGTTGTACTATTTGTATCGGAAAAGAATCTTTTTTAGAATATAAATTGTTATTTTTCAGAGTGAATAAAATAGTCGAATTGAATTTATTCTAACTAAACAAATATAATATGAGAACAACTCGAAGAACTTTTATCAGAACAACGGCAGCCGCTGCCGCAGGAAGCATGCTAATTTCACCAGCTTTGGCGAGTGTCGCTAAAAATTCGCGTTACAAAATTTCGCTGGCAGAGTGGTCGTTCCACAAAGCACTTTTCGCAAACGAAATGACTAACCTCGATTTTCCGCGTGTTACACGCGAGTTGGGATTGGAAGGACTTGAATACGTGAACCAGTTTTTTATGGACAAAGCCAAAGATGAAAAATACCTTGCCGAACTCAAAAAAATTGCGAAAGAGGAAGGAATGCAGAACGTGCTGATTATGTGCGATTCGGAAGGGATGATGGGACATCCGGAGAAAGCCGAGCGTGTGAAAACAGTAGAAAATCATAAGAAGTGGGTGGATGCTGCAGCTTTTTTGGGTTGTCATTCAATACGTGTAAATGCCGGAAGCCGGGGGACTTACGAAGAGCAGCAAAAACTGGCTGCCGATGGTTTGCGGATGTTATGTGAATACGGAGATACTCAAAAAATCAATGTGATTGTTGAAAATCACGGCGGGCTGTCGAGCAATGGAGAGTGGCTTGTTGGCGTGATGAAAATGGTGGACCACAAACGAGTTGGCATACTTCCCGATTTTGGCAATTTTATCATCGACAGGGAAACAGGCGAGAGTTACGATCGTTATAAAGGCGTTGAAATGTTTATGCCCTATGCCAAAGGTGTGAGCGCAAAAACCAATGTATTTAATGCCGAAGGCGATGAAAGCAACATAGACTATTATCGTTTGATGAAAATAGTTGATGATGCCGGTTACAAAGGCTTTGTAGGTATCGAATTCGAAGGCACCGAACTTTCTGAAAAAGAAGGCGTGATCGCCACAAAGAAACTGCTCGAAAAAGTATTTGCTACTTTATAATCAAAACAACATTTAAGCGAAGCCATTGATTAACTTCAGTGGCTTTTTTATTGCCTGCGGTTAAAAGATGTTAAAATTAGGAATTCGCGTAACAAAGTAAATCTCGAATACGTAATCGCGGGTACTTTACTACTTAAGTGGTTGATTGAATGCATTTAAGACAAAGTAAAAGAGGTCATTCGTTGTTTGTCTTTCGAAAAGCGGTGCCAAGCGCCGCTTTTTTCATAGATAATCTTCGTAATTTCTAACATCCGTTTCAACTTCATATCATCCCGGTCGTCAATCTTCTGAGTAATGAGGAATGAATTGTTCAGTATTTTCCAAACTAAAGATAAGAACTTCTGAAAATTCTTATTCAACCTTTTTTCCTGATTTAAAAATGGGTATTCTTTGCCCGCGGTTTTAGCAATAAAAATAGGCCAGGTGTTGCGGAACATTCATCTTTTTGTATTTCCGGTTAATTACCACAAAAATTTTCAATTAACACAATATCAAACATTTTCCTTGATTGGCATACTTTTAAAATCATAACTCACCCTGAGGCCCGCCTGAACGATGAAGTCGGGCAGGGAGAGTTCTATTAATCTGAAAACTACATTTGTGGCATCATTTCGGATATACGTTTTCATGTTTGTAATGAGGGAAATTATCGGGAGGTGTTTCACAAACCCACTGTTTTTATTTTACAAACCCATATTAAACCAAAATATTCAGAAAATCATAAAACATTAAGTCATGAATACGTTATTGATTTTAGCTTTTGTAATGTCTTTGGTTGGTTTTGTTACTTCACCGCTAACCTTTTATAAGCTGGTTTTCAAAAAGAATAACCAGGGTTTCAGAGAATAGGTGTAATAAGTAAGAATGGAAAATACCGGGTCCGGCCCGGCATTTTTTTATTGGCAGATCGAAAAGATTCTTAATTTTTTCTACGATAGAAAGGCAATTCAGGCGAAGTGCGCCCTCCACCCGAGCCCCCGGATTCAATTTCGAGGTAATAAACAATTCCTACACTTATCTGTGCCGTTAGCGATAATCGGCGGTTGTATCGTAATATACCCTGTTTGGGCAAATTAGTAAAATTGGGCACGCCATCCACAATTCCCGAGTTCACCACGGTTGCTGTTGCATCCATTTGAAATGCCATGCGCTTGCTGAGGTCGTAACTAAAGCCAACTCCGCCGCCCATATGAAATACGGGCCATTTTTTCTGGTCGCTGTTCGTTGTGCCCCGGGCATATAATATATCTGAACCCAAAGGTGTTTTCGGCATATCTTTATATGATAAATCAGTTCCCACAAACGCAACCACACCGGTTAGCTTTACAAAAGGCTGAAAGACTTTTTCCTTGAAAAAGAAGTATTTGTAGTTTACCGCCAGGTTCCACAAATGGGTATTGTATTTAATAGGTGACTGGTAATATTCATCCTGAAAATCCTGAAAGTAGGAGGTATAAAAATAGTTGTAATAGGGAGGGTTGTCGTTCAACCCTTTCAGATGTGTATAGTCCACTTCGATACCAAAAAACGAGCTGGGCGAAATCTGGAAAAGAACTTCGCCTTCGAACCCAATTGTTGGCTGAGGCGTAAATCGCTTGGTGCTTTGAGGGACATCTTGTATCATAGGTTTTATGTAAACATCCGATGGCCCGAATTCGGTAAGAAGTACTCCCGAATTAGCTGCAAGCCTGAATCCGAGAACCTGGGCATTTACAAAGATGGAAAGAATCAAAAAAGGCAATAAAAAAACAATCTTCCTTTGAGCCATAGTTTTATTTATAACGAGCTCAATTTAAGCCGATTTTCTCAAAAAGAAAAGTGCATGACCGAAATCCTACTTTCGCTCTTTAACGTCTTTGGCATCGATTAGTTTGTAAAGTTTATCGGCGCGACGGACGACAGTATCGATTGGCACAGAAATATACTGGCCTTTCAACCCTTCTTCTACCGGTTGCATTTCGTAACGTATCTCCTTTACTTCGCCCTGGAAAACTCCCGTTGTTGGGCCGGTAATCACCATCTCGTCGCCAACTTTCAGGTTGCCGGTTTCAAGTTTGAACTCGGCAATGCCGATTTTCTTGAAGTAGTTCGTTACTTTGCCGATGTACATTTTACGTTTCGATGCGCGTGAGCCATAATTATGGCTCCATTCTCCAAGTCGCTGGCCGAGGTAGTAACCGTCCCAGAACCCGCGGTTGAATACGGTTGTCAAACGGGCATCCCAATCGGCTATCTTCTCATCGGTAAACGATTCGTCGAAATAGGCATCCACCGCTTCGCGGTAACATTCTACCACTGTTTTTACATATTCGGGGGCCCTGGCCCGGCCTTCAATTTTAAGTACCGAAACTCCGGCATCGAGCATTTTATTTAGGAAATGAATTGTTTTCAAATCCTTGGGCGACATAATGTATTCGTTGTCGATTTCGAGTTCAGCACCGGTTTCCTTATCGGTAACAATATAGGCACGGCGGCAGGTTTGCAGGCACGCGCCCCGGTTGGCCGAAGAATTCATTTCGTTCAAACTCAGGTAACATTTTCCACTGATGGCCATACAAAGTGCACCGTGCGCAAACATTTCTATTTTTACAAGTTCTCCTTTTGGGCCGCGAATCTGTTGGTCCTTAATTTGCTTGTTGATTTCCCAAACTCTACCCAGGTTCATCTCGCGGGCGAGTACCACTACATCGGCAAAATTGGCATAGAATTTTACTGCCTCGATATTGGTGATGTTTACCTGTGTGGAAATATGGACTTCAAGATCGATCGATCGCGCATACTGAATTACCGAAATATCCGCAGCAATAACCGCAGAAACCCCCGACTCGTTGGCTGCATCCAGTACTTCGTGCATTTTGTCGAGTTCGCCGTCGAAAATTTCGACGTTCATAGTCAGGTAAGTTTTTACCTTATTCTCGGTGGCAATCCGAACGATTTTGCGCAGATCTTCGATGCTGAAATTGTTCGACGAGCGCGACCGCATATTCAGGTTTTCAACCCCAAAATAAATCGAACCGGCACCGCCCTGTATTGCCGCCATTAACGATTCGTACGAACCCACCGGCGCCATTATTTCAACATATCTTCTCTCCATTGTATGAATATTTGCGGTGCAAAGTTAGAATAATTGAGAGAACTGGCAGGTCTTTATTTCTATGCTCATTAAGAAAATCGGAATCGGTAAAACAAAAAAAAGATCACGGAATTTCCGTGATCTTTTTGTCCTTAACTTTTATTACAATTAGTTAAGCGAAGATATTTTAATAAATTTTTCTGAGCTGGTCATAGAAATTCCACAACGGTTAGGCGCTGTGGTGTCGTAAGTATTTCCACAGGTTGGACAAACAAAGAATACGGTAGGTAACGATTTTACCGTGTTGCTTTCGAGTGCGGTAAGTGCCTTTTCGTACAAGGGTTTGTGTTTTTGTTCTGTTTTGTAGGCATAATTTAAGCTCATTAGCGAAAACTGGTTACTGGCCTTGCTGGCATTTTTAATAAATTCAGGATACATGGTTGTAATCTCGTAAGTTTCACCTGCAATAGCATCTTTCAGGTTTTCCTTTGTTGATTTTACGGTAAATTCAGGTGTAATCGACGGAACTTCCTGATTTCCTTCTAACAAAACTGCTTTGTGGTTATTCGCATGGATTTTCTCGGATGTTGATGCAGCTTTAAAAAGCAGGGCAATTTCGTGATACCCTTCGTCTTCCGCTTTTTTACTGTACGCCAAATATTTGGCACTGGCAGTTGTTTCGCCTTCAAAAGCGGTTTTCATATTCTCGTAATTCAAAGTGCCGGCATTCGATTTTTGAGAGGAAACCGCTTTACCTGCAAAGGACTGTGAAGATATTGCAGAAACAAAAACTGCAAGAATTGTAATAAGAATTGTTTTTTTCATTTTTAAGTATTTTAATATTTGTTTTATGATACAAATATGCGGTTACCTGATTTTAAACTTCCTTAAGCGATTCTTAAAATCTCCTTAATAAAAATCAGGATGGAAAATGGATAGAGAATGTAGTGCCTTCACCTTCTTTGCTGGTAACCTGCAATGAAATATTCTGAATTGTAGCGAGTTTTTGTACAATGGAAAGTCCCAGTCCGCTTCCTTTTACAACAGAACTTCTGGATTCGTCGGCACGATAAAACCGGTTAAAAATATGCGGCAGATGTTTGGAAGATATTCCAATACCATTGTCTTCGATGGATAAAGATTGTGATTTGTTATCCCAGCCAATTAAGATATGGCCGTTTTTCTTCCCGTATTTTATGGCATTGTTTACAAGATTCCCGATCATTACTTCAAGGAAGAATTTATCGGCGCGGACCAATGTTTCTTCCGGAATTTTGGTGTAAATAGTAATGTTTTCTTCAGAAGCTTGTTTCTCCCATTTTTTAATAACAGCAGAAATAATTGGGTGAAGCTGGAGGAGTTCGTTACGTGCATTTGTTTTTCCTGAATCGATGCGCGCCAGTTGTAGTAACTGGTCTAATAATACATCGAGCCGATCGACCATTCCAATTATTCCGGCAATTTTCTGTTCATAAACTTCCGGAGCCCGTTCTCTGCGAATCAGTACCTCCAGCGTTCCACGAATAGCAGAGAGAGGGGTTCTTATTTCATGTGAGGCGTCGCTGGTGAACTGTCGTTGTTGCAACATACTTTTCTCGATCCTTTCGAGCAAATCGTTGATGGTTTGGGTAAGTTCATAAAGTTCATCTTTATGCGGGGGCATTTTTAAACGGGTTCCAATGTTGCAATCGTCGATAGCTGATGCAGAATTAATGAGTTGATTTACCGGTTTAATAGCGCGTGAAGCTGCGACAGAGGAAGTAATAAATTGCACGAATAAAACAATTGGAAAAGAAATAATCAATACCCAGATTAAGTTACCCAAAACATTGTTGGATTCTTCCCGTGAGACCGCAATCGTAAGTTTTCCGATTTCGTTACCCCTCTCGTTCAAAATTGGGAATCGCCCAAGACGAATTCGCTGATTATCAATATCGCCGTTATAAAATGTTTTGTTATTGCCTGTAAAATGGTCCAGTAACTGATTCCCAGGAAGATTTACAGAACGAAATATAACCTTTCCTTGTTTATCATTTATCTGCAAAAAAGTTGGGTTTACCTCAATCTGGCTGTGTTCAGCTTCTTCCCACTCAGGCATTTTATTAATAACGATTGAATCCTGAAGCAAAAAAAGATTGCTGATTACTTCCTCTTTTTCAGCCTGGATATCATCGTCGAGATGGGAGTATGCTGTGTTATAAACAACAAAAAAGATAATACCAAACACAAGGATTGTGGTAAATGCCATAGCCAGGGTATTGAATAAAGCAATCCGGTTTTTAAATTTTAAAGTCATTCTTTATTCTCGATTTTATACCCCACGCCCCGCACTGTTGTAATTAGAGATTGTTTTCCCGGCTCATCGAGTTTTTTTCGCAGCGCATTTATGTATACATCTATTACTGCGGTATCGTAATCAAAATGAATATCCCATACTTTTTCAATAATTCCTACTCTCCGGCACACTTTTCCTTTATTGCGTAAAAAGTGTTCGAGTAATGAGAATTCCTTTTGTGTCAGGTCAACATTCTTCCCATTTTTAGTTACAATGTGTTTATCAATATTCATTTCAATATCTGCTGTTGAGAATATTACGGGTTGTGATTCCTGTTTTCGCATATGAACACGTATTCTGGCCAGGAGTTCTTCAAATGAAAATGGCTTACGGATATAATCATCGGCCCCGGTTTCGAGACCAAAAACCACATCATCAACCGAATCTTTTGCGGTTAGAAAAATTACTGGTATATCTTTGTTTTGCTTTCTGATGTTGCGGCAAATTTCAATTCCACTAAGTCCGGGCAACATCCAGTCGAGTAAAATAATATCATATTCATCGAGATAATCGAGAGCAAGTTGCAGGCCTTTCTTCCCATTATCAGCAACATCAACGGCATAGCCTTCTTCAACAAGTCCTTCGCGGATAAAATTGGCAATTGACAATTCATCTTCTACGATCAGAATACGCATGATTTTCTCTTCAGACAGGTTTATTCAAAGATACTTAAAACGATTAATTTTCATCATCGAAATCTCCAAAATCAGGAAGTGTCAACTCTACTCCGGCAGCATGTTTATAAACCAACTGGCCGCCATAATAACCTGTAGTTGCTACCGAGCCGGCTAATGCTGTAAACAGAACGATAAAAGCCCAGTTGACCCATCTACGGTTATATTTGAAATAGAAAGTTGCAGCACGAAGTAATGCCGTTATAGTGGCTAGCCATAATGTAATGGTTGCTGCCAGTTCGTGTCTGTCAAGCGGCTGCTTGAGTGGACCTTCTTCAATCCCTTCACCAGCCACATCTCCACTAATATAAGCCGCAATAGCTCCAAGCGCTCCCATTAATAAAAGGAATACAGCGGCATTCTTAAAAAATTCTTTTTTAGTGATCAGTCCTAATAATTCAGAAAAAAATCCGGCCATTAACAGGGCTATCGGGAAATGGATGATCATGGCATGAAAATGTGTTGCTGAAATCATAATCTTATTTTTTTCACAAATTTACAGGTGTTTTCATTTAACAGAGATTAGTGAATTCTTAAGATTTGCTTAAAAAGCCGGGAGTGACTGAAATAAATAACCGGACAAAAAAGCAAACAACTTTTCTTGCTACCGTAAACTCTTAAAAAGTTGGGGCGAACAATATCAATCCAAATAAAAATCAACATTACCCTCTTTCGTTTTATCTGTAAAAAAGCAGGAATGTTGATTTTATCCAATAAACTTATACAAATTTCTCTCGTTTCTGCAGGTTGAACAATCCATACAGAATAAATACCAGCATCCCAATCCCGAGGAAGATTCTGTTTTTGCTGATTGTTCCTGCCCAAATTACTTCATTCAGGTTGTCGGGAATGTCGAAGGGGTTCAGGAATGGGTTCCATTGTGTATTTTGGATCAGATCCTGTAAAATCAGGATCGCTACGCCAATCAATACCATGGTCACGGCCGTTCCGTTTCCGTTTTTTACGATGGTTGAAAACATAAATGCCATCGAACCGAGAAATACGATCGGGTACATCAGTTGGTACGACATTTCCAGGATATTCACCTTGTACAGTAAAACCGATGCGAGTGCCGAGAACAACAGGATCATGAGAAAAACGAGGGTGTAGATCATAATCAACCTCACGAGCCAAACTTTGTACCGGTAGTTTGGAATTCCAAAAAGTATTTCGAGCATCCGCGAATCATCGTCGTTCTGGATCCCAAAAACCGATGGGTAAAATATCAGCAAAATACCCGGGAAAATAAGTAATCCGTAGACGACATCTTCGCCCATGCTTTCGTTGTTCAATACCACCTGAATGGCAAAGAATAGGAAAAATCCAAGCGATGCCACGAGGAACCAGATAAAACGGTTCGCAAATATAATTTTCAGGTTGTACCTGATCATTTTAACCAGGATAAGGAAATTGTTTTTTATGTCGATTTTTGAAGCCATTTTATACGAAATCTTTAAGTAAGCACAAATAAGCATCCTCGAGGTGAGGTGAAACATTTATCGCATCGGGCGCCGGTTTTTCCTTCGCCAAACAACGAACTTTTATGTTTTCGCCATCGCGCATGTGGTGTACGATTAATTGTTTATTCGACATGCTATCGAATTCTTTGGCCGGAACCGAGAACTGCCAAACAAAATTATGCCCCATATTCACCATTTCACTTGGTGTTCCAAAGTATTTCAGGTTTCCGCGGTTTATCACGGCCACCTGGTTACACGAACTTGAGATATCTTCAATAATGTGGGTAGAGAATATTACGATACGTTCGCGGCTAAGTTCTACCAGCAGATTACGGAAACGGATACGTTCACGCGGGTCGAGACCGGCAGTTGGTTCGTCGACAACGAGAATACGTGGCAGATTCAGCAGGATCTGGGCAATTCCGATTCGTTGTTTCATACCTCCTGAGAACGAGCCGATCTTATCGTTGCGTCGTTCGTACATGTGTACGTTTTTCAGTACGTATTCCATACGTTCGTTCCGCACTTTCGTGTCTTTAATTCCTTTCAGAATGGCTTGATAATCGAGAAATTCCCATGCCGACATGTTTTCGTAAGTTCCAAAAGCCTGCGGCAGATAACCGATCAAACCCTGAAGTTCTTCGCGGTATTTCTGAGTGTCCATACCGTTGATCCAGATCTTTCCGTAACTCTGTTCCAGAATACCGGTGATGATACGCATCATGGTTGATTTTCCGGCGCCGTTAGGGCCTAATAAACCAAACATACCTGTTTTAATTTCGAGAGAAACGCCGTTTAGTGCCCGGAAAGGTTTTTTCCGTTTCCCGATGATTGGAATTTGACGAACCATCGTAAAATAGCCTCGGCGTAACCCGCTTAAACGGCCTTCGATACGTGCAATGTTCAATTCTTTTTTCTGAATGTATTCAGCCGAACTGTAAATGACAAGCAGTATCATCCAGATTATGCCCACAAAGATTACCATTCCGAGGTTGTTCCAGTTTTTAAAGAACACAAACAGGAAGACCAGCGGAACAATCCAATATAAAATATTGTAAATCCAACGGTTTAATTTTGAATAGAATTTCTTCCCACTTGCTTCTTCGCGGTTGATCAGTACCTGATTTAACGGTACAAATAGCAGGAAGAGGAAGAAGAAAACAGCATGCGAAAAAATCCACATCCACAGGTTGCTTTCGAGATAGAAGAACGTGAAATATGTTAGGAACCCGAAAAGTGGCAGTTGCCAAACCAGGTCGCTGAAATCGTGCAGGTGTTTATAATCCTTTGTTAAACCGGCACGTTCACGAATTCGAATTCCTGATTTCCACTCGCGCACAAAACGTGAGTCGCGGTCGTAAATTTTTACAAGTTTGCGAACTTTGATCGTGATGGGCTCGTTTTCGTCTACCACCTTTGCACTAGCCTGGCGCAGGCTGGTTTTCACAAAGGCGATAATTCCAGGCACCAGAATAATCAGCAAGATGAAATCGAGTAGTTGCCAAATAAATTGATCAACTTCGAACCAGATAAGCAGCGAACCGGTAACATATACCACCAGCATGCCCACTTTAAGTCCCCAGTGCAACGATTTTATCCAGTTCAGCGAATTTTCGAGACCTGAATATAAAGTAGGAATGAAAATCAAAGTGAGCAAAGTACTCAACGAAAGTCCTCCGATTACCGTAATGGCGAATGGAGCCCCAATGGCGCCTACATATTCTGCTTGTCCCATGGCAAGCGGGAACAAGGCAACAATGGTAGTAATGGCGGTGATCAGGATGGGCCGGACACGCGACAGCCCAGCAGTCATTAAGGCACGCGATTTTCGGTAACCGCGTTTTCGAAGTATATTGCTGTAGTCGATCAGGATAATACCGTTGTTTACCACCACCCCAATCAGGATAATGAAACCCATCAAAGTGTTGGCATTGAACAGGCTGTTGCCGGTAAATATAAGTGCCAGGAACGATCCGATGGCAGCCAGTGGAATCGAGAACATCAAAACAAATGGTGTTGAAATCGATTCGAATACCGAAGCCAGGATCATCAGAATAAGGATAAAGGCAGCAGCGATGAGGAACTTGAACTCAGAGTACTGGTCTTCTTCGTGAATCACTTCAACAGCCACCCCCGAAGGCAGTTTGTACGAACCGATAATATCGTCGATTTCGAGACGATACGCTTCCAGCAAGTCTTTTGAATCTTCTGCTTCATCAACAAAACTATAGTTTAGTTCGATTTGTTTTTCCTGGTTTACACGTGTGATACTTGCCATCCCGCTGGCATAAACCAGGTCGGCAAGTTGTTGCAATTCGTAATTCGCTCCCTGCGCACTGCTGATTTGTAATACTCTCAGGTCGTCGATTCCTTTTTCATTATTTTCATCTTCTTCCTCGCCTTCCGGAAGTTTTTGTTTCACCACAATTTCATATTCTTCGGTGCCTTGTTTAAAATTAACCCCGGCAGTAAATTCGCGGGTAAAAGTAGCGAGTTCCGATATAATGTTGTTGAGTGTTATCCCGTATTCGGTAAGCAACATCTGGTTGAAATACATGTGGATTTCGGGCCTGTTGTTTGATACGCTGATGTTGGCACGGCGGATCGATTCGAGGTCCTCGATATAGTAGAGCAAGTCTTCGGCAACGCCTTTCATTATGTCGAAATTCTCGCCCTTAATTACGATCCTTTCCGAATTACTCCCGATCCCCATAAATTGGGCAAAACCTTGCGTGCCTGAACGGCCACCGCCGCCACCGCCACCACGGAAACTGGAGCTTGAAGTTGGCGCTTCAAGACTGATCTCAGCCTGCGAGATATTTTTAACGCGCTCTTCTACATCCTTTTTGATCTCAGCAATAGTACGATCGTCAATATCTTTATAATCTTCTTTACAAATAAAGGTCAGAATTGCTTCTTCCTGTTGAATATTCGCCGACAGATCTTTCTTTTCTGCAATGTCTTCGAGCCGGCTTTCAACTTCGGCAACCACCTTGTCGGTTGACTCAAGGGTAGAACCGGTGGGCATGGTTACATAAATCGAAAACTGGTCTTCCTCCACCTCGCTCAAATTGCTTACACTAATTGCAAGAACAATAAAAACGGTTACGAAAAAGAGTACGATGGCCCCGATAATCGTTTTTCCGGGTGTGCGCATACTGGCTTTTAGCAGAAGAATATAGATCTGGATAATCCGGTTGTTGGTGGTTACTTTTTCGTAGAAAATATTGTGACTTCTTTTACCACGCAACAGCACGTGCGCTCCCATTGGAATAAGCAGCAAAGCCACGAACAGCGAAATCATCAGTGTTGAAATGATGGAAACGCCTACGTGGTTACCCAACAGTTTTATCATGTAATTGGTAGAGAATACAAAAGGAAGAAATACTGTAACCGTGGTCAGGGTTGCGGCCATAATTGATCGCCACACTTCTTTTGTCCCTTGTGTGACGGCTTGCTCGGGATCCATCTTGTTCCCCGATAATCGGTAAATATTCTCGAGTACCACCACGCTGTTATCGAGCAGCATCCCGATTGCCAAAACCAAACCAACCAATGTCAGACTGTTCAGCGAGATATTAAAGGCATAAAAAAGGTTGAACGCCGTGAATACAGATATAGGCATTGCCAGCGCTATAAATGAAACGATCTTAAAGTTTTTAAGGAACATCCAGAGTACGAAAATGGCCAGCAAACCACCCACCAGCGCCAGGTTGATGATCTGGTTGATGTTGTTTTCCATCGTTTCGGCCAGGTTGGTCTGCACCACAATCTCCACATCTTTCGATGCCAGTTTCTGATTGAGTTTTGCAATTTGTTCCTGCACCCGGTGCGACAGATCGATGAGGTTGGCTTGCGAGTCGCTCACCAGCAGCATCGATACGGCTTCCATCCCGTTTACACGGCTGATCGACGTTTCTTCTTTCACGCCAAAATAAACATCGGCAACATCGTGCAGGTAAATCGGGCCGTTGGCTACCACAATGTTCTCGATGTCAGAAATATTTTCGTATTCGGCAGTAACCTGTACAAAATACTGTTTGTTGGCATCGTTTAAATAACCGGCGAAAGTACGGTTTCGCGAATTGCCTGAAATGGCGCTCCTGATCTGTGCCGGAGTGATCCCGTATGCTTCGCAGGCGGCTGCATCGTAGGTTACTTCAATCGAACGTTCTTTTCCGCCATATACCGAAACCGAAGCAACACCGTCGATGTTCTCCATGTCGGCTGTAATTTCCTGATCCACAATATTGCGAACCCGGTCGACCCCGCCGCTTCCCCTGACCTGCAATTCCATAAACTGATTGGTCAACTGGGCCATGTCGACCTTGTTCACCATCACCACGAAATTCTCATCGAGATCAGCGGTTACCAGGTCGATTTTTTCCTGAAGCTTCAGGAAAGTATATTTAAAGTTGACGTTCTGTTTAAAGTTTACCTGGATAGTTGCAGAGGTGTTGTTTATGAACGATTCCATGCTTTCGATGCCTTCCATGGTGCCAATCGCTCCTTCGATCGGGATCACAGCCTGGTTTTCCATGTAGCTTGGATCCACCTCTTGTCGCGACTGTATCTGAACGAACAGCATGGGCAGCTCGGCATTTGGCATTAATTCCACCGGCAACTGTTTATAGGAAATGTAACCAAGCATGGTTAATCCCAAAAACAGCATGCTGATGAATATTTTTCTATTTATGATGAATTTCATCTTATTGAAATGGTTTATTTAAAGTGGCATAAGATGGAACTCGCATGATTGTATTATTACGTAACTGAATCAGAATATAGGTCATGCTCGTTTCATATTTTAAACATTAGTCGGAAGATGGAAGGCTGTAGTCCAGAGAACAAGCTTCTTCATTTTTCATCTTCCATTCGTCGTTTAATTTACAAGTTCAGGTTTATTATTTTTTTCCTTCACAAACGCATTTCGCACCCTGTCGAGTACATCATACACACACGGGATCACAATCAGGGTCAAAAGGGTAGAGGTTACCAAACCGCCAACTACTGCCAGTGCCATGGGCGAGCGCAGCGAAGCGCTTTCACCAAAACCAATGGTAAGTGGGAGCAATGCCAGGATGGTTGTCAAGCTGGTCATCAGAATAGGCCGGATCCGTTGCTGCCCTGCTTGTAAAATGGCTTCGCGACGATCCATTCCATCCCTTATCAATTGGTTGATCCGGTCGACAAGTATAATCGAGTCGTTTACCGCAATACCTACTAACATGATCACCCCGATGATGGCCATAATATTAAAAGTCCTTCCGAGGATGAAGAAAATGAGTATGGTTCCTACCACAGCCAGCGGAATGGTCAACAGTATAGTGAACGGATGGACCAGCGATTCGAACTGCGACGCCAGTACCATATAAACCAGTACGATGGACAAGAGCAGGGCAAATGTCAGATTCTGTAACGATTCCTGGCGTTTTTCTTCTTCGCCGGTAACCATAATCCGGTATTCGGGGAGTAAGTTGATCGATGCCGTGGCCAGCCTGATCTCGTTGGCAACATGGTCGAGCGCTACACCGCTTTCGAGTTGGGCAGTTACCTTTCCAATGCGGTTCTGGTTTCTTCTGAATATTTCTTTAGGCGCCACTCCGTAGGAGATGTCCGCAATTTCGCTTAAGCGGAAAACCTGGTCGCCCGATGTGATCAGCAATGAATTGATTTCATCCAACCCTTTTTCCGGAACTTTGATGGTGATGTCTTCCATTTCGCCGTTTCGTTCGAGCTGGCCGGCATTTCTTCCTTCAAGCTGTTCCTGTATTTGTGTAATTACTGTGTTAATGTCGATATTGTACATTCCGGCACGCATGCGGTCGACGCGGACTTCAACTTCGGGAGCGCCGTCTTCAATCGAAGTTTGTACGTTAAACAAACCATTGATTTCGAGCATGCGGGCTTTTACCTGTTCGGCAATATTTTCAATTTCGTCGAGTTCTTCCCCGCGCACTTCAACTACCACCGGGGCCTCGTCGGTTCCAAGGATCGACTGAAGGGCGCTTTCTTCCTGCGAGAAACTAAGTTCCAAGCCTTCGATATTGGCTGTAAGTTTATCGAGTGTTTTGATAATACTTTCGGCTGAAACTTTTGTGTCGCTTTTCAGGATCACTTTCATTTGAGCCGTGTTTTCACCTTCGAAAATGGCTGCGGCATCACCCGAGATCCCGCTAGAAGGACCTGCCTGGGAATAAATGGTTTCGAGGTTTTCTCCCAGGTATTCCATTAAAATATCTTCGATATTCCGGACCGTAGATTCAGTTCTGTTCAACTTGGCACCTTCCTGTAATTTAAGATCGATGGTAAGTTCGTGTGTTTCACTTTTTGGCATAAATTCAGTACCAATGTGTGGCACAAGAAAAACCGAACCAGCTACTGCTATGGTTGTTACCAAAATCACCAGCCACTTTGCTTTCAAAACTTTGTCGAGGAAGCGGGCGTAACCACCCATTTTGATTGATTTGGTTTTGAGTGGCTTATTTCGTTTGCCATAAAAGCGATCGTACATCATCGGGATCAGGAAAATAGCTACTACAAGCGACGACAGCAACGAGAAAGCTACCGTCCAGGCCTGATCTTTGAATAATTCGCCCGATGCGCCGTGGAGGTAAACAATGGGCAGAAATACGATGATCGTGGTAAGCGTGGACGCAGTGATTGCACCTCCTACTTCGGAAGCACCTGTAATAGCGGCGTCGCGGACACTCATTCCGTTTTCGTGGTTCCTGAAAATATTCTCCAACACGACAATCGCGTTATCCACCAACATACCCGCACCTAATGCCAGGCCCCCCAATGTCATAATATTAAGGGTGAGGTGGTTGAAATACATCAGGTTAAAAGTGGCGATGATTGAGATTGGGATGGCAATACTTACTATCAGTGTCGTTCCAAAGCGGCGGAGGAAAAGGAACAGAATGACAACGGCCAATAAAATACCGATCAGCGCTGTTTCCTGAACTTCACCAATGGCATCGCTGATAAAACGCCCCTGGTTGGTTACCTTGGTAAGTTTGTACCCCGGTAGCGCTTTTTCGATGTTTACCATCGCTTCTTCAATCTGCTCGACCGATTTTACAGTGTTGTATTTTGTTTCTTTATAAATGGCAAGCCCGATGCAACGTTCGCCGTTGATGTGCACAATGTTTTCGGGTTCTTTGTTCCCCACCTTTATAGAGGATACATCTCTTAAATAAACCGGAGCCATTTCAATGCTGCGTCCGTTTGGAGTAGCAGAAGTTTCTGTTCGTACTGCCTTGTACCCAACAATCAGGTTTTCGAAATCTTTGACGCTTTGCAGCATCGAAACACCTTTTACAATATACTGAATTCCCATGTCGCTGATCCGTCCACCGGAAACGTTCCGGTTGAAGTTCTGGATACGCGTGGCCACTTCATCCATCGACAGGTTCTGGGATTCGAGCCGGTATGCGTCGGTTTCAATAATAATCTCGCTTTCTTCCTGCCCGGTAAGTTCCACTTCGGCTACACCTTCGAGGCGAACCAGTTCGTTTCGGATGTAATTCTCGGCCACTTTCCGGAGATCGTTCATATCCTTGATCTCGTCATGAGTAAGCCCGATAATCATCACAGGTGTGGTATTCGGGTCGTGCTGTGTTATTTTAAGTTCATCAATTTCGGAGTTCTGGGTAAGGGTATTCAATGCTTTTTGCAAATCCAGAAAAGCTTCGTCCATGTCCTTGTTCCAGGCGTATTCAACCGTAATTTGTGCCGATCCAACACGCGAAATGGAAGTTACCTGCACCACATCCGACTGGCGAATGGCCAATGCTTCGATGTTTTCGACAAATTGTTTTTCCATTTCTTCGGGGGGTCGTTCGCCCGAGGTCACCTCCACAAAAATGCGGGGCGAGTTCAGGTCGGGAAAGAGGTCAACACCCAGTTTGTCGTAAGAAATGTAGCCCAGGAGCAGAACGCCCAGCACCACCATTAGTACGGTAACAGGATAGTTGACAGAAAACTGCGTTAATTTCTTCATGATCTGTACTTCTTGTGGTTACCGGCCTACATAATTACTTTCACTTTCGAGTTGTCGCGGAGTGTTTCGAATCCTTTAATAATCAAACGATCGTTTGGACCCAATCCTTCCACGACTTCGATTTCGTCGTCGTTCGAAATTCCGGTGGTAATTCTGCGGTCGTCGGCAGCACTGTTCCTACCTACCACAAATACATATTTACCACGAGAGCCCGACATGATCACATCACGCGGGATCACCACGACGCTGTCTTTTTGAGCAGTTATTATGCTGGCTTTGACAAACATTCCGGGACGGAGTTTTAGGTCGGGGTTTTCAATTTGCAGTTTGCCTGTGAAGGTACGGGTTTCGTTGCTGATAACCGGCGACAGTTCGGTAACATGCGCCAGCAATGTGTCTTCAGTTAATGTGTAACTGGTAATTAATACGTCTTGTCCAACATTTACTTCCGAAATATTTTTTTCAGGTAAATTAATTTCAACATACATCTGGTCGTAAGCCATTAGTTTTACCATGCTTTGTCCGGCCGATACCAGTACACCCCCGGTGTAGTATGGCAGCTCAACAATAATTCCGGGGAAAGGCGCCAATACCTGCATTTTTGCTAATTGTATCTGAGCGTTTTCGTAACTGTACTGTGCATCGATTTTCGAAACTTCCGAGTTACGAAGTTCACGTAAAGTAACGCCTCCCTTTTCATACAACGATTGTTGTTTTTCGTATTCCTGTTCCGAAATTTCGAGATTCAATTTTCTCGAGTCGAGGTTTAGCCCGTTGTAATATTCGTCGTTTTCAAATTTAACGATCACTTGTCCTTTGTTGACACGGTCGCCCAGCTTGAATTTTTTCCCGGTTTTTGGATTTATCTGTAGAAAATAATTTCCTTCGATTTCCGAAAAAAGCTCTGCTTCGGAACGGGCTTTGGCTGTTCCGGTGGTGGTAATATACTGCTGGATACTTTTTAGTTTAACGTTCTCTACTGAAACCGGAACCGCGAGATCGGCCGATTCAGACGCTTGCTGATTGTTACACGATACTGCGGCCATAACAATTAGCGCCAGGAAAAGCAATTTTATATTTTTCATTGTGATAAGATTTTGCTGGTTTATTTTTTCTTTTCATTCAGGTACAACTCGTTTGGCAGGATTTTTTCGCCTTTCTCGAAATCGTACAGCGACTGAATTTTCATGTTTAACAATTCGATTTTATAATTAATAAGTGCCTGGCTATAGGCAATTTTATTTTGCGAAAGTTGTGTTTGATACAAGTTAAGATCCATACCGGTAAGGTCGCCGTTTTGATATCTTTCGAGGTTGATCTCGTAGGTTAGCTGGGCATTTCGCTCGTTTTGCTTCGCAATTTCTATTTGATTTAATTGGTTTTGCAGGTTACGGTATACCTGGCGAATATCGACTACAATTTGTTTTTTCTGTTCCGAAAAATTTAATTCCTGCGACTTGATGTCGGCCTGTGCCGCGGCAATTCGCGCTTTCTTTTCGCCCCAGTCGAAAATCGGGATATTAAAGCTTAATGCCACCGAGGGGCTTTGTGTTGGCTGATCATAAATATTTCTGAGGACCTTATCATCGCCGGTGATACCCATTCTCAGGTTTACTTCACCTTTAAACTCGTTGAGAGATTTGGTTTCAATCAGACTGAACTGACTGTTTTCGATGTCGATTTCGCGTTGACGAAGTTCCATCCGGGCCTCGAGCCCGGTGTTGATGGCAACATCCAAATCAACGGGAACAGGATTGGCGCTTACATCGGCCAGGATCATAATGTCTTCGTCGAGGTCCATCCCCAGGTAAAGTTTTAATTGGTCTTTGGCATTCTCAAAAGATACCTCATTATTTTGCACTGTTGATTTAGCAGTGGAAAGGTTTAGTTCGGCCTGGTACAATTCTTCCTTGGCGGCCAAGCCGGCATCCACTTTATTTACGATAATATCGTAGCTCTTTTGTGTATTGGTCAATTCTTCGCGTGCAATGTTCATATCCATTTGCGACATGTACACGTTATAAAAGAACTGAGTAACATTTTTTTCGAGGTTCAAACGCTGCATAGCATAACTAATGTTGGCGTTCTCCAAACTCAATTCGAGTTGTTTCAGCTGTAGTTTTAAACGATTGTATGTAAACAGGGGCTGGTTCAGGTTCAGGTACAGATTGTTATAAAAAACCTGACTTTCGGTCTGCGTAGTCGACAACGTTGAGTTACTGTTTCGCCAGCCAAATTCATTGATTAATGAGATAGTCCCATCGGTAGGTAAGATTGGTTGAGATATAGTGAATACGGTATTCGACTGGATATTCTCGTTGGTATACCATTCCGAAACCCTGGTATCAAATCGACGCTGGTTGCTGTAATCAATCGGATTTAATTCGAGCGAGAATCTTGATTTTAATGCAGCACGTTGTGCTTCAAGGTTCTTCTGATAACGCTCAAGATTTAGCAACGATTGCTGCAAGTCGGGGCTCGTTGTTTGTGCAACACCCAGGGCTTTGTCAAGAGTTAAAGCGTCCTGCGACTGAACAACCAGAGTTCCGGCCCCCATAAATAGCAAGACAAGAGCAATACTCCGGATCAGTTTGAATTTAGTAATTTCCATTATTTGAGATTTTTTGATTGTTTACAGTTCAACCAGTTTTACGGCATCGGCAAATACCATGCGTAGTTCTGTTTTATTCGAAAGTTCGATTTTGGCTGTGTCAGGTGCGAAGTAGTATGATCCCAGGTGCATCCAGCCGTTTTCGGCATTCTGAACATCGAGCGTTGCTCCCTCCGGTCCATCGTCGCCATAAATCGTAAAATTGTAATTTCCTTTTTCTTCCTGGCCGTCGCGGCCACGTGGACGCATTTTGTACAGGTGGTAAAATACATCGTAATAACCGGCTTTGCTTAGCGGTACATTCCAGGTAGCTACCTGGTCGCCTTGGCCACCCTTAATATAATAAGCCGACCGTACATATTCCCCGTAAAATTCAGTATTGGTAATGGCAGTCCAGCTGGTTGCCGGTCTCCACCAGTTGATCCCCTGGTAACGTTGTTGTTTTTCCTCCTTGGTAACAATCAGTTTTTCAAGTAAACTTACGTTTTTGTTTTCAGTTATGTGGAACTCCGGATCTTCGTTGTCGACCACAATTTCGTTAGGCTGTTTTAGCTGTACGGGAACATCGGAAACGGTTTCGCCGGCATATGGTTTTGCTTTCGGATCTTCTTCAATATCACGGAAGAACTCAAGCATGGTTTGTGGTATGTTTTTCGAGGTCATGGTATTCAGGATAACCATTCGCGGATCGCCATCCAGTACATAACTCAAATCTTTGGTTTGATGGGCATCAAGGAAAATAAGGTTATCGATTACATCGTCGCCGCCACCCATTCCGGGTCTGCCGCCACCCATTCCGGGTCCGCCACCGCCGCCCATTCGGAACGAAAGCTTCACCAACCCGTCTACATTCGAGAAGTTGGTCACTTTCAGGCTAACCATGGTTTTCATGGCATCGCCACTTTTAACTTTAACCGCTTTGAAAGGCGAAATCAGGTAACCTGGCAGCGATTTTTCCTTGAACCACTCGTCCATGATCGGAACCAGATCGATGCCAAATTCGTCGTTTATTTGTTTATCGAATTCTTCAAAAGAAATATTTTTGAATTTATTCTGACTCAGAACTTTTCGCAGAAAATCTTCAAATTCTTTTTGTCCGGCTTTCCACTGAACCAACGAGAACAGCACATCGCCTTTGAGTTTTATCACATTGTCGACAATTTCAATTTGTTCAGGGTCGGCCAGAATTTCTTCAAAAGTTTGATCCTGCAATGCGATATTTGCCAGTACGTCTTCGCTTTCGCCATTCATACTACTCATAAAAATCGAACGCATATCAACCGACTGGCTTTTCAGGTAGGCTTCAAAAACACGGTTGGTGATCGGCCATTTGTCTGATTGGATGTTGTTTTGGAAATTATACAACATTGGGAATATGAAGTATGGATTGGCTTTCTGAGTAACAGTCATCTGTCCGCGTGAGAAATCCCGGTCTTCGTCGTTTTCTTCAGTAAAACGCCGGACAAAACCTTCAAGTACGCGAAGCTCCTTGTCCTGATCAGTCATTTCGCCCTGATCGCCCCGGCGCCAACGACCCACGCGGTCTTTTTGTTTTTCGAAATCGCCTTCGCGAAAAATATAGGCTTTTTCAGGGATTAGCACTTGTTCGGGCTGAATAGCTTCCTGGATCGAGGTCCACATTCGTTCGTAGGTTTTAAATTGGGCAGGAACTTCGACCAGTGAAATTCGATGCGAACTGCAATCGAGATTGTAAATGCGTTTAAAATCTTCGAAACGTTCGCTGATGATACTTCCCAGCGTATCTTTCGATTCGGGGAACTGGTTGGAGAAATAATCGTGACCGTCGAGATACCAAACTCCGTATTCGAAGTCTTTCTGGGTCATGCTTTTTTGTTTGTAATGACCGATGGCCAGCGAAACCTGGGTAAGCGGGGTACTACTGTTAAACGCAAATTCCCCGGAAGAAACTTCGCTAATTGTACCTTGCGAAACGGCTTGCAAACCCGGCTGAGTTTTTACCTTAAGCGAGTATTTTACAAATTGCGGATGGTGCCATTTCACGTTTTTCGAACTGTAGGTAACCCCTGTATTCGGATACCAGTTGGCTTCCTTGGTAAGTAATACATATTCGGGCGTGATGAAGGCATATCGTTTGTCGACATTCAACACAAACTGTCCGTATTTTTCGAGCCGGGCTTCTTCTTCAATATCCAGGTAACAATAATTTTCGTCGATGCTGCCTGAGTAGGAAAAACCGACTTTGGCAGAATCGCCTGGCAGCAGATTAACATTATCTGAAAGTATGATCAGGTGTTTATCGCGAAGGAAGGGAATGGTGTTTCCGTTAAACTTTACATCTTTTACTTCGAGTCCTGCATTAAGGTTGAAAACCAATTTCGAAAGTGTTGCATTCTTGTCGTTCAGAATGGTTAATTCGGAAGTAGCGCTGATGGTTTCGCCCTGATGATTGACCGACAAATTATTGGATAAGATGGCCGGAACAACTTCGTCGACGTATTTATTATTCAGTTCAACAATTTCGGCCCGGAGCTTCTCATTCGCCTTAAAAGTGTGAATGTGCTCGTAGCCCAGATAACCTGCCCCTCCAATAAAAATGATGCTCAGTACCAGCGAAATGTAGGTCATTGCCTCTGATTGCGGCAAGCGCTTCAGCAGGAATATAGTCAGAAAAACAAAACCGGCGCCAAGTCCGAAATACATACCGCGGTGGATTAGTACTACCTCGAGGTTTCCAAATCCCACAATGTCGGAGCTCAACATCGGAATATTGAAAGCCATGTAATCGAAAATGTAGTAGAATTTGGCTTGTAGTAGAAAGAGAGTTATTCCAATGTAGCCGAGCACCAAAACAAAAGTAATGGCCTGGTTTCTGATCACACTCATAAGTAAAAACGAAAGTCCCATGATAAAGACCAGGGTTGGGATACTGATTAGCAAAAGATATACCCCGTAAGAAATCCAGTCGATGTTGGTTCCCTGTGCAAGTGAGTTGAAAATAAGCGCCATAATTACAACGGCAATATTCAGGATCATGAACACCTGCATGTTGCCCAGTGTTTTCCCGATCACATATTCGCCGTTGGTCATCGAACGCATGTAAATTACTTCGGTTGTGTCGAGCTTTTTATCCCGTTTCAAAAAGTCGGAGGCAAGAAATACCGCAATCACGGCTTGCGCCACGTTAAGTATTAAAAGGTTAAAATACGGAATAGCACTTGGGATGGCGCGAATAGCCCAGCCTTCGCCGCCACCGCCTTCGATGACCATTCCGAAGTTCATTCCAAAAAGAACAAGTAACGAAAGGATACTGAAAATGCGGAAAAACCAACTACGGAACAAGGTTTTGCGTTCGTATTTTGCTATAGAAAAAATATTGTGTAATGAAATCATTTTAAGAACTTTAGGCGTTTGACCATTGGTTTAGTTTATTTTCCATAAAATGCACATAGGCATGTTCGAGGTTGGGGGCAATCTGTTTGCCCTGATAACCGTTGATTTCGGGCGCTACCACTTGTACTTCCCATCCACCGTCGATAGGGATGGTAGAAATAACAGGGTATTTTTCGTTGATCTCGAGGTATTCTTTTTCGGTAGCCAGTATTTGCCAAACATTTCCTTCCGCTTCTTTCACCAGTTCTTCAGGTGCGCCCGTAAAAGCCAGTTTTCCCTGGTTTAGCAATGCCATGTTGTGGCAGGTACTTGAAATATCTCCTACGATGTGTGTTGAAAGAATGATGATAACGTCGCGGTCACTAATCGTTGATAAAAGATTCCGGAAACGGATAC
This sequence comes from Draconibacterium sp., assembly GCA_011620585.1. Lineage (GTDB taxonomy): Bacteria > Bacteroidota > Bacteroidia > Bacteroidales > Prolixibacteraceae > Draconibacterium. Next base: position 94,822 of record WOYV01000050.1, read on the forward strand.
GTTCCTCGGGATCGAGGCCAGTGGTCGGTTCATCTACTATTATCACTTTCGGATTGTTAATAAGGGCCTGTGCAATACCGAGCCGTCGTTTCATCCCTCCCGAAAGTTTGTTTGCATTTCGGTCGCGGGCTTCAAAAAGTCCCACTTCCTCCAACATCTGCTCAACAGCGGTGCGGCGTGCAGCTCCATTTTTCATTCCCGACAGACGTGCGGCGTAATCGAGAAATTCGTACGTTTTCAATTTCGAGAAGAAACTAAAATCCTGTGGCAGGTAACCCAGCATCGATCGAATTTCCCGACGGTGTTTCGAGAGTTCATAATCGTTGAAATACACTTTTCCACTGGTAGGTTTCATTAGTGTAACCAGTATTCTCATCAGGGTCGATTTCCCGGCTCCATTAGGCCCCAACAGTCCGAACATTCCTTGTGGAATCTCGAGGTTGAGGTTTTTAATGGCATAGCTGCCTCCCTTGTAAATTTTGTTCAGATTTTCGATTCGTATTTGCACAGCGTATTTTCTGTTTAATTAAACAATGTCTTGGACTTATCTAGCTTCAAATCGTTTAATCCGTTAGACAATTAATTGCAGGAAAATTACAATATAAGAAAAGCATACGCATTTTTTAGCCCGATTTTCAGCCATGAAGCGATGCATGAGCCTTTTGCGAAGGTATCGAAATTCAGAAATGGGATGATTGGTTCAAACGGTCAAAACGAGAATAATAACTGATTTTGAAAAAGAGTATCAGAAAACTGGGGCAATCGAAAAGTATTTTATTGGTTTTTAGCGTTTCATGATGCCGTAGCAAATAATCTTCAGAATTGTGTCCACGCTGCGTTCCAGGTTGACATTGCCATAATTTCCGGCCGAAAGCGGCATTTCCAATCCTTTTATTGCGGTGGTAATTCCAATGGCAACCAGGTTGAAATCGTAAATCTCAAATTCGTTTTTACGAACGCCTTCGATGAGGATGCGTTTGATCATCCTGATTTCGTCCTGTTCGTATTTCATTTTTACCCCATCGATAAAACCTACGGCGGTAACATCGTTTTCAATGGCGTGGTAAAAATTGGCCAGGTTCCGGAATGTTGCCAGTTTGGTAATAATATAATCGCGCAATTTATCTACCGGATCGGTATTTCGGTTGATTACAATTTCAAGTTCGCGGGCCAAAATCTCTACTTCTTTCATAATGACAGCCTGGAACAGGTCTTCCTTGCTGCTGAAATAATAATAAAGTGAGCTTTTCCCTTTTCGGACGGCGTTGGCAATGTCGTCGAGTGTTGTCTTTTTAAAACCGTATTTACTGAAGATCTCACGGGCAATTTTTAGAATGTTTTCACGGTTCGCATCCTTTTTATTGCCGTTTTTGCCATTTTCCTGCATGATCTGAATTTTATCATAAAGTATAGACAAATATAACTAAATATTTCACCCGCAAAGCATTTTTGAACTTTAAACTTTTGCAGACGATAAACGATAAATCCTCGCAAAAACCTTTTAATTACTTGGTTTTTATGCTTATTTTATTCGAAAGAGCTATTGTCTTCCGGCTTGGCCAGCCTGAAATCAAGGTGTTTACGTTCGAGGTTGGTACGCCACACTTTTATGTGTACAGGCATTCCCAGCGGATAGGTTTTGTGGGTATGCCTGCCCACCAGTGCATAGTTGCGCTCATCAAAGATGTAAAAATCATCGTCGAGTTCCGAGACCGGGATCATGCCTTCAATTTTGTTTTCCAGTTCTACATAAACACCCCAATCGGTAACGCCCGAAATCACGCCAGGATAGATTTTCCCAACATGATCCTGCATAAACTCAACCTGTTTGTATTTCACCGAAGAGCGTTCGGCATTGGCAGCCCGGCTTTCCATGTCGGATGAATGCCTGCAAAGTTCTTCGTATTTCTGTTCGTTGGCCGATCTTCCACCATCGAGGTATTTTTCGAGCAAGCGATGAACCATCATGTCGGGGTAACGACGAATTGGGGAGGTAAAATGGGTGTAGTACTCAAACGAAAGTCCGTAGTGTCCAATATTCCGGGTCGAATATTCGGCCTTCGCCATCGAACGGATGGCCAGTGTTTCCACCACATTTTGTTCGCTTCTTCCTTTTACATGGTTCAGCAGGCTGTTTAGCGAAGTGGCAATCGCCTTGGGTGTGCTCAACTGAATGCCATATCCAAAACGTTTAATAAAAGTGTTAAACGAAACCAACTTATCGGGGTCGGGTTTGTCGTGAATCCGGTAAACAAAAGTTTTTGCTTTTTTAGGATCTCCTACATCGCCTATTCGTTCGGCTACGCGTTTGTTCGCGAGCAGCATAAATTCCTCGATGAGTTTGTTCGACTCTTTAGCCTCTTTAAAATATACCGAAAGGGGCTTACCATTTTCGTCGATCTCAAACTTTAATTCGATGCGGTCGAACGCAATCGAACCACTTTTAAATCGTTTTTCGCGAAGTTTTACGGCCAAATCGTTTAAAGTGAGCAGTTCTTCTGAAAAATCGCCTTTACCGGTTTCGATGATTTCCTGGGCTTCTTCGTAAGCAAATCGCCGGTCGGAAAAAATGACGGTTTTTCCAAACCATTGTTTTAGGATATCGGCTTGCTCGTTCAATTCGAAAACCGCCGAGAAACACAATTTTTCCTCGTGCGGGCGGAGCGAGCAAACGCCGTTCGACAAGCGTTCGGGCAGCATTGGCACCACGCGGTCGACCAGGTACACCGAAGTAGCCCGTTGCCGGGCTTCGTCTTCTATTATCGAGTTGGGGCGGACATAATGTGTTACATCGGCAATGTGCACGCCCACTTGCCAGTTTCCGTTTTCGAGCCTGGCAAGCGAAAGTGCATCGTCAAAGTCTTTGGCATCTGCCGGGTCGATCGTAAAAGTGGTTACTTTCCTAAAATCATGGCGTTTCCTGATTTCTTCTTCCGGAATTTCGAGCGGTATTTTTTCGGCTGCCTTATCTACATTTTCGGGGAAATGATGGGGTAGTTCGAACTCGGCAAGGATGGCATGCATTTCGGCATCGTTGTTACCGGTATCGCCCAAAACTTCTTTTATTATTCCGAAAGGATTTCGGGCATTGGCAGGCCAGTCTGTAATTTCAGCAATTGCTTTTTGACCGTCTTTGGCTCCGTTCAGATTTTCTTTTGGAATAAAAATATCGAAACTGCTTTTTCCGGAAGGGGTAAGGAAGGCAAAGTTACGCGATAACTGTACCGTTCCGACAAATACCGATTTGGCACGTTCAATAATCTCAATGACTTCGCCCTCTAAGTCATGTTTTTTTCGACGTGCAAAAACGTTAATCCGCACCTTGTCGCCGTGCATGGCATGCTGCAGGTTGCGCGATGAAATTATGATCGGCCTTTCGAGTTCGTCGCTCACCACATAGGCAAAACCCTGTGATTGCATATCGATTGTTCCGGTGGCAGTACCTGTTTTTGTTTTCAGCTTGAATTTTCCGCGTGCCACTGTGTCGAGGTAGCCATCATCGGCAAGTTCTTCCAGCGCCACGTTGATTAATCGGCGTGTTTCTGAATCTTTTGCACCCAAAGTGCCGGCAAGCTGGCGGTAATTCACCGTTTTGCCCGGATCTTCATAAAGGCTTGAAAGGATTGCGTTTTTTAGTTTCTTCTTATTAAAAGTATGTGCTTTCTGTATTTTTGGTCCGTTATTCTTCTTTTTCTTTTTTGCCATGGCGTTTTCTAAATTTAAATTCCAAGTTAACATTATTATCCGTCGCTTGTTTTTGCACCTCCAAATTCTTATTAAAAAAGTTATCAATCGGATTATAGAATCTCTTGTTTGTGTAAAGGCTCCCTATTTTATTATCGGTGTCTGCAAAAACATGTTCTTTCACCTACCCATTGTTCCGAAATTATTCGGAGGCATACAATTGCCATGCTGTCTTGTTGATTTAACAATCGATAACATGAAGAGTTAGCAGGAATTTGTATGTTTGTAAACCAATTTTGAAGCTGATAAATTAAAGTGTGCTAAGCGTGATAACGCAAAAGGCCAAGTATTTTATTAGAGTATATGAAACCGAAGGGAAAAACACCTTTACTTATAATTGCCACCCTGGCCTGGATCACGATTATTTCGTCGTGTGCCAATATTGGGATGCCAACCGGCGGATTAAAAGACACTATTCCTCCGGAGTTGGTAAATACCAGTCCCGAACTTCGCGCTTTAAATTACGACGGCAAAGAAGTTCGGCTGACTTTTAGTGAATATATTCTTCCCGACGAAATTTCGGAAACGCTGGTTATTTCGCCACCGCTCACAAAAAGGCCCACCATCCGCACCAAATCAAAAACGCTGATTATTCAGTTTAATGAAGATTTAAAAGACAGCACTACCTACTCGCTCGATTTCAAGAACTCGGTAGTGGATAACAACGAAAAAAACCCGCTTGAAAATTTAAGATTCTCGTTTAGCACCGGGCCCGATTATGATTCGCTTAGGGTGGCCGGACGTGTGATTAATGCGTTCAACCTCGAGCCTTTGGAGAAAGCTTTGGTATTGCTGCAAAGCAACCTGCACGATTCTGCAGTTTTTAAGGTAATTCCCAATTACATTGCGAAAACCGACGAACAGGGACTTTTTATGATCGATAATATTGCTGCCGGCGAGTACCATCTTTTCGCGCTGAACGATTTGAATAACGATTTGAAATACAATGAAGGCGCTGAAGAAATAGCTTTCGTGGATGACCTTATCGTTCCGCGTGCCGAATTTCATGAAAATCTCGATACGCTTGTTAAAGGTGTTGATTCGCTCCTGGTTTTGGGACATACACATTTTTATCCCGATCCGGTGTACTTACGCTATTTTACCGAAGATATTTTTGAGCAATACATCGAAACCTCCGACCGTGAAACGCGCTACAAATGTGTTTTCTTGTTTAACGAGTCGGTTGAAGACGCTTTCGATATCAAACTGCTTGGACATGAAAAAGCGGATTGGAACCTAAAAGAATTTAATCCGAATATGGATTCGCTGACACTTTGGATAACCGACACAACCATTGCCCGTTACGATTCGTTGTTTATGGAGTTATCGTACTTTATGCTCGACTCGATGCGGCAACCATTTGTTTACAAGGATACGCTGCTGATGAAATATTCGGACCCGAAAGTTGATGAGAAAAAGAGTCGCAAACGCAACGAAGAGGAACCGGAAGTGAAGGAAACTCCACAGTTTAACTGGACGATTTCCTTGTCAGGTACAATGGAACTGAACGGAAATATAACCCTGACTTCTCCCGAACCGGTAGCATCCATAGATACCCGCATGATCCATCTTTATCTAAAAGGCGATACCTTAAAAACACCCCTTCCTTTTCAACTTTCAGAGGACGTAAATGTGTTTCGCAGCTATCAGATTTCGTATGATTGGGAGCCCGAAACAGAGTATACTTTTGTGATAGATTCGGCTGCATCTGTGAATATTTACGGAATTTCGAGCAAGGCCTTTTCACGTAGTTTCAAAACGCGCGAAGAAGATTATTACGGCTCGTTGACCTTTGCATTCAGCAATGTACAAGGCCCAATGATATTACAACTCTTAAAAAACGACGATCAGGAAAGTGTGATCAGACAAACCTTCTTTTCGGCAGATGAAAACATTACGTTTAACCTGCTGGCACCCGAAAAATACAAGGTGAAGGTTATTTACGATACCAATAACAACGGGAAATGGGACCCCGGAAGTTACCAGGATAAAATTCAACCCGAGCGGGTGGCCTATGTGAACGAGGTGATCAAATTGCGCTCGAACTGGAGTGAGACCCACCAGTGGGATGTTACCCCGGATATGACTTTCGTGAAAAATATAGTGGACAAGGAACTCGAGGAAAAGAAACGCAAGGAAGCCGAAGAAAAAGCGCGTAAAGAACAACAAAACGAGCAACAAAACAGCATGTTCAAGCCGGGAAACAACATTGGCGGAGGGAACATGAACTAATGTTGGGCTTGTTATTTATCCCACTAAAATTTGTAAGTTTAGTTAACTTTTTAATTCAAGAATATGGCAAGTAGAAGAAACCTGAAAAAGGATATCGATCTGGTTATGTCGCTGGCATTGAGCGATTGTTTTTATGTGCTCGAGTATAACTCAAAAATTGATAAGGAAGCCGTGTATAAGATCGCTGCAGAAATTGTTCAGGCGCATCGCGAATTGCGTTTGCGTGCCATGCACCCCGACGGAAAAGATAATCCAAAAGTGGTGAAGGCGTTTTATAAAGATCTGGTTTCGAAAATGCTTACCGCTGCCGACACCGCGCTTGAAAAACTTTCGGCAGAAGTAAAAAAAGTAGCCGTTTAAGCCTGGTTATTTCAAAATAAATATTTTTTGGGCCACCATTTGCCCACGGTAGCAGGCGCTGAGTTCCCATTTCCCGAGCTTATCTTCAAGGGGCTCCCACACACAATCGCCAAGATAAAACTTAAAATCGTTGGTACGTATAAACTGTTCTCCGGGAAAAGGGGGTTCCGGTTCGCCGTGTATATTCTTAAATGGCGGATGATCGATCGTAAATTCGATGGTTTCGCCTTTGCCGTTTTTAATGTGCAGTACATAGCCAAATTCAGTTCCGGTTTCAGCCTCTATTTCGGTTGTGAAATCAAGTAATTTTTGAATCTCCCGGCTTTCACGGTCCCATTTGCTGTATTTTCCGTAGCTGTACATTCTGAACTCAGGCCTGCGTTTTCCCATGTTTAAGTTTTTTGTAAAAGTAAGAATTTGCTTATTTAGATTTATTCAGACCTTTTATTTGCTCATTCGTTTTGATAAGGGTAACGGTAAATATAGATTATGGGTTTGATGTGATTTGTTGAACTTTATCATATCGATAGCACGAATTTAATAGGAGGAAGTCCTGAATTTCGACTTGGGGATCATTTTCCTTATCTTCCCAGTTGAAACAATCCAGAAATAGTAGGATGAGTAATTTGACCCCGCATAAAAGATTATTAAATTTGTCGCAATACTAATATCGGGAGAATCAAAACATGGACAACGAAATAAACAAGGCTCACAAGAAAAAGGACCTCAGGAATAATATCATTGTCATTGCCCTTTCAGTGATTTTGCTTGCCGTGGTTGTTTTGTTTTTTATGCAACGGAGAGAACACAGTGCTGTGATGAAAGAAATGGGTGCGGAAAAGGATTCTATCCAGTTTCAACTTACCCAAATTGCTGCCAGTTACGATTCGATGCAAACCGAAAATGATACCTTGAACGAACAACTGTTTGTAGCGCAGGCCAAGGTAAAAGACTTGTTAATAGAAGTTGAACAAACCAAAAAGGTGAGTGTCTCGAAAATTAACGACTACCAGAAACAGGTTACAACCTTACGTGGGATCATGCGCGATTTTGTAGTACAGATCGACTCGCTGAACCGCAGGAACGAACAGTTGATGGCTGAAAACCTTGAGGTGAAACAGCAATACAAACAGGTGGAACAAAAAAATCAGCAATTGAACGAGGAGAAGAAACGCTTGAGCCAGGACCTGAAAATTGCTTCTAAACTCGAAGCGCGTGAATTGATAGCTGAACCTTTAAATTCAAGAAGTAAAGAAACCAAGTTTGCCAAACGGACCGAAAAAATCCGCATCTATTTTGTGCTGGGGCAAAACCTGGCCGCCGAACGCGGAGCTAAAAGTATATACGCACGTATTATGCGCCCCGACCAGTTGTTGATGAGCAAGTCGTCGAACGATTTATTTCAGTTTGAGGATCTCAAAATTCAGTATTCGGCTATGCGCGAGGTGGTTTACGAAGGCAAAGATCTTCCGGTAGCTATTTTCTGGGATAATACCAACGAGCCTGAACTGATGCCCGGCGCCTACACTGTGAATTTATTTGCCGATGGCAACGAGATCGGGGAGACTACTTTCACCATTCAATAAAAAGAGATCAAGTTTAATTTTCCAGTTTCTTTTTCCAGCGTTCGTAGTCGGAATAAGCTTTTTCAATGTTAAATCGTTTTCCATGCCCCGGATAAACCGTTTTGATTTTCAGTTGAAACAGCTTTTCCCAGGTCTCAAGTAACAAACGTGGTTCGTTTACAAAAGGTGGAAAAATCCTTCCATTATTCAAATTCAGAAAAGTATCGCCTGCAATAAGTTGATCACCCAGTAAAACTGATTGTGAACCGCTGGTATGGCCGGGAGTAGAGATAACTTTCCCATCAATGCTGTATTCTTTCAGGTCAAATTCGCCGGAGTTTATCAGGTCGGCTGTAAATGCTCTGGGAGACGCATACGAAGGATAAACTTTCTTACCCAGCCTTGTAATAAATCCCGAATATTTTCCCTGCCCGTCGGGAATAGGTGTGAACCCTGTTTTCAGATTTTCGAATTCATTTTTATGTACCAGTACTTTTGCCCCGCTCAACTTAACCATTTTTTGCAGGTTGCCGGTGTGGTCGTAATGGGTGTGGGTGAGAATGATCAAACGGATGTCTTCCGCTGCAATTCCGGCTTCGCGAAACAATATCCGAAGTTTTTTCATTCCGCCGCGCACACCTGTATCAACCAAAATGGAATTGGCGCCGTTGACAATAAGCGCCACATTCGAAAATCCTATTTTTTTTTGCAAAATTCCGGGTGTAGTCATTCGTTTAAAGTTTTCCAAAAATACACTATTCCCACTTTTATTCAATCTGTGGCTTATTGAAAATCATATTATCTTTGCGCCACAATCGTAAATTATGGCAACTTTCCTTTTCGA